>JAPORQ010000065.1 GCA_026710155.1 Paracoccaceae bacterium
CCGATACGTTGCACGACCTGAAATGGATCGTACAATTGATTGACGCCAATGCGCCGAAACCAAACCGCCCAAAAACTTACAAAAAAAAGATTTCAAAGTGAGACACTACCATACTCATCACTTACCTCCTAAAAATCATTAATTTGTATGTTTTTGCTCAATGAAAAATTTATTTCAGTAATATATGTAATTGCAGAAGAACAAATTCGAAGGAATTGATTCGCCCCTGCCAGTTACCTAGAGTTAAGTCATTCCTAGTGCACTGCCCATTACATATGGTACCCATTATTATAATGGCTATTCCCTTTATTCATAGGCATTCAAAGAAAAAATGATGGGAGTCTTTTGTTTGAATCTGTGCGCTATTCTGGTTTCTTTATTTGAATTACGGGGTGACCTCATAAACCATTTGTTGAAAATCAAAAACAATCCTGCAAATACCACTTGCCAAATCGGTACCGGGAATATATTGTAACGGTCATGCCGGAATCTGCAAAAACCATTGATCTTGACCGCAGGCTTTCGGTGTTGGAGGAACGCATGAACACGATAACCGAGAGTTATGACCGGGGCTGGGAGATACTGCGGTCGAATATGAGGGAGGACAGTGCCAGACGGGATGCCGAATTTGCCAAATTGCGTGAGGACATGGCCAGGCGGGACACCGAGATGGCCAGGCGGGACACCGAGATGGCCAGGCGGGACACCGTCAACACCCGCTGGCTTATTGGCGTGATCATTGCCGCTTCGGCGATCGTCATTGCCGTCTTGCTGGCCACTTCCTGAATATCCTTGTGTAATATTTCCCAGGGGTCAATCAGCAATTGGTTTGTTTGACAGAATTTGTACAATAATGTCAAATCGGAAACTTATTCACCCATGAATTGAGGTCATTCATGCCCCAATAGCAAACCGCCATAAACCCTTCCATTATAGGACAGATCAGCCAAGCGGCATTGGCAGTGGTCGCTGTCCTTTCAGCAGTTGTTACATTTGTATGGTTTATCATGACTGAGGCGAATGACATGAAAGCCCATGCCCAGGAGATACAACTCACCCAACAAATTTTGAGTAATGATTTTATGGAATTATCGAATAATTTTGATGCTTTTGCTATCCAAACAAACAATGCAATTGAAGAATTGGGGGAAAAGATAGATACAACAAATTCCAATTTAGAGTCGCTTCTGAAAATCCTATGTGATCAAGACCCTAAACCTCCAGAGTGTTCTAATTCTGATAATTGATCTTGACTGCAGGCTTTTACCGGAGAAACGCATGAACACGATACCCGAAAGCTATGACCGGGGCTGGAAACTCCTGGAGGCCAGGATCGGATTACAATTGATGGGTCTTGCAATCATTGGTGCCGGTATTTTGCACCAGTTGTTGCTGACCCATGTCGAGGACGAAATCAAGGTCTACGGCGATGGTGAGTGATGACGGGAGCTGACCACATTGAACACCATCTCTAGAATACCCGCTAGAGGGTGAGCGACTGCCTGAAGGTCTTCGATGTGTATTGGTGAGGAAATTTCTTGCCAAACATTTAGGGAGCAATTATATTCGGTTGCAGGAAAACACGATATGAAATTATTGGCTGGACTGAACGATGGACAAGCAACAAGTATTGAACGGAAGTGAAAAACTGGTTGGGAAAACGACCAGGTCTTCCAGCAGGCGAAACAAGGAAAAACCGAAACCCTTGACATCCGACAAGTCATTTCTGAAAACGTACAAGGAACGCCGATCGGCTTTGGTTGCCCTGGCCGAGAAGTAAAGTATGCACTACAGGGTAACATGGCAGGATGCCATTGAAGCCCACAGGTTTGCCCTTATGGATGGCGGTCTGGATGGCATACGGGATGAAGGGTTGATTCGAGCCGCCCTTGCCCGTCCCTACCATGGTTAACACCATTGGATATACCAGAAAGCCGCCGCCCTGATACATGGAATCATAACCAGTCACGGCTTCGTTGATGGCAACAAGCGAACAGCATTGTACCTGGTGCAAAAGCTGGTGGACAATAGTCGCAACCCACGTTATGTGCTTGTTGTCTCCAATGAAGAGATTGTTGGCATGTTTGTCAGTGTCGCCAATGGAAATTCCGGATATGGGGATCTGGCCTGCTGGTTTCACCGTTACCTGCTACGACAAGATGGAAATCCTATCGGTTGGAAAAGGAATAATATCCCTTGAAAACCCTGAAGGGAAAAGTGTTATCCCTGTCGAAATGATCAGGGATACGGTTATGCCACCCTACCACTATCAGGTCTTGCAGAGCTGTTGCGGCAGTGCAGGTTCGGTACCTGAAAAAGAAATCAGGGAGGTTTCGGACAAATCCTCGAAGGACTAACCAGCTAATGGTGGCCCACATCGAGGACAAAAGCAAGCTCGATGACACCATGAAATGGCAGGGCAAGGGGTTCTGCGGCCATGTGGTGCAACAGACCGACAGGAAACTGGGCATCGTGGCCCGCAAGGTGTATGGCGATCCGGAAAGATGGCCGGAGCTGGTCACATTGAACAACATCTCGATGATCCCTAACGGGCCGAGCAGTGCCTGAAGGATACCCAATTCAAATGGCTAGATCTTCACGCATTGTTTCTTAAGAGCTTGAATTATATGTCACAAAAACAAAAAAATGATGCTACTTACCCTAAAATTTAGAGTTGAATTGGAACCGAGAATGGTTTTTTGCTTGGAAATGTATTGAAATTGCTACATTTTTGGACTTATGGAACAAGATCTAAGAGGCTTGGAATTTGGAAATGGTATTCAACATAAATATCCCGACAGGGGAAACACCTATCGAAGTAGCCCTAAACCCAGGCAATTCAGCCATCTTCGTGGGTGCAAATGGAGGAGGGAAAACCCGGCTTGCTGTTTTCATAGAGAAAAGCTTTGGAACTGATGCACACCGCATTTCAGCGCACAGGTCGCTGACACTTAACCCCAAGGTTACCAAGATTTCTGAAGATCAAGCACTGAGCGGGTTGAAGTTTGGCAGGGGGTACGCAACCCCAAACATTCAAACTCGTGAACCTGGACGATGGGCCGGAAAGGCTGCGACACATTTGTTGAACGATTACGATTATCTAATGCAAGCCCTATTTGCAGAGCAAGCAAACACATCGCTGACAGCTTACCACGCAAGCAAGCCAGGGGCTGAATCTTCTCCCCAACCTTTCAAGATCACCAAATTTGATTTGTTGAAGGATATTTGGGAACGGCTGTTGCCACTTAGGCAATTGACGATCACCGGGGACGATATCTCGGTTAAGCCATCGAATGGTAGTAACCCGTATGGTGCATCAGAGATGAGTGACGGCGAACGGGCAATCTTCTACATGATCGGGCAGGTACTGGTCGCGGAAGACAATCAACTGCTAATCATTGACGAACCAGAACTGCATGTACATCCCTCGATAATGTCGAAGCTATGGGATGAACTGGAAGCAGTACGGGCTGACTGCGCGTTTGTCTACATCACCCATGACTTGGAGTTCGCAACAAACCGAAAGGTACAAAAGTTCGTCATTAGTGATTATGATCCAACCCCAAAATGGGAAATCGAGGCCGTTCCAGAGGACACGGGTTTCTCCGAGGAGGTGACCACACTTATACTCGGAAGTCGGCGGCCAATACTGTTCGTCGAAGGAAGGAACACCAGTCTCGATATTTCCATTTACAGGGCTTGTTATCCTGACTGGACAGTGGTTCCACGCTCATCTTGCACCGAAGTCATCCATTCAGTCGTTACGATGCGTAAAAACGCTAGCCTGACAAGGATCACATGCTCGGGCATCGTGGATGGCGATGACTACAACCAAGACGATAAAGACAGTTTGGCTGAATTGGGGATACAGGTATTGCCCGTATCCGAGATCGAGAACCTTCTTTTGCTCCCAACTGTATCCGCCGCCATCGCCAAGAGTGAAGGGTATGATGGTCCCGCAGCGGCGGAAAAAGCAAATGAACTCGCCGAGGCCATTTTCAAGACTTTGGATACTGACCAGAAGATTGAGAAGGTCGTGGTTGAATACTGCAAACGCAGAATCGATAGGGCCTTGAAGAAGGTGGACCTATCTGACAGTTCCGACTTGGCTGGCCTGAAAGAGAGTTACAGCTCGGCAACTTGTGAGATCAACATTGATAAAATTGCGTCAAAGCGGACCAAAGAGATCAAGTGTGCCATTCAGGCAAGGGATCTGTCGAAGCTACTCGAATACTATGACAATAAGGGACTCGTTGCTTTAGCTGCCAGACTACTCAAAAACCAAAAAAAGAATAATTTCGAAGAATGGATCGTCAGGTCGTTAAGGAACGATACGTGCCCTCCGCTAAAGGAAAGCCTCGAGACATTACTTCCTGACATCACAACAGCCTAGATAGGGTTTTGCACTCTTCCATTTTTTACAACCTGGGGCAATCTAGATTCTGGAGTACCCCCTCATCCCATCCCATAACCAATAAAATAATCGTTGCCAAATCACCAGTCTGTCATTATATAAAGCCGGGCGGTCGATTGACCACCTTTTTCTTTGAAGTAGGGACTGTCCATCAAGGCCGGGGACTGTTTCCTGCTGTCGGCTGAATAATAATTCCCGAATCATTCCCTCGTTGGGAAATAATGTAACCAAACAGTATTCATTATATACATGATTAATACATTATTTATACACATTTAATACTTTTATTGGGTTTAAATTGTACTTGTTTTGTATTCATCATGTATGGAACATGTAGTTAGGGAAAAGGGCGGAAAAATGAATAGAATAGGGGGGTACAGGAATTTTGGGGGGGGGTAAAAACCAGTCGGTCGTGCTGTGCGAGAAACCCTCGCAGGCACGCAACATAAGGGCAGCCATCGGGGATAGCCATGGCAGGATCCTGGCAGCACGGGGTCATCTCCTGACCCTCAGGGAGCCACAGGAAGTCAATCCGGAGTGGGAGAAATGGTCAACGGCCATCCTCCTGCCGGACAGGCCATACGGCAAGAAACAGGCATGGGGCGCAGGCGATGCCCTCAGGCAGGTACGGGAAGCGCTGAAAACCGCAGGAACATTGGTGATTGCCACCGATTGCGACAGGGAGGGGCTGGTGATCGGACGGGAACTGGCCGACTGGCTGAACTTCAAGGGGACGGTATTGAGGGCCATCTTCGGGGCCGAGGACAGGAAGACGCTCATCGATGCCTTCAACAGCCTGATGCCCATCAGTGAATTCGATGGGCTCTATGCCGCCGGGTAGGCCAGGGAACAGGCCAACCAGGTGTTCAACCTCAGCCTCACAAGAACGGTGAGCGTCCATCTCGGGGGGCACGGCAAGGCCATCGGGATCGGCCGGGTAAGAACCCCGACACTCGGGATCATCTGCCGGCGGGAACAGGAAATCGAGGGGTTTGTCCCGAAACCGTACTACATCGTCAGGGCCACCTGCTGGCAGGAGGGTAGGGAATTTGCAGCCACCTACCTCAACAGGGTAAAGGGAACCGCCGCCAACGGCAGCGGCAATGATGCTCCAAATGATCGGGAAGGGGAAGATGGCCCCGATGAGGACAGGGGGAAAAGGATAACCAGCCTGGCGACGGCAAAGGCCATCGCCAACGGTGCCAGAGGATCAATGGCATTTCCTTAGAGCCTGAATCATAAGTCGCACAGCTGAGCATTCGATGCTGTTTTTCCCCTGTTCACGGTCCATTCGATGCATCAGGAAACGACATGCCGCCAATTGTGACCAACCCGGGGAACTCGCCAGGCTCCTCCCGTTATCCTTCGACCAACGACGACACCGACACAGTAGAGGCAAACGCACGCTCGACAACCCAACGCCGAAACCGGACCCGACCCCCCTGCTGTCCTTGGGCTTCAGGACAATCCCGGGTTCCGGACCGATCCCCATCCGTTCCAATTCCCCCTTCAGCCTGGGACCGGCACAACCGCCATCACCCCAGTTGACAGGAGAGCAAACACGGTTTATATACTTTTCGGACAGACACTATATAATTCCCATTTATTTCAATCCTGGCCCAACACTTTTTCCAGAGTTTCTGAAACCAGGTCTTTTCGTTAACAATACAATAAATGAGAAATAATCTATGAGTATAAAAAAACTCTTACTAAGAATGGGATATCACAGATGCATTCCATCTTCTAAACTCGATGAATTTTTTCCAATGGTATATCCGGTTCCGTTTGGGAATAATTTTGTCAGGCTTGGTTCAGAATATGATGGGGGGTATGTCATTCCCGATGATCTTGAGGGTATAAAGGCATGTTTCTCTCCAGGGGTGGGAAATACTTCGGATTTTGAAGAAGATTTGGCACGATTGGGAATTCCATCATTCATGGCAGATGGAAGTATCAATGAATTACCAAACCAAAACGACAAGTACCACTTTACAAACAAATATTTGAGTGATTCCAATTCTGAAACAGAAATAAGGCTAACTGACTGGATTAATAATCATTTCAAGGAAGAACCGGGGTATTTTATCTTGCAGATGGATATTGAAGGAGCAGAATTCGCAGTTATCTATGATGCACCTGTGGAAGTCCTTATAAAATTCCGGATTATGGCAATTGAATTCCACAAGATGGACATGCTTTTTTCCAAGGGAGGGTTTGATCTGATTCGATTTACTTTTGCCAAACTCTTGAAATGCTTTTCTGTCGTCCATATTCACCCAAATAATGTATGCAAACCATTCACATACGGAGAATTCTTGATTCCGCCGTGCATGGAATTCACATTCCTTCGCAACGACCGGATCAACCTTGATGAATGCAAGGGCAATGATTTCAAGATTTCATACCCACACAAGCTGGATTCACCCAATAAACCCGAACGATTTGATTATCCGCTTCCAAAGTGCTGGTACACTCCGGGGGATTAAAACTATTGAACGTGGGCATATGGATAGACTTCCCGACCTCGAGCAATTGATTTTTGCAAAAATCATGTGATTCACCCCTTGTTCAAAAGGGTGCAAGGGGTTGCAATTGTCTCCTTGCAAGATCCACGCATTCACCCGGCGATTTACAGGTTTTCGAATCTCAAATTAATCCACTTCCCATTCCCCGGGCCATTTCCTTTGCCGAAGGCAGATGGCAAAATCCATCATTCCAAATACCCCGACCCAACCGACTTCCGGGATTCCGATGACAAAAGGACCCGCACGATGCAAGGACCGTGTCATTAATTTGCAGGCTCTCAGGAAAGCCGGACGGCTTCCGTCCACTGGCATAAGCCAGCGGGAGGCTGCCAAGGACTCACAGCCACTTGCAAAAGCAGCAATCTTCCGATGAACCAATGGAGTGTAGAAGACCATTGCATGGGTTAGCATTCTTGCCTAAACTGAAAATTCTTCACAGGGGTGCTGGATGATTGCAAAAAAAACACCATATTATTCGTTGAAAGCAATTACTTGAGGTCAGGAAGTCTCAACTACATGAAAACCATTAATCTCGTATCAATTCACCCTAATCCATGGCACCGACAGTTTCCCAAAAATATTCCTGAATGGGATGGATGGCGGTTTATATTTAATGCCAATGATCAAGATTATGACTACCTTGTCGTATTTGATAAAATCAACTCACCAATTACAATATCGTGCAATCCCCAGAATGTGATTCATTTGTCAACGGAACCAAATATCCGACGTCATTACAGTGATGAGTATTTAAACCAGTTTGCTTGGACTATTCGACAGGGTAATCAAGGGCAAGGAGAACAGGGTGCAATTTTTCATCAACCGGGTCTGAATTGGCATATTGGCTGGATGCCGCGGAAAAATGATTTCGGTAAAATTTTGGATTTTGAGCAGATTATGGATTTGTTCAACCAACCAAAAACAAAGCTAATTTCCATCATCTCTTCTAAAATCACCTCTACACCCCAGCATCGAGAAAGGCTGGAATTTGCACGTAAATTGAAAAGTCATTTTGGCAAAAAGATTGATTTTTATGGTCGTGGTATTGTGACAATGGATGACAAACTTGAGGCGCTCAGGGATTATCGTTTCCATGTAGTTCTTGAGAGTTGTTCCCGCAAACACTACTTCTCTGAAAAACTTTCCGATTGTATTTTGGCTGGCGCATTTCCCATTTATCATGGTTGCCCTAATCTTGACGAATATTTTGACCAAAACGCATATCGCAGGATAGACATCCGAAATTTCGAAGACTCGGTAAATATCATCGCAAACGCAATAAATGGGGAACTGGACAGAAAGTGCAGATCAGCACTTTTGGAAGCTAGGGATATCATACTTTACAAGCATAATCTTTTTCCAATGTTAATCAACCTTATCCAGGGTATTGAGGCAGGCAGATATGGCCTTCCAAACAGTACCGCAGACAATCAAAATTTGGTACTAATGCCATCAAACGCGGCAAAAAAAGCATCATCCATTCACGCTGTGCTTTCAAGATTGACTGATATGGTTTGGCGAGTAAAGCAGTAAATGATCGAAGGAAGGGGAATGCCCAATCAAATTCCAATTTTCGTTATTTCATTGTCTGATGCGTCTAAGCGACGCGCACCTTTAGCAGCACAGCTCAAGGAATATGACTTGAATTACGAGATATTTGAGGCAGTTGACTGTCGTAATGGCATCCCACAAGACTTCGAGCCGCTTTATTGCGATGAATCAACACGCAAATTAATTTCCAGAAGTTTGACACCGGCAGAAATAGGGTGCGCTCTTTCCCACCAAATGGCATATCAAAGAATTAAGCAGGAGGGACATGACGCGGCTATAGTACTGGAAGACGATGCCATAATAACAAAGGTCTTTGCCGAACTTGCAATGCAAGTTATTGATCCTGACATTGACCTCCTTTTATTGTGCCACAGATTGGCCCGTGTAAGCATGAAATCCCCGAAAATGTTAAATGGTGGATCCATGGCGTATGTCTGTAAAACCAAGCCTTCACTCTCTGTAGGCTATTTTTTAACGAACCGGGCGGCGGATTATTTCATATCAAACAGCCTGCCATTATCCGGCCCCGCCGATTGGCCGGTTGACCTGTTCGGAATAAATGTCTTCGCCGCCCATCCCCAGATTGTTCATCATCCACCACTTGATGGGGGGGGGCATTCATATATTGAAGATGACCGGATTGAAATGGTGAACCAGACCAAATACAGGAATAGAATGGAAAGAAGGCGGGGAATCTCGCGTATTCTATCCTACACTTTTTTCAGGCCTAGCTACTGGAAACGGAAAGTGGAAAAGTTAATGATCAGGTGGCGGTACACAAAGATTAGTTGATAGAATGCAAGAGTTGGTCAAGGAGGAAGGCTTATACCTATGGCTATAAATTCGTGGGGAATGTTAATGTTTATGCACGACAAGAAAAGGAGAATCCTCAAATTAATTCTCGCTTAAATTTTATTCCCCTATGAATCCTACCGTATTCACACATCTTTTTTCAGTTTGTCCTTGCCTTTTGTCTGGCGATGTGATTCCCTTTCCCTGTGATTGAATTGAAGCATTGAGATTGACAAATAGAACAAGAGTTATCATCCTTTGAAAATTACAGAATCAACTAGTGCATTGCTTCAATCATATGGTGCCCTCTTTTCCGGGAAGCAATTATTTCTTTTGGATCCCTGGTCCAGATGGATTTTCCGCCCCCCCCCTGTTCATTGTGGTATCCAATGAAGACCCCGATTTACCCGGACACATTCATCCATGGAATTGAAGACCGCATCCTTGAACCTTTGCCATGACAGTCTGGAGAACAAGTCCTCGACTGAATTGGCCTGCGAAGCCGAGGTCGGGGTGAAGTGGAAGGTCCAGTCCGGATTGTCCCCGAGCCATTCGGCCACTCCGGCTGATTTGTGGGAAGGCACATGGTCGAGAAAGGCAATGAACTCTCTGGACCTGTGCCGTTCTGTGGCTTGACCAACCACCTTCCCAAGGCTTGGATCCGGGTCTTCCCGTCAACCGAAGGGACAGCCGCATGATCCGGTGCGGAAACAGTTCGTTGCGCCTGAGTATCTTGCAAACCGTTGAAACCACCATCCCCGTCTAGTGCCTGGCATGGGGTGGCAGTGGCGACTTGGCCAGACCGGGGACAGGATGATTGGGGTTCTGGTATTGCGGGCCATGTTCTTGCTTCCTTTTGCAAATGTGAATATGCCAAAAAGCCGATTGCCTGTAGTGAATCACACTTTCTGAAAAAATGGAAGTATATGTATTGGACAGTGCACTAGGCTAGCCGTTTCATCTATGACTGTCTGGTCTGCCATGGTCCCGTCGAGATCGGGATTGGCCGTTTCTTGAGGAATGGGAAGGTGCCGGAGGATAAGCTGATTGAGCCGGTGGTGGACACGACTTCGTCTCGTGTTAAGGGACCGCATGTCCAGTTCATTCAGGATACTACGAGTTTCCTTGATGATGGTCTGGGCAACATCCTTGTGGCCATTCGACAATAGCGGTTGAAGCAGACCGGGGAACCCTTCTGGATTTTTTGTATACCTGATTGATCGAACGGTGGGAGGATGAAACTGTAGTCGTACTACCCAACAAATCAGCAATAGCAAGATACTATCAAGATTACGGTTTCAAGACAATAAATTGAAATGTCTATAATTCTTATATTTTTTATACCCTAAATTTCTCACACTTGTGTAAACACCCCTAATAATTTTTCTTTGAATTTTGTTGGCAAAGTTTTTATCTCCTACTCGGCGTCCATTCCCGATATGCTTAACAGCTGCTTGTTTCAAAAGGGCCATTCGTTTCCCTGCTGCAAAATAAGCATTCGAAACATCCTCTTCTGTACTATAAGGAATAATATCTGAATATGGACCAATTTGACGATAGTCCCCCATTCTTCGGAGTCCTGGATTAAAATGAAGACCAACATAATGACCAGCAACAGTTTCATTGGTGATAAAATATTTCCCCGTATCAGCAAATTTCCAAAATCCCGGTACAAAATCTAATACTTCTCGTAAATTCACTGAGGAAATGCTTTCATCCTGCATTATTTCAAAAGATTCCTTTATAAATCCACCACGATAGAATTGCCAATCATCCTCACAATGAAATATCCACTCCGTTTCAACCTCCTTGTATATACGGTCTATGTTACGGGTGATACCCATTCTACTAGGGTTGGGGATTACTTTGATAGGCAGTGAACAATTTAATCTCTCAACCACTTTATAAATTCCTGGGTCACCACTATCTTCACCAATAATTAACCTCTCGCACGGTCCTTCAACCCGTGGTAGCAATGACATCAAGGTCTGCTCCAAGAGGTCGAATCTACCACAACTTGTCAATGCAATTGTATATGGCTGCATTAATTCTTTTTTCTTTAGAGGGTTTTATTTCATATAAACTAATGTATGGAATAGGAATTATTACTTCAAGATAAAGTTTATCTCTATTAAATAACAGTAATTCTCGCTTAGGGTTTTTACCCCCCCCCATAAAAAACTGTTTTTCGCAAACCTTCTTCGACAATTCGACCACCGGGCAGTACCATGTCCAAGATCCGCTTTCGCAAGCATGTTTCCATACCCAGTCTCCTGCCGACCATCCGTACTACCTTCACCGCCATTCCCGGTCCGGTCAGGCATCGTGGCTTCACCCTCGTCGACTGCCTCATGTCAGGTGCCGCCGTGTTCAAGCTGAAGGCACCGTCCCTCCCTTTGCCTTGACCGTGTTGCCAGGGCATCGAATGCCAAGAGCTCGGCAATCGGGAGCCTCAGAAACCTCTTCGGTGTTCTCCAGGCCCCTTCGGACAACTGCCTGGGGCAACGTCCCGGCCGGATTGATCCTGTCCATCTGCGTCCTGCCTTCCACAGGATCTTTGCCAACCTGCCTTGCCCCATTGCTGTTTGAAGATGACAATCGCGAAGGGGCAAAGGCTAAAAGGGGTTCACCGGCGTCCAAGGCCAAAATTCCGACGAGGCCCTTGCGTAGTCCCGGAGTGAAGGTTACACCGGATGGTCTGCCAGCACATTCAATGACAACGTTGTTGGCTGCCCTGGGGACCCATACCCTCAATGAGGTGGTATACACTCCCACCAGGACCATTCATTTGTCACAACCTCGGAACCAACGGAATTGCAGGTCGGGGCATTCGAGCTGCTGGAAATCATGATTGACAAGGGGTGTTGCCATGTAATCGAACAGGTTGAAACCGGGTAAGGACAGTGGCCCCTCGCAATGGGGACAATGGAGAAATTATTTGCAGTTATAGTTCCGAAAGTTCAGACCAATTCTGCAGAAAGGTACGTTTACACCTTTTCGTTAATCCCTTCAAGTCAACTTTAGGAAAACACAGGCCTTTTCTTTCTACCTAATATCGAAGTCGTTGAGCTATTTCGGTCAAAGCTGTATCAACGACATTTTCAAGAGTATCCCAAAAGTCATCCACTGCATAGGCAAAATCAAGAGCATGATCTTCCGTAGCTTTTTGTTCCTTTGCAGCTTCTTCCCAGAGCATATGTTTCTCATAGATAACCTCAAAGTCCCTCTTGAGTGAAGCAATTACCTCTTTGCTTAATGCAAATCGATGGAGTTTAATACTCCACCATGCATTTGTTGCCTCATTCATCGATTTATTCCGGAAATCAACAAGAATATCAGTACTTTCTGCATCTGATTTGGCATTCTTGGCATCTTCCATAAGTTTCGATCTTCTTGCAATATTTTTTTGAGTGACGATAGCCAGCTCGGCCAACCTATCATAAGACTTAAACAGCAATTCACGCTTTCGGGCATTATTTTCCAACCAAATTGCTACAACCAAACTAATCAACGACAATATTATCGCTAAGATTGACAATAAATATTCCATACAATCAAACCTCAATACGTATTTAAGTATGTAATCCCGATTTTTTCCTGCCAGGGATTCCAATTGTCATTGGCAGGATTCCTCCTTTTAATTTCTTCTACAATATCAGACTTACTGACCTCGAGCAATTGATTTTTTCAAAAAATATGCAGTAGTTTCCGTTAAAATTTTTTTCCCGTAAACAGGAGATGTTACAACATTGTCGAAATCTGTTTTTGACAAACCCTTGCAAGCAGGTTTCTTGCCAATCTTGACCAACTCGGTTGTCGTCTGCTCCAGCAATCAATTTCACAATGAATCATCAAGAGCAGTATCATGTCCCATCATGCCCTTCGGCGTCACCTGTCCATGGAGGGCATCCTCGATGGTGTCCGTCCGGTTTTCAAGGAGGTTCCCGATCCCGTCAACAACCGTGGTTTCACCCTTAGGGATTGCCTGATGTCCGGCCTGGCGATGTTCCACCTCAAGGCACTCCCCCCCTGTCGCCCGATGTGTGGTTCAGAAGGCAGGATGAGTGCAGTGCCTTCGCGCAAGCCACTGCCTTGCTGGTGCGGTTCCTGCCGCAGGCATTTCAGTGTCAGGACCAACACCGTCATGCACCGATCCAGAATCCCCTTGAGGAAGTGGGTTGTTGCCGTGTTCCTGTGGTCGACATCCCTCAAGGGGGTGTCATCAATGAAGTTGCACCGGGACCTGAGGATCACCCAGAAAAGCGCCTGGTTCATGGCCCACCGGCTGAGGGAGGCATGGAAGCAGGGGAAATTCAGCATGGAAAGCCGGGTCGAGGTCGATGAGACCTTTATTGGCGGGAAACGCAGGAACATGCCCACCTCCAGACGCAAGGAACTGACTGGAAGGAGTGCGTTTGGTAAAACCATTATTGCCGGTGCAGAGGACAGGAAAACCAATGCCATAAGTGCCAAGGTGGTTGAAGGAACCGGCAGGAAAACCCTGCAGGGGTTCATTGCCGAAAGGGTTTCCCCCGATGCAACGGTTTATACAGACGGCCACAAATCATACAAGGGCATTCCAAACAGGCACAAGGCCGTCAAGCATTCGGTGAGCCGGCATGTGAACGGGATGGCACACACCAACGGGCTTGAATCATTCCGGTCGTTGCTGAGGAAGTTCTTTCATGGAACCTTCCACCACTTCACACCGAAACACATGAACGGATACATCAACGAATTTGTCATACGCCACAACACCCGCAGGCAGGACACCATCGTCATGATGGGGGACACGGTCGGCCTGATGGTCGGGAAGCGATTGACCTGCAAACAACTTGTCGGAGGTTTAAATGGCGGAAAATCAGGCTTCCGACACAACAAGATTTTCACTTGATGCCGGTCGGCCAAAAAAAGGATTCCATATAATCAAACCTCAATGTGTATTCAAGTATGTAATCCCGAAACAAAAGGGGGCGGTGAAAACCGCCCCCCTGCAATTCGTTGATCCAAACGACTTCAGAAGGTGAAGGCGATCAATGCTTTCAACGTCGTTGTGTCATCGGATGCTGACCAAGTGTAGGATTCCTCTACACCGTCTTGGGCCGCCTGTGCATCTGTACCGGTGGCGGGGGCTGCAAAGAATTTCCATCCGCCGCAGGATTTGCATCCGCCAAGGTGTAACTTGTTTTGGAATCCTTTTTCTCAACAGAAGCCTTCAAGGTGGCACCGCCGCCAAGTTTATAGGAGACACCGAATTCAATGTGTTTGACTTCATAATTTGCACGCAATGTAATTGCATTAGCATCAACTTGTACTGTGTCTGCGTTTGCAGCGGTTATCGCAGCTTCATTCACCCAACCCTCTGCTGCTGCTTTTGGTTCATTTTCGTTAACCGAATAGGAACCATGGAAAGCGACACCTTCACCAGCGGGCATGGTAACCTTGAGTCCCATACTTTTAAGATCGGAAGCACCAAAATTTTCGTCATCTAGGGCTATATCTGAACTTGGCACGAATGCACCAACTCGTCGCAGTGTTGCACCAGAAGGGGTCATTGCAGTTCTTTGTGCAAACCAACCGCCGCTTGAAAGTACAGATGTAGTTCCATCGGCGTTCACACTTGGCACTGTCGGGTCACCATCAATTTGTCGTGCTCGTGCTGTTAGTCCAGCAAATCCTCGGACGCTATCTTCTAATTCGCCTTGACCATAATAGACATCAACACCTATCCCGTTAAAGGGCGCACCAAGGGAGGCAGCAATACCCTTTTCGGAATCCATACCCAAACCAATCTTGTAATCACCAAGATCATGGGTAACACCCAATGACCAATCGCCATCGGCAGAACTTGTCTTTGGTTAATGAAGTTTCCTGCAGCATCCATTCTTCGGGCATTCCCATGTTCCCCGTTGTTTAAGCTTGAAGCAACAGGAAAACCCGTGGTGGATTCCAATCTGCTTTGTTTGAATTCTCTTGCTTGCTCAAGCAATGAACCGGAAGCAGGCCAATGCCCTTCCCGGTTGACTCGATCCTGACTCCATCAAGAAGCGATGCATTAATTCGCTGCGGTCAAGGCGTTTCCGTCCGAGCGGACA
>JAPORQ010000033.1 GCA_026710155.1 Paracoccaceae bacterium
TCCCTTTAGAATCAATATGGTTGTGAATTTTATTTTAGCAAGGGTTATAATCCCCAATTCTTTCCTTGCCCATGGTGGTGTATTGGGTGAATTCCAGACACCATCAAGGACTCGTTTCAAAGCCTTTGTTGAAAGAGGCTTCCGAAGTTTCCAATTGCATCTTCCCGGACTTTTTGTCAGTTAAACCAGAAAATTGTCAAAACCATGATATCCATATAAATCATGCAAAAGTCACATTCACCTGAATCTTTGTTCCTTCACCTAGAAGGTGATACATAAACGTTTCCATTAGCCGATTCTATGTTACTCAAAGCATATCTATTTTGATTTCTTTTCAGCCTTGTTGATTTATTCCAACGTAATGTGACATTGTATTTAAGCTTCAAAATTATGCCTTTGTAAAGCCTATTCTTGCTGCATGTGAAAACTCACCAATTTTCCGACACCAATCAGATCCGCACCGGTATTGCTTTCATAGATTTGAACCTCATTGACCTCCGGCTTGGTTATTTTCCCATTTTTAAAGGCATTATCAAAAAATTCACCAAATCCTTCATTTCGAAAATGAAGCGCGTTGATACCTATGACGCAAAAGGCCCCGGGTCTTGCTAACATCAGGCATACTTCCAGGGTTTGGGGTCCTAAATGGCCCAGCGTGAAAGTTCCACAACTGATCAAACCACCATACAATTCTATCTTGTCGTTTATGGGTCTAGTCAGATCAGCGACCTGCAGATTCCTGTAAATACATTTTTCCCCAGCCTTGCGTATCATTTCCGGTGAAATATCAAACCCGTCAATAATCATGTTCCTATCGGCAAAATGTTCTCCCACCAATCCAGTTCCGCAACCAAGATCTGCAACAGGTTGGTCATTCTCGCTTGACATTTCAAGAAAATGCTTGGCCACGATTTGCGGATATATGTATCGGTGTTCGACTACGAACTCATCGTCATAGGATTGGGCCATCCGGTCATAATATTCGACATGCCTTGCAGGCTTTCCCAAATTATATGCATCTCCAAGATCCAGTCTGTTGTTCTTATCGTTCTTGCTCATGATTGTTGTATCAAATACCGGTTAAGCAAAAACGGGTTTACGAAAATACATTTTTCGCGGGGAAGCCATAAGGTGCTTTCAATCCGACCTTCCCTCGCTTATCAAGCCATTTTTCAATTTCCTTGGCCTGACGAGTCTTGCCCTTGGAGTCTTTCCAGAACAACCCTTCCTCCAGGGTAAAGGTTTTTATATCCGACAAGTGGGATTTTTGAAATTTCTGAAGCCGAACACCAGTACCTTTGGCCTGTACAGGGATTTCCGATAGGGGAATAACGAGCATCTTCCGGTTTGCTCCCACAAGCGCCAAATGATCACCTTCACATGGAACACAAGATTTTCCAATATCATCTTTCTTGAGATTTAAAACCTGTTTTCCGACCTTGGTAGAAGCAAGAACTTCAGCTTCATCCACAATAAATCCATACCCTGTCTCAGAGGTCACGACCAATTGGCGTTCGGGATTGTGGAACAACAGGGCCTGGATTTCAGTTTCGTTGGGAAGGTCCAGCATCAGGCGAATGGGTTCGCCCAATCCCCTGCCTCCGGGTATGGATGAGGCGGCAAGAGAGTAGAACCGGCCATTGGATCCAAAAATGACCAGTTTGTCAGTCGATTGGCCGTGTAGTGCAAATTTCAATGAATCACCATCTCGGAACTTGAAATCCTGATCAAAGGGAACATGACCCCTGTAAAGCCTGATCCAGCCTAGTTGGGAACAAATGACCGTAACGGGTTCACTCTCAATCGCATCCTCAAGTTCGAAATCAATCGCATCGGACATGTCTGAAAATCCGGTTCTTCTCTTGCAAGCTGGATTTTTTGCAAAAATGTCTTTTATCTGCTTGAGTTCTGCAATGATTTTGTTCTTCTGCAGCTCATCACTATTGAGGAGATCGTCCAAGTCACATCTTTCCTTGGTCAGTCTGGTTTGTTCATTCTGCAGCTCTATTTCTTCAAGTTTACGCAAGCTTCTCAATCGCATGTTCAATATCGCTTCAGCCTGAACTTCATGCAATTCAAACTCGTTGATCAGTGTTTCCTTGGGTTTATCCTCATAACGAATTATTTCTATGACTCGGTCAAGATTTAAAAAGGCAACAAGATACCCCTCAAGAAGAGTGAGGCGGTGATCTATCTTGTTGATTCTGAAAAGTGTCCTTCTTTTTAAAATGACTATCCGATGGTTGAGAAAGGCCCTCAGGATTTCCCATGGGTCACATACCTTGGGCCGCTGACCATCAATCAGTACATTAAGATTCATGGAGAATCGTGTTTCCATTTCAGTCAACTTGAAAATCGCTTCCATGAGGGTTTCGGGCTCGATTTTCCTCGTTTTGGGTTCAAGAACAATCCGGATTATTTCAGTGGATTCATCCCTGACATCAGCGAGTAACTGTGTCTTCTTGTTTTGAACAAGTTTGGCCAATCCCTCGATCAGTTTGGATTTCTGAACCTGATAGGGAATTTCGGTAACAACAATTTGCCATTGGTTGCGATCTAGCTGTTCCACCTCCCATCTGGCCCTGACCCTAATTTGCCCCTTGCCTACAACATAAGCTTTCTCAATTTGATCCCGGGTGCTAACAATAATACCGCCTGTGGGGAAATCCGGACCTGGCAGTTTTGACATCCGAGTTTTAATGGGTGGATCAGGGTATCGAATTAAATGAATGCAGGTGTTGCAGAGTTCGATGATGTTATGAGGGGGGATGTTTGCTGCCATACCGACCGCAATTCCGGTAGAACCATTGGCCAGCAGGTTGGGGAAGGATGAAGGCAATAGAACCGGTTCCTCCAGGGTGTCATCGTAGTTTGGCCGGAAATCAACGGAATCCTCGTTCAACCCTTCAAGCATGCTTTCGGCAAAGGTTGTCAATCGTGCTTCTGTATATCTGGATGAAGCAGGCTTGTCACCATCAATATTACCAAAATTACCCTGGCCATCAACCAGGGGATATCTCAGGTTGAAATCCTGGGCCATCCTCGCCAGGGCATCATAGATGGCCTGTTCACCATGGGGATGATAATTACCCATGACATCACCGGATATTTTGGCAGATTTTCTAAATCCACTGGTTGAACTCAATTTGAGTTCCTGCATGGCATAAAGGATTCTTCTTTGGACTGGCTTCAAACCATCCCTGGCATCAGGCAATGCCCTGTGCATGATTGTTGACAGGGCATATTGAAGGTACCTTTCGCTGATAGCTTCACTGAGAGGAACATCTTGGGAGAAATGATCAAAAAGGTTTTTTGGCATTAATGGTGAGATTCCCGGGACTTGTCCATAATTCTGATTTATTTGTTCATTTTATAACCACAATTGAATTGTATATCACGCCATTTAATTTTTGAAATAGGTTTTACCTTCAGTGATACCTGCTATCTGTAATTGTGGATAACCGGTTACCTTGAATTGGTACGAGTATCCCAAGATGGGAATCTAATCAATATTCGCTGAATAGCAAATCTATTGGAGTATCAAATCATCTACAGAAGAGAAGTGGGGATTACTCCCCACTCTCTGGTATTTTCTTCAATTACCCCCCCCCCAATTGGAGTTGGGGTCCAATATGTAATCAACCGTCAAAATCGATTTCATTTACAATTTGGAGAGCTTGTTCGCGATTTGCTCCAATGGTATCCAGATTGAGATTATCCGGTTCAAAGGAACCCCAACTTTGAACCAGTGATGAAATTGCCACACCAGGGCGAACAGGGTATTCATGGTTGACTTCCGCATAGATTTGCTGAGCATCCATGGATGATAAAAATTCCATAAGCTGCAAGGCATTGGATTTGTTCGGCGAATGCTTGGCCAAGGCCATCCCGGAGACATTGACATGAGTTCCGCCATCTACAAATGTGGGGAATATGATTCGAACCGAATCAGCCCATGCCTTTTGTTCCTCATTGGATAACATGAGCCCCATATAATAGGTGTTGCCCAAAGATATATCACACTCCCCGGCCCAAATCGCCTTGACCTGGGCTCTGTCGTTGCCTTGGGGTTTACGTGCAAGGTTGTCCTTGATACCCTGCAACCAGGCCTTGGTTTGGTCCATGCCGTGGTGGTTAATTACCGATGATATCAAGGCCAGATTGTAAGCATTTGTACCGGATCTGGTACAAATCCTTCCTTTCCACTCGGAATTGACCAATTCTTCATAGGTTAAAGCCTGCTCGGAGACTCTTTCCTTGGAAGCATAAACAATCCTTGCCCTCAGTGTCAAGGCAAACCATTCACCTTCAGGATCCCTGAAGTTTGCAGGAATGTTTTGATTCAGTATATCAGATTGAACCGCTTGGGTAACTCCAGCATTAACCAGATTCTGCAGGCGGGAAATATCGACTGTCAGAAGGACATCGGCCGGTGATCTCTCACCTTCGGCCTCAAGTCGCGCAATCATACCCTTTTGGAGGAAAATAGTATTGGTTTCAATACCGGTTCTGCTGGTAAATTCATCCAAAAGGGGCTGAATCAGTTCAGGTTGCCTATAGGAATAGACATTAACCTCATCAGCCTGCACTGATTGCAATCCAAGAGTCACAGCTACCAACCCGAATATGGAAAAACTGCGCATTATATAAAGTGTTTTCATAATAAAATCCTTTCCCGAGTATTTTAATCGGAAATAGAAATAGAGATCACTCATGCTAATGTCAACAAGTGTTTTCTGTAAAATTAATCAGCAGATTTCATCTATTGCCAAGAAACAATCACCCGGGATGAGTCCGAGTGATTCTCCTGGTCAAAAAAGAGCCATTCAGCTACTGGATTTCGTCCAGTTTCTTAATGAGTTCGGGAACTGCCTGAAAGAGGTCAGCCACAACACCATAATCGGCAACCTGAAAAATCGGGGCATCCTCATCCTTGTTGATGGCAACAATGATTTTGGAATCCTTCATGCCGGCAAGATGCTGAATGGCTCCCGAAATCCCTACCGCAACGTAAAGATTTGGGGCAACAACCTTGCCTGTTTGACCAACTTGCCAGTCGTTGGGGGCATATCCTGAATCGACTGCCGCCCGGGAAGCACCCACGGCGGCACCCAGCTTGTCAGCCAATTTGGAAATCAATTCAAAATCCTCGACTGATCCAACACCCCTGCCTCCTGAAACGACAATGCCTGCCGAAGTAAGTTCCGGACGGTCCGACGAAGCCACTCTGTCTTCAACCCACTCACTGGTGTTGTTTGCAATGTCATGGCTCATCTCATCGATGGGAGCAGAATTACCTTCTTCCGCAGCCTGATAGGCAGCTGTACGGACTGTTATCACTTTCTTGGAATCACTGGACTTAACGATCTGGATGGCATTGCCGGCATAGATCGGCCTCTCGAAGGTATCTTCGGAAATGATACCCGAAATATCCGAAATCATCATGCAGTCAAGTAAGGCAGCCGCTCTTGGCAGAATGTTCTGGGCATAGGTGGAGGCAGGTCCCACCAAATGGTCATAATCTTCCGAAAGGCTGACGATCAAGTCGGCCAAGGGTTCGGCAAGTCCATTCCCGAAGGTTGGATTCTCGATCTTGATTACCCTGGAGACTCCCTCCAATCGACTGGCCTGTTCTGCTGCTTCAGTACAGGATTCCGAGGCACACAAAACGGTAACCTCACCAAGTTCCTTGGCTGCTGTAAGCGTCTTTGCCGTAAGATCGAGAGCCAGTTCCGAGCCGTTCAACTCGGCTAAAAGTAAAACTGCCATTTAGATCACCTCCGCTTCATTTTGTAACTTGTCCACCAGGTCTCCTACCGTTGGAAGTATTTCTCCAGCCTTTCTGGTCGGGGGCTCAACGGTCTTGATAATTTCCAACCGATTGCTGATATCCACTCCATAATCCTCTGGAGTCCTTGTTTCGAAGGGTTTCCTTTTTGCCTTTTGGATACTGGGTAAGGAAGGATATCTTGGTTCATTCATTCGCAAGTCAACCGTTACAATCCCTGGCAATTGCATCTTGATGACCTGCAAACCACCATCGACCTCTCGTACAGCGATTGCCTCATTCCCCTCGACATTGAGTTCCGAGGAAAAGGTTGCCTGTGGATATCCAAGGAGGGCTGCAAGCATCTGTCCGGTTGCATTCATGTCATTGTCAATTGCCTGTTTCCCCATCAGGACCAGACCCGGCTGTTCCTCATCGACAACAGCCTTCAACAGCTTGGCTACAGCCAATGGTTCAATATCAACATGAGGATCATCGGCAGCATGAATCAAGATTGCCCGATCGGCACCCACGGCCAAGGCAGCACGAAGTATTTGCTGGGCTTTGGGAACGCCGATTGATACAGCGATAACCTCTTCAGCCTTACCTGCTTCTCTCAGGCGTATTGCTTCTTCTACCGCGATTTCATCAAAAGGGTTCATGGACATCTTGACATTGGCAAGATCAACACCTGAACCATCGGTTTGTACCCGAACCTTTACATTATAATCAATGACTCTTTTAACAGGAACAAGAACCTTCATTTCCAATCCTTTCAAAAAGGGAAGTACAATTCATAACATTCAAGGATTCCCAATTAAGCAATAAAATCTGATTTTACAGATTCTCCACTTATTTTTTTCTGCTGGCACCCGGAATCCACAAAATATCATCATTACCGTTGTCATTTGCCGCTCTTGCCATCACAAAAAACCAGTCGGAAAGCCGATTGAGATATATTATTGTATCGGGATTGATGGGTTCCTCCTTGGACAAACCGACTACCAATCTTTCGGCTCTTCTGGCAACGGTACGACACTGGTGCAGATACGAAGCCAACAGGGTACCACCAGGCAAGATGAAGCTTTTTAACGGTGAGAGATCTTTATTGACCTGATCAATTTCATTTTCCAGCCGTTCAACTTGGGTTTTAACCATTCTAAGAGGTGGATATTCAGCCTTTTCAACTTCGACCACAGGTACACACAAATCAGCTCCCAGGTCGAACAGATCGTTTTGAATGGTTTGCAACTGTTTCTTGATTGGTCCCTTTGCATGAAACACGGCAATTCCCACGATTGAATTCAACTCATCTACTGTTCCATATGCTTCAACTCTTGGTGAGGTCTTGGCAACCCTCGTACCATCGCCAAGGGCTGTTTCACCCCTGTCCCCTGTTTTGGTGTAGATTTTGTTAAGTACGACCATAAATACCTCAATCGTCCAGCATTACAAAAAGGATGATCAAAATCACCGTTACTGCCTGGGACAAAATCCTAAGGCGCATCAACTTGTTGCCGTGTTTTCTGTTGAACTCAGTATCAGCAACAAATCCGATGATGCCGACCAGAAGAACGATCAGTACAAATAAGAGGGCGCCGCCAATGATTATACCTTTCATTTGATCCCCTATAATTGCCTTGCCAAAATGGAGTCGATTGCACTGGTTGGAAGAACCCGCTTAATTGATGCCATGAATTTTGTTGGAAAGGTAACCCTGTATTTTTCCTTTGGCCTTTTTGATTCAAGGGCATGAATGAGAACTTTGGTTACAGAAGAAGGTGGCAATTCAAAAAAATCCTTTTTACCATTTTCCTTGTACAATCTTGGAATAAGATGATTCTTGTAATCATCGGCAAATGGAGAATTTTCCCAATCAATCCATTTTGCAAAATGCCGGCGTGCATTTACCCTGAATTTCGTGCCAATCGGTCCTGGTTGTATAAGTGAAACATGGACTCCGGTATTTCTGAGTTCTATTCTCAGGGTATCATTCAGCCCCTCCAGTGCAAACTTGGTAGCATTGTAAGCCCCCCGCCATGGAACGCCGATGAAACCCAAAATTGACGAATTTTGGACAATTCTACCATAACCCTGCTTTCTCATAACAGGTATCACGAGTTTGGTCAGTTCGTGGTATCCAAAAAAGTTGACTTCAAAAATTTCCCGGAGGGCTTCAACCGGAATATCCTCGACAGCGGCCATTAATCCATGGGCACCATTATTGAACAAACCGTATAAGGAACCATCCGTTCTCGACATGGCTTCCTCAAAACCCTCCATGATGCTTTCCTTGCTGGCATAATCAAGAACAAAACTCTCCAGACCCATCTCCTGCAATCTGGTGCAGTCTTTTTCCTGCCGACAGGTTGCCAATATCCGCCATCCTCTCTTGGAAAGGGTCATGGCACCATCAAAGCCGATACCTGATGAGCATCCTGTAATGAGCAAGGTACGTTTTTTCATCTGTTCCTTTCAAATAATTGTATCGATAACCCATTTGGCAAATTCAATGTTTGAAATCTGATTGTCCCTTATTCAGTTATTCCAAGTAAGAAGTTAAATCGGAGATTTTAACCACAATAAAAAACCATTAAGTGGTAATTACCGTCAAAATATAAGAAAATTGGTTAGAAAATTATCAAAAAGAATTTATACCTTTGTTTTTCTGAAAGTTGACATAAGATGGATTTCAGGAAAATACCTACAGGTTCGGTGATCGGGTAAATTACAGGAATATTATGAAAATCAATCAAGTCGGAGTTATTGGTGCTGGTCAAATGGGCAACGGGATTGCCCATGTCTTTGCTTTGGCTGGATATCAGGTTCTACTGCACGATTCTTCTTTCGAGGCAGCCTTTACGGGCTTTCAAAGCATCGAAAAAAACATGAATAAACTCATTGACCTGGAAAAGCTGACCATCGATCAAAAAAAGGAAGCATTGAGTCGAATTAGCATCAAACGAAGATTGCCTGAACTCGGGGAATCTGATTTGATAATTGAATGTGCCGTGGAAAACGAGGATGTGAAAAACAGTATTTTCGAGGAGATTCAAAATTATCTGGGTGAGGATACCTTGCTGACGACCAATACCTCATCCATTTCAATCACAAGATTGGGGGCCAAAACCGACAGACCCGAAAGGTTTATGGGTTTTCATTTCATGAACCCAGTGCCACAAATGAAATTGGTGGAATTGGTTCGGGGCATTGCAACCGGCGACATGATCTATGAAGAATTGAAGAAGGTAGTGAAAACATTGGGTAAAACCCATACCTCTTCGGAAGATTTTCCGGGATTTATTGTCAATCGAATACTAATGCCGATGATAAACGAAGCAATCTATGCCCTTTATGAAGGGGTCGGGAATGTTGAATCGATTGACAAGTCAATGAAGTTGGGTGCAAATCACCCGATGGGGCCTCTGGAATTGGCTGATTTTATCGGTCTGGATACCTGCCAGTCCATCATGGAAGTCCTTCACAATGGTTTGGGTGATACCAAATATTTGCCTTGCCCATTGTTGAAAAAATATGTCGAAGCCAAATGGTTGGGCAAGAAAAAAATGCGAGGTTTTTACGACTATCACTTTGATCCCAAACAACCAACCCGCTAGCACGCTGAACCGTGAATTGTAAATTCTTTTTCGCTATTCAATATGAGAAGGATAATTCAGGTTTTTTGATTGAACCTTCAAACCACTCATCGATGGCTGCATGATCGTTTGGTCAGCAAAGATTGCAGGAATAGTGAAGTAGTGCAGATCCCCACATAATCGTATTATCCCACATTATGCCATTAGCTTAACAATAAACCTTTCGTTTGTCTCAATAAATTCTGGATCAGTGCCATTGTAATTGAGCATGCCCTTGATAATTTTTTTTGGAATGCCCATTCCCATATGTTCTACATATCGATAGTCACGCAAAACATTATTTATAAGTTCATTTCGAGAAGCTCTAGCTCCTGCCCGCACACCATCTATCGTAATTCCGTTTGGTAGTTTACCTGGTAAAATGATTTCCAACCGATCACTGTATATTGATAACTCTATGGTAGTGCCTGAAAGTAAGTAGTCACGGTGAATAATGGCGTTTTCGATTCCTTCACGTAATACATCGTCTGGATAGGTTTGTTGTTCCCTTCGCATTCCTCCATTTTCAACCACAGTTGGGTGGGTATTACGCTTTACAAAAGCCAGAGCTTGTTCAACAAGACCCATTTCTACAATACTCTTTTTGTCGAAATTAGATGAACCGTTGCCACTTAGCAAAGGAGTTAATGGGCCTTTGAGCATAGAACGTTCTTGAGTATCATAGTCCTTTTCTGTTCCTTTAAAAGCAAACGCATCTATCCCAGATTGGTGCAGGAATTTTTTTGGGTTGTTGCCGAATAACAACATACCTCCGACCGTAACTCCATTTTCAGTCATGATTTCTGTATTTCTGAGTAAAGTCTCCCATTCTCCCTGATTATCAATCGGAGGTATGTCTTGTTGGCGAATATCACTAAAATAATTGTTTAGACGCCTCATGTTCAAATCGGCAATTGAAGTACCCGATATTGGTTGTAATTCTGCGCTAACTGAACCTCGTTGTTGGAAAAGGCGTATTAGTTCATCGTGACTTGCTTCCCGACTTTGTGTTCCCACACGGATTAAATATCTATGACTACCGTTGTGCCAAAGGGAGTGAACACAATAACCAGATAATACTTTTATAATCACAACTGTTTTATCGCCATTAACATTTTTTACCGTTCCATAAGATGGAATCAATGGTGGCATAATTTTATCTCTACAAGCTGTCATCACCCACTCTTCCATGGATATTGGATCATCATCAACACCTGAAATTGTTCCATCGTCATCAACACCAATAATCAAAGTCCCACCCAATAGATTTGAGAATGCCACCAATTCTTTCGCAAGATCAATGTTTCTATTGAATTTTCGTTTGAATTCTACTTGCGAACTTTCACCATTAGCTATCAATTCTAGAAGTTCTGCTTTAGTCATTTCACTCAAACCCGTATTTTTCTTTACGCTGAATAAACGCTTCTTTACCACCTTCCAAGATGCTTGTTACCTGATCTCTAATGACCGATATATCAATTGAACCCTGTTGTTGGATTGGCATTTCTGCCCTCTCACCAGTAGCTGTACAAACTCCAATCCATTCAGCATCCCCGAATACAGGAATATTAGCATTATGTGTAGCAAACAAAAATTGTCGTTCTGTTTTTGCAGATCGTAGTTCTTGTACAATCCTATTGGCAACAAATGCATTGTCCAGATTATCCTCGGGTTGATCCATAATCAATGGGTCTTTATTATCCAACAAAAGCAAATGAAGAATTGCTGTGCATTGTTGACCAGTTGAAAGTTTTGAGAGCGGTTTAAACCTATCTTGATCTTTTTTGTGAGAAACATTGAGTTCAAGTAGAATCTTGTCTTGTAAATCTATTGATTCAAGTTTGTTTAGTTGTTCATGGGACATATGCACTAGTTTATCAATAAATCCGGGTGTCATTCCCCAATTCTTATTTTTTAATGCATCTTTTGCTTGTTTGATTGCTTCAACCAATCCGGGGACCGTCAAATCAGGAACATATTCTATCCATTTGGTTGATTGAACTCCAAC
Source organism: Paracoccaceae bacterium (assembly GCA_026710155.1). GTDB lineage: Bacteria > Pseudomonadota > Alphaproteobacteria > Rhodobacterales > Rhodobacteraceae > MPNP01. The sequence continues at coordinate 11,411 of JAPORQ010000033.1, forward strand.
ATTAGGCAATGATTGTAAGAAAATATGGAGTGGTTGACATAAGCCATTTGGTTTTACTGTAATCCTAAGTTTACCTAACAAAATTTGATTAAGCTCTCGCACTTTCTCTTGTTTGGTAGATGTGCGTGCACTTCGGATAACTGAGATTTCACCTAGCAAATTCCTACGAGTTTGATTGAGTTCGGACTCAAGTGATTCAATGGTTTTGAAGTTCACCCTAACAGGTTTTATTTGTTCGATTTGTCTTAATAGTCTTTGATAAGTATATCCAATATCCCTACCATTTTTCCCAGCTATTGTTGGTATCTCTGAGAACTCTTTATCAAGTAAAGCCTCAGCTTCATTTATTTTTTGTTCTAACTCATGGATTATGGTATTGATTTTAGCATCTGCCTTTTTTATTTTCTCTAATTCTGTTTAATTTGTCCCCATTCACTTTAAGTTGTTGGTAAGTTTCTTTTAGATTATTGGCAATTTTACTTTAGATGAATTATCCTTATCCTCCCAACGCAAGGGTTTTGGCCCGTAGCCAACTCATGAATTCTTCGGTGTTGCCCTTGAAGCCATTTACTTCCTCACGTTCGATCACATCGCCGATAATGGGTTTTTGAGGCTTCTTCATCGAATAGGCAATCTCATGCAGGAGGAGGGATTGTCGGAGCGTCGGTGAAATCAAATTCGCCCAATGGTACCAACGGCTGTTTTCCCCGGGGAAATATATCGGTACAATGCGTGCATCGCTTTTCCGAATTAGTTTTGCAGTGAAAGGGTTCCATGAAGCCTCAACTGCCGGGGCAGTCCAACTGGTTGCAGAAGCAACCTGGCCTGCCGGAAACAATATGATAACACCGCCAGCGGCCAAATGCTCCATTGCCAACTTGCGCATGGCTACATTTTGTTTGAGGTAGTTTTCGACATGCGGGAACGCAACCGGTAGAAGTTGATCCTGAATCTCGGGGATGGTTTTGAGCAATTCCCTTGTAAGGATTTTGAAATCCTTGCGGATCCGCTCGCAGAATTCCGCAAGGATCAACCCATCAACCAATCCGTGTGGGTGATTGGCAACTATGATAACAGGTCCAGTCTGGGGAATCTTCTGAATCTCCTCCATGGATGTAAGGAGTTCAATACGCAACAACTCGAGGGCCTTGCTGTAAAAGGTCTGGTTCGGAAAACGCCCGGTACTTTCATATATTCTGATCAGCCTAATCAAGGTCAATTTGCCGGTCAGCCATTCAATGGTCCTGATAACCGCACTCCGGTAAGAACCTGGAAAGGTATTGCCATACGATAACTGCTTGCTCTTGTATGGCTGGTAATTGGGATCATCCGTAAAGGGTTTCTCATATCCCTCTGGAAATCCTGTCAGTTCGGAAACAACTATGGGAGCCTTAATCTTGTTCATGCTTCTTCATAAAACTTGTTGGCAACCAAACTTTCCAATGCCAATTTCAGTTCCTCTTCATCATCACCAGATATTTCCAGCGAAATTATTGAACCCTTTGAGGCAGCCAAAGTCAACAAACCCATGATGGAGTCGCCAGCCACCGTCAATCCATCAAAGGAAACTTCAACCTCAGAATCATGTTGCTCTACAATTTCGACAAATTTGGCTGAAGCTCTTGCATGCAGGCCTTTTTCGTTAATTATTTCAAGGTTGCATTTTATGGCCATTCACTTACCTTTCTTCATAGATTCTGATATGTTGACGGCCAGCTTCAAAAGCAAGTTTTGTCGCTTCCTGAATACTCTTGTTTCTTGATTTAACAAGTTTTATCAACATCGGCAGATTTACCCCTGTAAGGATTGTTCCGGGAGTTTTACGACATGCACAAACCGACAGGTTGGAGGGTGAACTGCCATAGATATCCGTCAGGATAACGACACCTTTCCCCTGATCCACCTCACAGATGGCAGTACAGATTTCGGCCTCCTTTTGATTACGGTCAATACTGTCATCCATGGTTATTGCTGCCAGATTTTGCTGTTTGCCCAATATCTGTTCAAGGCAATCACACAGTTCGAGTGCAAAATTACCATTTGCCACAATAACAATTCCTATCACCTGGTATTGCCCTCCATCATGACTTTTCGGGACAGTTGTGATCTGTTTTTAATTTCAGTCATAATATTCAAGGTATATTACCCAAGGTGTTGATTACAACAATTCCGGCATTTAATGTTTCCGTTCACCGGTCAACAATACATATAGTGCCTTGGCAATTTTTCTGTTGCCTTTAGCATATATACAGGGAATTTTGTAATTTAATAATTCATGGGTACGAAACGGTGGTAACCGCTTTTTTTCCGTTTTTGAAAGATCAATGACGGTCGTTAGCCTGACATTCCCCTGCCATGGAAGTTTCAAAATCCCTAAAAATCTTGATTCAATCAATCCCGCATTGCTTTTAAGTGGGCTCATATATAAGCCATCGGATCCTACAATTACCTTGGTTTGATCATCAGCCACAAGTTTTGCACCAAGCGATATCATTTCAATGGCCAAGGTACTTTTGCCTGATCCTGAATAACCGATGATAAGAACACCTTTTTCTTCAAGGGTGATGGCTGAGGCGTTTATGCTTATTTCCTTGCCAGTGGTTTTTTCCATTCAACTAGTAACTTGAGGTCTGGTCGGCGATTTCATTTTTCGTAATCAGGTTCAATCCCTTTTTTACCTCGGAGATGTTTTGCTTGGCTGCACCTGAAAGCAATCTTACATCGCTGAGTAGTGTTACCAGATCAAACCCCCATTCAATGGCTCTGACTGCATATTCGGATGACCCGGTATGGATACCGGCTATAATTCCTTCATCCTTGCATGCAAACATTACATTCTTGATGCATTCAATCATTTCTGGCTCCTGTCGGTCCAAACCCGGTGGGAGTTTACCATTGGTAACCCCCAGGGTCAGGTCGGCTGGACCTATATAAACACCATCCAGCCCGGGAGTGGTTACGATTTCTCGAAGATTTGAGTACGCTTCGCCGGTCTCGATCATTGCAAAACAGGTAACGTTCTCATTTGCTTCCTTGTAGTAGTTGTCACCGGCACCATAAAGGGCTCTGGTTGGTCCAAAACTTCTCGTGCCCTTAGGGGGATACCTGACATAGGATACCAGTTCTTCGGCTTGGTCACGATTGTTTATCATGGGACAAATGATCCCGTAAGCACCAGCATCCAGCGATTTCATGATAATTCCGGGTTCCAGCCAGGGAACCCTGGCCATCGGGGTTGTATTGTTCGCCCTCATGGTTTGGAACATTCTGACAGCATCGGTATAATCAACGACACCATGTTGCATGTCAACGGTAATGCTGTCATAGCCCTGAGCAGCGAGAATCTCGGAAATGAATGGATTGGCGATAGAACACCACGCATTAAGAACGGGTCTTTTTTCGCCGAATGCCTTTTTTACTCTATTTTTTATCATCATTTTTCCTGTTTCTTAATGAATAATCTGCATTCCTATCAATGGTTGATTAAATTAAAAGACAAATTTTGATAGTAGATTTTGTAATGGGATTTTCAAGGCAAAGATATTTCAGTCAGCAGGGCTATTGGATCTATGATCTTGTCACTGATTTTAAATTGGGAATTATATCCTTGATTGAATTTCCCCATTGTTTGTGATGGCATCGTTGGTTTTTGGGAATTTCCTGATTTTCCGACCATTTTGTGAAAGAACCTCCCACGCACGTTACCTCTGGAGTGCAATGGAATCCCTCCCGAGGTGTCGGAACACCTCTTGCATTTTCGATAAATGGGAAATTCAATCAAGGATATAATTCCCTTTAAATTTAACGCAATTATAAGTTATGGGCTTGAACTGTCTCCCAACCCTTTAATTTTTGTGGC
>JAPORQ010000055.1 GCA_026710155.1 Paracoccaceae bacterium
ATTGACCGGCCCCGGTTTGCCATGGCAACAGCCCCCTAAAAAAAAGACACGCACGAACCCGGGCCGCAAAGGCCAGTGATCACCTGCGAAGCGGGTTCCCCCCCCCCCCCCGCCTCTTGGTCCTGTCCCGCGGCACCTTTCCGTCAACCGGGAAACGGCCACTCCACATCCCGCCGGCACTACTGCCGCCAGGACCATGACGAACCCGGCAGGCATTGAACCGAACCCTTTCCACTGTCAACGATGCAGCGCAAATGCCGACGCCCTTCCGGTGTCAGACGGACCCGGTGGATATTCCTGCCTCCCTTCAACCGGAACGGGTGCAACCGCCAGGACCGGACCGTTGGTCGAAACGGAAACATTGATGAACTGCCCTTGTTGTGGTGGGTATGGGGCAACGGGGAGGAATTTGCAAACGGCCGGGGGCAATGGAGCATGACCATCATTTCAATATTGGAGGAATACTAGAAGCCTTTGATAATTGTTTTTAACAAGATATTGGGTGAATAATTTTTGCTTGTAACTTTTTACCATACTATATTTTGGATTGAATAAAGGGAAAATCCATGAATGAATTTGATAAAATTCTAAAAAATCTGGTTCAGGAACAACTGGCACTCGCTAGGATTATAGATTTGCATTCAGTAGAAGATGAAGATGGTGATCCGATTCTACGAATCAGGGTTGTTTACCAAGCTAAAAAAATGGACTTGATATAAAGAAATTAGGAGGATTAACCCGTCACTTGCTGACGAATCATGGTGATATATTTGAAGACCGTCATCCTATTTTTTCTTTCATTCTCCCAGAAGAAGTAAAATACTTTGCAGCCAATTGATCTAATTCCCACAGCCAAGCACCTTGTCAACGAAAGAGGTAAGGGTATACGTCTATTTGAATACCTTAATACAAATGAAACCTAAAGCTAGTGGTTTCAACTTAATCTCGATTATTTTCTTCTATTTTCCTGTCTACCAACTTTACATTTTCATCTACTGATTGATACGAAAGGTTAAAGTTACCTGCAATTGCCTGAACCAACTTGTCTACTCTTTCGATTGATTTGGCGCCAGCAAAAACTGCTCGTGCTGCTGATGATGGTTTGAGGAGAGAGTTTGCAGCATTTGCATATTTCTCGAAGGGTACCTGATCTTCCTTGGCAGCTCCCATGGTTTGAACAACCCTGTCAACCCAGCTGTAGATTTCCTCCGATAAGGACAAATCACCATGAACTGCTTCTTTGATTGACCGGGGATCTCCTTCGGTAATTGCCCTGTAGTTACCTGTTAGCAACATGCTCCATTTGGCCATCGGAATGAAGAGTGATTTGTGAATCTTCAACTTGACCGGAATTTCATTACCCTTATACCGTGCTGCCATAATATCATCGGCCAAGGTGTTGAGAATTGTGTTGTGTTGGGGCTTGGCAAATTTGGAAGCCTTGAAATTGGTGGGCAAACCAACATGCAGGAAATTCAGTTTTTCCTCAGGTGGCCGGAATGCCTGTGGATCAGGACTACACAAGGTGAAATTGTCTGGATCAAAATCATCCCAAACCCTTGGTTCAGTATAACATGATCTCAATGGTTCGGTGTCCAGACCTGGAATCCTTTTCAAATATACGAGTGGGGGCATGTTCATAATGGATAAACAAGGCTTGCCTGAAGCAGCAATGCGCTTTAGTAGATCCCAAACTGCTTGGGCCCTGTATTGGGGTTCCTGCATCGCCATGCCAATCATATCGTAATCACTTGGATTTACATTTTCGGGAGTGATTCCCTTTACCTTTCCAGGAAGTTCTGAGGAGTGGATCAAATCTGGTTCTGATGCTCCACGACGTGTAATTCGAACTATTGTTCCTTCCTTGTTGATTAAATCAGCTTCTTCTGGCAGACATACCAGGGTCGTATTATGACCTGCCATCAGCAGTTTTGTTGAAAGAAGTGATCCGTAAGAAGCACCTAAAATTAATACATTAAACGACATTGCTTACCTTATTTAAAAATTAGAATTCCTCATCCAATCAAGAGTGATTTCTTGATTTATGCAAGGAATTTGTTTCTAGTGATAACTCGCCTTACCCTATTCATTCTGTATGAAATTAACAACATTAAATTTACCCATGAATATTCTAGTACAATAGCCAGATTAAATTCATTTTAGATTCATCGGTGATTTAAAACAAATCAGGCCTTATGGTGGAAATTGAATTCAACCCGCCATCGACATCTATACATTGGCCTGTAACAAATGATGCTTGATCCGAAGCCAGCCACAGGACTAGGTTTGCTATATCCCGAGGTTTTCCCAATCTTCCCACCGGGTGTCTGGCAATGGCATCTTTCTGGGCATTTTCTGGATTTTTAGCAGTTTCAAATGCTGTTTCGGTCATTTCCGTTCTTATCCAGCCAGGACAGATTGAATTACAACGGATGTCTGGTCCATGATCAACCGCAATGGCCTTGGTCAAGGAATGGACAAATCCCTTGGAGGCATCATAAATGGCCAACCCTGGGTCAGCCTTTTTACCGGAAATTGAACCAATATTGATAATTGATCCACCACCTGCACTTTCCATATTTGGGATAAATTCCCGGCAAATATTGAATACACCCTTGCAATTGGTACCAATTACCAGATCCCATTCCTCATCAGTAGTATCCACAACCGTCTTTTCCAACTGGATACCTGCATTGTTAACAACCAAGGAAACCACCCCAAAATTTGATTCGATATACCTGCAGAGTTCACCGACTTGACATGCCCTTGAGACATCAACTTTTGTCCAAACCAATTCCGAAGGAAAATCATCCTCTGCTTCATTTCGTCCACAGCAAATTACCAAATAACCATTTTGACTTAATGTTATGGCAATCTCCTTACCTATTCCTCGGCCAGCACCTGTAACCAAGGCAATTTTCTTTTGTTGATTCATTGAATAGCCCAACCCCATTTCAATTCTCAAGCATTCATTGGTCAGGAAACTGGTTCAAGCTTGTAACTCCCTCATTACTTACAGTAAGTAAATTTTTAGGGGCTTATATACATTGGTAACATTGGCTTGCAACAAACTTCTTGACACCATGAAGTTATAAACTTATTATTGGTAATGTCTCGTCAGGCCGATGTCTGCGTCCTCGCAGAAATTGACAGGCGGAATTGGTGGGGCTGGTTGTGCACCAGCGAACGGAGTGCGAGTCGGTTGCGTCTACCAATTTCGCCACAGCCCCAAAATTCCAAGAAACAGATCAAGAAAATTCCAATTAAACTACCAGACCATAATTATCAACCAAGCATGAAGGAATTGAGGGAAGAGATTCACATACCGGTTTCCCCTGATGAATTGGCTGAATTGGTCGTTAGGGATTATGAAATAGATTATGAGAAGTGAAAAGGGGTAATGTTACCAATGTATATAATCCCCAAATTTATATATCGTTTTGCTGCTCTCCAGATATCCCTTATCCTAGGGCCAAAGTGGATTCTCTTACCTTGTACCTCAACTCCTGTAGAGGTATCAATAACATCAAGTAATTTGTTCCAAATTTCTTTTTTTGAACTATGAGACAAAATGTTTATGCCATTTTTGCAAATTACTGTAAAAAACAAAACTGCTTGCTTTGGAAGGAGGTATTGACTCTGAAGCTTCTTGGCTATTACCGCTTTGGATTCGATATATTTGCTTATTTCCTTTTTGGTGACCCCTACAAGGGAGGAAATTTCCCCTATGGTAAGATTAGAATCCTCCATTTCTTTCTTCTGGATATTACCAAACGGATAACATAATGATACTGAGTTCCACATTGGTCAAGTTCAAAGGGAATCCAGCTTCAAAATACATTTCGCTAGCACCAAGAAAATCACGTTTCAATCATATCCCTTTTTGATTTACCCTACACCCGACAATTCGTTTATTTTTTTCTTAATGACCGGAATTTTAACGATAAAATATAAGCTAGTATGGTATCAAGAAATCATCGTTGAGTACAAGAAAAATACAAATATCTCAATCTTCTACTATATGTTTGTACGTGGGAATATTCTTTCAATTAATATACCTACAATAAGGTTTGACGAAATAGTAATGCCATGGAAATGAATTATCATCAGTCAATAATGTCTGGAAAACAAACAATGATTTATAAATCAAGTGAAGACTGGCTTCAGGCAAAAAGTAAAAGAATAATGCTGTTCGGTATGTCGGGAGTCGGAAAAACCCATATTTCAAACATTCTCCGCAATACCGGGAATTGGTATCACTACTCAGTCGATTATCGTATTGGTACAAGGTATATGGGCGAACACATCGTTGACAATTTCAAGTTGGAAGCAATGAAAAACCCCTTTCTTGCAAACCTTTTGAAGTCTGACTCAATATATATTTGTTCGAATATTTCCTTTAACAACCTGGATCCCCTTTCAACTTTCCTCGGTAAGCTTGGAAGTGGGAAAATGGGGGGGTTATCCCTTGAGGAATATTCAAGAAGACAAAGCATACATGGGCGGGCCGAGATCAACTCACTTGAGGATTCAGAACACTTCATTGAAAGAGCAAAAATGATTTATGGATACAATCATTTTGTCTGTGATACCGGTGGATCCATCTGTGAAGTCATTGATCCCTTTAATCCAGGGGACTCTTTAATGGAGTTTTTGTCTGGGTTGATGTTACCGGTATTTATTGAACCAACAGAAGGTTGGAAAGAAAAATTGCTGAAGCGGTTTATCGATTCCCCCAAACCGATGTATTATCGAAAGGATTTTCTGGCCAAAAAGGTTGAAGGGCTTGATATTGAAAATCTTAATCCCGATGAATTCAGCAGATCAATGTATCAGGATTTGGTTGAAGAAAGACTTCCAAGATACGAAGCCATGGCCAGGAATTGGGGAATCAAGGTTTCCGTCGAGGATTTGGCCCAAGTATCGAATGTGGTACAATTTGAAACCTTGATCGCCAAAAAACTATGAATATCCCCTACCCCAGTTTCGAGAATCAATTATGCCTATCGTAATACCTGACAATCTTCCTGCTTTCTCGGTCATGGAGAAAGAGGGTGTACAGGTCATGTCAGAAAAAAAGGCCCTGCGTCAAGATATAAGGGCATTGGAAATCGGCTTGATCAATCTGATGCCCAACAAGGTTGATACGGAAACCCAATTCATCAGGTTAATTGGTTCAACCCCGCTCCAGATCAATTTTACCCTAATTCGAATGACTGATCATGTTTCCAAGTCAACCTCACTGGAATACCTGAATCAATTTTATGTGACCTACGAGGAAATCAAGGATAGGAAATTCGACGGGTTGATCATTACCGGCGCTCCCATTGAACATCTGGAATACGAAGAAATCTATTACTGGCAGGAACTCTGTGACGTATTTGATTGGACGCAATCAAATGTCCATTCCACCTTTGGTATCTGTTGGGGTGGGATGGCCATGATGTATTATTGGTATAATTTGAAAAAGATCCAGTTTGAACACAAGCTGTTCGGTTGTTATCCCCAGACCAATCATCAAACAAACTCACCTTTTCTGAGAGGGTTTTCAGATGATATCCACATTCCTGTAAGCCGATGGGCTGGCATGGACCAGAAAGATATTGATAAGTCCGAAGGTTTGAAAACCCTGCTGGGTTCCCAGGAAAGCGGTCCTTGTCTCATAGAGGATACCAGGCATCATTCACTTTATATAATGAATCATTTCGAATACAGTACGGATACTTTAATGAACGAGTATAAGCGGGACTTGAATGCCGATGGCATAGAAATACAATTGCCCAAATTTTATTTTCCAAATGAAAATCCGGCAATGAAACCGATAAACAAATGGCGAAGTAACGGGCATTTGCTATACTCCAACTGGATAAACTATATCTATCAAACCACCGAATACGAGCTTGCAAAAATCGCAAGCGAAAGGAAAACAGGAATCAAAACCTGAGTACTGGAACTGAAACATGTCCAAAAAAGATTATCATCATGGTGATTTGATAAATGCCCTGAAGCAGGCATCCCTGGATTTGGTCGAAGAATATGGACCGCAAGCCTTTACCCTTGCCGCCACTACCCAAACGGGTAGGAGTTTCACCGGCAGCTCCCTACCGACACTTCAAATCCAAGGAAGAGTTGCTGCAGATGGTGGCAATTGAGGCATTCAAGAATTTCCAGACGATGTTGAATGATGCCTACCAAAAAAAGAAAAGCAATCCCAGGGAAGCATTTCGTGCCACCGGCAAGGCATATCTGGAATCCACCAAAAAATTTCCCGGTCATTACATCGTCATGTTTGAATCGGGCATTTTCCCCAGGGATAATCCGGAACTTTTCATAAAAACCAAGAGTGCCAAGGAAGTCTTACAAAATGCCTTGAACCGAATTACAGACCTCACCAGGAAATCCGACCTACCCCCGGCAACCCTGATTTGCGATCACATTTGGGCAGAGTCATGGTATGGTCGAGTTATATGGACAAAAGTCATTTGATGCGGCCAGTACAATCGAACCAGAACAAATTCTGGAATCTGGAGTTGGATATTGTCTCAGGGGATTGGGATTATTTTCGAAATATTGCTTGAAAACAATTAATGTTATTTACATTTAAGGATGGAGTTGGATTCTCCGATAAAATGATTTGAGTTGAGGAAGAATAAACATGGATAAGGTAAAGCAAGCTTGTAACGATTTCATCGGATGGATGGATAAGCAGGGTGTTTTGGCTTGGGTTGCGGTGATGGTGGTTTCGTTTATCGTCAACTGGATTATCGGGTTGGCAGTTTTGTTTTTCCTGCTGGTCACCAATCGATTTGGCAAGGGGCCACAAAAAAGATTCACCAGATCACTACCAAAAACTGAAAATTCCGCATTTGAAAAATACAAGGCAGAAACCCTTAACCGTCTTGCGAAGGAGCAGAAGGAGTTTGAAGAATTTCTGGAAAATCTCAAGTCCGCAAAAGATCAAAGGGAATTTGACAACTTCATGGAACAGCGAAAACCTCAAGGTTCCTAAAATCAACAAATTTTGCTTTGGGTCTATTCATTGACCTGAAGGAATGGCCTCAATCACTTCAATGCGATTGAGGTTTGCTCTTACCTTTCTTTACACATTCAAGATAATAGTCGGTAAAGGCCAGACCTAGCACAAACAGAACAATCACGAGGAACGGAAGACCGCCCGTAAAGCCAGCAAATCCGGTGATTATACTATGGGCCAGACCCAAAATAAAAGTTGCAAACGTGGCCGTTGCCCCCAATCCGATTATGAGTTTAGTCATGTAGTTCATTTGTGAACAGCCTCCTCATTTCAACTCATCTACAAAATCAAACAATTGATTTATGACCCAGTTGGTGGTTCGCATCAATCGATCATCCTCCCAGTATTTACCAATTAACAACAATCCTAAAGGATCATCATTCTCATCCTTCAAGACAGGTATTGTTATCATTGGAAGGCCACAAATTTCTGCCACCTTGGCAATGGGTGATATAAAACCATTACCATTCATATCCCCTTGTGAAGCAGGCAGGATCAATGCATCATAATCCAAAAAGAACCTCTCGAAATATTTTCCAAGATGAAGAAACATCTCCTCGAACTCTGTGAGTGTTTGTTCTTTCATAATTTTTTTGTCACCCGGTCGAAAAATTTTCTCATACAAAGATTTTCTGACATGACAGTTGTCGGGATTATCCTTTAATTCGGTTTCGAACTTGCATACCATTTCGGAAAAATCAGGTAACTCGACTTTATCCTTGGTTGTGTCCAATTCATCAATCAACAAATTGAAATCCTTGACATAATCCAATCGAATGCCATTCAGGTCATAAGTGCATAAGGCAGGTGATACCGGCGGATCATCTTTAAATGTTTTCACCAGATTCGGTGGTGGATAAGGTAGGCTCAGGATATCCCTTGAGTCATAATACGAAACCAAATCACCGAAATAGGCAATGTCTTCAATGAAGTTTGCAAGCAAACCTACCCTGTCGAGTGAATTGAGATCATCAGTCAATCCATACCTTGGAACGATACCAAACGAAGGCACATAACCGAACAGACCAAGTTCTGATGAGGTCAAACAAAAATCATGCCCTCTTCCGACACCCAGACCAAGGCTTGGCCTACTTTCCAATATCGCCTGCCCGATGGATGAGATTAAAATATTTCTTGAAGCATCTGTGGCGCCAGAATCGGCTTTTATCTTGTCTATATTCAGTATGGAAGACAAGGCCCCATGGGTATTCAGTAGATCCTCTACCGAGGAATTACCCGTAAAACCTTCGGGTTTGTTCAAAGCCAGGGCTACAGGAATACCATGTAAATTACCCAAGGGCTTGCCATGCAATGTCATGAGGTCAAGCACTTTGGCACGATCCCTGTCAACAATGAATTCATCTTCACTTGAACTTTCCAATAGACCAGCAAGCAATCGTTCCGAAGTCGTATGCCTATCCTTGATACCGGAAAGCAATGTGGCAACTGTTAGATATTTACTTACTTCGTGGTCGTCCATGTTTTTCAGGGGATATATTCACCGAAAAGATAGTCGGGAAACCACAAGGCAATTTGTGGGAATTGATACATGAGAACCATGGCAAATACAACAATCGCCAGATAAGGTAGAATACCCTTGAATATGTCAACCAGTTCAATCTGTGACTTGAGTACCCCCTTCAGATAATATGCTGACATTGCCATTGGAGGTGTCAGGAAGGAGGTCTGCAAATTCAGGGCTACCAGCATTGCAAAAAAATACGGGTTGACATTGAACGTGTCCAGCATGGGAAGAAAGATCGGTACGAAGATGATTAAAATCTCCGACCACTCCAGAGGCCATCCCAAAATAAAAATTATCAGTTGTACAAGAACCAGGAATTGCCAGGGTTCAAGATTCAATGCGAGAACCCAGTTTTCAATAACATCATGCCCCCCGAGATAAGAAAAGACCGAGGCAAAGGTCCAGGAACCTACAAACAGCCAGCAAACCATGGCAGTGGACTTGGCTGTCAAAAAGACACTCTCCTTCAACCTTGACCAGGTCAGGGATTTATATAAAATGGCCAGTATCAAGCCACCAAGTGCTCCCATTGCAGCTGCTTCTGCAGGTGTGGCCAAGCCGCCAAGGATCGAACCGAGTACAAGCAGTATAAGGATCGTCAGTGGTACAAAAGAAACCAAAAGATCCCTGATTATTTCCCACTGTGGTGGTACTGATTCCAAGACTGGCTTGGGCGCTATACTTGGGTTGATCAAGGATCTGGTCAAAACATAAACAATATATAGACCTGATAACAATAAACCTGGAAACACGGCAGCAGCATATAAACGCAACGGTGACAGTTCGGCAATGGCTGCATACACGATCAACATGATTGACGGAGGAATCAGAATGCCGAGTGTTCCCCCAGCACAAATCACACCTGAAGCGAAGGTCTTGTCATACGAAGCCTTGGCCATTGCTGGAAAGGCCAGCAATCCCATGAGTGTGACCACTGCCCCAACTATGCCGGATGCAGTGGAAAATATCGTACAGGTGATCAAGGCGGCAATCGCCATTGAACCCGGCAAATGCCTTGCTGCCATTTGAATTGAATAGAAGAGGCGATTGACGATATTTGCCCGTTCGACGACATACCCCATCATCAGGAACAGCGGAATTGCCACGAGGGTATCATTTTCCATTACCGAATAGGTATTCTGATTGAGAAGGTAAAAGATTTGATTGTTGAAAATATCGAGAAAACTGTCGTATCCACTGTAATAAGCATAAAACCCAAAACCCACACCCATGGCTATCAAGGTAAAGGCTATGGGAAATCCTAGAAGTACCAAGACGATAAACAAGCACAGCATTAAAATTGCTACTTCGGGATTAGTCATTTCAAAATACCACTTTCAAAAATCGTGTTTGTTGACCCACTACTTGGTCAACAGTTCTCCAGTCTCATGGACGTCTTCAATTCGGGGAACCCATTGACCTGAAAACATTGCCCTCCAGCAGCGAAGCGTCTCTGAAATTCCCTGAAGTATCAGCAGAAAGCCGGCAACAGGAATCAAGGTCTTGAAGAAGTAAATCTGTATCCTGGCAGGGCTGTTCCAGCTGAACTCCTTGTATCTCCAACTGTCCTGGGCAATTTCCCAACCGAACCAAAAGAGGGCCAGCATGCCCGGGAAAAAAAACAGGATGTAAAGTACAAAATCTATCCTGGCTTGCCACTTGACCGGAAACAATCGATAAAATACATCACCCCTGACATGTGCATCCTGGGCCAAGGCATAGGGACCTGCCATCAAAAACAAGGCGCCATACATCTGAACCATCATGTCGAAAACCCAAACTGTCGGGCTATCAAATACATATCGAACAATGACTTCATAGGAAACCGACAGGGTCAGAATCAGAATACACCACGCGAAGGCCCTGCCTATCCAAAGGCTCAGTCCTTCCATGCCATGAATTATCCGCTCCAAAACTTCCTCCTAAAAAAACACGAGGGATTACCCTCCCCCGTGTTTTATTCGCTTGTTTCAACCACCGAAATAATGGTCGTAGGCCAACTTGTAATCAGGTTGATTCAAGTTCAGGTAATTCATCACACTCTCAGCGTAGGCTTTCTGGCTTTCAATGACCTTGGCAAAGAAAGGATCCTCATTGCTGAGTCTTTCAACAACGACATCCCATGCGACCAACTGGGCCTTCATGACAGAATCGGGAGTACGGTACACATTGACACCGTGATCAGTCTGCAAGGAAACCAAATCTTCAGCGTACTGGGTTGTATTATGCCAATAGAAATTGGAATTCTCAGCCTCGGCGGCATACTTCAAAATAGCCTGCAACTCAGGAGAAAGCGCGTTGTACTTGTCCTTGTTGACAGTTACTTCAAAAAATTCCTGACTTTGATGGAATGAAGCCAAATGATAATGCTTGGAAACATCCTGCATGCCGAAATCCTTGTCGGAAGTCGGATTGTTGAACTCAGCGGCATCAATGAGGTTGGACTTCATGGCAGGCTGAATCTCTCCACCTGGCAACTGAACAACACTCATACCCATTTCAAGCAGAACATCAGCAGCCAATCCGACTGTTCGATACTTCAAGCCTTCCATTTGACTTGCATCAGTGATTTGTTCCTTGAACCATCCCAGTGGCTGGGCTGGCATCGGTGAAAAGAAGAAGGACACCAAATTCAACTGAAGAGTATCCATCAACTCATTGAATAGTTCCTGGCCTCCACCGTAATGAACCCAGCCTAGAACTTCCTGGCTGGACCAGCCAAAGCAAGGTCCTGTACCAAACAATGAAGCCGTTGGAGATTTAGAATACCAGTAGGCAGGTACATAAAAGGCGGCATCCAGAACTCCTCTATGAACTGCGTCCTGCATCTGGCTTGTCTTGACGACAGCATTGACAGGAAGCACCTCGATTTGAAGTGCATCACCGGCCATTTCGTTGACGCGTTTCACATAGTTCTGGGTATTTTCATAAAATATCCCCCCCCCCCAGGCACTCTGAAGTTTGAGAACTGTGGTTTCCGCCCTGGCAATCGACGGAGCAGCCAATGTACCCGCAGCAGCACCTGCAACTGCAGCCCCTCTTATAAAACCTCGGCGATTGATTTTGTCTGACATATAATTCTCCTTCCTTAGATTGGTTAATTTTATAAGTCATGGTACTTAATAATTTATTTTTTTGCAATTATCCAATAAATTTTTTCCCAATTTTGCTCTTGGTCATGTTCGGATTGAAATTAATCCAAATTAATTTAAATATTTGTATGCAATTGGTACTTGAATTGGGGATGAGAAACAATGGAAACCACCGACGATTTGAATGCTGTTCCTATAACATTGTATAAATGGGCCGGGGCCTGGGGACCATTTAAGGTAAAAATTCCATGTGGGGAATGCACATTAACACTTGATATAATCAAGGATACCATGGATTCGGAACTTGCCGATGTTCCTGTAAAGTTAGAAGTGCGAGAATGGTTGTCCGAATGGTGGAAACCATTACTGGTCGGAGGATGGCATGCCCCCATAGTAATCGTTGATGGCAAAATGGTCAATCAGGGCAACGCCCTGAACAGAGGGGTACTGACCGAGGCCGTAATCAACGCTTATGTCAAACGAACATCCATCAAGGGCAATAAATTGTTCGGTAAGGTTACCTGCCCGCATTGTACCAAGGCCAAGCAGCAGTTGAGTGAGTCCAATATTGACTTCACCTATCATGATGTGGTTAAAGAACCCCTGTCACTATATGAAATGCTGGCCAGGGTCAAACCCATCGTAGGACCAAAGACCCCCATAACCGTACCACAAATATGGCTGGAGGGAAACTATGTTGGGGGCGCCAATGAGCTTTCAAGTCATTTGAAAAACAGCTGAGTATGCCTTTACCAACCTTCTGAATTCCCTGTTCAATTTAGTTTTGCAAATCAGAATTTCTTCCACCAAATTTTCCATAATCCTGATGAAATCAAAAAGGTAAATCAAACCATGGACCAACTTGAAAATAACAAGGCTCAACACCCCCGAATGACCGGGTCACAAATGGTTGTTCAAGCCCTCAAGGATCATGGTGTGGATACGGTATTCGGTTATCCCGGTGGTGCCGTCCTACCAATTTATGATGAAATATTCCAGCAAAATGAGATCCGTCATTTTCTGGTTCGGCATGAACAGGGAGCCGTTCATGCTGCCGAGGGTTATGCCAGATCAACTGGGAAACCCGGAGTTGTACTGGTTACTTCAGGACCTGGTGCTACCAATACAGTTACGGGATTAACCGATGCCTTGATGGATTCAATCCCCCTTGTTGTTATTTCCGGCCAGGTTCCAACCTTCATGATTGGCAATGATGCCTTTCAGGAAGCTGATACGGTTGGCATTACCCGTCCCTGTACCAAGCACAATTGGCTGGTCAGGGAAACCGATGCTTTGGGGCCGGCGTTTCATGAGGCCTTTCATGTTGCCTTGCACGGTAGACCAGGACCCGTACTCATTGATATTCCCAAGGACGTTCAATTTGCCATAGGTAATTATATCCCTCTCGATGCCGCACCGAAAAGCAAATACAATCCCAGAACCAAGGGTGATACTGACGAAATAGGGTTTCTGGTCAGTTTGATGGAAACCGCCGAAAGGCCTATATTTTACACGGGAGGCGGGGTAATAAATTCTGGTATACAAGCATGCCGGACCCTACAGGAATTGGTTAATGAAACCGGATTTCCGATTACATCAACCCTCATGGGATTGGGCGCCTATCCCGCATCCGGTTCCCATTGGCTTGGAATGCTTGGCATGCATGGTACATACGAAGCAAACATCGCGATGTACGAATGTGACCTCATGATCAATGTCGGAGCAAGATTCGATGACCGAATAACAGGTCGTGTGAGTGATTTCAGTCCCGGTTCGACGAAAGCCCATGTTGATATCGACAGATCGTCAATCAACAAGGTTATTCCAACCGAAATACCCATCGTTGGGGATGCTGGAATAGTCCTGCAACAGATTCTTGAACTGTGGCGGTCCAAGGGCAAGAAAACCAACTCGCTTGAAGTTGACAAATGGTGGCGGAAGATCAAACATTGGAAAACCCGTGATTGTCTAAGTTATGAGAATTCGGACACCATGATCAAGCCTCAATATGCGATTCAAAGACTGGAAGAACTCACCCAAGGTTATGACCGGTTCCTGATTACTGATGTGGGCCAGCACCAGATGTGGGCTGCCCAGTTCATGAAATTGGAGGATCCGAATAGATGGATGACCTCTGGGGGTCTTGGTACCATGGGTTATGGCCTCCCTGCATCGATTGGCGTACAGGTTGCACATCCTGATTCACTTGTTATCAATGTTTCCGGTGATGCCGGATGGTTGATGAATATGCAGGAAATGGGAACCGCCGTTCAATACCAGCTTCCCATCAAGCAATTCATTGTCAACAACAAGCGTCTTGGCATGGTTAGACAATGGCAACAAATCCTGCATGGCGAAAGGTATAGCCATTCATGGTCAGAGGCGCTTCCGGATTTTGTCAAATTGGCTGAAGCATTCGGTTGCAAGGGGATAGTCATATCCAATCCCGCGGACCTTGATGAGGCCATAATGGAAATGGTGGCCTTTGATGGTCCCGTTATAGTTGATTGCCAGGTTACAGAACATGAAAACTGTTTCCCCATGATTCCATCTGGTGAACCTCATAACAAAATGATTTTTGAAGAGGATATTCAGGCCCAGGAAGATCAGCTGGTTGGTAAGGAAGGATCAATCCTCGTTTAATTTGGTGGAAGAAAATGAATTCTCTAAGATTGAATAAAGGTGTTTCCAGAAAATCTGCTTACGATTTGAGGAACCCAACCGAAGATGTTTTTGAAGTCCATACCCTGACCGTTCTGGTGGATAACGAAGCGGGAGTACTAGCAAGGGTCATTGGGTTGTTTTCCGGCCGGGGTTATAACATTGAAAGCCTGACTGTCTCTGAAGTTGACCACAAGGGAAAACTGTCCAGAATTACCATAATGACCAAGGGAAAACCAACTGTCATAGAACAAATCAAAGCCCAGTTGGAACGTTTGGTTCCAGTGTATGAGGTTCATGACTTGACAACTGAAGGGCCATCCGTTGAAAGGGAGTTGGCCCTTTTGAAAGTCAAGGGTGAAGGCAATCACAGAGTCGAAGCCCTCCGTCTGGCGGATATATTCAGAGCACGTGTTGTCGATTCAACGCTTGAAAGTTTTGTGTTTGAATTGACTGGACCTCCAGAAAAGATTGACAAGTTTGCCTGCCTGATGGAACCGCTTGGATTGATTGAAATTGCCCGTACTGGCGTGGTTGGCATTTCAAGAGGCGAATACTAAAGGGAACCTCCATTTATTTTTTTGAAGCTACAATTCGTTGAATTTGTCACATCCCCGATTTTCTCTATCTGGTTGCAACTGAGACAATGGGCGGCCTTTTGTCAGACCGCCTAATTATATTTGAATTTCTTTCAGCAGATCAACTGCATCCTGTGGTGGTACCACAAACCGTACAGACCATGCAGGTTCCGCTCCTGACCAAGGAATAGTTGCCACAAGAACCACATACATCACCACTATAATTTGGTGAAGAGATACCCTTCGAACCAGATGGGCTAGTGAAATCCGTCATGGAAATAACTTCCCCTGATACTCTTGGAGAATCACCTGCAGCAATTTCAGCGGTGTCAGTCATCGATCTCAGATATCCGGTGGATCCTTCATTGACAACCAAGGTATCTTCAAGCGTTTCCTGCATTACGATTTTGACATTGGCCAGATCTTCCCGCTCAAGATAACTGACGGCAAGCTCCCTGAAAATATAATCCAGGATGGAACTCGAGTTTTTTATCGTACCATTGCCCTGAACCATACCGGCTGGTTCAAATCTTGTACCTACAAAAGCCTCGACGAACACATCAAGTGGTACACCATATTGCAATCCAAGTGACACGGCAATGGCAAAGTTATTCATCATCGCCCCGAAACTTGCCCCCTCTTTATGCATATCTATGAAAATTTCACCCAAGGCACCATTCTCATATTCACCAGTTCTGAGATAAACCTTGTGACCACCAACGGTGGCTTTTTGGGTATAGCCCTTGCGCCTGTTGCTGAGTTTTCTTCTCTTTCCAACCAGCTTTTCGGAAATATTCAGTACTCGAGTGGTTTGATCCACATCCTCTTCCATGGCCAACTGAACGATTTCATCGCTGTCAACCAGAATGGTGGATAGAGGTTGACTGAGTTTGGAACCATCACGATAAAGTGCAACAGCCTTCAATCCCAGATTCCACGAAAGATCATAAGCGGACTTGCAATCTTCCACGGTGGCCATTGTAGGCATGTTGATGGTTTTTGAAATTGCACCCGATATGAAACTCTGTGCTGCAGCAACCATTTTTATGTGACTGTTGGCACTCAAACTCCTGGTGCCCTTCTTGCCATTCTGGTTGGCACAGTCGAACACCGGAAGATCCTTGTTTTCCAGATGGGGTGCTCCTTCGACGGTCTTGGCGCCGCAAATGTATTCATTGGCCTCTTCAATTTGTTCCGGAGCAAACCCCAATTCCGAGAGCAAGTCAAAACCCGCCTGATTGATTTTTTCGAGTTTGATTCCAAGTTCCTTGACACAAAATCCTATTCCAAACCGTTCAGGGGTGAAGACAAATCGAATGTCCACGAAGGTAGGCAGATCCTCTTCGATTTTATTCAAATCCTCCTTGCGAAATCCCTTTTCACCCAGGGATTCCCTATTGATATGTGGAGCACCTTCCAGAGTGGCTTTACCCACTGTATAATCAACAATGTCCTGAATTTGATAATCGGCATAACCCAATGCCTCTAATGCACGAGGAACCGACCGATTGACTATTTGAAAATATCCACCCCCAGCAAGTGTCTTTATTTTGACAAGGGCGAATTCAGGCTCGATGCCATTGGTGTCGCAATCCATTACAAAACCGATGGTTCCGGTTGGTGCAATTACCGATACCTGTGCATTTCTGAAGCCAAACTCCTGGCCGAGTTCAAGGGATGAATCCCATGCTTCCTGGGCCTTTTCGACGATTTCCTTGTCTGGACATTCCTCCATCACCAAAGGTATGGGTTTAATCTTCAACCCTTCATAACCAGAAGTATGGCCGTAAGCAGCACGTCTATGGTTTCTGATCACCCTCAACATTGCTTCCGAATTGGCATCATATCCCTTGAATGCACCCAATTCTTTTGCCATTTCGGCCGAGGTCCGGTAACTCAAGCCGGTCAAGAGAGCCGTAATCGCTCCACAGGTCGCCCTCCCCCTTATGGAATCATAGGGGATGCCCATATGCATCAACAGACCACCCAAATTCGCATAACCCAATCCGAGCGTTCTGAATTTATATGAAAGATCGGCAATTATCTTGGATGGGAATTGAGCCATGTGGACTGAAATTTCCAGCACGATCGTAAAGAGTCTGGTTACATGTTCAAATTCTCTCGTATCAAATTGACCGTCATGATAGAATTTCAATAAATTCAAGGATGCAAGGTTACATGCCGTATCATCAAGAAACATGTATTCTGAGCATGGATTCGAAGCCCTGATCGGACCACTGTTGGGGCAGGTATGCCAAGCATTGATCGTGTCATGAAATTGCACCCCCGGATCGGCGCAGGCCCAGGCTGTTTCACCGACCTGGTTCCAGAGGTCCGCAGCATTCACCTTTCTGGCAACTTCTCCGCTTGTTCGATATTTCAATTCCCATTCCTGATCGTTTCTGACTGCCTCCATAAACCCGTCGGTAACCCTGATGGAATTATTGGAATTCTGGCCGGATACGGTTGCATATCCCTCCGATTGCCAACCGGAATCTATTTCGGCAAAATCAATCGAGGTATACCCTTGCTTGGCAAACTGTAGAACTCGGTTGATGAAACCTTCGGGCACCATTGCTTCCTTGGCTTCGACCATGGCCTTCCTCAACTCCTTGTTGGACTGCGGATCACTTGCCTTTGCCAGAGGGAGATCAGAAGAATGGACAGCCCCGAAGAGTTTGTTCAGGTGTTTGGAAATGACCTTTGAACCGGCAACTAGCGAAGCAACCTTGTGCTCTTCCTTTTCTTTCCAGTTAACGAATTCCTCGATATCAGGATGATCAATATCACAAATGACCATTTTAGCTGCCCGGCGGGTTGTCCCTCCTGATTTGATGGCTCCAGCTGCACTGTCGCCGATATTCAGGAAACTCATCAGCCCGCTCGATTTGCCACCACTTTCCAGTGGCTCATCGGCAGCCCTCAGGTTCGAGAAATTCGTTCCGGTTCCCGAACCGAATTTGAATAGCCTTGCTTCCCGCGCCCACAAATCCATAATGCCGCCTTCGTTGACAAGATCATCCTCGACAGACTGGATGAAACAGGCATGCGGTTGTGGTCGATAGTAGGAACTGTCGGATTTTTTAATTTCACGGGAAGTTTCATCATAATAATAATGGCCCTGACCTGCACGTGAGATGCCATAGGCCCAATGGATACCCGTGTTGAACCATTGAGGCGAGTTGGGTGCTCCCCTCTGGGTTGCAAGTATGTACCTCATTTCATCAAAGAAGGCCCACGCATCATCTTCCATGGTGAAATAGTTGCCTTTCCAGCCCCAATAGGTCCACGCTCCCGCCAGCCGATCAAAAACCTGCTTGGCTGATTTCTCCGGTCCAAACCGCTCGCTTTCCGGAACTTTCTTCAAAGCTTCAAGATCGGGTTCCCTTGATTGAAGAAAATCCGGTATCCCTGACTCATCCCTTTTTTTCACGCAAAGGGGAACACCCGCCTTGCGAAAATACTTTTGGGCCAGTACATCGACAGCTGTCTGACTCCAGTTTTTTGGAACCTCAATGCCCTCGGTTTTAAACACCGCTTTTCCACTGGGATCTGAAATTACCGAATTGACTTTAGTGAATTCTATTCCCTGATATGGGCTCTCGTTTTTTTCAGTATAATAGCGCTTTATCTGTACCACCTGGTTAATCCCCCATTTTAGGTATTTTTGTTAAAAAACCCTGTATTTGGTTATTTTTTCAAACCATACTACAAGATATAGTGTCAAAATGGAAATGAACAATCCATAAAAACTAACGGCAGATGTATATTTCTTAAAAAAAAATCAGGGGTAAAACATAAAAATTCCAAACCGCTTCTATTTGCTTGATGAAGCGATTTTTTTTCAACTAAATTCGGGGTTTGGAGGACTGAATTATTTATCCACAACTTTTTAGCAGAAATGGGTTTTTGTTGTTGAAAACTGAATTTCAGAATCAGAACAATGAATGTTTTTTTAAGGTCTGATGCCTAAAAAAGAGTACAGCAATCTCAAAAAACGAATCAAAAAAATGGATGCCGTCAGGGTTGGTCGGGGCGATTGGATTTGAACCAACGACCTACAGTTCCCAAAACTGTTGCGCTACCAGGCTGCGCTACGCCCCGTCCTCACTTGGAATAATTAAGGATTGGCAATCAGGATTTACAAGCCCAAGCAGCCAAATCGTGGTTAATTCTAGGGTGTCGAACAAGATCACCTCTCGAAATACCCAGCTTTTTGGCCAATCCCCCATTAATTTCCAGAACAAAGGAAATGGCACTTCCACCAAAAAATGTGGTGGTTGTCAATGGTTCTGCCTGATGATTTATGGTGGTAATTTGACCGGATTCATCAATGAAAATCATATCAAGTGGAATCAAGGTGTCTTTCATCCAGAAATGTGCTGGTCTCGGTCTGTCAAAAACAAAAAACATCCCTTGCGACAGACCAAGTGATTCTCTCCCCATCAACCCTTTATTGTGACTTTCCGGAGTATCGGCAATCTCGACCCTGAAGCGAGCCATGCCCCAATCACCCTTGATTTCCAACTGGTTATCCTTGCAATTGGCCAGTAATGCTGATGGTTCCGACATTGCCAGCATTGCAACAACAAGGACTAAAAACAACTCTTTCATTCTCATCTGTTTTGCTTTCATGGATACAAGCGGATTGAATCCCATTTGGAATTCTGTGGGTTTCTTATCCACCTTATGCGATCGTGTATTCGAAATTTCCCTTCACTCCAAAATTCTATCTCTGATGGAATAATGCGGTAACCACCCCAAAATTCAGGTCGCGGCGGGGTGTTTCCGAATTTCATGGTGACCTTTGCCACGGAATGGAACAAATGCTTTTTTGAGGGAAGTTCCCTTGATTGTTTTGAAGCCCATGCACCATATCGGCTGTCAAGCGGGCGCGAGTGAAAATATTCATCGGATTTCTCTGGCTCAAGAATTTCTGCCATCCCCTTGACCCTGACTTGTCTCTTCAGGGATCTCCAGTGAAGGGAAAATGCAACATTCGAACGGTGCGATATTTCTTTCCCCTTTGTACTGGTGTAGTTGGTATAAAAAATAAATCCCCCGGTATCAATTTCCTTCAACAGTACCATTCTGACATTTGGCATTCCTTCGGGATCAGAAGTTGCCAAGGCAATGGCATTATGATCCCGGATATTTTTTGATTTGGCAAAATCAAGCCACTCCTGAACCATTGACAGGGGAGTTTTACCTTTTCCCAGACTGGTTTCCATGCTTAATCTCCATTATTCTGTGCTTGGGCAAAGACATCAATACCCTCAATTATTTGCAATATGCAAATTGCATATAAGTTTTTTATTTTTAGAATAAACGACTATGAATAATTACCATTAATCGGGGTTTTCTTTATGAAATTAATGGAAGGTAAACGCGGTCTTATCATGGGTGTGGCCAATGACAAGTCCATTGCCTGGGGCATTGCCAGGGCTTGTCATGAACATGGTGCGCAATTGGCATTTTCATATCAGAACGAGATTTTTCACAAGCGGGTTGCGCCCCTTGTTGACTCAATTGGTTCCCGGCATATGATCCAGTGTGATGTAACCAATCCCGAATCACTGGACAAATTGTTTGAGGAATTGAACCTGTCCTGGGGTAATCTGGACTTTGTTGTTCATGCAATCGGGTTCTCGGACAAGAATGAATTGCGCGGAAGATATGTCGACATTTCGCAAGAGAATTTCACCATGTCAATGGATATTTCAGTCTATTCGTTTACCGCTGTAGCCCAAAGGGCCGAAAAACTGATGACCAATGGCGGTTCCTTGCTTACAATGACCTATTATGGTTCTGAAAAGGTTATGCCTCACTATAACGTAATGGGTGTCGCCAAGGCAGCATTGGAAGCATCGGTTCGTTATCTGGCTACTGATTTGGGAAGCAAGCAAATCAGGGTAAATGCAATTTCTGCCGGAACCATCAAGACCCTGGCAGCATCAGGGATTGGAGACTTCAGATATATCCTCAAGTGGAATGAATTGAATTCGCCACTGCAAAGGAATGTAACCACGGAAGATGTCGGTAATTCTGCGCTCTACCTGCTTTCCGATTTGGGCAGATCAGTAACTGGTGAAATCTTGCATGTGGATTCAGGATACCATGTTGTTGGCATGAAAAGGGTTGATGCTCCGGATATAGACAAAGTGACAGGAAGAAATTAACCATGACCGTATTACCTCATGAAAAAGGATTTCATGTAAGTTGGGATCAGGTCCACAGAGATTCACGTGCCCTGGCATGGAGACTGGATAATTTTGAAAATGTTGAAAGAAGCTGGAGTTCCATAATCGCTATTACCAGAGGTGGATTAACCCCTGCCATGATAATAGCCCGTGAATTGGACATAAGAACTGTTGATACCATTTCCATCAGGTGCTATGAGCACAAAAACATTGGAAAACCTCAAATCCTGAAAATGCCACATCCTGAAATATCCAAGGATTCGAAGGATATATTGGTCATTGATGATCTGGTGGACACCGGTACAACCTTGAAGGTGGTCAGGGAACTCTACCCAAATGCAACTTACTCTACAGTATATGCCAAACCTGAAGGCAAACCTTTGGTAGATGTCTATATAACCGAGGTAAGTCAGGATACCTGGATTTATTTTCCCTGGGATATGGCGTTGCATTACCAGCAACCCTATCGGGAACTCAGGGATTAGTCTAGATAGACTTAAACTGTCTTTATCAAAGGGGGCAAATTCAATTTGGTGATATGCAATTTCATTCTGATTTAAGCCATGCTTGAAAGATATTCCCTTCCTGAAATGACCAGAATCTGGTCAGAGCAATTCAAGTTGCAAACCTGGTTTCGCATTGAGATTCTTGCCTGTGAGGGTCGAGCCAAGCTGGGTGAACTAGATGAGAATATTGTCAAGGAATTTTGGGCCATTGAACCCAAAACATTTGATGAACAAAGGATCAAGCAGATTGAAGCGGAGGTTCATCATGAATCCGTTGCTTTCCAGATGTACATAGAGGAATTGGTCAATGATAAATGCCATGGTATCTTTCACCGGGGATTAACCTCATCAGATGTATTGGATACGTGCTATAATTACCAACTCAAGAAATCCTCTGACTTGCTCATCGCCAAATTGAAGAATTTGGCAGCAGAATTTAAACGACTTGCTCTTGAACATAAGTTGACCCCCTGTATTGGACGCAGCCATGGCATTCATGGCGAACCAATTACTTTTGGTTTGAAAATGCTTCGGGCATATGCCGAAACCCAGCGAAATATTACCAGATTGGAACATGCCAAAAAGGAAATTTCAGTTGGCATGATCTCAGGTGCCATGGGGACTTATTCCACCATAAATCCCGAAGTTGAAAAACATGTCTGCAAGCAAATGGGTTTGGAGCCTGAAAGTATTTCCTCCCAGATTGTTCCTAGAGATCGACACGCCATGTACTTTACGATACTGGGAGTTGTGGCTGCTACACTTGAAAGGATATCGATCGAGTTGCGGCAATTGCAAATCACGGAAATTGGTGAAATCCAGGAACCCTTCTCATCTGGACAAAAAGGATCCTCGGCAATGCCTCACAAAAGGAATCCCATCAAACTGGAAAATGTTTCGGGCTTATCAAGATTAATTCAGACCCATGTCTCGGCAGCGTTGGGGAATGTTTCGCTATGGCAGGAAAGGGACATGAGTCATTCCTCGGTGGAAAGGGCTTTGGCCCCAGATACCACCATAGCCCTCGATTTTGCCATCCATCGCTTGACAGGAATTTTGAAAGGCCTGGTTGTCAATTCCCAACAGATGGCCAGAAATCTGGAAAAACTGGGTGGAATTGTCTACTCACATCGAATCATGAATACCCTTACCAAAAAGGGAGTTTCCAAGGATGATGCGTATCGGATGGTTCAGAATAATTCCTTCAAGGCAATGGAAAGCGGTTACAAACTTCATGAAGTCTTGTTATGGGACAAGACTATTCTGAATTGGGTATCCCAAGATGAATTGGCAGATCTTTTTGACCTTGAATTTTTCCAAAAGGAAATCAATGGTATTTATGATCGTGTTTTGGGACCTGGCAATAAAGATGCCGATTAGAAAGTGCGGTTTTGACCTAACTTGCCTCTGATTGAATTTGAACCATTGCCTCGTGGGTTAATTCTTCTGCCTTGGAGCGAATTTCATTTTCACCGGCAATACCATCCAAATCCTTGATTACCTTTCTGAAAACATCTTCCTGACCGGGTTCCTCAAAATCCGATTTGACAACTTCCAGGGCATAGGAAGAGGCATTTTCTCCAGACAAGCCCAATTTTTCAGCTGCCCACTGGCCCAATAGCTTGTTCGCCCTGGCCTGAGCCTTGAACGACATTTCTTCATCAAAAGCAAATTTTGACTCATAGGCTTTTTGTCTGTCCTTGAATGTATTCATCTGATTAGCACTCCAATCTGAATTTTCACAAAGTTGTTTATAGCACTCATGTGGTATTACTGCCAGTCAAGATAAAGACCCAGCACATTAAAATTGAAGTTTTACTGGTCTGGGTGCAGATCGTTAAGGGTTTGTGCCAGATCGCCATAGCCGGTAAATCTTCTTTCAAATTCCAATTCCAGCAGTTTGGCATAATCCATTGCAAGACGGGTTAAATCCTGATCTTCCGTTTGCGCAAGATAAACCAGTTTTGCGTAATTGCCGAAATAAATTTCCTTTAAATCCGGTTGCCTATCAAGGCCAAGCGGCTTGATTATGAACGAATTGAACTGCCGAACCAGAAAATCGGTCAAATAGAAGGAAGTAATTTCCTCTTCTGCAGTCTTGGTAAACTTTTCAACCCCTTCAAAGAAGGCATAGCAATGGGGGCCGGGTATCATTTCTATACCAATTTCATCGCATTTCTTCTTGAGCAGCCCACCGGTTCCACAATCAGCATAAACAACAAAAACATGTTCAAACTCGGATTTGAATTTGTTGACGGCCTTTTCCACTTCCTCGGGAATCCTGTCAGGATACAGATGAAGTTTAGCGGGTAAACAGTGCAGGTGGAAATGATCCCAGCCATTCATTCTGATCAGGGCAAGGATTTCGGAAGCTAGTGCACCACATGCCAAAAGAAGTATGTCTCCCTTGCCCTCATAAACAAACTGGGAATTGCGATCTATCATGACAATCTTGGATATCTAATTGAAGCAATTTCACATATTATTCCCCATTCTTATCATAAAGATGGGTTAATATGTTTCAAAATTGAACCTTCGGTCCAATTGGAATTCAAGCTGTAGCCATCATCTGGTTATGTTTTCGAGCCATAAATTCCTTGGCGGTCTCTACTGCCACTGCTGCGTCCCGACAATAGGCATCAGCTCCAATTGCCTTGCCAAATTCTTCATTCAATGGGGCTCCGCCAACAAGGACAATGATATCGTCGCGTAAACCCAATTCCTTCAAGCGATCAATCACCACCTTCATATAAGGCATTGTCGTGGTCAAGAGGGCTGACATTCCAAGTAAATCAGGTTTTTCTGTATCCATGGCTTCAAGGTAGTTTTCGACAGGGTTGTTGATTCCCAAATCAATGACTTCAAACCCGGCCCCTTCCAACATCATGGAGACAAGATTCTTCCCGATATCATGAATATCACCCTTGACGGTACCGATAACCATTTTGCCCATTCTGGGAGCACCGGTTTCAGCTAGCAAAGGTTTGAGGATTTTCATGCCGGCCTTCATGGCATTGGCTGAAAGTAAAACTTCCGGGACAAACAAGATTCCGTCACGAAAATCTATCCCGACAATCCGCATTCCTTCAACCAAGGCCTCGGTGAGAATTTTGTAAGGCATCCAACCACGTTCCAACAGAATGTTGACACCTTCAACGATTTCTTCATTCAACCCATCGTACAAATCATCGTGCATTTGGGGTACGAGTTCATCATCGGGCAATTCCGAGAGAATTATATCATCTTCTTCATCTGTCACCTTGATTTCTCCCTATGTGATTGATTTTATCCAATCAAAAATATTGAAAACACCACAACTACATAAAACAATTACATTCAATGTAAACAATAACCACGCAATCAAATTAACCTGATTTCAAATCGCAAGCATTATTTTTTCTGTCTTCTCCTCCTGTTGCCCGCCTTTGCTCTTGTTTTCTCTCCTGGTGTAAAACTAGGTTCACCCAACAATTCCCTTACTTCTTCATGTGAAGGTTTGGATCCCATTGGAGTACTTTCCAGCCTGATTTTCATTTGTTCCAGATGCCGGGGAGTTGTGCCACAGCATCCTCCAATTATTCTTGCTCCGGCATTTCGTGCCAATTCAGCATATATGGCCATAATTTCAGGAGAACCGCTGTAATGGATTTTCCCCTCTTTTATTTGGGGTATTCCAGCATTGCCCTTGGCAATAATGGGTAATTCCGGATTCAATTCTGAAATCGCCAGGAGTGTCAAGATCAGGTCGGAAGCCCCTGCCCCGCAATTTGCTCCAAAACCCACCGGCTTGTCGTCTATTTCAGAAACCAACTCAACAAGATTTCGAGGTGTAAATCCCATCATCGTATATCCGACGGTATCAAAACTCATTGTACCACACCATGGCATACCGGCCAATTGGCAGGCTTCCTGAGCTGCCAGAAACTCTTCTCTTGCTGAAATTGTTTCTATCCAGAGAACATCTGCACCACCGGATTTCAAGCCTTCTGCCTGTTCATGAAAATATTCCACTGCCCGAGCATATGTAAGGGTTCCAAGTGGTTCCATTATTTCACCAGTTGGTCCGATTGAACCGGCAACAAAAGCCTTACAGTTTTGTCTGGCAATGGCTTCCTTGGCAAGGGAAGCAGACATCTCAGCCAGTTCAAAGCAACAATCTTCTGAATCGTGGAGACTCAATCTTGATCGATTACATCCAAAGGAATTTGTCAGGAACACATCCACGCCTGCCTCAAGGAATGACTCGTAAAGGGCAAGAATTTTTTCCGGTTGATCCCTGTTCCATAGCTCGGGAGCTTCGCCTGCTGTCAACCCCATATTGAACAAATTGGTTCCGGTTGCACCATCAGCCAGAAGCCAACCTTTTTCCTTCAATAATTCATTAATGCCAGACACATTTAACCAATCAATTTAAGTTCCAATGAGCAGATTTGTCATGAATTGGCACATGCGGATTTTGATTCGAGAGCATTGGTTGATACATTTCTGATTTTTGCAATCATTGCAACCAAACCATTTGATCTCTGTTGGGACAAATGATTTCTCAAGTCAAGCTTTTGAAGTTCTGAATGTGCATCTGTTTTGGAAACCTGCTCAATGGTCAAGCCATTGAATAACCTTGACAAGATTGCGATGAGACCCCTTACAATAATGGCGTCACTATCGCCCTTAAAGTGAAATATAAAACCTGAATCTGACGGGATAAAATCCAAGACAAACCAGACCTGGCTGGCACAACCCTCAACCTTGGTTGCAGGGGTCTTGAATTTCTCTTCCAACCCTGGCATGTCTTTACCCAGATCAATTATATACCCATACCGATCTTCCCAGGTTTCCAGAAACTCAAAATCCTGGATTATTTCTTCAAACGCTTCAGTTGCCAATTTCAATCTACCAAAAGAGATATAATACACTAATAATCATGTGAACAACTAGGTGAAAATTGCTTGATTTTCAATTGAAATATGTACTGCAAGTATCACGAAAACAATTCTTTTTTCTTATTACGATCAGTAATTCCCGCTTGGATTTATTTACCCCGACAAACAGGGGGATTATGACGCCATGGAAAACCGTTTTTCGCAAACCCCATTGAAACATTTTTGCCCGCATTGCAGATTTGGTACAAAACACAACAACAATTCAATCACCGGGCGGTTCCATGACCACCATCCGCTTTCGCCGGCATCTTTCCCTGCCGGGTCTCCTGTCCACCGCCGGCAGGGTTTTCGAATCCATCCCTGATCCCGTCAGGCGGCGGGGCCTTGCTGCCGTGCCCATCGGGAAGCCCTGAAGAGACAGGTGTGCAGGACATGCATGTGGGAAAGGACACAGATGCTGCTCACGCCTGTTCACATCAGGGACTGGGAACACTTCCACCGGTTGCTGCTGTCCGAACCCCGTCAGAAGATGTTCCCGGAGGCCATCCTGGAGGAACCCTGGCCTGACAACCATGCACCGAATGTGCGCGTGGCTGGTTTTTCAGGGTCGGGAAAAAAGACAGAAACAGGAACCATGGGGGCAAGGCCCTTCGATGCCGCCTGCCAATTTGTTTGAGGGCATTGTAAAAAGCCAACGGAAAAAACTGGCGGGAATAACTGTATTACGATAAAGTATCTTTTAACTTGAGTGTCTTGGTAATAAATGAGGAAGTTTTAGATCAACTTAAAATTATATTTTACTAATTTTAAACGGAATAAACTTTAATTCGGAACAGTTTAAAAATTGGGCGTGTGTGGCATATTTCAAGTTAAGTTAATTCATCGAATTTTATATAATCTCAATATGATTTTACCGGAGAATTTGCAAATAATTCAAAATTCGAATTAAGCATAGATAAATACATAAAATAGTTATCAGAGTATTTCGGTTATGAATTGAGTAATTAAGTTATAGGATTTGTCTCTATGTACTTTTTACCCAAACCGAACAGCATGAATGATTACTTGATTGGCTTTATAAGAATACAAAACCCATAATTCATTAGTTCCTGCCAACGAGTTGCGCGGGAAAACATAGATCAAGAAATCACTTGGGTTTTCCAATCGGCGTGGACTCCCCTTTTCAGGAGTCCTGGCAAGCAACCACTCAACACCACGCCATTGATCTTCAAAACGGTTGTTCTGGGCACTTGCCTGATCAATGAATTCATGTGCACGTTATTCTAGAACGATTTCACGAAAAACAGTCCAAGGCACTAGGCTATCATTCTACTTTGCAATATAGATTCAGCCCATTCAGTCATTTGTTTTGTAATTGCTCCTTGGCCAGCTGCAAGTGTGGCAAACAGGGAAATTTCCTCACCTTCCTTGGCTACATCCCATACCTCATCATGGGTTATCTCACTGATCTCACTTGCCTTGTGTCGGCATACAAAATCAATAACGCTTTTGACAAGATTTTTTTCATCTTCATTAAGAATGTCATCATCTGGTTTAGAGAGAAGGATATACCTTCTAGAATCGAACTGATATTCTGGTTCATGAATAAGAATTTTCCTTTCTTTCTGCAATTCTTCTAGAGTAGCTAAGATTGTCTTCGGAACTGGTCCCCTCATTCTCTTGACATACTTTTCGCCAGTAATAGACGAACCATTCATTTGATATGAAATCAGATCTGTAAACCAGAGTGCCTTGTTCAGTCGAACGGAACCCAGTCGTTTTGGGTCGTCCTGACACTCGTGCACTATGTAATGCACCATGGCCTTAAACTTACCTTTGGACATTTGCTCCTCCATCGAAAGTAAGTGTTATTGGGTAACTTAATTTTTTTTCGAAGTGATTTAGAATAACTATAATATTTATTTGGCCCAATTTACCAAATTATCAAGATTTTGTTCTGCTTGCAAATCTATTACCAGTTATTTTAAGTCAGGATAATACCAATATTTTTAAAATAAACCCATTTCTGGTTTAAGTAAAAACCTTTCTAATCTCCAGAAAGGTCTTCCAATTCGATAACAGTCAATTTTGAATTCTCCAGAGTCAGTGCAATTTTACCCTCACATAGCTTCAAGGCATTGTTTCCAAACAATTCCCTTCGCCACCCTTGCAAAGGTCGTACATTGTGATTGCCTTGGGAAATTTCCCGAAGCTCATCTGCGGTTGAAATTATTTCCTCTGCCACCCCAGATTGTTCGGAGGAGTATTTGAGATATACTTTCAAAAGATCTGTTACCTCCCTGTTTTTATTGACAGGCTTATTCGTTGCAGCAGTTTGAGGAGGTTGTCGGGGGGTTGATTGTGCTTTGCTGATGACCTCCAACAAACTCAAGTTGAAACCCTTTTGGGCATCTTTACCCGACTTGAAAAATCTACACCTCTTCAAATCATCAATGGTACTGGGGCACATGGAAGCAAGTTCCAACAAGGCCTGATCGGAAAGTACCCATCTGCGATTAATGTTTTTGCTTTGAGCCCGAATTTCTCTAAATTCTGCCAATGCATGAACAATTGACCATCTCTTACCCGAAACATCTCTCATTTTGATTTTTTTCCAGGCGTCTGCCGGATTGTAACTATTTTTACAAATGTCTTTCAGTTCATCAAACAACTCCTCAACCCAGCGTAACCTTCCGGTTTCCAACAATTTTTCATTTATGGCAAGATAAATGTGTCGAAGATGGGTGACATCTGAAATTGCATATTTAAGCTGTTTCCCTGCTAATGGTCGGGTTGACCAATTGGAATATTGCTGGGATTTATCAAGCTTAACTTTACAAATTTCACTTACCAGATTTGAATAGGAAATTTGACTGCCATAACCACAAAGCATGGCCGCTATCTGGGTATCGAACAGGGGTTCTGGAATCAAGCCGAATTCATGGTGGAAGATTTCCAGATCTTGCTTGGAAGAGTGCAAGACTTTAGTGATTTCATGGTTTTGGAATATTGGAATCAAATTTTCCAGTTTCAGTTTTGGATTTAATGTATCAATGATAAATTCCGAACCACCCGGCTCATCAGATTCCGGTAAAGCCACCTGAATAAGGCACAATTTGGGAAAGTAGGTTTTTTCTGATACAAATTCAGTATCCAGGGCAATATAAGGTTTGCTATGGGCTTTGTTGCATAGTTCCGTTAATTCTTGATTGGTTGTAATAACTTTCATGCTTATCTTTTGTTATCTGCAGAATATAATCAGGAGAAAAAAATGAGATGCTTGATCCAAAGAGTGAAATCTGCCTCAGTTGCCATTGATCAAAAGACGATTGGCAATATCGGACCGGGTATGCTTGTCTTTGTTTGTGCAACTACTCATGACAATGAACAAATTACCACTAAAATTGCAAAAAAGGTAGCAAACCTCCGAATTTTTTCAGATGGTGATGGAAAAATGAACCATTCCGTTGCTGATGTTCAAGGTGACATCCTGGTTGTAAGCCAGTTTACCTTGGCTGCTGATCTTTCTCGAGGAAACCGGCCTGGGTTCTCGAATGCTGCAAAAAATCCCCTTGCAGAAGAGCTGTATCTGTATTTCATAGAATTATTGAAATATATGGGATGTAATATCAAAACATGAGTATTCGGTGCAGAAATGGAAGTGTCGCTGGTGAACGACGGGCCTGTAACAATTTGGGCTGAAATAAATCAATAGATAATAATGGATGGCTCCGGCGGCAGGATTCGAACCTGCGGCCAATTGATTAACAGTCAACTGCTCTACCACTGAGCTACGCCGGAATAACAAGCCAAGGATTATCAGGGAAAATTAGAAACTGTTTTGATTAATTCAATAGTAAAATTTCCACCGCGGTTATTTGGATATTATTTTTTTGGAGTTGAATTTGGTTTGTAATTGCTTGATACTTTTGATGAAGACTAAATATAATTCATCATATCCCTTACGCTGGTAGTTTGAATGTAACGAGCTGGGTTTTTATCGGTTGCAATATCTTCAAAGTGTTTTTTTCCACACAAAATTTTTGCTCCCTCTTTTGAGCGAAGGTCATCTGTCCAATTACTTTCCTTTGTTTCCACAACAAAATAGAGTCGTTCTTGGCCATTATCTTCTATAAGAACAGCCCAATCAGGTATATATATTCCCAGAGGGGTTGGCACTTTGAACCATGATGGAAGCTTGGCATAAACTATAACTGCTTCATTAGCCTCAAGGTCCTCAGCAAAATTTTTCTCAACACCTGCAGAATCATAGATAATTTGTTCATAAACGGATTTTGTTGCTGGTACTGTATTTTTTAGATAACCCTTGAGCTCTTCCTGCTCAAACAACTCTTGAGCATAGTAATCCTGATCACCAATTTTATGATATTTGATACCGTCGACTATGGCTAAACGTTTTGTTCTATTGATTGCTTCAGCGGCCATTGTGACAAAGGATTGAGGGTTGCGAATAAAATCTTGTAACTTACGGCATTGTTGAAGTATTTTGACAATACTACCTCGTGTTAACTGTGTGCTGTCTTGCAACTCAGTTAATATATCTGGAAGATTAATGTCATTATCACTAATTTTCGTAAACTGAGATACATTACCTTTTTCAACATCGATACCACCCTTTCCAATCTCCAAACCAGCTTTTTTAAACCTTGCCTTGGTCTTGGTAATTGGCGGGGCATTTTCAATGGCCTTCGCTGCATCTTTGATAAGTTTATCGTTATTGAAGTATACACGATAGGTTGTTTTGTATTTGATACGGTCCCATAACTGTTTAAAATCTTCGCCAAGAAACTTCTCTTTATTCAGTTTAATAATCTTGCGTTCATCAGCATTTTTTATATCCAGTTTACCAGTGAGTTTTTTCAGGATGGTGCTAATCTCATCTTTGTATTTCAGCAACTCTTCAGGAAGGTCAATTTTCCCATTTTCAAGTGCTTTTTTTAGGTCATTTAGTATTTGCCCTCTATTATCCACCAGGCCTTGTTTGTTTAAGTGATCCCAGATTTTCTTTGAAATTTCTACTCCAAGGGGCACTGGATTACCGTTTTGATCTTGTATGACAATCGCTGCAAATTGGTGCTTTTCTACAACTCCAAAGCGAATACCGGTGTCATTTTCAATTTCTTTTTGAAGATTTTCAGCAAATTTTTCATAATCTTCTGTTGCAACAATAGTAAGTGTATTGATATCCTTGCCATGTAAACGAAGACCTTCTTGATTCACACATAAACGCAAACCACGACCTATTGTCTGACGGCGTTCCAATTCTGTTCCCATGTCACGTAGCGAACAGATTTGAAAAACATTTGGGTTGTCCCACCCCTCTTTCAATGCGGAGTGAGAGAAAATGAATTTCAACCTAGTATTAAAACTCAGCAGCTCTTCCTTTTTTGTCATTATCAGGTTATAAGCACGTTCTGCATTGTCACGACC
Source organism: Paracoccaceae bacterium (assembly GCA_026710155.1). Lineage (GTDB taxonomy): Bacteria > Pseudomonadota > Alphaproteobacteria > Rhodobacterales > Rhodobacteraceae > MPNP01. The sequence continues at coordinate 31,927 of JAPORQ010000055.1, forward strand.
GGTTTGATTGTTTTCAGTTGTATCAGTCCAGCGTTTCTTCTTGTCAATTGAAAAATAACCATCATGTACTGCTGAAGCATCGAGGTTTAAATCCACCTTTTCAAAAAGCGATTTATAAGCGTTGCTATTTGCAAGTTTTCTATATTCATCTTCAAAAATTCGAACATATTTACCAGGGATTACGTTACCCTCAACATCATAACTTCGGTAATGCCGGACACTATCTACAAAAAAAAGGCTTAAAACCTTTATTGGCAGTGATTTACTTGCAAAGTACAATTCCTTATCCAGATGCTCCTTGATCGTACGGTGGATCATCAAGCGGCTTATTTCATCAGGATTTTCACCGCCAAAAACGTCACCAGGTCTTAATGAAACATCCAAACCAGGAGCAATTATTTCAACTGTTTGATTTCCTTTACCGCATGTAATCGTTCCAACCTGCATGTTTTCGTAGATTGCTCTGTTGGTAATTTTCTCAAGGCTGTCTCCATCTTCAATGGTTGAAAATTCCGGTTTGATTTTTTTTCCACTCTGAATATGCAACTCTACTTTGGCAGTAACAGAACCACGATAGTTTTTAGCCTCAATGAGTTTCACATAAGGTTTATTATACGCCCCTTCGACTTCCAAAGAGGCCACTTCAATCTGCTTTACAAGATTACGCTCATAAGCATCCACAGCATCTAGGCGGTATACCATCTGATACTTATCAATATGAGTAGCAGAATACCGCAATGTTGCCAGAGGATTCATGGCTTCTAGTGCTTGCTTACCCATGCCTTTTAACCCCCCGTCAACAGACTGTGGTTCATCAACAATAATTATCGGATGAGTAGCTTTGACAAGATCAATTGGTTTTTCACCACCCGTTCTCTCATTTGCCTTGTAAAGATTATTGATATCTTTTTTGTTAATTGCACCAACTGTGGTTATCATTATCTGGATATTGGCACTGGTGGCAAAATTGCGAACATTACCCAGTTTGCCAGAGTCGTATTGAAAAAACTCATATCCCTTGGCATTCGGATATAATGCTTCAAAGTGCTCCCGGGTAATTTCGAGTGTCTTGTTCGTACCTTCCTTAATCGCAATAGAGGGCACAACAATTACAAATTTGGTAAAGCCATAATTCTTATTCAACTCAATTATGGTTCTTAGGTAAACATATGTTTTGCCTGTACCCGTTTCCATTTCAACGGTAAAGTCTCTGCTTACCAGAGTTTCTGATTGGTGTAATCCATTCTTAAGTTGAATTTGTATCAAGTTGTCCAGAAGCTCTTCGTCACTAAGCAGCAAATGGTTACCGATACCAAGCTGGTTTTCATCATAAATATTAAGTAATGATTTAACTTCTTGCTCAGGGGCGGTAAGTGTGAATTCTGATTTGGATATCTCTTGTCCTTTAAATAAATCGACAATGGATTGTATTGCCGCTTTTTGATAATCCAGATTTTCTTCAAAATATAGTTTCATGCATCAATTCCGCTTACAGGCTGCGGACATGCTGAATGCCGTTTTGGAATAGGATTGCCGCCATATTAGTTTTTACAATATCATCACTGAAGGCAGAATCCTTAAAAAATACATGCGTATCAAGTTTCTCGTTGCCCAGCATGTCATTGAGTATTTTATACCAGTCCAAAATACCACTAGCGAGGTTTTCAACATCATTTCTTGTAATCAGATCATCAAGGCAAGCAATAATTTTACCGTTTCCTATGTTGTAAACATTCTTGCTGGCAATCTCTTTGGTTTCTATCGGTGTGGTCAGTTCCACACCGCGCTTAAGTAGAAGTTCATACAATATGTCTTGCTCACTGCACCCCTCAACCAAATGATCCAAGTGATCCAGTAAGCTATTCGCCAGATCAGTTTGGTCAGGATTCCAGATCCTTATGTTTGAACTGGATAATTTGAACACCTTAAAGCCTAAATCACCATAATATTCTGGTTGTTCAGTTTTTATTTTCTTTGCGGAGAGGCGGATGCGCTCTTTAGAAATTTCAGCAATGTTTGGATTTAATTTATGTTCTACACAAAAATCGTATGTTTCTTTTTGCTCTTTATTTTTTGGATCTAATTTTTCTGGGAGTTGAGCTAAAATAAAACGTAAATTGGACTTGTTTTTAACATTTAACTCCATAACAGCCTGAGCAGAACTTCCAGAACCTGCAAAAAAGTCCATTACCAAATCGTTTTCTTTTGTAGCCATATCAAATATTCGTGAAAGAAGTTTGATGGGCTTTTTACCGTTCCTAAATGGAACAAATCCCTCGTTATCCAAGCCGGTGGTTTTTATATCTTGCCAAAAATCTCCAATATGGAGCGTAAGGTAATCATCAGCAAAAAGAACCTTACATCTAGGTTCATTTGAATCAACATTGAAACTACCTTTAATCAAATAGCATTTTCTTTTTGGAGTAACGATAGAGAAAAAGTTGGGGACTTTATCCTCAAATTCTCTTTTCTTGGCTTTAGCTATATCTCTTGCTCCACCAGTTAGAGCGGCTAATCGAGCTATTCGCCAGGCATTCTTAAACAACCATTCTTGGGAAACTTCTTTTCCTGATTCTTCTTGGGCAACTTGGTTGATGCTTTTTGTTTCTATATTTTGAACTATCGCATCGAACTCATCCAATTCATCTTGGGTTCTTTCTTCATTGGATAATATTTGCTTGACTCGTGCTGTATCAGATTTTGTTAAATTGCATAAAACTGTTCCATATTCCCTGTCCCATCCATTTTTTGGTGTCTTTTCAGGTGTCAGGTTTCTAATTGTCCCCTTACTTGCCAAAACCACATACTCTTTTAGTTTCGCTAGAGTTCCTTCCTTGTTCACAGATGCCATTTTAACACCTGTGGGTTCACTCATTTTGACAGCAATTACCTTGGTGTTTTGTCCAAAAATTTCTTCTAATATTTGAAGCAAATTTGATATCTCATTATCGTCTATGGAAATAGCCAGTATACCGTCATGTGTAAGAAGGTTTCGAGCCAACCTTAAGCGTGGGTATATCATATTCAACCAGTTTGTATGCCTTCTACCATTACTTTCTCGGGCACTCTCGCTGACACTCCAACCTTCATAGCCTTTCTGACCTGTGTATTTTAAATAAGTTTCCAGGCCTTCTGTAAATTTATCTGGATAAATAAAATCATTGTCTGTGTTATAGGGTGGATCGATATAGATAACCTTGACCTTATTGGCGTAACTTTTTTGCAAAAGTTTCAAAATTTCAAGGTTATCACCTTCAATAAACAGATTCTGAGTAGCGTCCCAGTCCATGCTTTCTTCAGGACAAGGTTGAAGAGTGCCATGGGAGGGGGTTAGGGCAATTTGGAGCGCTTGCTTTTTACCATGCCAGTTCAGACCGTATTTCTCTTCACCTTCTTCAAGAATCCCAAGATCTCCCAAAAGTTGTCGCAAAGTGTCAAAATTTACACTATTTTCGGTAATGGCTTCGGGAAAAACATCTTTAATATATTGCACATTTTGCTGGATAATCTCGGCAGATACACCATCCTTCAATTCTACCCTTTTCATTGTTTCTTCTGTCAATGATTCTGCCCTTTTTAGTAATTATTAAATCAGTATCTGTTAACAATTTTAACTTATTGTATAATAAATCCAATACTAATGTTTCTACAGAAAATTAATGAACCAACTTATTTTTCATTGTCTTGTGTTCGAACACATCAAGATTACCATTCCAGCTTTTCTCACTGCGGCTTTCAAACCTACCAATCTAAACCATCAGCTAAATTAGAAGACTGGAAATTTGAGATTATGTTTTTGAGCCTTAAAGGAATCTCTTCAAATAATCTGTTAACTTTGAATAATGTATCATCGATTGGTAGCCTTCGTCTTCTAATTGCAATTGTATTGGAGTTAATTGTTGGCATCAAATACAATTTGATACACTGGCCGGCTTGGATATAACCTTTTGTGGCGATGAACAATACTTTCTCGGTCAAGAAATTTATCAAATCCTTTTTGCCTTTGGGAATTTATGGCAGGGTTTACCTGATCCTTTTCTTCCCTGTGGTGTTGGTTCTACTGGTTGGTTCATTTGTCTTCATCCAAAGGCATTTCGATTATGTTACCAGACAGATGATTGCCAATATCAATCCTCATTTCAGCTTGATAATCTCCGAAATTAACGAAGCCGAGAACAAACACGAAACCCTGGTGAATGTGCTCCCTCTTTCAAAAAGCCTGTCCCTGAATTTTGAATTCCTTGATAAGGGTGATTCAGTCCCCCCGGATCGAAAACTGATCTATGATTTTTCGGGTAGAATCATCATAACTTCCCTAAAGGAGAAATTTCCAGATATTCAGGCCATTGATTTGTTGGCCAACGATGGCAAGATGCTTGAAATCTATATCAGTACCAATTTTGGCAATGCCAGAATCATGGTACCCCGTCAGGCACTATCCCCCTCCAATCCCCACCAGTTTCTTATCCTCATTGCATTGACGGCCATTTTAACAACACTGATTGCCATACTTTTTCTCAAAAACCAGCTCCGTCCAATCAAGCAACTGTCCGATGCAGCCAATGCATTTGGCAAGGGGCAGTATTTTCCCCTGCGGGTTTCGGGAGCAACCGAGGTCAAGAGTGCAATTCGTGCCTTTCTGACAATGCAAGACAGTCTGGAGAAGCAAATAAGCGAAAGATCGTATATGCTGGCCAGTATAAGCCATGATTTGAGAACGCCCTTGACGAGATTGCGTCTTGGAGTAGAATTTCTTGAGGATGGCAAGTACAAGGATTTGATCATTGATGATATCGAAGCGATGGACAGCATGCTCACCGAACTTCTGGAATTTTCACGTACGGGAAAATCTGAACCCTTTGAGAGTGTCAATGCCTTTGAACTCGCTAAATCAATCCATGCCGATGCAAGCAGACTTGGAATTAAAATTGAACTGGAATTGAATTCTGAAACAAACGAACCTCCCTCTTTTCGTGGCAAACCCTCCGGCATCAGGAGATCAATAGAAAATCTCATCCAAAATGCCGAAAAATTTTCAACTGCTTGTCTATTTTCAGTACAGGTCCATCATGAGTCAATCCAGTTCATCATCGAGGACAATGGTCCTGGTATTGATCATTCGAAGCGGGAGATGGCAAAAACCGCTTTTGTCAAGTTTGACGAAGCACGCAACCTCAATCATTTCAAGGGTGTTGGGCTTGGACTAGCCATAGTGTCAAATATTGCGAGGGAACACGGGGGAGAATTCATTCTGAAGAAAAGCGAGAATTTGGGCGGATTGAAAGCCATCCTTTCAGTCCCCAATCTGGATGGTAGGCCTGGAGGGATTCGAACCCCCAACCTAAGCGTTATGAGCGCTCAGCTCTAACCATTGAGCTACAGGCCTATACCATTACAGATATTTAATCAATTCGGATATGTCTTCAAGCAACAATACAATGAAATTCCAAAGGACTGTAACAAATTATCCAACTATTTCCGTTCCACTGAAAAAGAAGGCAATTTCTTCCCTGGCGGTATCAGGACCATCTGATCCATGAACGGAATTCTCTGTAAAGGAAACAGCAAGCTCCTTTCTTATGGTCCCGGGTTTGGCTTCCACTGGATTGGTGGCTCCCATGATTTCACGATTCAAGTTAATTGCATCCTTGCCTTCCAAAACCTGTACAACCACTGGTCCTGAGCACATGAAATCGCAAAGCTCACCAAAAAATGGTCGTTCTTTATGAACTGCATAGAATTGCTCAGCTTGGCTGCGTGACAAATGTAACCTCTTTTGGGCAACAACCCTCAATCCGGCTGTTTCAAACATGGCAATGATCTTCCCACAGATGTTTCTTCTTGTGGCATCGGGTTTAATGATGGACAGTGTTCTTTCTACCACTTCGGGCCTCTTTTCTCCTGAATTTCAAATGATCAAGAAATCACCAGTTTTGGCTGGTAATCTTTGTTTGGAGTGAAATAGGTTTCGGAATAAATTTTTCCACACCAGGAAGAAGATAATCAAAATGACCTAATCCACTTCCTTTTTCTCCTGATTGACTTCGGCTTTGAGGGTCCATCCATTTCTATCCTGACAATACAATTGCATGTGATGTCCCAATCCCGAAAGCGATTTCCACTTTTCCCTGGAAGCCGCAAGTTCCTTCTGGTCGTTCCGATTGAAGACAATCATGATCCTGGTGAATTTAGTGACAACATCAGCTTCGATTGTACTTTTACCGGTGACGATCATAACTTGGGGGTCGTTGTTAAAAAGGGGCTTTTCAGATAACAAAACCGGTTGGAATCGATCAAATTCAGAGCCGGCAATACCTATTCCCAAAAAATGGTCGTCAGGCTGAACCCACAGTTGGTCATGCAAAAACTCCACTTCATTCTGATCCGAGCAACTCACGAGAATGCTCCAGTTTTGGCTACGTGATTTTTCCAAAAGTGAAAACAGCAGTTTTGTTGGGGGACCATCCGATTGGTAAAAAAAAATCTTGACCATAATTTCAAAAGGATTTGCCAATCAAATTAAGGATTGTCCTTACTCCCCACCCAGATGGCCCTTTGGGAGCAAAGTCACCCTCCTTGGCCGGAAAGGCAACGCCAGCTATGTCCAAATGGATCCATGGTGTGTCCTTTTTGACAAAACGCTGCAGGAACTGGGCTGCTGTAATTGCTCCGGCATATGGCCCTCCAATGTTCTTCATGTCCGCAAGTCGTGAGTCAAGCTGCTTGTCATAATTCATGTCAAGTGGCTGACGCCAGGCTTTTTCACCTTCAAAATCGGCTGATTTGAGAAACCTTTTGCAGAATTTGGCATCGTTGGAAAACAGGCCGGCATATTCATGACCAAGGCTAACTACGATGGCACCTGTGAGAGTTGCCAGGTCAATCATCCAAGACGGATTATATTGTTCTTGTACATACCATAAAATATCGGCAAGAACCAACCTTCCCTCAGCGTCCGTATTCAATATCTCGACGGTATCACCTTTCATTGATTTGACAATATCACCAGGTCTCTGGGCAGCACTTCCGGGCATATTCTCAACCAATCCTACTATTCCAACGACATTGGCCTTGGCTTTTTCAAGGGCCAAGGCTTTCATGACACCCGCGACAACTCCGGCCCCGGCCATATCCATTGTCATTTGCTCCATGCCCTTGGCTGGCTTCAGTGAAATTCCCCCGGTATCAAAGCAAACCCCCTTGCCAACCACCGCTACAGGATTACCCTCAATTCCCTTCCATTCCATGATGACCACCTTGGAAGGGCTGGCTGAACCCTCCCCAACCGCAAGAAGTGTATTCATGCCCAACTGTTTTAATTCTTCCTCTTCCAGCACCTGAACATTTACACCCAATTCATCCAAGGCGCAGAGCTGATCTGCAAAACTTTCTGTTGTCAATGAATTTGCAGGTTCGTTAACCAGATTTCTGGTGAAGAAGGTGCCTGAAACAGAATTATTCAATGGTTCGAATTTCCTTCTGGCTTGATCAGATGTCTTGCACAGAATGGTACAACTGTTCGAATTTTCCTTTTCATCAGCCTTTTTTGATTTGAATTTATCAAATTTATATGCCTTGAGGGCTATGCCTTCGGCGTAGTATTCCGGTTTGGGACGGTCGTATAAAACCAAGATATTGTTACTTATGGCCAAACTCCCCAATCTGGCGCCTGCTTTTCTCAGGATTTTTTCATTGGCCTTGCCGGGAACTTTTTGAATGACAAGTTTTTTGGCTTTATAATCAGCGGGAAAATCAATTGTTATGAAATCATTTTCAGACAATTTTTGAAAATCATCCGATTTGAGATATCTATCCTTTTGTGGAAAATCGGCCTTGCTGATCAATTCACAAATTTCGCCCTCTTGAGATGCCAAAATTACAATCACATCCTCAAACGAGGACATTTGTTGTAGGGTTGCAGGGTTTAAATCTGTAAAATCAATTGGAATCGGGTTTTCCATCAGTACCTCAAAAATACATAAAATTTTGTCATTAAATAGTTTCCTGTTGGCTTTTAGCAGGTCATCATCTTATTTATTCCATTTAAATTAAAATTAATTCGATCAATGCCAATAACTTTATTTAGATACACTTACATTCGGCTATTTATCGGATTTATTTTTTTCACGGTCGTTTTCGCCGGTTTGAATTGGGTCAATCTGCTGGCCAGGAATATTGACCTGCTGTTGGCTGAAGTCCAATATCCATCGTACCTCCTGCAACATGTAATTTTGGTTTTTGTTGTTGCCCTTGACCGGGTCATACCAATCTCTGCCTTTCTTGCAACGGTATATGTTGTCATAAAAATGCGTAACAATCACGAATTCACCATTCAACAATCAATGGGACTTGGCAAACTGGGTATATCATTCCCAATCATTGCTTTCGCCATGACAGTTGGATTGATTGAGTTTATGCTGAAATTCGAATTTCGTCCGCATAGCGATAACAAAATTGTTGAATTGGTTTCTGAACTTGAATGGTCATTGGACAGATACAGAATCAAACCCGGCAGATTTCTGGATTTTCAGGATGGACGCACCATCATCACCGAGGGAGTGGGTGAAGATGGGGAATTGAATAATCTGGTCATTCACTTTGAATCCCGGGGAAATGAAAATGCAAGGCTATGGGTTACCGCCACAACGGGAGAAATCAATTATTCACCGGGCGAGAAGGAGTTTGTACTTTCGGATGGACAGGTATTTTCACAGGTACAGATGGAAAAAGAAGTTGAAACAATGGTGGTTATTAAATTCAGGGAATCACTTACTTTTAGTGAACAACGAATAGCCAAGTCATTTAACAAGAAATTAAGTACAACCGACATTATAGACAGGATTATAAGCGAGGAAGGATTGAGTACCTGGCTGATACTGGATGTCCATGAAAGGGTCAACAGGGTTTTCTTTTCGCTCTTAACCGTATTGTGCGGCGGAATTGTCCTTGTCCTTGGTTACAAGAAAAATTGGAATGGTTTCATGACCATTTTCATGGCTTCATCTTTGGTATTGGCGAGCTATGTCTTGGGAAAGCAGCTGGAATCTGCTGTGCAACTTACCCAATCATTTCCACAAATTCAGTATATTTCTACAATTCCCATGATTCTTTTTTTTCTTGGTTGGACTATAATCAAATGGGAGAAAAAAACCGATCCTTTGTTAGAATGATGCTTTCGGATTGAAAACATTCATTTTTACCGAAAACCAGGAAACATTATCCGTGACCATTCATTGGTATTTAACCAAAAAGTTCATCAGATCACTATTGATTGTTCTGACAATCTTCATATGCTTGGGCTATATCCAGGAATTGGCAACCGGTACAGTTGCTTCCATAGGAGGTGAGGGCTCTTTCTCGGGAAAAAAATTACTCCTTGTTTTCCTTTTTGTACCCCAATTCATTTTTGAAAACCTGCCTATGGTTTTCCTTCTTTCAGCACTTCACTTTTGTATATTCCTTCTCAGAAGCAGGGAATATTTGGCAATTGTTACCTTTGGCAAAAAAGGTCAAAACGTAACCCGTCTGGCCATGGCATTGTCATTTGTTTTGGGGGTGTTGTGCCTCACACTCCTTAATCCGCTTGTTGCCTGGACCAATATTGAATCACAACAGTTGCTTACTGCCGATAATGAGATTAAAAAGGTTGAAATTAATCAGGACAGGTTTTGGTTTCAGGTCAAAATTGCGGAAAACGACGCCATCATAAGGGCAGCACGACTAGATACCAATCAGGAAAATAAGATCCATCTTGATGATGTTGAAATTTTGGTCAAGAACACTGAGGTTTCGCCGGTGGCGAATTATTGCAAGGCTTCGGAAATCCATATCCACAATCTCTACCTCGAAATTTTCCCAGAGGAACAATGCGATTTGGGCGCTGAACTCTTCAGGGGCATGGATACTGGTGAAAATGCTTTGTCGGTATTGATACAAACAGATATTACACCAGAGGATTTTGTCGCCCTGATCCCGCTTGAGCAGACAAACATATGGACGAGTTTGAAAATATCAAAAACCCTGGAAAAACTTGGGCTTTTGGCCAGTGCCCATGAACAAAATGTTTACTTTTTTTCCCTGATTGCCCTGCCCTTTTTAATTGCTTTCATGGTTGGAATTGGTGTCGGAATTCTACCCTTTTTTGAATTGAATGGCCTTTATGTAGGTGCATTTCTTATTTTTCTTTTCGGACTTGGTATTTTCTTCATGGACAAGATTCTCTATTCTTTTGTCCTGAATCAGAATTTTCCCTCCCTTATTGCCTCCCTGTTGTTTCCTGTTCCGATATTAATGGCATTTTGTGTTTTTGCAGGCATAGCCACCTTTCCCAATTTTCAATTACCCAAGTTCGATCTTAAATTCATGACATGCACAGTGATATTTGCTGCTATCTTCCTATTTAACTTCATTGTAAATTACTTTGTCATCCGCCAATTTTTGACATCTGAATTTGCAATACTCAATTTCTCCCTGATTTCATCTCTCTTGCTCTTTGTTATGATGCCTTATTTCGAAAAACAGGGAAAAAATGTTTTCAACCTTAAATTCTTGCCTTAGCACAGTCATTTCCTTTTTGAGTTTTAAAACAAGTGATAGCAATATTTGTGATTTTCAGCAAAATTCGGAAACCGGATTTTTCTGATGCATGAGTCCATGGGGAAAATAAAGAATTAGGGTTAGTCAATGTACAAAATTTCCAAACCTTGCCAACTGTGCTACTGATAATTGTCAGCATTTGCTAAAAGCAATATTTGTGATTATTCGTTCTTTTGTTAAAAATATTTTGATTATGTCCTTGATTTTCTATTGGACTGTCAATCCGGGTCAGGCACAGGAAGAGCCCAAGGTAAACCTGATTGCTGATGAAATCATCCTTCACCAAGATGGTCATTATATGGCCGAAGGGAATGTTAAGATATCAACCGAAAATATCCTGCTTCAGGCAACCAAAATTGAATTTGATGCCGATACTTATAAATTTCATGGCCCTCTTTACATTTCAGATACCTTTGGGACCAAGGCCGTAGCAGATTTTGCTTCGCTTTCCAATCAGGATCAACGAGGCATCATCGAAGGGTTGAGAATTCTTTACCGCAATAGGCTGCAAATTACATCCGGGACAGCGAAAAGTTCCAACGGCAGTTTGGTTTTTTTCAATAATTTGATTACAACATGTGAGGTTTGTACGCCAGGAGAAAAACCCCTTTGGTATTTTCAGGCTGAATCGATAACGATGAATGAGGATAGCGGCAGAATTCATCTCAAGAATGTCAGTTTCAAGATTTGGGATGTCCCGATTCTTCATTTGCCCTGGTTTTCACTAGGTCAACCTGCATCTGGCAGGCAAAGTGGATTTTTGATACCCGAGGTTAAATATTCTAGTTCTGCTGGAATAGAGGCTAAGATACCATACTATTACGTTCTTAACGATCAGACCGACATAACACTCTCTTTTGGCAGGACTCCCCAGAAAGAGGCTGGATTTAATTTCGAGTTTCGCAATAATTCGAAAGCAGGCTGGATTTTTTTCGAGGGAGCATATCCGTTCAGGGATGAAAAAGATCTGGGGCTGTTTGAAAAGGATCTTGTATTCAAAGGTGTCCAGAAGCCAGATGCCACCTCCCAAATCAGCTTCCTTGTAACAGATACCAGTTCGGAAAACACTTCCTATCCGGCTGGATTGTTTCCAGATGGGAACAAACTGATTTTTCTGGAGGCAACAAAATCTTTGCCCTTGGGGGAATTAAAGTTTAGAACCATCGATATCAACCCTCTTCATGCGGCGGATAAGATAAACAACAAGGCAAGGTTGGTCAGCATGGGATTGGAAACCAGAGATCTTTTGCCCAATGCCAAACCCCGGCTTACCTTTGATCTGGAATTCAATTCCACTTTACAGGATGCCAATTCCGGAAATCCGAAACTTTATGACTTCAAAAATGCATCATTGCAGGGCAAATATTCTGACTCCAGAATTTTCGGTGGGGGATTTAAAAGTTCAACAACGGTTTTTCTGCATGGTGAAATATATGATCAAGATACGACTGAGGACAAAAAGGGTGTGGATTATGGTCGGGCCATGATTGTCAATAACCTGTCATTTCCCCTTGTCCTGTACGGAGGTTCAGGACATCAAACAATTACCCCATTCATCCAAATGGTTTATTCACAGGATAACGGTGCTGAACTACCTGAAAGACCCGAGGCAAAACAGGTGATTGACCGCAGCAAATTCTTATCCAACCAGCAGGACATTGCAGAGTCCTTTGTCAGGGACGGGCGAGAAGTGAGTTTGGGATTGAAATACCATACCGCTTTCCGGGACAGCCAACTCGATTTAATATTGGGGAAAACCATGCTGGATGCTGAAAAAGATCCTGAATATGTTCATGCTGGAAACCTGAAAACACATTATTTTGTCGAAAGTATTCTGGAGTTGGGAGAAAATATTGAGGTGAGTTCTTTGTTTGTAGGTGATAATGATTTAAGGGTGGTCAGTAATTATTCACTCCTGTCAATCGCGAATGATGAGTTTCAAACAGATATATCCTATGGATGGATCAGGGACGGGGAAAATGACAATGTAAAATCCGAGTCGGCCAGTGCCAAAATCAGCATGCCAATTTCAGATAAATGGACGGGATATACCAATGTTGAATATGACTTTCGTGGAGAGTCCAAAAGGAAGTTGGAAATCGGTGCAATTTATTACCATCAATGCCTGACAATGGAAATATCCGCTGAAAGGACTTACAAAACCTCAACCACAGCACTTTCAAAACCTGATTATTCGATTGGAATTTCCTTGATAGGATTTACTTCAGCAAGTACTTTATCTACAAAAAAATGTAATTAGATCAGTATATTATGACAACCAGACTTTTCACCTTTGCAATTCTTTTTTTAATCTTTGTTGCTAAATTCAATTTTGCATTCGGTCAGACCAACCTGTTTGCTACCGCCTTCACGGTTAATGGAGCAGCCGTGAGCAATTATGAAATTGACCAGAAAGTACGTTATCTGCGTTTTTTGGGCGAAGGGGGAAACATAAGAAGCAAAGCTGAAGAGGAATTGATAAAAGAAAAAATCTACTTGCAGGAAACTGAGAGGGCAGGAATTGATCTTACCCCAAAACAAATACTCACGGCAGCTACGGATTTTGCAGAAAACAGAAACAATTCACTCAATGGATTCCTGAATCAGCTTGGACGTTCAGGGGTAAACAAGGAATCCTTCTTTGGTTACATCGAGGCTCAATCGGCCTGGACACAGTTTGCCAGAGCGTTTTTTGGTCCTGCCATCAGAGATTTGCCGACGCCGGATGTAGATGAAAAACTTTTGCTTGAGTACCGGACTTCAACAAATTTGGTCAATCTGCTGGAGATTGTTATCGTCATTGATGACAACAATCCCGACCAAGCCGAGCAAATAGCCCGGGAAATTTATCGAAGCATTCAAACCCAGGAGGATTTCTCGCTTACTGCAAGGAATTATTCAGCTTCCTCGACAAGAAATGAAGGGGGAGCAGTCGGCTGGTTGAACATTGACAATATCAGCAGTACATTCAGGAATGTTATCAACAGGACTTCATCCGGCAGGGTCACAGAACCTGTCAGGTTAGATAACCTTTATTATGTGTTTTTTGTTTTGGGAAAAAGAACCGAATCCTCTTCTGCCAATGTTGTTTCGATTGACTATGCGACCTTGCGAGTTGATGGTCTTGGTGCTGATCAGGTTTCAAATCTTCAAGCCACAGTTGTAAATAATGATCAAAACTGTGAAGATTTCTCTGAATTCTCCTCGCAGTTCAATGCTGAAAACTTTGCCAGACAAACGGTGGAAAAGACTAATTTGGGAGCGTTTGCCGATCCATTGTCAGGGCTGGATAACAACGAGGTTGCCAGTGTGGAACTGGACAATGGATCAAGTTATCTTGTAATGTTATGCAAGCGTAATCTGGTGGTTGATGAGGAAGTTCGTGAACGGATTTTGAACAACCTGAGAAACAGGAAGTTAGATGACATGTCCAGAAACCACTATTCCAAGATCAGGGCGGCTGCCATTGTCGAAAGGAAATAGTTCGGTAATTGCCTTAACTTCAGGTGAACCTTCGGGTGTAGGATTGGAACTTGCCCTCAAGGCCTGGCAAAAGCTGAAAGGGTCACATCCTTTTTTTCTCATTGCCGATCGCAACCACATAAATTCACTGGAACAACCCTGTCCGATCATCGAAATACAATCACCTGAACACTGTCTGGAAACTTTCGTTCATGCACTTCCATTCCTGCACCATCAGTTTCCCACCTCAAGCATACCCGGTCATTACAATCCGGAAAATGCTCCGGGGGTTGTTGGATCAATTGAGACTGCCGTGCAATTTGCACTGGATGAAAAAATTGCCGGAATCTGCACCAATCCAATCACCAAGGAGGTGTTCAACCATGCTGGCAGGAAGAATTATTCTGGACATACTGAATTCATTGCCCATCTTTGTGGGAAAGACTGTCCGGTAATGATGCTGGTAGGCAGGAAGTTGAAGGTTGTTCCTCTTACAAGGCATATGCCACTCAGGTCGGTACATCAAGGTATTTGCAAGAAACTCCTGAAGCAAACCCTTGCAATAAGCCTGCAATCATTGCGTGAGGATTTTGACCTCCAGCAGCCCAGGATAGCAGTTTCAGGATTGAACCCCCATGCTGGTGAAGGAGGTTTGCTTGGTCTTGAGGAAAAGGAAATTATTGAACCGGTAATCAGGGATTTCCAGACAAGGGGGGAACATGTTCGGGGGCCCTTTCCGGCAGACAGCATGTTCCACAAGAAGTTTAGAAAGACCTATGATCTGGCAGTATCAATGTATCATGATCAAGCCTTGATCCCTATCAAGACACTGGACTTCTACAAGTCAGTGAATGTAACGCTTGGATTGCCAATTGTTCGAACTTCCCCGGACCATGGTACAGCCCTGGACATGGCAGGCAAAGGCAAGGCCAGGGCTGACAGTTTGATTGAAGCAATCAAACTTGTCAGTACAATCCAGGGAAACAGAATAAAGAATGACATGCACCCTTCCCCCACTTCGTGAGGTCATCAAGGAATTCGGACTTTCTGCAAATAAAGCCCTTGGCCAAAACTATTTGCTGGATTTGAACCTGACCGGCAAAATTGCTTGCTCAGCCGGAGATTTGGCAGGTGCAACAGTCATCGAGATAGGTCCGGGCCCCGGGGGACTAACCAGAAGTTTGCTGGCAAGAAAGCCTTCCAAAGTCATTTCCATTGAAATTGATTCTCGATTTGTCCCGGCACTGGAACAGATCAGGAATGCCTATCCTGATAGTTTTGAATATCATTGCATGGATGGTTTGAAATTTGATTATTCAACCTTGCCGAACATCCCGCTCAAGATTGTGGCCAATTTACCGTATAATTCGGCTACCAAATTCCTGGTAGACTGGTTGCTGACTGAACAATGGCCCCCCTTCTGGTCCGGGATTACCCTCCTGTTGCAAAAGGAGGTTGGAGAAAGAATAATTGCCCAGGCAAACTCAAGAACCTATGGACGCTTGTCCATACTTTCCCAACTTCGTTCAGATGTCAGGATTCTTATGAATATTCCTGCCCAGGCCTTTACCCCGATACCAAAGATTGATTCGGTTGTGGTTCAAATCCTGCCAAAACAATCCAAGCTTCCACAAGATGCAATACCACTCTTTGAAAAGCTTGTGGCAATGGCCTTCAATCAAAGGCGAAAGATGATCAAATCGAGTTTAAGGCAATTTTCAGGCAATATCGTCGACTGCCTCCGGAAGGCAGAAATCGATCCCAACCTCAGACCCGAACAAATTACCGTTTCGAAGTACATCGAATTGGTTTCAGTTATCCAATCTCAGCGTCGAGGCTCTGGACTTGAAGAATTAATTGATTGAAACTTGTTGGGAAGCATCCGCTTGGGATTCCGCTTCCTTCTTTTCCTTATTTGAATTTTTCTTGCCGTTTACCATGCGGTGAGCATTATGGGATGACCGTTGTATTTCGAATTCCTTCTGGGACTCAAGCAGACGAATGTAATGTTCTGCATGCTGTGTGAAGTTTTCTGCCACAATTCGGTCACCACCCAGCAAGGCATCCCTGGCATGGGCCTGATACTTTTCAATAATTTGAAGTGAGTTGCCTCTGACTTTTCCGTCAGGGCCAGAACTCTCAAATACCCGGTTGGTTCCGTTGCCAGTGTTTCCCTTACGCCCTTTTCCCCGGGGCCTTGAACCTCTAGAATTTCGCATTTTTACCCATTTCGTCCTCCTAAACCAGTTAAACCATTATCGTGTTGATTTCACTTCATCATCAGGTTCCTTACCCTTTCATGCGGGGTGACCGATGCTGCAATGAAGCAAGTGTTATACTTTCTGTTTCTAATTGAATTTTGTTTTGATCTATACTTTTCGAAAAACCAGAACTCTCGTTATCCCGCACAAATCCGGGATTTCATTTTCCAGAGAAAGATTAGTCCGCTCAAATATCCTTTTTACTTGATGATATTTCCCAAAGCCAATTTCGATTATCAACCGCCCGCCACGATTCAAATATTTGCCAGCTTCCGAAGCTATCTTACGATACGAACCTAATCCGTCATCTTCAAGGGTCAATGCAATCCTGGGTTCAAAATACCTAATTTCGGGTTGCAGTGTTTCGTATTCGTCTTTACTGATATACGGAGGATTGGAAATAATCAAGTCAAAATTGCAATTTATTTCCGAAAACCAATCAGATGTAATCAATTTGCATCTATCCTTGAGACCAAATCTTTTGATATTCATTCTGGCGACACTTATGCATGATGATGAAATATCAGAACCAATCCCGTAAGCAGCCGGGTTTTCTGCCAGGAGTGTAACCAGCAGGCAACCGCTTCCCACACCCAGATCCAGAAATTGCCCAAATTCTTCAGATATTGCCTCCTTTATGAGAATTTCCGTATCAGGACGAGGATCCAAGACTTCGGTATTGACATGAAATGACCTTCCCCAAAATTCTTTTTCATTGATGATTTTGGCAACTGGCATTCTTTGTTCTCTGAGACTGATCAAGTTTTCAAAACTCGACCAAATTTTACCTGGAATGGCATTGATTTCTTCCCTGTTCAGGGAATAAATTCGTTTCCCGAGACAACTCTCAAACAATTTGGTTGTATCATACCCAGGGTTTTCCACACCGGCTTGATGCAACCTTAGGGCTGCACTTCTCAATGTGTCTGATGACCAAGATTCCATCATGAGACAAACTCGGCAAGTTTATTGGCCTGATCGTCGGTTATAAGGCAATCAATGATTTCGTCCATCTCGCCTTGTATAACTTTCTCGAGGCTGTAAAGTGTCAGATTGACCCTGTGATCGGTCACTCTTCCCTGGGGAAAGTTGTAGGTGCGAATTCGTTCGGACCTGTCCCCACTGCCAACCTGGGATTTACGATCAGCAGCTCTTTCACTTCGAGCCTTTTCCGCTTCAATGTTATAGAGCCTTGAACGCAGGACAGTCATTGCCTTGACACGATTGACATGTTGGGATTTTTCTGCAGAAATGACCGCAATGCCGGTGGGTATATGGGTAATCCTGACTGCAGAATCCGTCTTGTTGACATGTTGTCCCCCTGCCCCGCTTGCCCTCATGGTATCTATCCTGAGATCTTCCGATGCAATGACTATATCAACTTCTTCTGCTTCAGGAAGCACAGCCACGGTTGCTGCCGAGGTATGGATTCTTCCACTTGATTCTGTTTGTGGAACTCTTTGAACCCTATGAACACCGGATTCATACTTTAATCTGGCATAAACACCTTTACCTTCAATGGTAACAGTTATTTCCTTGAACCCTCCCAAATCGGATTCACTCGCATCAAGGGGTTCAAATTTCCATTTCATGATTTCGGCATATCTCTCGTACATCCTGTACAGTAAACCACAAAACAGGGCTGCCTCTTCACCGCCCGTTCCTGCCCTGATTTCCAAAACGACAGATTTTTCATCATCGGCATCCTTTGGAATGAGTTCAAGAAGAAGGTCCTGTTCGGTAGTAACCAGCCGCTGGTTCAAATTTTCCAATTCTTCCAGTGCCAGATCCTTCATCTCGGGATCTGAAACCATACCAGAGGTTTCCTGAATTTCATGTAATAAATTCCTGAACCTTGTGGCCTTTTCGACAATTGGCTTCAGATTGTTGAATTCACGCGTAAGTTCAATCAATTCATCAACGTTCTTTTCCGTGGTCAACTGGTCCTGTATTTTGTTGAATTTCCTTTCAACGCCTTCAATTTTTTCCAAGGGTACTCGTGTCTTGAAATCAGATGCGGTTTGCAAATTTACCAAGCTCCTAAATTAAGTCTAGTTGATTTAGAGTGTTTGAAGGGCTATCCGATATGTTGAATTGATCGGATATCAAATTTTGGAATATCCAAAATGGAATAATATGTCAGGTTGTTCAATTACGTGGTTCTAACCGTTTTGTATTTCTTCGGCACGGGCAGATACCAATTCAACTATATGGTCAATCATCTCTTCGTTGGAAATCTTTTCCATGGTCTGTCCAGCCAGATAGACCATACCCGAACCTTTACCCCCACCGGTATAACCAACATCGGTCATCAGAGCCTCACCGGGACCATTGACCACACATCCGATAATCGAAAGATTAATTGGTGTACTGATATGTTCAAGCCTTTCTTCCAGGATTTTAACGGTTTTTATAACATCAAATCCTTGGCGGGCACAACTTGGGCAAGCAATTATATTCACACCCCGGGTCCTCAGTCCAAGCGATTTCAGTATTTCATAACCAACCTTTACTTCCTTTTCCGGATCATCGGCCAAACTAATTCGGATGGTGTCACCTATGCCATCAAGCAACAGGCTACCAACTCCCAAAGTGGACTTGATTGTTCCAGGAAGAAAACTTCCAGCTTCAGTTATACCAAGATGGATGGGAGCATCCGTTTCCTTTGCCAAACCCTTGTATGCTGCAATGGCCAGAAACACATCGGAGGCCTTGCAACTTATTTTATAATTGGTAAAGCCCAGATCCTCCAGCAACCTGATATTGTTAAGTCCCGATTCAATCATGGCTTCGGGACAGGGTTCCCTATATTTTTCCAAGAGATGCCTCTCCAGGCTACCTGCATTTACTCCTATGCGAATGGAACATGAATTGTACTTGGCTGCTTTGACAACCTCTGCGACCCTATCTTGGGAACCTATATTGCCTGGATTGATTCGCAAGCAGGCAGCGCCAGCATCAGCTGCTTCCAAAGCCCTTTTGTAGTGGAAATGAATATCTGCAACCAGTGGAATTTCAACATTTTTTACTATTTCGGAAAAAGCTTTTGATGAGGCTTCATCGGGTACAGAAACTCTGACAATATCTACCCCTGCCTCGGTGCATCGGTGGATTTGATCAACCGTTGCCTTGACATCTACCGTGGATGTGTTGGTCATGGTCTGGACAGATATATCTGCCCCACCTCCAACCGGCACGTTGCCGACATGGATCTGCCTGGACTTCCTGCGGGCGATATTTCTCCAGGGCCTTATGTCATTTTGAAACATGGAAAAACCGATTAATTGTTGTTGGCCAGATTCGAATCAACACTGGTATGTTCCTCTGAAAACTTATTTCCAGTCAAATCAATTTCAACATCTAACATTGCATAATTTTGTTTCAATACATTATAATCCAGATATATATTATCAACTACACTTGTTCCTGATCCAAATGGTCCGTAACCAATCCCGCCAACAGTGAAATACAGGCTTCCAGAATTTCCGGCCCGTAATATCAGCCGTTCCCCGATATTTGGGACTTCATATTTTTCTCCTGCAACCAAAACTCTTTCCAGGAGTACTCTGCCGCTTTCTGTCTTGACTCGAATCCAGGATTCAGAAGTAGTCAGAAGGTAAATATCATTTGAGTTTTCAATTGTGGCATCAATGTTATCAGGGGTATCAATGGTAGGGGTATCAGCCAGCCCGGTATCTTCTTCAGGTAGAAAAGACGGTGCTTTAGGCTGGTTTCCAGGTGTATATTTTGAAGTAATCGAATCGTGGTTCTCATTGGGAGTGAAGTTAGAACTTGGGTCAACTTCTTCTAATATCAAATCACCAATTTTAGGCAATCCTGTTGTGTTATTGGGTGTTATGATTTGGGTATCTTCAGAATTTATTGCATCTGATCCATTGTCATTTCCAAATATATTTGTTCCGACTGTAGCGGTTGAGGTGATTTGATCTGGATTTCCATATATCTGGAAATAAAAGGTCCAAATCAAAT
The DNA here is from genome assembly GCA_026710155.1 of Paracoccaceae bacterium. Lineage (GTDB taxonomy): Bacteria > Pseudomonadota > Alphaproteobacteria > Rhodobacterales > Rhodobacteraceae > MPNP01. The sequence goes on from JAPORQ010000055.1 coordinate 52,236, forward strand.
AACCACCGCTGAGAAGCAACAATGAAACAAACGAAACCGCAGCTAAACCGGTCAAGGTCGATTTTTGAATTATCCCCCCTAGAATATGCTCGAACAAACTTATCCTTTTTTTTAAGGTCTTTCCGCTTGACAATTCCTTGGTAATATGAAAGGTGTACCCGGAATCATCATTTATTCTACCTACATGTCCGGATTCCTTACAAAACTTGTTATAGGTTTTTTGGGGATCCCAACCAAGGTATTTGGAATATTGCAGAACATAACTGCCTACCAGGGACTTGTTGGGAAATGCTTCAAGATCACCATTTTCAATGGCAAAGATAATGTATGGTGCCAGCCCCAATTCCTTTTGCACATCCAAAAGCGATTTGCCCAGACTGGCCCTCTGTCCTCGCATTAAATCGCCTAGGGATGCATTATAATCAACAAAGTCACTGTGTTGAGAAGAATCTTTTAATGAATTATTCTCAACAGCAACCCCCACTCTCTCCCAAGTGAAGAATCTACTTTTGTGTTTATTCAAATTAACCATGGCTTCGTTCACCCATGAATTTTGAGCGAATACAAGTGAGAACAATACAACGCATCATTATATTGGTTTATTTACCATTAAAAAGAACGAAAATACTATTATTTTATTGTTTGAATATTATGCTTTGAAGAAGAAAGCGCCAACAAACAATGAATAATCCTATTTGTATTTTTCAATAATTGTTTCGATGATTTGGTTTAAATGGCAAGGTGGGTTTGCATAACCAAACAACCAATCAGTGATTTCAGGATCTGAAAATTCCAGCAAATTTTCAAAATCCCTTACTCCTTTTTCATCCAAATTGATCAGATTTTTTTTGGCAAAAGTACCCAGTAATTCGCAAATCTCCTTGGTGCCCCTCAGGTGTGACCTAACCTGCAATTTTTTGATTCTTGCCGGATAATCACTCATCTTTCAGAGGTTTTTCCAGATCGGCAACCGAGGTCAAATTCAATTCATTGGTGGATTTGATTTCCTCCATCGAAATAAGTGCAGTAACGTTGTATATCTTGACCTGCCTAATCAATTCCTGATAGAACTTGTCGTAGGCTTTTGCATTTTCCACTCGCACCTTGAGAATATAATCAATATCTCCCGCCAGCCGATGGGCTTCCAATACCTCAGGTCTATTTCTGATGGCCTTGAGGAATTGTTTTTGCCACGCAGCCTCATGTTCGGATGTTTTGATGAAAACAAAAAAGCAGGCTTCAAAACCGATTTTTTCAAAATCCACATCAACGGTGAATTTTTTGATAACACCCTTTTCTGCCAACCTTTTCATTCTTAACCAAACGGGTGTTTTTGATTTACCGACAGCTTCGGCAATTTGATCCAGCGGCTGGTTGGAGTTTTTTTGCAGTTCCATCAGGATCATGCGATCAACCAAATCGATTCTTTCCATTGGTTTTCCTTCCAGCCTTTCAATGTTTTTCTATCAGGAGATTTCCAAATCCAGGGCTTGCGTGAACTCATTCCACTCCCGTTTTGACAGTCCCGTTGCTTCAAAGGTAATTTGCTCACCATTCATTTTCCGCTTTAACAATTCTATTTGCTGCTTGGAAAGAGAAATCCCTTCAAGCCAGTAATCAACAAAAGCCTGGTGAGTCATTGGAACCCAATCCGCAACAATTTCAGCCAACTTTTCAGCATAAACCCTGATTTCATATTGTGCATGGGGGTCAATTCTGAGATGAATGAATTTCAGGAGGTTGAGCAAATTGACCTTCCAGTACCACTGGGTGTAAACATTGGTGGGCAGGTTAATGCGGGCAAGTTCCCGTGAAAGACCTTCCTGGTTTTCCTGTGATAACATTTTTTCATAATTTTCATAGGATGTGTGACTATCTTGCCTAAGGATATCCCGAACCCTTTTTCCCTCTTTGCTAGGAAGAATTTCTCCCCTACCCTGACGATTTACACCTGACTGGGCAGAAAGATTTTCAAATTCAGGGATATAGAATTCATCTTCAAGTTTCGAGTAGCGGGCTGAATATTCGTTGACCGAAGCTGTTCTATGACGAATCCATTGACGAGCGACAAAAATCGGCAGTTTTACATGAAACTTTATTTCGCACATCTCAAAGGGGGTTGTATGCCTGTGACGCATCAAATATCGAATTAATCCCTCATCGGAACGGGCCTTTTTGGTCCCCTTCCCATAGGAAACCCTGGCTGCTTGTACTACCGAGGAATCATTTCCCATGTAATCGACAATCCGGATGAATCCATGATCAAGAATGGGGAAAAGGGTGTACAGGTTTTTTTCCATGCCGGGGCTTGTTTCCCTCAGAGATGTTTGGGAAGAATTTCTTTGCTCTTCTATTTGTTTCAGTATTTCGGGAGTAATCGTCATTTATTTGTTTTCTGCAATATGTTGGAATTTTGTACTAAAGTTTTAGGATAACCAACCTTAATGGAAATTCAAATTTTAGGAATTTAAAGATGGTAAAATATTTACACACCATGATCAGGGTATTGGATTTGGACAGAACAATAGGTTTTTTCAACCTTCTCGGTTTGGTTGAAACGCGCCGCAATGTCAATGAATCCGGTCGCTTCACATTGGTCTTCCTGGCACCACCTGATCAACCGGAATGTCCGGTGGAACTCACCTACAATTGGGATGGGGATGAAGGAATGCCCTCTGACAGTCGTCATTTCGGGCACTTGGCCTACGAAGTTGATGACATTTATGAAATCTGCACCAAACTGGAGAAGGCGGGGGTTACAATTAACCGGCCTCCGAGAGACGGTCACATGGCATTCGTCAGGTCTCCGGACAACATTTCCATAGAATTGCTGCAAAAGGGCCCTTCCCTGCCCCCGGAAGAACCATGGACGAGCAGGCCAAATATCGGCCATTGGTAGAGGCAGGGTTCAACTGTTGTAGAATTGTATCATTAAATCCAAGGTGATATTGACAATTTGATCAACAAGTATAATTCTCTGTTTGTTCCTTTTGGAACTATGGCGATAAACGTGCTCGAAATAAACGGATCGGACCCGGGGGCGGTACCCGGCGGCTCCACCATAGATGATAGGGGGCCGAAATAGGATCGACGAACGCGTAAAGGGGTTAACTTTTGCCCGGTGGGGTACCGCTGTTATCGGTCCAAACTGCACAATTGCCAATGACAATCGTGCTCCGGTCGCATTAGCTGCGTAAGCGGTAAAGTGCTCGGATCTGACTCTGGGATTCAATAGCACAGTCCCAGCGGGGTTTGGCAGGTACCTGGCAACAGAAACCTGCCACTTAATATTGTCATCTCGCCATCCAACTTGGTAAAACGGAAACGATAATTGCCTTGAAAGACATCCCCTACCAGGAATTGATGCAAAATGCCTTGTTTGGTATCTTTAGGAAGGCATTGGTTATGGTTCAAATGGATGGCATGCCAAGAGTTCCGGGTATAGTCGTTGATTTTGATTTGACAAATCCGGAAGTGATCATTTCATCAAGATTGCAGGATTTGTATCAGAAAGAAATGACAATTGTCCTTGAGCACTGGTTTGAGGATTTGGAAGTAAAAGAGGAGGGTTTTTGGGTAACGCTCAATTTCAGTGACATCCCCGAACATCTTTATATACCATATCTTTCAATAATCTATTTTTTTGATCAACAGGCCAATATCGGCTTTCAAATCCCCAGATATGGGCAGCCCGGTGATGTAGGCCCTGTTGTCGAACTATCCAAAGAAGCACCTAGCCAAACGACCGGCAAGGTTGTTAGTCTGGATGATTTCAGAACCAAGTAATTCTCCAGAAATCAAATTAATTCCAAAAAGGTTTGAAGAATGAAAGACTCCCGCATTGAATCCGATAGTTTCGGTAAATTGAATGTCCCGGCAGATAAACACTGGGGCGCTCAAACCCAACGTTCACTAATGAATTTTCCCATAGGGAAAGAAACCCAACCAGCTGTCATCATAAGGGCATTCGGGATCATCAAAAAATCATGTGCCCTTGCCAACATGAAATTCAATCTGCTTGATCCCAATATTGGCAATGCAATCTGTGAAGCGGCAGAACTGGTCAGTTCCGGGCAAATGGACGACAATTTTCCCCTTGTTGTATGGCAAACAGGTTCTGGTACCCAAACAAACATGAACGCCAATGAGGTCATTGCCAATCTGGCCATCAAATCACTTGGTGGTGAGGTGGGTTCCAAATCACCTGTTCACCCCAATGACCATGTAAACATGAGTCAATCATCAAACGACACATTTCCGACGGCAATGCATGTTGCCACTGCACTTCTGGTCAATAATGAATTGCTGCCCTCTCTTGACCTCCTGATTAATGCCCTCAAGGAAAAATGTTCTGAATTTGAGGGTATAATCAAAATTGGCAGAACCCATACCCAGGACGCCACCCCCCTTACCCTGGCGCAGGAATTTTCTGGTTACCTTAGGCAGATAGAACTATCAGAGAGCAGGGTTCGGAAGGCTCTGGAGAGCATTTATGAATTGGCCCAGGGTGGGACCGCTGTTGGTACGGGCTTGAATACAATTGACGGATGGGACAGGGAAGTTGCTAAAAACATTTCTGAATTAACCTCACTTCCATTTGTCACTGCGGAGAACAAATTCGAGGCACTTGCAAGCCATGATGCCATGGTAGGCATGTCAAGCGCACTGAGAAGTACTGCCGTCTCCTTGTTTAAAATTGCCAATGACATACGGTTTCTGGCCTCTGGACCAAGAAGTGGGCTTGGAGAACTTCTGCTTCCCGAAAATGAACCTGGCTCCTCAATTATGCCAGGTAAGGTAAATCCAACCCAGACCGAGGCATTGACCATGGTATGTGCCCAGGTGATGGGGAATGATGCAGGTGTAGGCTTTGCAGGCAGTCAGGGACATTTTGAGCTCAATGTCTTCAAACCGATGATTGCCCATAGTGTCATCCAGTCAATCCAATTGCTCTCAGACAGTACCAAATCCTTTGTTGAAAGGTGTGTTTCAGGCATAAAGGCCAATGAGACCAGGATTAATTTCCTCATGGAAGAATCGCTTATGCTGGTAACAGCACTATCTCCTGTAATCGGTTATGACAAATCCACAAAGGTAGCCAAGCTTGCGCATTCCAAGGGCACAACATTGAAAGAAGCGGCCTTGGAATTGGGGTATGTTACTTCCGATGAATTTGACCAGATTGTCAATCCAGCTCTAATGCTGGGACCAGATTCAAGATGATGTTGCTTTTTTTGGTGGGTTCAGATTATTTGTTTTTACCTGTTTGAATCATGTGAACCCGATAATAATTCTCTTGTTAATTCTGGAATGAAGCAGTTCATCATTTACTTGATGAAACATATTGATACTGTTATCCCAAAGCTCCGAAGTAAGTGGTGGATTGGGCTGCTGCAAAATTTGCCTTCCTGGTCGCTTGCTTGAAGCATTTGGTTTGAATCCAGGTAGCTATAAAAGCCCCGTTAAAACAATCTCCAGCACCTGTCGCATCCAGAGCTTCAACCTGATGTCCGGAAAGTTGTGTTTCACTCCCCTCTTCCGACAGAAAAACCCCATTCATGCCAAGGGTCAGTACAACTGTTTTTGGCCCTAAGTCATGATAAAACCCACAAATCTCCTTAGGTGAAGTCAACTTGGTCAAATGTTGAGCATCTTCAAAACTGGGCAAAGCTATGTCGCAGTATTGCATGGTTTCGTGTATAACCTGTCTTGCCCTATCGGTCGGCCACAATGCCGGTCTCAGGTTGGGATCAAAGGCAACAGTGGTTGAATCATCCTTGGCCAATTTCATTGCAACAAGTGTTGCTTCCTTCATCGATTCGCTAATTGCCAAATTGATACCCGATGCGTAAAATACCGAACTAGAGGTAATTATGTTTTGGGGCAAATTCGATGCGTGATATTTGCTGGCTGCGGAATTGGATCTTCGATAACTGAATTTATGTCCACTTTCGTCATGTGTGACAAAGTAAATCCCCGTCTCCTCATTGGGAGAAACTTCAACATTGGTATAATCGATACCTTCAAAATTCCATTTATTTATGATTTCCGAGCCAAAAACATCATCTCCGACCTTGCTTATAAAACCTGCCGTAATTCCGTGTCGCACTGCGGATATTGCAACATTGGATACATCACCGCCTATCCCAATTCGAAACATTCCCCCGGGTTGTTGATTGAACTCAACCAAAGGCTCTCCGAGACAAATTAAATCAAAAGCGTTAACCATTTGAACTCATTCATGAAATGCCAAAAACAATCAGCACCAATTGATAAATTATTATTGGGAACTCCTAGAGCCTGTTCCATAAGTCAAAAATTTAGCAAATTTCAGCCATGAATACCGTTTTTGGTTCAAAATACATTCTTATATGGTATCTATTCAGGTATCAAAAAAAAATCAACATATGGATGATTAACATTGCACATGTTGACATTTTGAAAGCCAGGCCCAACCATGGGCTTGCAAGCAAATCGGCCGAAGCCTACCATATTCACACATTTTTTTCGGGATTATATACTTGAATCTACAAAATTAAATACTATATTTGCAATAACGAATA
>JAPORQ010000060.1 GCA_026710155.1 Paracoccaceae bacterium
ACGGGCCGGTCCGCCTCCTGTCCGGCGATGTGGTCACCCTCCCCCGTCATTGGAGGGAGGGGGCAGGTGGAACGGGAGGCACCATCCCCTGGAGACCGTCGCATGGCGCGGTTGCCATGCGACGGGGAGTGTGCCGGTTCCGGGCCATCCGGCTGGAGCGTGACCTGGTGGGAAATGCGTGAATCTGGTAGGGCATCGGCCGGATTGATGCCAATTCAGAAAACCTCTCTGCCAGATTGCACTTCCTTCAATCAAGCCAACGAAAAAATTCCTGAGCATATACAATTAATCGGTCAATTTTCTTAGGGGTGCCAATATGCATGAGGCTCATCCAAATGATGTAAAATCCAATTTCTTTTATCATCAAATGAATCAATTGGATTTAGGGAATATGTTTCCATTGCCAACCAGCCATTTTGTTTCGAAACCATGTTCGTTGCCGTTTGGCATACTGTCGAGTTTCAACAAGCATTTTGCATTTAGCTTCTTCAAGGGGTAAGTTACCCTTGGTATATTCTGTCAGTACACTTGCACCGATTGCCTTGCCTGCTGAATTATTCATGTCCAGAATTGAAACATTCCTGCGGCACTCATCCAAGGCGCCTGATTTTAGCATCCGGTCTAGCCTCAATTTGATATTTTCCTCAAGCCTGGACTTATCAATATCCAGAATAAGTGGTAACACTTGCTCTAATTTTACAAGAGGATCCTGGTTGTATTTGAACCATGATGAAAGACCCATGCCGGTGGATTGCAAAACCTCCCAGGCTCTCTGAATTCTTCTGGGGTTGTGCTTGTCAAGGTTGTGGTATGTTGATGAATCATTATTCTTTAAATCAAGCAACAATCTTTCAATTCCATCCTCCCGTATCAATTCTTCACTTTTCAACCTGGTTTCTCCATTGATATCGGGAATTGAGGCAAACCCTTTTGTCAAAGCCGTAAAATACAAACCCGTTCCCCCTACAATTAATTTCAGCACATCCTTGTGTTCCTTGAGAAGGTTATGAATTTCATCCAGCCATCGACTGATGGAATAAGACTGGTGGCAAGATACGTGGCCATACAGAAAGTGGGGTACTGTCTTTTCATCTTCAGGCGTGGGACGTGAGGTCAAAATACGCCAACAATTATAAACCTGAAGTGAATCTGCATTGATGATAATTCCATCATGCTTACCTGCAATCTCCATTGCAAGGCCGGATTTGCCAGATGCTGTCGGTCCGGCAATCAATATGGTTTTGTGGTGATCCGTGTTTATTTCAAATTCATTTAACAAAGGCATGTTCCCTGCCCAAATAGGTTGATTAAAGGTATGGATTGTAATAGTATGGATTGTAATATTAGAGTAACTATCATATTACCCATATTACCCCAATTAATTTACCTTGGCTGGAGGGTTTGAATTGCCGAAACTGGTCGTGAAGCATCGTTGGCTTGATGGGCATGACAATTAGCAGCATTGAGAGGCTGATAGAATAAGATGGAGAGTCAAAATGCCTGATTCGGCGGATAAGGTTGCTCGACAATACGGCTTGAATCCCAAGCAGTACAGGCAGGCACTGCGGAAAGAGAGATTTACATGGCACAAGCCGAATACGATATGGAAGCCGCCTGATGGGAGCCCGGAGCATCAGGATATGATACGCGTAGCGAAAAGGATGGCATCAAACCATTATTCCAACAGAGATAAAGAACTTGGTTATAAACGGATTTTACTGAAAATTTCTGGCGAAGCCCTCATGGGGCCCCTGAAATTTGGAATACATTCACCCACTGTTGCCCGGGTGGCTGGTGAAATCAAGAGGGTTCATGATCTTGGCACTGAAATATGCATGGTTATCGGTGGGGGTAATATCTTTCGGGGATTGGAAGTTGCCGAGCAGGGCATACCGCGTACGACAGCAGACCATATGGGAATGCTGGCCACGGTCATGAATGCCCTGGCCATGCAAACGCATCTGGAAAAACTTGATATTCAAACCAGGGTGCTTTCTGCCATCAGGCTGGACGAGATGTGCGAACCCTATATTCTTCGCAGGTCGTTGCGACATCTGGAAAAGCAAAGGGTGTGTATTTTTGCAGCTGGGACTGGGAACCCCTTTTTCACCACCGATACAGCTGCAACCCTCAGGGCAAGTGAGTTGTATTGTGATGCCGTTTTCAAGGGAACCAAGGTCAATGGAGTTTATGACAAGGATCCGGTTAGGAATCCAGATGCCGAGAGGTATGGCATCATCAGTTACGAGGACGTTATACAAAAGGACCTCAGAGTCATGGATACCTCTGCAATCGCCATGGCCAGAGACAATAATTTGCCAATAATCGTGTTTTCTCTGGAAGAACCCGGAGGCTTTGAAGGTATAATCAAGGGCCTTGGAACTTATTCAGTAATCAAAAACAACTAAATCAAAACATAATTGGCAGGTAAACATGGAAGATTTTGAACTTGATCTGGAAGATTTTGAACGAAGAATGGACGGAGCCATAAATTCGTTGAGGCAGGATTTTGCCGGGCTGAGGACAGGTAGGGCATCGGCTTCAATGGTCGATTCATTGGTTGTCAATGCCTATGATGCCCAAATGCCCATGAATCAATGTGGATCAATAAATGTGCCCGAACCAAGATTGTTATCGATCTCTGTTTGGGACAGGACGATTGTTGATAATGTTGTCAAGGCCATCTTGGATTCTGGCTTGGGGATTAACCCTGTCGTTGAAGGTACCGTAATCCGCTTGCCAATACCGGAATTAAATGAGGAGCGTAGAAAGGAATTGTCGAAAGTGGCTTCCCAATATGCGGAAAACACCCGGATTTCCATTCGCAACATCAGGAAGGACGGTATGGATATTTTGAAAAGGGCCAAATCCGATGGATTAAGTGAGGATGAGGTTGTTCTCTGGTCAGATGAGATTCAGGAACTGACAAACCAATTCATTGCAAAAACAGACGAAACTTTGGAAACAAAGAAATCAGAAATCATGGCAGTGTAAAGTTGGCTGAGCAAAAGTTAATCAACACCAATCAGGAGCTGTCCAATTTTCCAAACCACGTTGCTCTGGTCATGGACGGCAATGGCAGATGGGCAAAGGCAAGGGGATTGCCACGGGTCCAAGGACATCATCGTGGTGCAGAAAGACTACGTGATATTGTAAAGTCCTGCCCCGAGTTTGGAATACGATTTTTGACCGTCTTTGCCTTTTCTACAGAAAACTGGAAACGTGGTGAGGATGAGGTTTCCGGTCTGACCAACCTGTTTCGACAGTATATGGGGTCGGAATCCCGGGAGTTGATTGAAAAGGGAGTAAAAATCAATTTCATTGGCAATAGGGAAGCTTTTGACCGATCACTTGTCGAACAGATGAATCAGCTGGAAAGTGCCACCAAAAACAATGAAGTCCTCGAATTGACCGTTGCCATGAACTATGGTGGGAAAAGTGAGATTGTAGACATGGTCAGGAAAATCACCAGAAAAGCAGTCGAGGGAACATTAAATCCTGATCAACTGGACGAGGTTTTGATTGACAAGTTTCTTTCGACTTCCAATCTACCGGATCCCGATTTGATCATCAGGACATCAGGAGAAACCAGGTTGTCAAATTTTTTCCTCTGGCAGGCAGCTTATTCTGAATTGGCTTTTGACCAGACCCTGTGGCCTGATTTCACCGTGGAGCATTTCAAATCCCACCTTATTCAATTCGGAATCAAGGAACGACGATTTGGGTCAATTACCTGAAAACCCCGAAGAATCAAAATTCAAATCATTACCTACCAGGGTATTCACAGCCTTGGTATTGGCCAGTGTTGCTTTGGTATCCTTTTTTGGAGGTTCCATTACTTTTGCATTATTTTGTGTGGTACTGGTCGCATTCCTGCTTTTTGAGTTGGGTGACATGTATGCGCCGGCATTTCCACCTTGGCGGAAAGTGGTCTTTGTTTTTTTTGGTTGTGCCATTGTCACCGGTTCAATGGTAAGTGTCTTGTACAGTGAACCGAACAATACACAACTGAATGTATTCGTTATTGCTTTCATATTCGGGGCAGGGATTCTATTGGGATACAATGTTACGATGGCATCTTATGGAACCGGAGTTTTGCTTGCTGTACAGGGACACTTCATGACCTATCTTGGGGATAGCCTTCAATTTTTGCTGGTTGTACTCATGATAGTCGGTACAGATGCCGGAGGGTATTTTGTAGGAAAAATGATCGGTGGACCCAAACTGATCCCCAGTATAAGTCCAAATAAAACATGGTCTGGAACGATTGGTGGGTGGGTATTGGCAATCATTATTTTGTGTGGTTATTTTTATATTTGGGGTGATGAATTCCCAACAATGTACCTTATCCTTTATGCCTTATCCATTTCGATTTTTTCGCAGCTAGGTGATTTGAGTATAAGCATGCTAAAGAGAAGATTGGGTGTCAAGAACAGTTCAAATCTGTTACCCGGTCATGGTGGTTTTCTGGATAGATTTGACGGGTTTATTGGAGCCGGAATACTTATTTTCTTCCTTACAATGACAAATTTCCACCCTAATTTTGGGTAATGGTTTTGAGACTACAGATTTAATGATTTTAGTGCGTTATGGAAATTCTGGCAAATTTGATACTTACCCTTGTTCCTTTTCTGGTTGTCATAGCTGTTGTAGTGACTTTTCACGAGTTTGGACATTATTTTGCTGCCAGATTATGCAACCTGCCGGTGTCGGTATTTTCCATCGGGTTTGGACAACCCATCTGGAAAACAACTGACAGGAATGGTACTGAATGGCGGTTGTCACCCATCTTGATTGGTGGTTATGTAAAGATTCCAAATCTATTGACATTGCCTGGTCCGAAAAATTCGTTCGTTGGTAATGAGAATGGTGCCGGTGAAGAAATCCCTGTTGGCAAAAAGTTTATTGCTGTAGCGGGAGGACCACTTGCCAGTTTTATCCTCGCAATAATGGTATTTGCCCTAGTCATAACCTTTCAGGGTTTTGTCAAGGAACCGCTGGTTGTAAAATCTATTCATAATCTTCCTGTAGGTGACTTCGAACTCCAACCAGATGATCAGATCCTGGCCATAAATGACGAGCCGATAAACACTCTTAATGACCTGTATATTTTCGGCAACCAATCAGATCCTGACGATACATTTTATTACAAGGTAAGGAGATTTGAGGAAATAAGGGAGGTAACCGGACCCTATCCCACCCCCCCAATCATTGATAACATTAATCTGGAATCACCTGCGGAAGCGGCAGGTTTGAGGGTGGGGGATATAGTATTACGTGTTGATGGAAGGAAAGTTGGAAGTGGATCAGATCTTGCCAGGGAAGTAGCTGATTCCAAAGGGCGTTTAATGGATCTGGTTGTCTTTCGGGACAATCAGGAAATCAGCATCAATTTGGCGGGAGAGTTTCAGGATATTCCCATCGGGAATGGAGAATTTGAAAAAAGGGTACTGATTGGAATTGGTCTTGGTCTTGCCGTTGAACCTGACACATACACACCAGGGCCATTTGATGCTCTTTGGTATGGGGCGCTGAGAACCCTGTCGGTAGTGATATCCACTCTGCAGGCAATTCCCAAACTTATTACCAATGAAATAAGCAGTTGCAACATGCAAGGCCCTATCGGGATTGCCAAATTTTCGGGAGCAGCAGCCAATCAGGGACCAATAGTATTTATCCTTTTCATAGGTGTTTTGTCTGCAGCAATCGGCGTAGCGAATTTACTTCCCATTCCTGTATTGGATGGTGGTCATCTGGTATTTTATTTTTATGAAATGATCAGCGGCAAAGAAGCCAATGGAAAATTCAAATATTATACGTATGTGATTGGCTTGGGTCTTATCGTTTGCTTGTTTGCATTTACAATCTACAATGATCTGACTTGCTGATGTGAAAGAATTAAAACTGACAACAAATTTAAATTAGGTAGTCTCGCAGTTTGGAATTTTATTTCAGGCTGGTTGTCATTCATTTTACTGACAGATTAAATTAAAGTGGTATAATTCTTATCAGGAGTTTGAAAATGGAAAGTAATCCTGAAAGGTATGCTTATTCAATCAATAAGAACGAAATATCTTTCATCTTGTAACAATCTGCTTTCACCCGACACAAACCATTGTAACCTTGACTAGATACATATAATATCATTTCTCAAAAGTAATGACTCATGGCAGAATATAAAAAGTCTTCGGGACATCCACCTCAGAAACAACACTTTCAGGCCATCAACAAAGGTACGTTTATACTGTAAGGTACAGGAAAATTGGAAGAATAATTTGGAGATGCATATTGATGGTTACTTTTGGGAAATGGTATGATTGGTAGGTTGAATCGGAAAAGGGATAACATATAAGAAAATGATTAACGGAGAGATAAGGTATCATTAAGTATCCATGCTGTTGTCTTTACAAGGGGTGCGGAAAAAGGAATTGTCTTTACCTAAGGACAGGTATGACAAAAATGCTTACAAAATAAAAGATGGAACAATGCTTATAGCCAGTAACGATTTATCGAGCGAGATATCAGAATATTCTTCAATTTCAGGAGAGAATAATGATGATAAAGCAGTTCGTGGGGCTGTTTTCAAACTAAATGGTTCTTATGCAGGCTACGCTTCTGGTTCATTGTGGGAATGGCTTGGGACCGTAGAGAACGCCACATGAACAAAGAAAATTATCAGCGAGATGTGTCAGATCTTAGAACTGATTTTGGGCAAGTACACCAACAAATTGAACATTTGGAAAAAACGGTGGTTAAAAAAGAGATGCTTGCAGAAGGCAAACTTCAGACAGCACAATGGATGGTACAGTTACTAATTCCACATTTTTTAGCTGTTTTAGGAGCAGCATTGATGGTTTGGTTTAATTAATTGTTCTGGGATCGGGGAAACAAGTATATAATCCTCATATTTTAACCCTATGTTAAGCTGGGAATGCTAAAATTAATAAAAACAAGACAACTTTTTTTCGGGGGATATAAACTTGCAATTACGTTTCAGGATTTTTTTAATTGCTTCAAGCCTGTTCTTGGGAGGGGTAATCGGTTCAGTAGCCTATGCCCAGTCCTATTCATATGATCGAATTGACGTTGTGGGGAATCTAAGGATTGATCGGGACAGCATTATTCGTATCTCGGAATTGCCCGAATCAGGTACCGTTTCCAGCAGTGATCTCAACGAGGCGTTCAAAAACCTGTCTGATCGTGAATTGTTTCAGAACATCACTATTGTTCCGAAAAACAGGCTGTTGGAGATTGCTGTTGAGGAATATCCCCTAATCAATGAAATCAGCATTGAAGGCAACAGAAGAATCAAGGATGAAGTTATTGAACCCTTCATTAGATCGCAAGCCCGACAGGTCTATTTACCTTCAAGAGCACTGGTTGACGCCGAAACCATCTCTCGTCTTTATTTTGCCCGAGGGCGATTCGCAGCAACAGTAACGCCAAAAATCATTCGCAGAAGAGATAATCGGGTTGATCTTGTATTTGAAATTACTGAAGGCAAGGTTGTGGAGGTCGAGAGATTGAGTTTCATTGGCAACCAGGCATTTTCGGATGAAAAATTAAGGAGGGAGTTGGTTACCAGACAAGCTGGTGCCTTGCGAACATTCATTCAAAGGGATACCTTCGTCGCAGATAGGTTGGAGTTGGACAAGACCCTTTTGAGGGATTTTTATCTCGACAATGGTTATGTTGATTTTGAAATCGAATCGGCAACCGTTGAACTGTCCCGTGAAAGGGATGCCTTCTTCATCAATTTCAAGATAAATGAAGGTCAACAGCATACCTTTGGTGAATTATTGGCATCCTCTGAAATCGAAGGTGTCGATGCCGAGGAGTTTTTGGCAACGATCAAGATTGAGACGGGAGATGTATTCTCGCCCAATTCCCTGGTCTCGGCACGGGAGAGAATGGAATTTCTGGCTTCTGAAAAGGAAATGACCTTTGCCCGGGTGGTTCCAAGAACCAGGGTTAATAGTGATGACAATACAGTTGATGTTGATTTCGTCATTGAAATAGGTCCACGGGTTATCGTTGAACGGATTGAGATCGAGGGCAATGTCACAACCAAGGATTACGTCATAAGGAGAGAATTCACCACCGTTGAGGGTGATCCCCTCAATGCCGAGGAGATCAACCGTTCCGCAGAACGTGTAAGGGCCTTGGGATTTTTCTCTTCGGTTGAGGTTTCGGAAGAAAAGATTTCACCAACCCAATCGGTCATAAGACTGCAGGTGGAGGAACAGGACACTGGAACCTTGACATTCGGAGTAGGTTATTCCAAGGCCGCAGGGCTTTCGGGAAGCGTAGGCTTGACTGAAAACAACCTTCTGGGGCGGGGTCAAAGACTCTCGTTGTCGATTGATACGGCATCGAGTGGTACCGACTATTTCATTACCTTTGGTGAACCCAAACTGTTCGGGCAGGATATGAGTTTCAATTTCACGATTGGTACCCGAAACCAATCAAGGAACAACATTTTAAGCGTTGAGGAATTCGTTTTATCGTCAGGTATCAATTTTCCGATCAGCGAATCAAGCCGTTTGGGCCTCAATGTTGGTTTCTCCTCCTACGACTATAATCTTTACAATGGAACTTCACGACTTCTTAGAAAAGATGTTGGTAAAGCAGGTCAGGGTGATGATTTTGGCGATCCTGTTCCCTACAAAAGACAAGTACGGGTAGGATATAACTACAGTTATAACAACATCCCACTTGGATTTTCGACTAGGCAGGGCATAGCAGGTACTTTCAACCAGACCCTGACATTTGGCAGCGGTTCCCACAATGTATTGAGGACCATTGGTACGATAAGGGGACAGACAACGGCATTTGATGATAATGTAACCCTTACCGCAACATTGGAAGGTGGGTTGATTAAACCACTTGGAGGTCGCGACTCAAGGCTTTTTGACCGTTTTCAAATGAATTCAACTCTCTTCAGGGGTTTTGCACCATACGGTGTAGGACCCAGAAGCAGGCAGAATTCGTTACTATCCCTCGGTGGTAATTATTATACAGCTTTAAGACTGGAAAGCAGATTCCCGCTGGGGTTTGATGAGGAACTCGGGATTTCTGGCGGCACCTTTTTTGATGTGGGTTCGATCTGGGGTTTGGATGATACCAATGATGGAACAGCTGCTAACACTGTTTTGAATGTTGATGATTCCTTTAAATTGAGATCAACCGCTGGAGTATCTTTCTTCATCAGAACTTTCCTGGGGCCATTGAGGTTCAATTTCTCACGGCCCGTGAAAAAACATCCGGGTGATGTCACCCAAAATTTCGAAGTTACCCTCCAGTCGAATTATTAAATGACAATTCGAAAGTTCTTACTTGAACCACTGACAATTTTATTTCTGGCCATTTTGCCAGCCACGTCATTTGGTCAGAGTCAAGGTCCAAGCGAGCAATTCTATCCATCGGTCAGTCCGGAAGTAGCCGTGGTGGATTACCAATCATTATACCTCAGATCACAATTTGGTATCAGGGTGGCAAGTGAGTATCAGGAGGCGCAATTGTCTCTTCGTGCCGAAGGAAACTACTATTCCGAGTTGTTTGAAGACGAGGAAAGGGAATTGGCTGAAAAAAAAGACAATCTCACTTCATCGGAATTTGAATTGCTGGTCGAGGATTTTGATTCCAGGGTAGAATCCAGAAGGTTGGTTCAAGATGGCAAGGGGATTGCGCTGAGCGAGTGGGAAAACCGACAGCAAGAGATATTTCAGGCATATGTCACAACCATTATAGTTCAGGTGGCGCAGTTTTTTGGATCCAAATTGGTTATCCAGAGAGATCTTACTGTTTGGACTGATGAATCGCTTGATATAACACCCTATGTATTGGCCCAGGTGAATGTCACTATTGGAGACGGTACAGGATTATCCGATTACAGCAATCCACTGGAATTTGCGGGCATTGCAGAATAACTTCAGGAAATTACGGTTCAGCTTCAATTTTATGGAAAATATTTATGCAAACAGAGTTTGACCGATCACTACCCATGGCAGATCTGTCCATCATCAAGCGAATGATACCCCATCGGTATCCATTCCTGTATATCGACAAGGTATTGAATCTGGAAAAGGATAAGGGCGGCATCGGAATCAAGAATGTAACCTGTAATGAACCATTTTTTCAGGGTCATTTTCCAAATCAGCCAGTCATGCCAGGGGTACTGGTAATTGAAGCAATGGCCCAAACGGCAGCAATCGTGGTAAATCATTCCCTTGAAATGATTGATGAAAATCTGGGCATCTACCTTCTGGCAGTTGATAACGCCCGTTTCAGGAAAATGGTTGTGCCTGGTGATGTATTGGAATTGCACATGACGGTATTGAGGGGAAGGGGTAAATACTGGAAACTGGATGGCAAGGCCAGGGTAGGAGATGAACTTGTGTCTGAAGCTGTAATTACCGCCTTGTGGGAAAAGTTGGACGAATAGGCAGATCAAAAGCTGATTTTATGTCCATCCATCCACTGGCTTGTATTTCTGAAGGTGCTCAAATCGGAGCACACTGCACGATTGAGGCATTTGCCTTTATCGGACCTGAAGTCGTTCTCCACGACAAGGTTCATGTTAAACCACATGGTACCGTCACAGGCCGAACCGAGGTTGGTGAGGAAACGGTGGTGTTCCCTTACGCCTGTGTTGGTGAAGTACCCCAGGATCTCAAGTACAAGGGAGAGAAAACCACTCTGCAAATAGGCAAGAGAAACAGAATCAGGGAGGGAGTCACCCTTAACATGGGCACAGCCCACGGGGGTGGTGTTACCGAGGTTGGTGATGATTGTCTATTAATGACCGGAGCTCATGTGGGTCATGATGTCAGGGTCGGAAACAATGTAATTCTTGCCAATCAGGTTGCTCTTGGCGGTCACAGCATTTTGGAAGATAATGTCATTGTCGGTGGTCTGAGTGGAGTTCACCAGTATGTACGAATTGGCAAGGGAGCGTTTGTTGGCGCGGTAACCCTTGTCCGAAGGGATGTGATACCTTATGGCATGGTTGACGGACCCGACGGCAGTCTCAATGGATTGAATCTCGTAGGATTGAGACGCAGAAGGATTTCCCGGGAAAAAATTGAAGAGCTTCGAAAGGCCTATTCATTTCTGGTGAATTTCAAGGGCTCTTTTGCAGATGCCGTCAAGGAATTGAAAAGCTGGAATTATTCTTCTGACTCCTTGGTCAAGGATGTGGTTGAATTCACCGTGTTCAATAGCGAAAGAGAATTCCTCAAACCAAGCTGAACGAATCATGACACAAGAAGAGCCAAGGCATTTCCTCTTGATCGCCGGTCGAGGTTCATTACCCAAATTGGTATATGAAAAGCTTGTGTCGTGCGGTGATAACGTTGAAATCACCTTGCTACCCGGAGCCGAGCATCACGATTTGACTGCAAGACATACTAAAATAAATCCAGAAAATTTTTTGGATTTACTCCAAAAGTATAAAGGTATGGGCATAGAACATGTTGTACTTGCAGGAGGTGTTGAGAGGCCCAATCAAACAAACATCTCATTCAAGCAGGGAGATACCAATAATCAAATCAACATTATGGGAGGTGATGATTCCATCCTGAAACAATTTCTGACTGTTATTGAAGAGATCGGTTTTAAAATTTGGGGTGTACATCAAGTTATACCCCAACTGGTTGACCACAATGGCGTGTTGACTGAGCGGGATCCTTCATCGGCTGATAAATCTGATATTAATTTCGCTGAAGAAATTGTCACATCCATAGGTAATGCAGATATTGGTCAGGCTGCAGTTGTCAGAAATAACCGGTGTATAGCAGTGGAAACAATCAGTACAGACTGGATGCTTGATTCCATCAAGGATGTTTATTCAACATTTACCAATGACCCAGACGAGAGGGGTGGAATTTTAATCAAGGCATCCAAGCCCAATCAGGATCTTCGTGTGGATTTACCGACCATCGGTCCCAATACAATCCAAAGAATTGTATCCCTTGGGATGAGTGGCCTCGTCATTGAATCTGGCAAGGTGATATTGCTAGATTTACCCAAGGTGATTCAAATGGCAAATCAGGATGGAATATTCATTTGGTCAAAAAGCATAAATCGAAATACCCGAGAAAAATATTCCTGATCGCTGGTGAACCCTCCGGAGATAATCTGGGGGGCAACCTGATGGAAGGTTTGCTCAGGATTTATCCCAAAGTCGAATTTATCGGTGTGGGTGGTCCGTCAATGATTGAAAGGGGTCTTGTGAGCATATTCCCCTATGACGAGTTATCAGTCATTGGCATTACCGAAGTACTTTCAAATCTGCCCAGGTTGATCAATAGAAAAAACCAACTGGTAGACAACATTTTAAACGATTCCTTTGATGCGGTGGTTACCATTGACAGTCCCGATTTCAACCTCAGGGTGGCCAAGGGCATCAAGCAAGGTGGTTACAGGAACCCGGTTATTCATTATGTTTCACCTACCGTATGGGCCTGGAGACAGGGCAGGGTAAAAAAAATCAAGGAATCTGTGGATCATGTACTTACCCTGTTTCCCTTTGAAAACGAGATTTTGGAAAAATCAGTAATAGGTTCTACCTTCGTTGGGCATCCAATAGCAAACATCAAGCCACCGGATAAACAGGAAATAGCCCGGGTTTCATCACACCTAGGGCTAAAACCGGACAAGCCAACCCTCGTTATATTGCCTGGTTCCAGAAAATCCGAAATAACCAAAATGGGCCCAGTGTTTGCGAAGGGTGCGGGATTATTTCAGACAGCATTTCCGGGTTATCAATTAGTAGTTGTACCCACTCCTCAATTCACGGATTTGTTGAAGGATACGAATAAATTTGGATGGCCTGAAGGAATTAGATATTTTGAATCTGCCGATTGGGATTGCAAACAAAGGGAAAGGATGAAGCTATCCTTGTTTTCACTGTCCAACCTTGCCTTGGCCAGTTCAGGAACAGTATCTCTCGAATTGGCGGCAACCTCCACTCCAATGGTAATTGGTTATGATCTGAGCTGGCTGTCCCGTCAAATCATTGGTTCGATGTTATCAGTCGATACCGTTACGCTTGTAAACCTGATTACATCCACAAGGGCCGTACCAGAATTATTGGGTAAAAAAATGACACCAGAAAATCTTTTTTTTGATCTGAAAAAAATTGCTTCTGATCCCTCAGAGCAGAACGCTCAAGTCGCTGTATTGAAACAGGCAATGAACATGTTGGGAAGGAATACTCCAAACCTGAAAGAAATGCCTGCTCAAGCCGTAGTAGGAATGATTGGAGAAAGGCATATTGATTATTAGGATTAGATGACTTCAAATAACTGGTAAGATATTCAATAATGGGATTATACGCTTGATGATCCCCCGTATCTTTGAAACCACTGAATCTGAAAATAATGGCATGATTAGTGTTTGTGACAAGAGTAGGTTTGTTCGGGTTTGGTGGGTTTGTCGTCCCAAAACACATAATAATATCCGGAATCATCACTTCTGATATGAAAAGAATATCCTTTAGCTGGACCATCAACCCAACGCCAAACCCTCGAGAATCCCTCAATTCCGAAATTAGTGGTAATTGCCGGAAGTCCTTGGACTTCGATGCTGCCGATTCCATTTTCGAGATCGGAAACAAGCTCGATCGGGTGTGGATGTGGTGATGATGGCCACCTGTCAGAACATCCCCAAAGTTCGGATTTTGCTGGCATGGCTATTGTGATCACAACAAAGAATGCCAAAGCATGATGAAGACCACGAATCGCAATGGATTTCATAATAAATTCCTCCCTGGTTTAAGCTTTAATACTTTGGGTATTTGAGTTGGAAGCAATAAATTCCTCCACCATAATACATAGCCCTGATCAAGAATCATCAGATTGAATTGAGATAAATTCAAGGGGCATCAAGCGTATAATCTCCAATAATGGGGGTTTATACGCTTGGCGATCCGAAAATAAACACTGCATCATAACCAGTAATTAAAATAGGATCTGAAAAATGGAACTTTTGGAATTTACCAAAAACTTTAACACTCCTGAAAAATGCTTGGAGCATATCAAAAACCAACGATGGGCAAAAGGAGAATATTGTCCATGTTGTGGAAGCTCCAAAAAAATATATCATTATTCGGATGATGTCCGCTATAAATGTTCTGAATGTGGCAAGGTATTCAGAATCATCATTGGAACAATATTTGGCGATACCCAGATAAAGAAACTCCCCTAGTGGTTTCTTGCAATCTATTTTGAAACAACACACTCAAAGGGGATTGCCAGCTCACAATTGGCCAAACATTTGGATATTAGACAACCTACGGCTTGGTTCATGCTCCAAAGAATCAGAAACATTGACCCAAGTAAGTACTGATAAGTTTCTTGGCGGGACTGTAGAAGTCGATGAGACGTATGTTGGAGGGAAGGAAAAGAACAAACATCTTTCAAAAAGACAAAAGGTAACGCAGGGGAGAAGCACAAAAACGAAGCAAACCAGTGTTGGGTTTCAAGGAAGGAGGTGGAAAAGTAAGGGCTTTTTCAATCAATACGGCTGACAGGAACACAATAATTCCCTTGGCACTACTCAGGTGGACACAATAATTATTCTGGGTCTTCCCCAATTATAGTGGGTCACCTCCGTTTATGGAATATTATTTTCCCCAAAAGTGTTGTTGAAGATCATGTTCAAGTGTAATAATCACCCTACAT
Organism: Paracoccaceae bacterium; assembly: GCA_026710155.1. Lineage (GTDB taxonomy): Bacteria > Pseudomonadota > Alphaproteobacteria > Rhodobacterales > Rhodobacteraceae > MPNP01. The sequence goes on from JAPORQ010000060.1 coordinate 14,685, forward strand.
CAATTTCAATGACAGGGAAAGTGAGCGATGACAAGACGACGCAAGCCAGGA
>JAPORQ010000017.1 GCA_026710155.1 Paracoccaceae bacterium
GGTTCTTTGCGTTAGTGGATGAAAGAAGTATTCTTCGATGATTTGGTAAATTGAAAACATTCATCAAGAAATTAGCCTTGTCCAGCCTTTGGGTATTTCGAAGCCCATAAAGAAATCCATGGATTGGCAAGTTACAAACCATTGTATTTTTGTAGATTTTTATAGATTACTTTACCCATTTAGAAATTTTTATTTTCCGAGTATCATTTAAGAAGCAAGAAAATAAAATTTAACAAGCATGGTTTATGAATCTGAATAAAACACCCCTAAATGAATTCCACAAGAAGTTGGGTGCCAAGATGGTTCCGTTTGCAGGATTTGAAATGCCTGTAAATTATCCCTTGGGAACAATCAAGGAACATATCCATACCCGTACCGATACCGGCGTGTTCGACGTAAGTCATATGGGGCAGATTGCCATCTATCCCAAAGACGGTGAAACCGTAAACGATATTGCGAATCATCTTGAAACACTCCTGCCCATTGATTTGGTCGATCTTGATTATGGAAGACAAAAATATGCCCTTTTCACGACTGAATCAGGAGGAATTATTGATGACATAATGATAACCAAGAAACAGGATTTTATTTTCCTAGTTGTCAATGCAGCCAACAAGCAGGAAGATTTCGATTATCTCCAATCCACCATTGGTTCAAGATGTGAGATAGTAGAATTGGCGGACAGATCACTTTTGGCAATACAGGGGCCAAAGGCAGCAACCATTTTATCACAATTGCTACCTGAAACATACGAAATGAGGTTTCTTGATGTAATGGAATTGGAATCCGAGTTTGGTAATTTATGGATTTCCCGATCCGGTTATACTGGTGAGGATGGCTTCGAAATATCCCTATGTTCAAAAAAAACAGCCAAGTTTGCTGAAAGGCTTCTGACTTTCAAGGATATTGAGTTTATCGGTCTGGCAGCCCGGGATACCTTAAGGCTTGAAGCGGGGTTATGCCTTCATGGGAATGAAATTGATAAAACCACCTCGGTTATCGAGGCAGGATTATGGTGGTCAGTTTCCAAGGCAAGACGTGCCGGAAACATCAGGCAGGGAGGATTTCCGGGGTATGATAGTCTAAATGCCCAGCTCAGGGACGGCATTGATAGAATGCTGGTGGGCCTTAAACCCCTGGGCCGCATGCCGATCAGGGGAGGAAATAGAATATACAATCATGAAACGGATGGTGATGAAGTGGGACAGGTAACTTCTGGCGGCTATGGCGCAACAATCCAGGGTCCAATAGCAATGGGTTATGTAAATGCCGAAATGGTAAGGAAGAATCCTATCCTTTACTGTGAGGGTAGAAAATCAAGAATTCCATTGAATATTCAATTGAGAACATTTGTCAGGAACAAGTTTAAATATTAGTCAAGGAGGTCAAAAATGAAGTACACCGAGGATCATGAATGGGTTCGCAAGGAAGGGGATTTATTCACAATCGGTATAACTGTGTATGCGGCATCGGAATTGGGTGATGTGGTCTATGTGGATCTGCCGGAAGAAGGAGATCAATTTTCTGTCGGTGATGATGTTGCCGTTATCGAAAGCGTCAAGGCGGCATCAGAAATTATTTCACCTCTGGCCGGAACAATTGTAGAAATCAACGAGGAATTGATGGAAAATCCGAGTTTGGTCAATGATGATCCAATTGAAAAAGGCTGGTTTTACAAAATGGAGGCAGATAAGCCTAGTGAATTTGAAAACCTTATGTCGGAAAAAGAATATCAGGAATTGATTTCATGAAATCTGAACAAGCCTATGATCCCTATGACTTTGCCAAACTCAGACATGTTGGACCTTCGGTCAAGGAAATAGAAGAGATGCTCGAAGTGGTCGGCCATAAAAGCCTTGACCACTTGATTGAAGCAGTATTGCCAAAAAGATTGAGGGACCTTCATCTGGGAGATGATCCTCTAGCGGATTTGGGGAATCCATTAACGGAAGCCGAACTCCCGGAAGTGCTTCAAGAACTCATCGGTGAAAATAAAACCTTTACTTCACTCATAGGCATGGGGTTCCATGGTACGGTTACCCCTCCGGTCATCACCAGAAACATATTGGAGAATCCAGCCTGGTATACGGCATATACCCCTTATCAACCCGAAATCAGTCAGGGCAGGCTTGAGGTTCTGTTGAATTTTCAAACCATTGTCAGCGATTTGACCGGTCTTGACTGTGCCAACGCTTCATTGCTGGATGAAGCAAGTGCTGGCGCTGAAGCCATGGCGATGGCATACAGAATTTCTCGATCGAAAAGCAACAGGTTCTTTATTGGTTCCTGGTGCCATCCCCAAACCAAGGCAGTCATCAGAACAAGAGCCAGGCCTTTGGGAATTGAAATTGTTGAAGGTTGCCCTTTTGAGGATTTGAAACCGAGTGAAGTGTTTGGTGCTATTTTCCAATATCCCGGCACCTACGGCAACCTGTCGGATTACTCCAGTCTTGCCGAAGAATTGAAAAAATCCAAGGCCACTGCAATTTTTGCAACCGATCTCATGGCCCTGACACTCTTGAAGGAACCTGCAGCTTTTGGGGCAGATATTTGTATCGGCTCAACCCAACGCTTGGGGATGCCACTTGGATTTGGCGGTCCTCATGCTGCGTTCATTGCAACAACCATGAAATATGTCCGCCAATTACCAGGTCGAATTGTTGGAGTGTCAAAGGATTCTCGTGGCAATACCGCATTGAGACTGGCGCTTCAGACCAGGGAGCAGCATATCAGAAGGCAAAAGGCCACATCAAACATATGTACAGCCCAGGTACTTCCTGCCGTTGTTGCAAGCTTGTATGGTGTACTCCATGGCCCAATTGGCTTGAAGGCAATTGCACGTGGCATTCATGAACGTACGGTTTGGCTGGCCAAGAAACTTGAAAGTAATGGCTACCGGGTAAATCATGAAGTATTCTTTGATACCTTGTCTGTTCAGGCTGGAGATGCTTCATCAATCATGGGGCAGGGCTTGGACAATGAGATCAATTTCAGAAAAATCGATGCAGGTACTATTGGGCTTTCACTTGATGAAACCACTACATCGGACGTTCTCCTAAGAGTATGTAAATCCTTTGGGATAGAGGTTGACACGAAAGAATTGCAAACATTGGATACGGCAAGCCTCAATGCCATTCCATCCGAATATGTCCGCACCACGGAATTCATGCAAAACCCGGTTTTCAACATGAACCGTTCCGAGGCTGCCATGACCAGGTATATCAGACAACTGGCCGACCGCGACCTGGCTTTGGACCGAACCATGATTCCACTCGGTTCCTGCACCATGAAATTGAATGCAACTGCGGAAATGGCTCCAATCACCCAGCCACAATTTACCAACATCCATCCTTATGCTCCCGAAGAGCAGGTAGGCGGTTACCGGAATTTAATTGACGATCTTTGTCGAAAACTTTGCCTGATTAGTGGTTTTGACGGTTTTTCGGTCCAGCCCAACTCTGGGGCTCAGGGCGAGTTCGCTGGCCTGATGGCAATCAAGGGGTATCACCAGAGCATTGGTGAGGGCCAAAGAGATATCGTTCTCATTCCTAAGTCGGCGCATGGAACCAATGCCGCTTCGGCCGTCCTAGCTGGTCTGAAAGTCATCGAAATTGATAGCAATGACGATGGAACCATCGATGTCAACCACATGAAAACCCTTGTTGGGGAAAAGGCTGAAAATATTTCGGCCGTAATGATCACCTACCCTTCGACTCATGGCGTATTCGAAGGTTCAATCACTGAGGTTTGCCAATTGATTCATGAAGTTGGTGGCCAGGTCTACATGGATGGAGCAAATTTCAATGCCATGGTTGGTATCCTCCGACCAGGTGATATTGGTGTTGATGTTTCCCATTTGAATCTGCACAAGACCTTTTGCATTCCGCATGGTGGAGGTGGACCCGGAGTTGGACCGATTGGGGTGAAATCACATTTGATTCCCTTCCTGCCTGGTAACCCCCTGAAAGGTGATGGTTCAGGAGCAGTCAGTTCAACGGAATTTGGTTCAGCCCTGGTCTTGGTAATTTCCTGGGCCTATATCGAACTGATGGCCGGCAAGGGTTTGGCGCTGGCTACCAAACTCGCCATATTGAATGCCAATTACCTGGCCACGAGACTTCGCGAGAAATACAATATTTGCTATTCCGGCAATGAGGGTCTGGTTGCCCATGAATGCATCGTTGATACCAGGGCTTCAATCGAGGGAACCGATCTGGTTATTGATGATATTGCCAAGAGATTGATTGATAATGGTTTCCATCCACCAACCATGAGTTTCCCGGTGGCAGGGACGTTAATGGTTGAACCGACCGAGTCGGAACCAAAGGCAGAATTGGATCGCTTTATCAATGCCATGCTGGCCATAGCAGATGAAATCCAGGCTGTAAAGGATGGTACCATGGATAGTGAGAACAATCCATTGACAAATGCACCTCATACCTTAGATGATTTGATAGGTGATTGGGATAGGCCTTATACGAGGGAAGAGGGGTGTTTGCCAATTGGAGCATTCCGACCAGATCGGTACTGGTCGCCAGTCAACAGGGTCGATAATGTATTCGGAGACAGAAACCTGATTTGCACAAGGAATTTCTAGCAAAAGTCTTTGAATTGAATTTATGGGGTCGTAGCTCAGTCGGGAGAGCGTGTCGTTCGCAATGACAAGGTCGGGGGTTCAATTCCCCCCGGCTCCACCAAAGTTTAAGTACGATTATTTCCAAATGGTTACTTAAAAATCAACCCGCCCGGGTAATTGATTTCAAAAATCGGGCCGGCACCAGTTATTGACATACTGAAGTAAAAAAGTTATCAAGCCAACCTTTTAGTTTAAATGGATTGATTGCTGTGAACTTTATCAAATTAATAATAGGTTGTTTATTTATTTTTGTAGGGATGTATTTAGTGCTTCTTACAGAAACCGTTACTTCGTTTGTAGTGCCTGGATTAGGTAAAATCGTGATTGGTACTGCAAGTGGTGTAGGTGTAGGTCTTTTAACCTCAAATGTCTGAAGCCAAGAAATCACAAGTACAATTGTTTCTGGGTAAAAACATGAGTGTTTGTGTTTAACCGAAGCGTGTAATTGAGTTCAGAATTTTGTCAGTTACCTTGAGACTTTTTGAGGCAAGGGTACAGATTTGGGGAAAGAGAATCCATTCCAGGGTCCACATGGAACCAGATCTTTCCTGCTCGTGCATAAGTGATTGGTGCATGCCTGCTGTAAGTAGTGGTACATAATGGCCAAGGCTAACCAATAGTTCAGGTCCAATCGGATTTGATTTATGCGGCATGGCTGAAGAGGTGCCACCATCTTTGAATTCTATTTGGCTCATTTGGGACATCAAGGTCAAATCCTTACCGACTTTAGCCAAAATACCGACGAGATAACCACACCAATCTGAATAGTTGCAAAACAAGCTACGATCAGTCTGCCAACCAAACAGGGTAGTTTCCAAACCGAGTTCTTCGCCAACAATGGCTACTATTTCGGGTGCCCTTTCCCCCCATTCAGCCCTATTGCCAACAGGTCCAGCCAATTGCAACTTATACAAATGTGGCAGAGTGGCCTGCAAATTAATCAAAGGTTCCCCCCAGGAAATGATTCTGTCTCCAACAGTAATCATTTTGGCTGGCTGCATGCGGGTAAAACCTTGTAGCGGTTTGGAACCAAATTTTTTTTCCATTTTTTTCAATTTGAAAATTACTTCGCCAAGGCATCCATTAAATATGTTGTTCAAATCTTCTAAAATCATTACCAGTGAGGTATCCATTAAATCCTGGCTGGTTGTTCCAAAATGAAAATCGGATGAATAAGGCTTACCTATCTTCTTCTTGAGTTGGCGAACATATCCGGGGACAGGTATTCCATCGACTTGAGTTGTCTTGATCAAGTCATCAATATCAGGTTCAAAATTCGAGATCGCTGAGATAATTTTATTATGGCTTGACTGAGTGATTTTACCAGTATGAAACAAGGCACTGGTCAGGGCAATTTCAAAATCGTTGAAATTATCCAGCATCCTGTCGGTTGAAAAAAGGGCTTCAGCTTCAGGCTCACCCAAAAGTGCTGTCAACAATCCCTTGTTGTAAGGATTATGGACCATCTTAAGCCGCCTCCAAGGCTATGGCGATACCCTGTCCAACACCAATGCACATTGCCGCAATGGCATTCTTTTTCTTTTGATGAAACATTTCCAGGGCAGCAATCCCCGTAATTCTTGCTCCGGACATACCTAGGGGATGACCATAGGCAATGGCTCCGCCATTGGGGTTGATTCTAGGATCATCATCTTCAAGGTTCAGGTATCGTGTGGTAGCCAAACTTTGACTGGCAAACGCTTCATTGATCTCAATAACATCACATTTTTCAAGATTCAAATCAAATTTCCTGCAAAGCCTATTGATGGCATAGGCAGGTCCTATACCCATTATTCTGGGTTCCACCCCGATTGTACTACCCCCGACGATCCTGGCAATCGGATTTAACTTGAATTCATCAATTGCTCTTTCCGAAGCAAGCAAAAGTGCTGCCGCACCATCATTTACACCGGAAGAGTTACCTGCCGTTACCGTACCGCTTGATCGAAAGGGAGTCGGGAGCGATGATAGCTTCTCAAGGGAAGTCTGCCTTGGGTGTTCGTCAGAAGATATGACTAGTGGATCACCTTTTCTTTGAGGTGCGGAAACAGGGATGATTTCATCCTTGAGATAGCCCTTTTCAACAGATTTTGAGGCTTTTTGTTGTGACCAAAGAGCAAATTTATCCTGATCTTCTCTGGAAATATTGAAATCCTCAGCAACATTTTCAGCTGTTTCAGGCATTGAATCGGTTCCGTACAATTCTTCCATGACAGGATTGACAAAGCGCCATCCTATGGTTGTGTCATAGATCTCGGCATTTCTCCCAAAGGCCTGTGAAGATTTGGGTAAAACGAACGGTGCCCTCGACATGCTCTCTGTTCCCCCTGTCACGACCAGATCGGCTTCATTGGCCCTGATTTGTCTTGCTCCTATGAGAATCGCATCCATCCCGGAACCGCATAACCTGTTGATTGTTGTTCCGGGAACCGTATGAGGATACCCTGCCAGCAAAAGTCCCATTCTGGCTACGTTTCGATTGTCTTCTCCTGCTTGATTTGCGCATCCAATTATGACTTCGTCTATCCGGCTGTGATCCATATACGGGTTTTTGTCCAATATCTGTTTGAGTGTCAATGCACAGAGATCGTCAGGTCGGATTGAGGATAATGAACCTCCAAACCTCCCGATTGGCGTTCGATTGTATGAACAAATGAACACCTCGGTCATTGACCTGAATTTCCCGTTTTGGAATGTGCCATTCTGGTACGCTCCTGCAGGTCTCTGAGGACTTCAAGCTCCAGCTTGGTCGGAGGTGTATTTTCATCAAGCCTCTCCGAATACCTGATTGGCCAACCAACACTTTTCTGCATGGCATCCCTGGTTACACCGGGATTTAAGGCCACAACCTCAAATTCCTTGGTTGTCGGGTCAGGCTTCCAAATGGCCATATCGGTAACGAGCAATTGCGGCCCCTTGGTTTGAATGCCCTTTTCTGATCTTTCGTTGTAGCCATTCCCGAACCCGTAAGAGGTAAAGAAATCGATTTTGTTGACAAAACTCCTGGGAGATTGCTTCATTATGATATAAACCTGCTTCGAATGTGAAGCAATCTCGGGAGCACCACCACCACCCGGCAATCTGACCTTGGGCTTCTCGTAATTTCCAATAACCGTGGTGTTGATGTTGCCAAAACGGTCGAGTTGGGCTGCCCCCAGAAAACCAACTGTAATTCTTCCACCCTGAAGCCAGTAATTGAACATTTCAACCCCTGATACGGTGGTCAGTGCTGTACTGCAAAGTTCACCATCACCTATGGATAAAGGCAATACATCAGGTGCGGTTCCAATTGTACCAGATTCGTAGATCAAAGTGATATCGGGGGCATTTGTCAATTTGGCCAGGTTGCATGCTGCTGAGGGAGCACCGATACCCACGAAACAGACATCATCATTTTTCAGGAGCCTGGCAGCAGAAACAACCATGATTTCATAAGAGGAATAATTCATGTCAATCTCTCAAATGTTCCACCCGCTCATTGAATGCTTCTTGCCCCTGCTCAAGGACATTTTTCCGCATCCAATCCTTGAAGGTATTTCGGTCGCTGGAAATCCTGTCCCACTCTAGATAGGATGAATTGTCCCTTTCATAGTATCCTTGCGTATAAGAGGGGTGGGCACCACCCGGAACAACCGAAATTGAAGTTATCGCCCAAGAGGGAATAATGCAGGCATTGGGGTGGGTATTCAGTTCAGGTACAATTTCCTCAACGGTCACAATTGCCTTTTTTGCACTTAATACGGCCTGCTTCTGGACTCCAATTATTCCTTCAACAAGAACATTGCCTTTGCTATCCGCCTTTTGGGCATGAATTACGGCCACATCTGGTCGCAGGGCAGGGACCGCAGCCAATGTTTCACCCGTAAATGGACATTCAATTGATTTGATGTTTGCATTCATTCCCTTGAGACCTGCTCCCTGATATCCCCTCAAGATTGCCAGAGGTAAATTCGAGGCTGCCGCTTCATAGGAATTGGCCATTGCCGCATGAGAATGCTCTTCTATGACCAGGGGTCTAGGCCATTCATTTTCCACGGCATCCCTCAATCGCCTCAACAAACCCACACCAGGGTTTCCGGCATAGGAAAAAATCAATTTCCTAACCATGCCCATCCCGATCATCTGGTCATAAATTACATCAGGCGTCATGCGGGCAAGTGTGAGATTAGTTATACCACTCCGAATTGCCTCGTGAGCTGCGGCATAGGGAATTAAATGGGTAAAACCTTCAAATACCACAAATGATCCGGAAAACAGGTTTTCATTGATCGCTGTTGTCAAGGGTTGGAATTTAGCCATGTGTCTGGGAAGGGATTAAATGTCAAAAAATACTGTTTCGTTTTCACCCTGTAGGACGATATCAAATTGATACACGCCATCCTCCAGAGGTTCCGCTATCAGGGTATGTACTCTGTTTTGATGTTCAAGACGGTTGAGAACCGGATCTTCAGCATTCGCTTCAACCTCTTCCGGAAAGTACATTCTGGTATGCAAACCCAGATTTATACCTCGAGCTGCAACCCAAATGCTAATAAAGGGAGCCTGCAATCTATTGGTGGACAGATATGGGATTCTACCTGGTTTGATGGTATCAAAATGAAATTCACCCGTAAGTATGTCAGTTGGTTGACGACCCCATCCTTGAAAATTCTGATCAGGCTCACCCCGAGTTTCATCCAGACTATTGAACAAGCCCTGAGCATCTGCTTGCCATAATTCAATAATGCCATCCTTGATCGGCGTGCCAGTACCATCGAATATTTTGCCACTGATGGAAATCCTTATACCAAGAGTTTTTTCATTGACCATTTTTGATCCCAAATGACCACCACCATAAATGGTTTTCAGGCCAGCCATTTGCGGAGTACATCCTATATGAACATAAGGCCCTGCAGTTTGGGATGGCAATTCCTGATAGATTTTGGGAGACAGGGCCATTTAATTTCCTTCAGGACGGTTTTCGAACATTGTGGATCTACGACCTCTGAGCACAAGATTGAATTCATAGGCCAAGGTATCCATGGGTATCGTATTAGCCATATCCAAACGGGCAATCAGCAGGTCAATTGCTTCCTTGTCCGGGATTGTATTCACAATGGGACATATCTTTATCAATGGATCGCCCTCAAAGTACATCTGGGTAATGAGTCTTTGGGAAAATCCCGGTCCGAACAGGGAAAAATGTATATGTGAAGGGCGCCAATCATTTATTCCATTCGGCCAGGGGTAGGGGCCGGGTTTAATGGTACGGAATTCATAGTGACCATCTTCCCCGGTTATTGTTCGACCACAACCGCCAAAATTGGGATCCAGGGGTCCGATATACTTATCTTTGATATGTCGATATCGTCCGGCCGAGTTGGCTTGCCATATTTCAATCAAGGCTCCCTCAATGCCCTTTCTACTCTCATCCATCAGTTTGCCATAAACAATTATGCGTTCACCAATAGGGGATTTGTCTTTTGCCGAGTAGTTAAGAATCAAATCATTATCTGTTGGCCCCAGATCTTCATGTCCAAAGACCGGTCCGGTGATTTCCGACAATCCATTGCCTATCGAAACCAGGGCCAGTTTGGGGGAACGGACTATGCTGCTTTTGTAATCGGGTGCATAGGCCGGAGGATGGATCTGAAAATTTCTTGGAAAGAAACCTCCTGAGGGAGGCGGTCTTTTGGTCAAGGTCAACTCCCTGCTTTCATTTCTTCATAAGTCTTTTTGGCGACTTTAATTGCTGAATTCGCAGCTGGAACACCAGCATATACAGCGACATGCAGTAGTACTTCAGAAATATCCTCCTTGGTTGCACCTGTATTTGCTGTAGCTTTCAAATGCATGGCAAATTCTTCTTCATGGCCCATGGCAGCCAAAAGGGCAAGGGTTATCATGGACCGCTCACGAAGGGCCAGATGTGGACGAGACCAGACTTTTTCCCATGCCGCACTGGTAATCAACTCCTGAAAGGGTGCATCGAAATCGGTCGTCAATTTGTTTGCCAAATCAACATGGGAATTGCCCAAGACCTTTCTTCTGGTAAGATTTCCCAACGAACTGGAATTGTTTTCTTCTTTTGAATCCAAGGATAAATTAACTCCATGCAAATGTGCGAACATATCCGGCTTGTTTCCAGATATATTTTTTCCGTTATCAATATACCAATTAGGTTAATTAATTTGAATTGGCAATTTTGACAGTCTAAAAGTTCCAATCAAATACTTATTGGAAAAATGTCAAAAATGAAAAATAATGGAATTTCTGAAAAGGACTTTGGTCAAAGGGATAGAAGAGGACATTGGAAACCATTTGAAAGGGTAGAGTACGCGCCACTATTCGTTTGGCCCTTGAAACCTGTTAAATTGATTAAATGGATCTTTGGATTCCCAGGTTATCTATTCCCCTGGAACATCATCTATTTTTTGCTCAGCATGGCTGTATGGTTGGCATTTCTTCCACCATTGGAAAACATGAAAACCCTTGAAACGGGCTGGATGCTCCAGATCATTTTGAGAAATGCCGGATTGATGGCTGTCTGGTTTGGTGCTTTCCACCTTCATCTGTATGTCAAAAAGCGCCAGGACAAGGAATTCAAATATAATCCTTCATGGCTGGAGACAGATGGATCGGCCTTTTTGTTCAGGAGTCAGATTAAGGATAATCTGACCTGGTGCTTTGCCAGTGGCTTGCCGATCTGGTCGGGGTATGAAATTGTGACCTTCTGGATGATGGCCAACGGTTATATACCTCATTTGAACTTCAGTGAAAACCCAATCCTTTTTATTGCTATGTTGTTATTGATTCCCATGATAAGGGAGTTTCATTTCTATTGCATACATCGACTTATTCACTGGCCTCCCTTGTACCGAACAGTCCACAAGGTACATCATGCCAATTCAAACCCCGGCCCATGGTCGGGTTTGTCCATGCATCCGGTCGAGCACCTGATATATTTTTCGAGCATATTCATTCACTGGATAATCCCATCCCATCCCATTCATGTCATAAATCAGCTGTTTCATGCAGGCTTGTCTCCGGGACCTGACCATACTGGTTTTGACAAGATCGTCATAGAAGGAAAGGGTGCAATTGATACCCATTGTTTTGCGCATTACCTCCATCACAAATATTTTGAGGTGAATTATTCGGATGGAATTTTCCCTTTTGACAAGTGGTTTGGGACCTTTCATGATGGCACGGATGAGGCGGATAAGCAAATGAACGAACGGTTGAAAAGGAAGGCCACTAGACTGAATTCGTGAATTTTCAGACCTTTCCTCCAAACCTCTTCCAATCGGTTAGGAAATTTCCAAACTCCTAATTATTAAAGGGGTTGTTGGATAATTTTGGTTGTAAATCTGAAATAAGAAAATAATAAATCTCAATCCAACAGGAATTTACCCTAATCAAACATCTGTAATGCTGACAACAATGAAGAAACCACTTTCCATCATTTTATTCGCAATCATGGCGTCAACAATTTCTGGTTGTATGGAGTCCATTGAAATTAATGAACCCAGTCAGGAACAATATGTAGAAGCCAACAGAATACTGAATGAAACTTACCTGTCACCTCCTCGGGACATACATCCATTTCGCATGCAAGCTACCGTGAATCGAATTGCACCGAGAATCAGGTCAGCAAGCTACAGGGTTTGCCTGGATCTTCAAAGACCACAATATCATTGCGACCTGGTACAGAGATCCACAATTCATATCCATCAAAATAATCCCCAAATCAATGCTGCAGCAGACGAGAACAATGATATTCACTTATTTGGTGGCTTGATAAACATCTCGGGTTCGGATGATGAAGTTGCAGCTGTACTGGCTCACGAGTTTGCCCATGTCATGTTTGTTCATGTAGACAAAAAATATATCAACGCCTTGATCGGTCAAAGTATTGCCCTTGCGTTGGTTTCTGACAATGCCACACCCGAAAGTCAACAATATTGGGCAGATTTGGGTGCCGGGTTCGGGGCAACAGCCTATAGCCCGGAGATGGAACTGGAGGCTGACCGGGCAGCGGTTTATATTCTTCTGTATGCTGGTTACAGGCCTGAGGCAATGCAGGATTTTCTCGTAAGAGCCACACGCGAAAGCGCCCGACAAGCCAATATGGGGATTTATACTGTCAGTTTTTTGCAAACCCATCCAAGCGACAACAACAGAATGGCACATTTGGTTTCTGCAATTCAGGATGCAAGAATTGGTAGGCCTCTTGTGTCAACCGGTTATTGAAACTGAGTGAATCACAATATCGAATTAATGTCGAATGCAAGATTTTTCGATTCTTGACTTGCATTGAAATCCAGCTGTTTTTTCAAGAAAAGTACTCATGTCCGAGACATTACGAATGGCTATAGCGGGTATTGGTCTTGCTGGCAGGCGGCATGCTGATGCAATAGACCAATTACCAGGAATTACGCTATGTGCCATCGTGGAAACCGATGAAGAAGGGCAGAATTATGCAGCTAACCTCAACATACCTTGCCATGTTACTTTGGACGAGTTGTTTGCAGAGCATTCACCAGATGGTGTAATCCTAGCAACACCTACGACATTGCATGTATCCCAGGGGCTAGCATGTATTAGGCAAGGATTTCCTGTACTTGTTGAAAAACCACTTGGAACCACCTTTCGAGAATGTAACGGTTTGGTCTTGGAAGCAGAGAGCAAGGGCGTGCCGCTTATGGTTGGTCATCACCGACGGTTTAATCCCATCATATGCAAAGCAAGGGAAGTAATTTCCAATGGTGAAATAGGAAACATCAGGGCTGTGCATATCAATACATGGTTTTACAAACCTGACAATTATTTTGATAATGCTCCCTGGCGAAAAAAATTTGGCGCAGGACCAATTTCAGTCAACTTGGCACATGATATCGGGATTATATACTTGAATACACATATGGATTGATTATATTTAATCCTGGTTTT
>JAPORQ010000078.1 GCA_026710155.1 Paracoccaceae bacterium
GACTGTCCGTTGTGTTGGTGATGGTCGCAGGAAGGGGACCCTTTCCGGATGGTGCAGGGGCTTGTCACAAGAGCAGCTGGGATCGATCGGGAGTGTCGGCATGGACATGTGGCCGGCCTACATCACTTCGACCCTTGGCCATGTTCCTAGTGCCAGTGACAAGATTGCCTAAGCCCCCAATAAAATTCGTGGACTGTTGATGCCTATTTCAAGGGCAGAACTATTGGACGCTTTTTCTCGGTTGCGGGCTGCTCTGCTGCTGTCGCTTTTTGTTGCTTTTGTATCTGGGGCGCATGAGGCCCGGGCCCAGGATCAGGTTCTGGTTTCGAATATCGGACAGGCAAATCCAACGACAACTTTCTTAGGGTTACAGGGGGCGTCCCCTGTTGTCAGCAGTTGGGGAGTGTACGATCATGCTCAGGGCTTCACCACCGGTACCAACAAAGGGGGCTACAAATTGCACAGCGCCGAAATTCAGTTCGGGCGCATTGGTACGGGTCTTACCTATACGGTCAGAATTCAGAATCCTCTCGCGAATGGCAAGCCGGGCAGTGTGGTTGGGACGCTGACCACTCCCACCTTTTCCTCTTCGAACGATGATCAGATAGTGACCTTTACCGCTCCGCAAGGTGGAATAGACCTTGAGGCGAGTAAAGAATACTTGCTCGTTCTTGCTGTCTCAGGAACACGAGATGAGCAAATAACAGGATGGAATTACACAGAATCAGATGCGGAGGATTCTGGGGGGCTGAGCGGTTGGCAAATTGCTAATACACATCAGTTCAGATCAGAAATGGCAATTTCAATACTTAACATTACGGCCGGATGGCAAGATAACCTGCTTGATGGAGCGCTTCAGTTTCGCCTTAAGGGTGATGTGGCACCTTCTTTTGCCATTGCCGATGCTGAGGCTACGGAAGGTGATCCAATTACCTTTACAGTTAATCGAAATGGTGCCTCAGGGGCCGCCGTATCGGTCCAATGGACGACATCAACAACTGGTGGCACTTACACCGCCGCAAGCAGCGACTTTACTGCTCAAACCACGGCACAAACACTAAGTTTCGCCGCAGGTGACACCAGCAAAACCATAGAGATACAAACCACGGAGGACAGCATTGACGAGGCAGATGAGACCTTCGGTGTGATTCTGAGTGCGCCGAGTACAGGGACTTCCATTTCTGACGGCACAGCCATCGGAACCATTACCGATGATGACACCAGGGGGGTAACGGTTAGCGCGAGCGCGCTCACCCTTGATGAGATTGATGACGGGTCAACCCAAGGGACGACGGAAAACGAGGGAACCTATACCATCAAGCTTAACACCGAGCCCACCGCCGATGTCACAATCACGCCGACGGTGCCAAATGGTGCACCCTTCACCATCTCCCCGACGACGAGCCTGACCTTTACTCCTCTCAACTGGGAGACTGCCCAGACCATCACCGTGACCGCCATAAACGACGACTTAGACAATCCCGCCGATCAGCGCGAGGCCACCATTACGCATACCCTTGTTGCCGCCGACGGTTCGGATTATTCAGGTGTATCGGTATCCGATGTAACGATAACCGTCACCGATGATGATGCTGAACCTTCTTTTGCCATTGCCGATGCTGAGGCTACGGAAGGTGATCCAATTACCTTTACAGTTAATCGAAATGGTGCCTCAGGGGCCGCCGTATCGGTCCAATGGACGACATCAACAACTGGTGGCACTTACACCGCCGCAAGCAGCGACTTTACTGCTCAAACCACGGCACAAACACTAAGTTTCGCCGCAGGTGACACCAGCAAAACCATAGAGATACAAACCACGGAGGACAGCATTGACGAGGCAGATGAGACCTTCGGTGTGATTCTGAGTGCGCCGAGTACAGGGACTTCCATTTCTGACGGCACAGCCATCGGAACCATTACCGATGATGACACCAGGGGGGTAACGGTTAGCGCGAGCGCGCTCACCCTTGATGAGATTGATGACGGGTCAACCCAAGGGACGACGGAAAACGAGGGAACCTATACCATCAAGCTTAACACCGAGCCCACCGCCGATGTCACAATCACGCCGACGGTGCCAAATGGTGCACCCTTCACCATCTCCCCGACGACGAGCCTGACCTTTACTCCTCTCAACTGGGAGACTGCCCAGACCATCACCGTGACCGCCATAAACGACGACTTAGACAATCCCGCCGATCAGCGCGAGGCCACCATTACGCATACCCTTGTTGCCGCCGACGGTTCGGATTATTCAGGTGTATCGGTATCCGATGTAACGATAACCGTCACCGATGATGACATACCCGTGGTAAGTTTTGTTTCTGCTTCGTCACAAGCAGCAGAGAATGGCGGTATGCATTATATTATGGTTACAATTGAACCGGTATCATCGGGGAATTTCATGATTAATCTTCTTGAAGAAGGTGATGCGACTAACGGTGAAGACTACAAGTTGAAACCGGATGTCATGATTGCTGCTGGTAAATCTTCGGTCCGCCTCCAAGTAGAAATCATGGAGGATGACATTGTAGAGGAAGATGAAACCCTCAAAATAACATTGCAAAGCCCAAATAACAATCAGGAGATTAAATGGGGACAAAAAACACACGAAGTAAAAATTGTAGATCATACACGACTTGCTAATTCCCGTAACTTGTCAGAATGGCAGGTAAGGTTTGGTCGTGCTGTCACCGAGCAGGTACTGGATGGAATTACCAAAAGAATCGAGGCCCCGCGGCATGCCCCAACTCAGATACAAATAGCCGGTTATCCGCTTGATTTGAATGGGACTGACCACACCTCCGTTCAGGATTCGGCTCTAACATTCAACAATAATACCAACCTAGGAGATACTACAAACAACTCTTTCGTTTCTCAAAATGATCTCACAGAACAGAATATAATGAGCTTGCGAGAAGCCCTGTTGGAAAGCAATTTCACTGTGATCGGGCAAAATCCGTCTACACAGGAAAACCATGCCTTTTGGGGACAGATATCCCAATCGTTCTTTGAGGGCCGCGAGGGGGAGTTATCACTTGAAGGGGATACAACAACGGCCATGCTTGGTACCGATGTGACAAAGGGGAAATGGTTGATTGGTATGGCAATCCTGCAAAGTGTCGGTAAGGGTTCCTATACACAGTCGGATAAACCAAAAAATGCCATCGACGCCACCTTGACCGCCCTAGTCCCCTATGCTTCCCTAACCGCATCGGAAAGGTTCAGCATATGGGGCACTCTCGGCTTTGGAAGCGGTTGGATAACGCGGAGTCCTGATCCGAAACAGATTCAAAAAGCGGACATTGAATGGTCAATGGCTGCAATTGGTTTTCGAAATAACCTGATGATGGGTGTTGAAACTGGTGGTCTTAACCTTGCAGTTGTTGGTGATTCATTTTATACTGCCACCAAATCAGAAAAGACGGAGGATCTCGATGGCACCTCTGGAAAAGTGACTAGGGTCCGGTTGGGTTTAGAAGGTGCCCGAAAAATAACTCTCAAGGACAACAAGTCTCTTACACCCAGGTTCACTGTTTCCCTTAGACAGGACGGTGGAGATGCCGAGACGGGATGGGGTATGGAAGTCAGTGTAGGAATGAGCTGGCAAGATACTGAAAGCGGTTTAGAAGCAGACTTTTCTGCAAAGAATCTGGTTGCCCACACTTCCAATGGTTTTTCGAACTGGGGATATTCCCTGTCGGTGACTTATGATCCAAATCCCTACACGAAAAGGGGTTTTTCAGCTAGCTACAACCAATCCTTAAGCGGGTCAAACAACGACATATTCAATACCCTTCCACAAGCGGGGCAGTTTGGCCAGGAGGAAATTGGTGCTATCAGCAGGCAAGCTGAAGTATCTTATGGCTTTCCGGCCTTTGACGGGAGTTATGCAAACATCCCGTTCGTAGCTGTGAAGGAGTCTGGATATACCCGTGACCTTACTCTTGGAGGACGATTGACCCGAGAGCATGGTTCACCACAGCTGGACGTTAGTTATAGGGCAAAGAGAATCGAGGGGAGTGGTCATGTGCCGAATTACGCTGTTGGGTTGGATTTGAAAACACATTGGTAAGAAGGATTAACTCCTTCCCTGCAAAGGAGTAAATTGGGGCCCATCGATAGATAAACTAATTCAGAATGGAAGTTCAACACTACCTTGTTTTACCTTTCAAGAATTCCCGAAATCGCCCCTACCATCAATAGCATTTCATTTAGCCGGAAAATTTAAGCCAAAACCATTCAAATATCGCTGAAAGCCCATTTCTATGAGGCTTTGAGAGCACTAAACCCTTTTTGAAACACCATTGCGGGAACCCCTCCCAGAAAAAGTGGTACACTTTTAAACGGTGCTTATATACCTGACTAGTCATACTATTCCTTATCCCCCATGGGTAGGGTAGTCGCAATGGTTTCAGTCTAATGCGGATGGAAGTACCGACATTTCCATGACTCAAGGAAATCCAGACCTGGTGACAAGTGCCATGGTTAATTGATTTCCCGTCATTTACAACCTTGTGGGTAAAGGGGCGATTTTTTGAATTGGATATGTTTGGCTAGTCAGGTATATAAGCACCTTTTAAACAGTTAATATTGGTACATATTTAAACGTTTAGTGACAGTTCCTCCTGTTATGTCAGGAACCACCGGAGCGGAACCAGGACCTGTCGGCACCGGATGATGGGTGGCGCCCTCGTCCATCCCGACTCCCACATTTTCATTCCCCCGGCACCGGAGACGGTCACCAGGCAGGACGGAACCGGCAGGAACGATTGCGGGCGCAACGCCGCCGGGCGGTTCATCACCCGATTCCGCAAGGACCATCCCCATCCCGGGACGATCATCACCGGGGATGCCCCAACCTCCAACGGTCCCCACATCCGGCATCTCGGGGACAACAGCATCCGTTTCATCCCGGGCGTGAAGCCGGGAGACCACGGGTTCCCTTCCGACTGGGTCGCCAGCCATCCGGATGTCCGGACCCACACCAGGACCGAAAGGACCGCAAGAGGGGTCATGACACACCACTCCGGGTGGTGCACGGATGTTCCCCTGAACGGGGCGGACATCGACCCTGGGGTCACCTTCCTCCACTGCACCGGGACCGGTCCCGATGGCGGACGCAGGACCTGGTCCCGGGCAGCCGGTCTCCCCCTCCAAAAGGAAGGGATGATGCGAATGATGCGTGCGGGCCGGGCCCGCCGGAAGATGGAAATGAAAATCTTTCGGCCCCGGAAAACATGTCCGGCCACAATCCCGGGCATGATCATGGCCATGGAAACCAATGCCCTGCCAATGCGATGGCAAACCTGTGCGTGCCGATGTTCCCGGTCGAACAGGCGGCGGAGCCTTGCTGCCGTGCCCATCGGGAACCCCTGAAGAGAGTACATGCGGGAAAGGACACGGATGCTGTTCACGCCTGTTCACATCAGGGACTGGGAACACTTCCACCGGTTGCTGTCCGAACCCCGCCGGAAGATGTTCCCGGAGGCCATCCTGGAGGAGCCCTGGCCTGACAACCATGCACCGGATGGGACCGTGGCCGGTTTTTCAGGGTCGGGAAAAAAGACGGAAACAGGAACCATGGGGGCAATGCCCTTCAATGCCACTTGTCAATTTGTTTGAGGGTAGTGCAAAAAGCCAACGGAAAAAACTCTGGCGGGAATCACTGAGTTAAGGGTTTTTGCCTTGGTCGTGGCAAGCAATACTTCAGAATTTATACTGAATAAATGAAAGGGAGTTCCTACAGCTGCCCATATCAAAGAATGGTTCAACAATTCGGGATCCATATAAACTGCCAACTCTTCCTTGTGGGCAAAAGGTGGCACACTTCCTATCACAAAGCCCGTTTGGAATCGTATTATTTGGGCATCAGCCTTTTGCAAGGTAAAACCGAGAAGGCTTTCTACCTTATGGACATCAACAAAATTGCCACCAGCTGTCAGAAACAAAACCAGATTATCTGATGAAGGTGCTGAAAATATTATCGATTTGACGATTTGATTCAGGTGGCACCCAATTCCATCTGCAGCCTCTTGAGCCGTTCTAGCGATTTGATCTGTCTTTCTGAGTTCGTATTCAATTTCATTTGCAATTAAATATTGGGTTACTTGATTTAAACTCTTGCTCAAAACTTAATCCTTTAACAGTATTTTCAAATTTTGAATTTCTTGTTTATTCAATTTTGGGGTATTCTTGTTTAGACCTCCGGTATAAGTATTTTTGAATTTGCAGAAAATAATGCCTTGGTTGCAAAATTCAGTCAATTAAACCAAGTCTTGATTGTTGACCTGCAAATCGGTCTCCGTTGGTCATAAAAAATTCGCTATAACGACTTGATCTGAATATTACTTTGGACATGACAGAATCAAACAAACAACTACTCAAGGATTCTTCCTTGGAAGACAGGTATGACCTGTCAAAAAATGAAGTGCTGTTGAATGGTACTCAAGCTCTGATCAGATTTCTTCTTATCCAAAAGCAAAGAGATTTAAAGGCCGGATTGAACACGGCTGGATATGTATCCGGATACAGGGGTGCACCTCTTGGAAACCTTGACTTTCTATTGGTCCGGGAAAAATCAAGACTTGATCAATCGGATATAGTGTTCAACCCCGGACTGAATGAAGATATAGCAGCTACAGCGTTATGGGGAACCCAACAAGTTGAACTTCGGGGCGAAGGCAAATTTGATGGTGTGTATGGCCTTTGGTATGGTAAGGGTCCTGGAGTTGATCGTTCAGGCGATGTACTGAGACACGCAAACATGGCAGGTACATCCCAATACGGGGGCGTTCTTATGGCCCTTGGAGATGATCATACAGGGGAAAGTTCAACGACATTGCATCAATCGGATATGGCGCTTCTGGATGCTTATATGCCGATATTTTCCCCCGCTGGAGTACAGGAAGTTCTGGATTATGGTGTTTATGGCATAGCCTTGTCCAGGTTTTCCGGCAACTGGGTTGGCTTGAAATGCATGAAGGAAACCATTGAATCAACGGCTGTGGTTGATGGAAATCCATTCAGAATTAATTATGAGATTCCCCATTTTGACATACCCGATGGTGGGCTCAATATCAGGATATGGGATACACCCGGTGAACGTGAAGCCCGAATTCTGGATTATCGAAGGTATGCCGCCGAAGCCTTTGCCTACCAAAACAATATCAACCACAGGGTGACAGGTAAACCCGGAGCAAAAATCGGTATTGCTGCCGCGGGAAAAAACTGGTTTGATTTGATTCATGCCCTGAGTTTATTGGGATTGGATGACCAAGAACTTGAACGGCTTGGAATAACGACCTACAAGATTGGCTTGACTTGGCCGCTTGATCAAAAGGGCATGCTCGAATGGGCAGAAGGATTGGATACAATCATTGTTGTCGAGGAAAAACGCAAGCTCATTGAGGCACAAATAAAGGAATTGCTGTTCAACCAGCGAGAATCCTATCAGGTATTTGGTCACAGGGACCACAAGGGAGAAATATTGTTCACGGCAAAATATGGGCTTAATCCCATACAGGTGGCAATCGGGATCGGTGAGTTACTGGGATACAAGGAACTGCAAACTGAAAGGATTTTGGCCAATTTACAGATATTGAAGGATTCAACCAGAGAAGAAAATGCCCCCGATATTCTGAAAAGAAGTCCCTATTTTTGCTCGGGCTGTCCTCATAACACTTCTACCAAAATCCCTGAAGGGTCAAGAGCATATGCCGGAATCGGCTGCCATTACATGGTTCAATGGATGGACCGAGAAACCCTTGGTTTCACACATATGGGAGGAGAAGGTGCAAACTGGATAGGAGAGGCACCCTTTTCCAATACGCCTCATATCTTTCAGAATATGGGTGATGGAACTTATAACCATTCTGGTATTCAAACCATAAGGGCTGCGGTAATTTCCGGAGTCAATATGACCTACAAAATTCTCTACAATGATGCGGTTGCAATGACGGGTGGCCAACTAAATGATGGGGATTTGACACCCCAAAAGGTCATCAGGGAACTTGTTGCTATAGGAGTAGGCAAGGTTGCCGTCGTATATGATGAAAAAGAAGATTTTGATAAAGGGGAATTGCCTGACCGGGTAAAATTATATCCCAGGGAAAAGCTTGACGAGGTTCAGAGGCAATTCAGGGAACTTCCGGGTGTCAGTGCCATTGTTTATATCCAAACCTGTGCCGCAGAAAAGAGACGACGAAGAAAAAGGGGTATTTTCCCAAAAATCAGTGAAAGGGTCTACATCAATACCGATGTTTGTGAAGGCTGTGGTGATTGCGGGGTTCAATCCAACTGTGTGTCACTGGTACCAGTGGAAACAGAACTTGGAAGGAAAAGGGCTGTCGATCAATCAAGTTGCAATATGGATTTGAGTTGTGTGAAAGGTTTTTGTCCATCTTTTGTAACTTTGGAAGGAGCAGAACCCAGAAAGGAAAAGACCAGGCAAATCGACATACCTGATCTGGTTGAGCCGGAAATACCTTCCATCGACAAGACATATAACATTGTGATTACCGGTGTTGGCGGTACAGGGGTAGTAACCATTGGTGCCCTCCTGGCCCAGGCTTCATATCTTGAGAAAAAGGGCGTTGGAGTTATAGAAATGGCGGGTTTGGCCCAGAAGGGAGGTGCAGTTACCATTCATTGCAGGATTGCCAACAAAAAGGAGGATATTTCGGCGATCAGGGTCGCCAACAATGAGGCTGATTGCATAATTGGAGGAGATCTGGTCGTCACTGCCGTGTCCGATATTCTCCAGATCATGAAACCGGACAGGACTAGGGTTGCCCTCAACTCATTTGAAATCATTACCGGGGATTTTACGAGGGACACTACTTTTACCATACCAAGCGAAGACCTTGTACAAAGAATTGTGGCCAAATTGGGCCCTTCATCCGTTCAGATCGTCGATGCCAACACCTTGGCCACAGCACTGCTGGGGAATTCAATCTATTCCAATATCATTTTGTTGGGAATAGCCTGGCAGAATGGGACCATTCCACTTGGCAAGGAAGCGATTTTACGGGCAATTGAGTTGAATGGTGTCAACGTCAAGGACAATATCCAGGCATTTGAAATAGGCAGGTGGGCGTCAACCGAAAATGATCTGCTCAACAAGATTGGTTCTGATAACTCAAATAACGGTGAGTCAGTTGAAATCGACCCCATCGATTTCAGACGCAAGCATTTGACTGAATTCCAGGGAAACACTTTGGCCAATGAATATATCAAGGTTGTCAATGAATTTAAGAATCCCCTACTCAAGGAGGTCGTGGCAAAGAGTTACCATAAATTGCTGGCTGTCAAGGACGAATACGAAGTTGCCCGACTTCACCTGAAGACCGCTGATAAGGTAAACAGGGAATTCACAGGAGATTTCAAAATCAAGTTTCATTTGGCCCCACCCTTGATCAGCAAGGCAGTTAATGGAACTCGACCACCCAAATATCAATTTGGCGGCTGGATGATCCATGTTTTCAGGTTATTGGCAGCGCTGAAGGGGGTTAGAGGTACCGTTTTTGATCCATTTCGTTTTGGTGAGGAAAGAAAGTTGCAGGGGAAACTCAAAAAGGATTATCTCGATGATCTTGATAAGATCAGAAAGCTGGATTCTCCCGACATGGATCCTGAAGTTTTGGAACTTGCTGAAATTCCCCAACAGGTTAGTGGATATGGCCCGGTTTGGAAAGCAAATTATCTTTCCGCAATGAAAAGGCGTGATGAGTTGAATACCTCGATTGATTCTCTTTTGAATGGAACTGAAACCAACATACAGAAATAATCGAAATCAAGATTAGACTCAGTTTTTTTGAATCAAGAATTTGCTATTGCCATTTGCTTCTTGCTTTAGAAGTAAATGACCAGATTCACGACAGTAATTGGGTATGTCAATGGATGCTACAGGATCATCAGATATGATTTCCAGTAAATCTCCCTGGTTCAATCCCTTGATGGTTTTTTGAATTTTGAGTACCGGAAGCGGGCACAACAATCCCGTCGTGTCAAGTTTGGCAATTTTATTGTTATTGGAGTTTGGCACTGCAAACCGTAGAACTTGTTCGATAGGGGTGGTTTTCTGATACAGTAGAATTCACGTATATTTTTTCCTCAAAACCGGACTTTGCTTTTTTATTCAAATCTGTCTATCTTCCAACCATTAATGTGTATTGATTGTACTTTGGTAATGATAACCTGGTTATGCCTTTGTTAAGTGGATTATATACTTAAGTGACCATTGCAGGATCTAACCTGCTTTTGTTTTGGATTTTGCTTATGCCAATATCGAGTTGATTTTGGTTCGGCTTTCAACAAAGGTCTCGTTAACATTGATGATTCACAGTTTTTCAAATTTGAAAGAATGGTCACTTAAGTATATAATCCCCTTTCTTACGGAAAGAAATGAGGCAGATCAACTATGGATATTATGTTAGTGAAAGCTTAATGGAAATGGTATAATGCCAATCATATTTTAAATATGAGCTTTGAAGTAAACATAAACTGATTACCGGATGTCATGACAACCAAATCATTTGAATATCATGTTTTAGGTCCTCTGGGCTCTGATTTCTGGCAAATCAAGGTTCCGCCCGAACTGGTCCCGGCCATGGCAATGGAGATAGATTGGAACCGTTTGGGCAGGCGTGTGATGATTGATGTCAGGGAGGGTATCATTGCATGGATGAATCCATCAGGACCACATGAGGTACTCGGTGATGCTTCCGATAAGGTAATTGAGTGGACAGGACAACTTTCGGGATTAAGTACCAGATCCATGCGTGGAACTCGTTGGAAGGGACCCGATGATCCAAAAAATACTGGCATTGAAGCTGATGCAGCCTTTTACATTGGGATCAATGCAGAGTGTTGGTATAAAGCCAGAAGGAGTGGATTGAAGGCGGTTGGGGTATTCGAGGACAAAACGCCACCCGATCTGGTGGTTGAAATAGAAGTAATTCATCTTGACGTCAACAAACTCAACCGTTATGCCAAATTGGGAATTCGTGAAATGTGGCGGGTTGAAAGAAATATCGAAGATGAGAAGGTGTTGGTGGCGATACTGGATTTGCAGGCTGATGGTGGTCCACAAGAAGAAAATAAATCAAAGGTTTTGGAAGGGTTGACTACAGCCAATCTACCCCAAGCTTTTGAGCTGGCCGAATATGGTCAAATCCAGACTCTCCAAAACATGTTGGCTACAGAACTTGCTATCTCGCCAGACCTAAATCTGGAATCAGGTTCTTAATAGATACAGGCAGAGATGTAGATGGAACTTGTATCATGTTTTTAGCATAACATACTTCAAGGTAAGGTTCAGATTTGCCCCAAGACCCCAAATCCTTATAATGGCCAGTCTATTATCCTTATGGTGATATATATTTTTGGAAACACTTGGCTAACATCATTGTGATTTACCTTCGGGAATATTTGAAATAGAATATCTCAAACACAGATATCCCATCAAGCATACTTCAGGCAGGTATTTTCGTTGATGAATACCAGATTCATGCATATCAGTCTTATTTTATTACAACCGAGTGGGGGTATCAATGATTGCACAACACGGATATTTTGCTGTCAGCACTGAATAATTTCATGAAGGTTTAGGTAAAGTCAAAATTATGGAAATTCTAGATTCTGGCATGTTGCTATCTATTCTGATAGCCTTTACGGCTGGAGTATTGAGCTTTGTTTCACCATGCGTACTGCCGGTTGTGCCTCCCTATCTTGCCTTTATAAGTGGAGTTTCATTTTCGGAAATGAATTCCCGTAAGGGTAACAGGAACCAGGTGGTGTATTCAGCCCTATTCTTTTTCCTGGGCCTTTCATTTGTCTTTCTTGTATTGGGTTTTACTGTTTCGACCCTCGGGAGGTTTTTCCTGCAAAACCAAGTTATTTTTGGTCAAATTGCCGGGGGAATCATCATCATATTCGGGCTTCATTTTCTGGGACTATTCAGAATTTCCATACTGGACCGCGAATTCAGATTCAATCTGGGAAACAAGGGGGGTAAATCATTAAGCGCATTTGTCCTTGGACTGGCCTTTGCTTTTGGTTGGGTGCCTTGCATCGGTCCACAACTCGGTGCCATTCTGTCCTTGGCAGCTCAGGAAAGCTCCGTGGTCAAGGGAACCTTTCTGTTGGGGGTGTATGCTATGGGGCTTGGTCTCCCCTTCGTCTTGGCTGCCTTTTTCATCAACAGTTTCATTGATTTTTCAAACCGGATAAAAAGGCATTTCAGACTGATCGAAATAATTATCGGTATCATCCTCATTGTGGTTGGCGGTTTGTTGCTCACCAACAGGTTTTCGGTTCTTTCCTATTGGTTGCTTGAAAACATACCCTGGCTGGCAATGGTGGGTTAAAGCAAACCAACTTCTCAAAAAGCCACAGGATCAATTTTTCATTCTGGAGTGAGTGGGATCAAACAATGGTTTGATACTTGGTTTGGCCTTAAATCTGGCACCTGCGATTTCAATATCATAATCAGAACTCAACAGATTCTCTGCAGTTTCTCCATTCATAGGTACATAACCCATACCGATGGAAGCTCCTAAATGATGACCGTAGCTGCCGGAAGATAAATATCCAACAATTTCCTTATCCCTGACGATGGGTTCATTGTGATAGAGAAGGGGGATGGGATCTTCCAGAATGAATTGCAGCAACATTTTATCCAAGCCGGTTTCCTTCTTTCGGATTACCGCTTCCTTGCCAATAAAGTCTTCCTTGGATGTCTTTACCGCAAAACCGAGACCTGCTTCCAAAACATGATCCTCGGCGGTAATGTCATGGCCGAAATGACGAAACCCCTTTTCTGATCTGCAACTATCCATCATGTGAAGACCACATAGTTTCAAATCCAGGGAATTGCCTTGTTCAAGAATCACATCAAAGACGTGAGAGGCCATATCGGTGGCAATGTAAATTTCCCAACCCAATTCCCCAACATAGGAAACACGGTGTGCGCGTGCCTGACCCAATCCAATCTCGATTTCACTGGCAGTACCGAACGGAAAAGCATCATTGGAAAAGTCGTTGGGTGAAACCTGTTCAAGCAATTGACGTGAATTTGGCCCCATTAGTGCCAAGGTTCCCTCACTTGAGGTTAAATCGGTAATCACGACATTGAAGTGCTTGGCAAAATGGACAAGATGGGCCTGGTCGGCCAGTCTTGTTGCAGCAGGAGTGACAACCAGATATTTTTGTTCGGCCAGTCTGGTTATGGTAACATCAGCTTCAATACCTCCATTGGTGTTGAGAAATTGGGTATAAACAATTTTACCGTTTGGTATTGATAAGTCAGCACCACAAACATGGTTCAGGAATTTTTCCGAGTCGCTTCCCTGGACCAGCAACTTGCCGAAAGAGGACATGTCGTAAAGACCTATGTTGTTACGTATGGCCTTATGTTCCTCAGCCCAGTTGTCAAACCAGTTTTGTCTTTTCCAGCCATATTCATAGGAAGGAGTTTGATCCTTTCTGGCAAACCAATTGGCTCTTTCCCAGCCAGCCAGTTCACCCATTACGGCACCGTTTTCAACCAGCCGGTCATGGAAGGGCGTTCTTCGAATACCCCTGGCAGTATTCTTTTGGCGATATGGGAAGTGGTCGGCGAACAACAATCCCAAGGTCTCCGATACCCTTCGATAAAGATAGGTTTTGTTTCCCTGAAAGGGTTGGACTCTGGAAATATCGACATCTCCGAGATCAAAGGGCTTTTCATTATCTTGCATCCATTGGGCCAGGGCAAATCCTGCTCCTCCGGCAGAAGCTATACCCACCGAGTTAAAACCACAGGCAACAAAATAGTTCTCGATTTCAGGTGCTTTCCCCAGATAATACGCATTGTCTGGAGTGAAACTTTCCGGTCCATTGAAAAAAGTATGGATACCAGCACTTTCCAAAATGGGCAGCCTGTTTATGGCCATTTCCAATACAGGCTCAAAATGATCAAAATCCTCTGGGAGTTGGTCAAACTCAAAATCTTCAGGAATACCGTCCATTCCCCAGGGTTTGGCAATTGGTTCAAAAGCACCAACCAGAAGTTTGCCGGCATCTTCCTTGTAGTAGGCGTGTTCATCAGGGACTCTGAGGACCGGCAGGCGGGTTAATCCCTCAACGGGTTCAGTCACGATATAAAAGTGTTCGCAGGCATGCAAGGGAACATTTACACCCGCCATCAAACCGATTTCCCTTCCCCACATGCCACCGCAATTAACTACATATTCACAATTGATGGTTCCACTTTCCTCGTTGTTTTCCCAGGAAACCGAGGGCACCCGCCTATTTTCACTGGCACAGCCTGTAACCTTGGTACCCTCAATTATTTTTACACCAAATTGTCTGGCTCCCTTGGCAAGTGCCTGGCAAATATTTGCAGGATCACCCTGGCCATCCAGGGGCAGGTAAACACCTCCAATTACATCCTTGTGGTTGATATGGGGGTATCTTGCCTTGACCTCATCTGGCGCAATTTCCTCTATTTCCACACCGAAGGCTCTTGCCATTGAGGCAGAACGATAGATTTCCTCCTTGCGGTCTTCGGTCAAGGCAACGGTAATGGATCCAGTTCTAACAAACCCCGTTGCAACACCAGTTTCTTCTTCCAAAGTACCATAAAGCTCTTGGGAATACCTCGCCAGTTTGGTCATATTGGCTGTTGCGCGCAACTGGCCAATCAAACCTGCCGCATGCCAGGTTGTACCACAAGCCAGTTTTTTCCGTTCAAGCAGAACAATATCTTGCCATCCCAGTTTTCCAAGATGATAAGCTACCGAACAACCTACAACACCTCCGCCTATGATTACCACGCTGGCATTTTGGGGAATGAAAGAGTTACTCATGGTTTTTTTCCAACTTTGACAAGAAAGTGATGTGGTCAGGATTTCAAACGGCTATGGGTAGGATCGTACAAGCCATTGCCACCCTGTACGACTGCAGGATACATTTCACCGAATACATCAACCATTAGTTCAGTTCCTGGTTTGACCAGATCAGCTCTCAAAATTGCCAATGCGATATTCTTTTTTACCCTGTAGCCCCAGGAACCGGAAGTCGTTTCTCCAACCATTGCCCCATCATGCCACAATGTTGACATATAGGGTGTATCATATTCATCCTGTTCTATTGTCAATACCGCAAAGCGTTTTTTGCTGCCAGACTGTCTTTCTATCAGTAGGGCCTTTTTCCCGGGGAATTCCTGGGACTTGTCAAACTTGACAAATCGATCAAGGGAACTTTCAAGGAGTGAATAATCCGTTGAGAGGTCACCCTTCCAGGCTCGGAAACCCTTTTCTATCCTGAGTGAATTCAGGGCATACATTCCAAAAGGTTTTACCTTTTCTTCACACAGGGTATCATAGATATCGGGAACATGATCATTTCGGGAATGGATTTCCCAGCCCAATTCGCCTGCAAAGCTGACACGAACCAAGGTTACGGGCTTTCCGACAACTTCGGCAGTTTGGTGGCTTAACCAGGGCAGGCTTAAATCCGCATTCGAAATTTTATGAAACACCTCTTTGGATTTGGGGCCGGAAACCACCAAGGTGGAAAATTGATCAGTAACATCTGCAAGTTTCAGATTTGAAGGCAAATCCATTTTCAGAACCTCATAATCATGCCATTGTGCTGTGGCGGCGGTAATGAGGGTAAAAGAGTTTTCGCCATGTCTCAAGATTGACATTTCAGTTAAAACCCGACCTTTGTTCGTAGGAAAATACCCCAGATTCATTCGTCCAATTTTCGGTAAACTTCCAGCAATCCTGGTTGCCAACCATTCTGATGCACCATCTCCGTTCAGATTGAATCTAGCAAATCCCGGCAAATCCAAAACACCCACAGATTCATGAACAGCTTCGCATTCCTGCCTTATCCTTGGTTCCCAAGGCCCTTTTCTGTACCAGGTCAAGGTTGCTTCTTCGGTTTTATCATCTTCAGGATGGGCAAACCAATTCGCACGTTCCCACCCATTGTATACCCCCATCTGTCCGCCAAGGGCAACTATCTTGTCATGGATTGGTGATAATTTTTTATTTCTGGCAGACGGCCATTCATGGTATGGAAAATGGATGGCATACTCGTTTCCATAAACTTCCCTCGCCTTGGCTTCGCAATAACTTTGATCTGTATAATCCGTGTATCTACGGGGATCACAGGACCACATATCCCATTCTGTCTGTCCTTCTGCAATCCATTCTGCCAAGACTTTTCCGGCACCGCCAGCCTGTGCAATTCCAAAGGTAAATACACAACATTCGAAGGCATTGCGTACACCAGGCATGGGGCCAATCAATGGATTGCCGTCCGGAGCATAGGGAATGGGACCATTGATTACATTCTGTATTCCGGCTTTACCAAGTAATGGAACCCTGTTGCAGGCATCCTCGATATAGAATTCCAGACGTTCGGTATCACTTTCAAAAAGCTGGAAGGAGAAATCATCAGGCATGGGAGCTCTTTCCAAATTCCAATGTGTTAAACAATTCCTTTCATATGGTCCAAGATTCAATCCATTTTTTTCTTGGCGAAGGTAATAGGAGATATCCACATCCCGCAACAATGGCAGTTTTTTTCCTTCCTGCTTTGTCCACTCTTTCAACTCGGGTATTTCCTCGGTTAGGATATACTGATGACTCATGGTCGCCATCGGAACCTTGCGTCCTCCAAAGGGAAGAAAATAGTCTCCGACCCTTTTTGAATAATACCCGGCCGAATTAACGACAATTTCACACCTGATGTTTCCCTCAGGGGTATGGACAATCCACTCATTGTTTTCCCTGGAAATAAATGTCACTTCAGTATTCTGGAATATCTTTGCACCCAGGTTTCTTGCTCCCTTGGCCATAGCCTGGGTCAATTGAGCCGGATCAATATCCCCGTCATTGGGGTCGTACAAGGCGCCAATCAAGTCGTGGGTTTCAATAAATGGATATAGTTCCTTGATTTCATCAAGATCAAGAATGGATAGGTTGAGGCCCTGGTATTTTCCCATTCCCACGGCACGATGGAATTCCTTCAGGCGATTTTTAGTATGAGCCAGTCTTATCGAACCTGTAACATGGTAATTCATGGGATAATCCACTTTAGTACCCAAGATTCTGTAAAGTTCTGCGGAATAGCGCTGAAGATTCATGATTGACCAACTACCTGAAAAGGTGGGAACATTACCTGCTGCATGCCAGGTTGAACCAGCCGTCAGTTGATTTTTTTCAAGCAGAAGGGCATCATTCCAGCCCCTTTTGCACAAATGGTACAATGCCGATGTTCCAACGGCACCTCCACCGATAATAATTACCCGTGCTGCGGTAGGTAGTTCAGGCATATTCCTTCCCTCAAGAAATCAACAGATATAATGATCAACTAATTGGATTGAATAGCAATTAATTTTTGTGACTCCAAAAGCAATCACTAGTTTGCCGCAATTTCCACCAAGCAATTGCTTCATAAATGAGGCAACAAGTCAGTAATTGATCTATTAATGAAGCAAATCAATTAAAACCTATTTGCAAGCAAATCTGGTATCTCACCATCATTGAATTGATTGATGGCGACTCCAACTTTATCCGCGTATCCTCTATCCTGAACCACCTGTTCATCAACCTGGTTTCCCATTTGAGATACCTCTCCCGCACCCCGATTTCCTTGATCACCTTTTCCAGGGAGGGGCAGCCCCCTCCCCGGGGAATATTCTATCCTGAATGCCTGCCTTCAACCAGAACGATTACCGCTGCCGAAAAAAGGCAAGGCTGTTGGTCAAGTTGAATTGGTGAATTGACTGCAAAAAATTGCAAAGAACGAAAGAATGATGGTGGTTTGCAATTGATCTGCTTCAATGATGATTGAGAATATGTGTCTTGTTCAAGCCCGAATCAAATAGCAGCTTAAATATCGAGCAACAAAAAAGTTTTAAAATCAACCAAATCCCCAAGCTTTTCTGAATGGGGATTTGAATGGATTCGAGGCTTCCGTATTGGCACAAAATGCCGCTGGATCTTCAAGATAATCAACCGATTGGAATTTCTCTCAATCAAGGATGTCCAGTACTAAAATGACCCAGCGGGAAAACTCAAGTATTCAAGCTATCAAAACTTGCCTGCCAGTGGTTTTTGCAAGGGGGCAGGAGTTTTTGACGAATTGGTAGGAGCAGGTTTTTTGGTTTCGCTGTTAATTTCCTTTTTACCAGAAAACCCGAGCGGCTCTTCGGTTCGTTTTACCGTTCCCTCGAAAATCGCACCCGCCTCGATTGCAATTGAACCATGAATGATATCACCCTGTACCCGGGCAGACTTGTTCAAACGAATTTTCGAACCGCGAATTTCGCCCTTGACGAATCCTTCCAGGATAGCCTCTTCAGCCCTGATATGACCTTCAATATCTGCTGATTCCCGGACCGTTAGTACTCGGGCGGAAATATCACCCTCCACCTTACCTTCAATGAGAATATCATGTTGTGTCTGCAGATTCCCGGAGATCTTGAGATCCTTTGATATGACTGAAGGGCTTTTTGAAGTTCGAGACTGGGAAACCGGCCCCGAAGGGGGTGGTCTTTGAATAGAACTAATCTCTGGCATGCTTTCATTCTCCTTTCGTTGGTTTTTGACAGGTGCTTGACTTTTTTCTTTATTAGATGCAAACATTTTTTATACTTCCATGAATATAAGGGGATTTAACGCCTTTTCATAGCGTGTTATTTCATAATGCAAATGAGGTCCGGTGGAAATACCGGTCGAGCCAACTGTACCAATTTTATCATCATGGGCAACAAACTCACCGTTCTTTACATTGATGCTATTTAAATGGGCATAAATTGTTCGCAATCCAGAGATGTGACGAATAATAATTGTTTTTCCAAAACCACCATTGGTGCCCACAAATTCCACAATGCCGTTGCCAGTGGCATATACGGGTGTTCCAATCTTGGCGCCAAAATCTATTCCATTATGCATTTTTACTATACCCGATACCGGATGCCTGCGCATTCCAAATCTTGAAGTCGTGCGCAAGGTACCTTTCAAGGGTTTGCCGAATGGCAGTGAATGATACCCCGTATTCAAAATATTCATGTATTCCAAAGACGCTTCAAGTTGGATTGTGTTGCCAGATAATGTTGAACCGGATAAACTTTCCGAGGTTTTCAGCTCCAAATCTCCTTGCAGGGCTTGATCTTGATTGCGAAACAGCGTTCTGAGCTCATCCTGAATTCTGGCAGGTGATACATTCACCCGGCTCAACACATCTTCGATTCCGTTGGTTGCCTTAGCAATATTGAGTGAAAGGTCATTCAAAAGCCTTGCCATTCGCTGACTGTTTGCATCAAGCAGGTTTTGACCCTTTTGAACTTTGTTCTCGAGAACTGTTATTCTATACTGAGATTTCCTTAAATTTTCTGTGCTATCGGAAAGAACTCTGGACAGGGTGGAAACAAGGTCAGAATCATTTGATCCAGCAATGATACCCGATGAATTTGCATTGCCGGGATTTGAGGATTCAACACCCAATTCGGCAATCTCCTTCCTAAGCAGATTCAATTCCTGTTCCTGTTGATATACAAGATCAATCGCTTTTTGGGTTTGGCTGATCAATGCCTTGTTTTCAACAATAAGGCTGTCGCGCTCCCTGAGCAGAGTTACCAGATTGCTGTTCAAATTGTCATTGGAAATGATTTGATAATTACCGCCTTGATATTTGTTGTTTACAACCAGAAAGGAGGCAATTACCGCCCACAAAAAAATGATTGCTGTCAGGGTAACCAGCAAAAACCTGGCCTTGGAACCAAGAAATATATACTTGGTATCACCCCCTGATTGAATGGAAACAATCCAATCACCCATCTGCACAAAAGATAATTTATTTGGGATATCCTGCACCGTCCTGCTACTTCTGACTGTATAAATCTTATAGTTTTTATGTTATCCTAATCTAGTAAAAGAAATTGTCAATTGGAAATAACAATCTCGAAACTAAATCAAGAGATAGGTTTATTTCATTGGTAGTTTGCAGGCGCTCCAAATAACTTCTTAGGAGTAGTTTCATTCGATTGCACGGGCTTGCAGTAGTAAATACGAAATAATTGTGAACTTTCTTGACATAAAAACATTATTTTCCAAGTCACTCGTTCGACGGATTTTCATTGGTGTGATGGGTTCATGCCTTGCTGCGTTTGTATGGTTGATCGTTGGTCCAATTCCCATTCCCAAATTTTTCGAAAACATTGTTATCGAGAGGACAATTGAGATTGCCAACATTGAGGATGTGGAAATCAGTGATTCCAAAATATCACTGGATATTGCCAGATTTCGTCCTGAAATACATTTTAAAGAAGCAGAAATCCAGTTAATTCAGGGAAACAACAAGGTAAAACTTACCGATGGTGAGATTTCATTCAGTTTGATATCCTTGATCAGAGGTTCGTTTGTTCCGACAACCATCACTGGCAATGAAATTACCATTGCCATTTCCCCAGGTGAGTTGGGATTGCCTTCCGTTGATGGGGAAACCGGTGATTCCCTAACTGATTTAGAACCGTTATCAAAAATCATTGAATTTCTTGAATCACTTCAAATTAACACTCTGGAATTGATTGAATTCAAAAAAATCATCATTCCATATGTATCGCAGGCTGAGCAAGCAGAATTTACCTTTGAGGGGCTGTTTCAACTGATCAGTAATGAATCCGGCTTTGATGGAAATTATTACTATCCTGACGAATCGGAAGAAGCCAAGGTCAAGTTGGTCCTTAAGCGATACTTAAACAATCAGGATATTTCATACAGGCTAAATATTGCTGGAGATGCAGGCATTTTGAATGATCTTATCAACACCGGAAAATATGAACCTGAAATTAATGAAAGGAAGGATTTCGGAACCGTACTTTTGGAACTCAAAACCCATCAGCCCTACGAAACAATAGAGGGATCATTCAATATCCTGGATACCAATTTTGAAATGGCAAACTTTTTCACTCCCTTGCATGTAGGTAGCATGAATATTCAATTCCAATACCTGCTTGACCAGAGTATGATTAATTTGGAGACCATATATCTGCGGTCAAATTTGTTTACTTCCAGTGGTGATGGAACAATAAACCTAAAATTTCTGAATGAGGGTATAGACATTAATGGCAAAACTGCACTTGAGACCATTTTAGCCGACAGGATAGGTGTAAGTGAAGGAATAGACCATTCGGGGAAGGTTTCTTTTGCATTTCTGATACCCTTTGACGGACAGTCGGGAAGTTATAACATTGAGACGGAATTCACAGGCTTTACTTCTGGCTCTGAGGAAAATTCATTAATCGCCTATCTGTTGCAGGAAAATAGCAAGTTTACCGGAAATTTATCTGGGGAGTTGAGTTCACAAAGATCCGTCAACTCGTTGAAGGGGCATTTTAGTTGGATTAATGACCCGGACATTCCTGTCAATGATACCACAAGATCCAGTATCGACATACCCGTGAGGTATGATGAACAAATCGATAGTTTTATTGCCGAGGGAATTAATGTATCAATTGCAGAATTATCCCTGAATATAGATGGCAAGCTTGTACTGGAGCAGTCTGGTGGTGATACCAGCCCATCATATTATGGTGAATTTGATTTACACGAAAAATCACAGGTTAATCCCGTGCTCAAAAAGATTGGAAACATAGGGATAAATGGAAATCTTGAATCCGAGGGTTTGAATTTTTCATACAATCTGGCCCTGGACCGGGGTGACGCTTCAATTTGGGACAGAAATTCACCTGCGTTTTCCTCCAGGGGAAACATCAATCTAAATACCGCTTCCGATGATGGAATAGGGATTGGTGGTTCGATCGAAATGACCTTGGGCGACTCCAATCGAAATAATGATCTTCAAGTTAATTTTGCAGGTGAACTGCAACGACAGGAAATCAACCTTGAAGAATTGGTTATGAAATTGGATCCAATCTCCATGAGTGCCTCCGGCAAGATGGAAATC
The DNA here is from genome assembly GCA_026710155.1 of Paracoccaceae bacterium. GTDB lineage: Bacteria > Pseudomonadota > Alphaproteobacteria > Rhodobacterales > Rhodobacteraceae > MPNP01. The sequence continues at coordinate 21,970 of JAPORQ010000078.1, forward strand.
ACCAATGATGAAAGTTCATCTCCATTTTCCGGTCATTTCAACGTCAGGCAAATTGATTTCCTGGGTTCGGAACAACAACTGACCTTTGGTTCGGCTGATGATATCAAGTTGCAGTTATCGTTGGATGATGAAAAGATTTATGGTGAAATTACCGCGCCTCAAAAACTGCTTTCAACACTTTACAGTTTGCAGGCTCATGAAGTTCCCGGATTGTTTCAGCAGAAAAATGGCGAGGGGCGAATTTCTCTCAAGGCAGGGTATAACTGGATTACTTCTGAAATAGGAGGTGAAATCAGGGGTTCATCACTTGTATTACCTGTTGACAGCAATAACCTTCATGTCAACAATCTGTTTCTGTCCTTTACCTATCCTCTGGGTACAGGGCAAAACATTATCAAAATTGATGAATTGTCTGCGGATTCCAAGCATTTTTCAATTTTGGCAAATGGAAATCTATATGCTGAATCATTCTATTTCCATCCCCAATTGGTTGGCAACATTGTTCTGGAAAAGGGAACTTTGAAGAAAAGCCAGATATTTGAGGAAACACTGGATAACATTACAGGAAGTTTTGATTTGCAGCTTGACTTGGAAAAAAGGCAACTGAAGATAGCTAGAGCCCATTTCAAGGAAGCGGTAACACAGATTTGGGGCGAGGGTGATTTTACTCTTGATAATCAGGAAAAACTTGGAACCATCCAGTTTTGGTCAAGAAATCTGGGTAAGAATGAACTGATCGGGTTCTGGCCATTGGATTTTGTGGCAAAGACCAGAACCTGGTTGAAAACAAACATTCATTCCGGAGAAATCAATGATTTGACAGGTGGACTGACCTTGTTTCGCAATGAAAGGCCTCGACTGGAAGTCACCTACACCTTTTCCGATGTTGATTTTACCTATCTGAAAGGATTTCCTCCGATTGTAAATGGGAGCGGTTATGCTACCCTGACCGAAAATGACCTGTCCCTTCAAATGGAAGAGGGGTATACCGAAGCATTTGAAAATGGCACATTGACACTTGATGGCAGCAGTTTTTATATACCCAAGATAACCAACAACAAAATCCCTTCGGAGGTTCACCTGAAGGTAGATGGCAAGATCTACCCTCTGTTTGTATTACTTGATCTGCCTCCCTTCAATTTCATTGCCAAGGCAAATCTGACTCCGGTCTTTGTCAGCGGTGATGCCAAGGGCGAGATTAGAATTAGATTTCCCCTCATCGGTAAAATACCCCTGGATAAAATTACTTTCGAGGGTGCTGGTGAGTTCAATAACTTTGAAACCATCGGTTTGTTTTATGGAAAGTCCTTTCAATCCGACAGATTAAAAATAGATTTCGATGAAAAGGGGTTGGTTATCGAGGGGGGTGGAAAATTTGGCAATTTGCCGATTCAAACGACCATGATTCAAAATTTTGAACAAGGGGTAACCGAACGTCTGAATATTAACGGTTTCTTTGAGATTTCCGACCTTCTCTTTGAGGAGTTCAATGTGGATTTTTTACCGGAGATAGTTTCCGGTTCAAGCAGGGTGGATTTCAACATGAGGTTTCCCCAGGATGCACCAGCGGTAATGACTGTTGAATCAGACCTTTATGGTACAAGTGTGGATATTCCGGTAATTGATTGGCAAAAATCCTCGGAAGAAATGGGCAGGATGGAAATAGGTGTCAGAATCACCAACCCCCTTGATTTGTATTCATTTGAAATTTCAGCCAAGGGGCTGGATGCAGCAGGAAGACTTAACCTCACACAGGATGGAGGTTTCGAATCATTTTATTTCGACCGGGTTGAATTGGAGAATTTCTATTCCGGGGAACTGAATATTTCGTTGACTGAAAATGGTAATTTACAAATTGAAATACCAGGCACCATAGAATTGGTTGATTCCGAAATGCTGTCCCAATACGCTTCAGATGAGGATTCAGAACGCAGTTTCAGCATTTATTTGGGTGAGTTGAAAATTTCTTCCCGACTATCCATAACAGAAATCACAGGCATGATTCAGAGGGATGGGGATTTAAGGGCAAATTTCAATGGTAAAATGAATGGTGGTGCCACCCTGAATGGTTGGCTGTTTGACCGGGAAGGATCCTGGATGTTAAGAATTGCCTCCGACAATGCCGGACAGGTGGCACGTGATGCAAAAATTATCGAATCATTGGGTGGTGGTAAAATCTGGGTGGATATAAGCCCCGGTGAGGAAGCGGATGAATTCCAGGGAACAATCATAATAAGTGATATAACAATACCCCCGTTTTACGAATTGGGCACCGCCCCAGCGAATGGTGGTGATTCGCCAAATGAAGAGACAACGGAGATAAAAATGGACCAGATCAGGTCCGATTTCCTTGTTACCAGGGAAAAAATGGTTTTTAACGATGCTGCCGGTATTGGTACACAGGTGGGATTTTCATTTTCGGGTGACTATTCCCTTGTGGATAAAACCATGAATTTTGAGGGTACGGTAGCACCCCTCAGGGTCATTACAACCCTGATCAAGATCATCAATCCGATCAGTTTTCTGGTACCCCGGCGAATCTCCGGTGAGATTGGTACATTCGATTTTACTCTCAGGGGAACGCTATCCGAACCGGATTTTAACATAGAGCCAACTTCCATAATCAATCCCGACAATTTAACTGGTTTCCTCTTTTTGAATATTGCACCCTAAATCCTTTCAATAGCATGGATCTGAACTATTTTGATTACGACCTTCCTGCGCGCCTAATTGCACACAATCCTGTGAATCCACGAAGTTCCTCCCGGTTGCTCGTATCGCGCACGAATCGGATCGTTGATGCCGGTTTCATGGATCTACCCTCCTTTCTGAATGAAGGGGATCTGCTGGTTATTAACAATACCAAGGTTTTTCCAGCCTTGCTGGTCGGACATAAAATGAAATCCGATCCCTTTTCTGCCGACACGGTTCCCGGAGCAAGAATTTCCCTTAACCTTGATTCACAAAACCGAAATGGAATCTGGTCATGTCTGGGAAAACCAATGAAAAAATTGCGTGTTGATGATGTCGTTCGATTTGGCATGCACATTGAGGGAAAAATTATACGGATCGATGGCAGATGGTGTGAGGTTGAATTCAATCAACAAGGTGAAGATTTTTTCAGGGAAGTACAAGCAATAGGTCATACACCCCTTCCAGGTTACATAACTGCCAAGAGGCCTGAATTACCTGCTGATCAAACCGATTATCAATCCTATTTTGCTCGGCATGCCGGAGCTGTGGCTGCACCCACGGCATCACTGCATTTTGATGAAAAGATTGTTTCCAGGCTATTGCAGAAAGGCATCAAATTTACCGAATTAACACTTCACGTTGGCGCCGGGACCTTCCTGCCAATGACTTCGGATAGGATTTCGGATCATAAAATCCATGGTGAGTGGGGCAGTATTACGCAATCTGCAGTTGATGAGATTCTAACTGCCAAAAGAAAAAACAGGAGAGTAATTGCCGTAGGCACAACATCTCTCAGGTTGATTGAAACTGCTGCAAGGGAGGGTCGGATCGAAGCTTGGGAAGGTGTAACAGATCTGTATATTACTCCGGGATTTGCGTTTAAAGTTGCCGATGGATTATTGACCAACTTTCATCTCCCAAAATCCTCCCTTCTGGTTCTCGTCGCCGCTTTTGTGGGTGGCAAGAAAATGAAGGAAATTTACCATCACGCACTTCACGAGGAGTATCGGTTCTTGTCATATGGCGACAGCTCCCTGCTTCTCAATTCATCCTAAATCCCTTGTTGAATAACTTCTTCACAAATCAAAAAAAGAGGCTTATAAACAATAGTATCATTCTCTTGAAATAATCGAAATAGGCCGAACAGCTCAGGAATCGCTTTCCTAGTTCCCCATTCCCGAGGATATTGGAAGAAATCCTTAGACAATCGGCAAATTCTCCATGGCGGTAGTGCGAGTTGGTGAGTATCATCGTCCATCTCCTGCAGGACAACTGTATCATCCTACTTTTTGTAAGGAAAAATATCTTTTTTAATTGTTGCTTGCCTAGGCATAATCTATCCCTCTCTTGGAGAAGGTAGAAGGATCATTGGGATCAACCTTTAGCTTGATTTTCCTCATTGTACCGTTCTTTTCTTCTGGTTACTATGAGAGTAAAAAATATTGCTTCATAATCCCCTTTAAATCATAAAGGAAATTCCAATATTCGGATTTTTTCGAAAGGAGATGTGATGTTGACAATTCTTGGTCAAATATGGGCTTTGCTCTTTGGAATTTTCCTTTTGATGGTTGGGAATGGAATCCATGGAACACTCATCGGCATCAGGGGTGTACAGGAAAAATTTACGACGTTGGAACTATCCATTATCATGTCTGGATATTTCATAGGATTCCTGTTTGGTTCAAGGCTAACACCACACATGATCTTGCGTGTTGGCCATGTCAGGGTATTTGCTGCCTTGGGGTCACTGATTTCTGCGGCCTTGATTCTGTTTGCCCAATTTCCTTATCCCTGGGTTTGGTTCATCCTCAGGGTTTTGATTGGTGTAGGTTTTTCAGGTGTGTATGTTGTTGCTGAAAGCTGGCTCAATGAAAGTTCTACCAATCAGAACAGGGGAAAAATCCTGGCTATCTACATATCCATTCAGATGTTTGGTGTTATTTCGGCACAGGTATTATTCAACTTTGCCGATACCACTGGATTTTTGCTGTTTGTAATTGCCTCGGTTCTGGTTTCCCTGTCCTTCACACCGATATTGCTATCGGTATCACCGACTCCACGGCTGGAAGCAACACGCCCCATGAAAATTGTCCAGTTGTGCAAGGTTTCACCACTTGGAGTGGTTGGGGCCTTATGTCTTGGTGCTGTATTTGCAGCATTATTCGGTATGGCCGCGGTCTATGGATCCAGAATTGGAATGTCGCCCTCGGAAATTGCCCTCTTTATCAGTATGATTTACCTTGGTGGGATGGTCATGCAGTATCCAATCGGGTACATTTCAGATAGAATGGATCGAAGGAAATTGATTTTCATTGTTGCAGCTATCTGCACGAGCTTTGCCTGTCTGGGGGTGTTTACGGGTTCGACCCTGACGATCCTACTGGGTGTTACCTTTGTAATTGGTGCCACTACCATTCCCTTGTATTCACTCATGATTGCCTACACCAATGATTATCTGGATGTAAGTGACATGCCGGCAGGTGCAAGCGGTTTGATTTTTGTCAATGGACTGGGAGCAATCAGCGGTCCCTTTCTAGTTGGCTGGATAATGGATTTCATCGGTCCACATGGCTTCTTCATTTACATATCATTTTCCATGGCGTTACTGGCAGTGTTCTGTATAATCAGAATGACCATAACAGAGCGACCGGAAATTGCAGAAACAATGTCCTACACTCCCATCAGTCCTACTTCAACGCCTGTTGTGTCTGATATGGCCCAGGAACACGCCATTGAACAACAATCTGAGGAAGGTAAATTGGAATAAGAGATGTGAATACCGAGGGGTGAGATTCCTGTATTGCGGTGCATTTTTTGATCAAGCTGCCTTCTTTTTTTCCTGCCAGTGATTCCAATTTTTATTGGCAGGATCCCTCTTCTTCAGTTCTTCTACAATATAATCCCATGATTTGTCAAAACGACCCGACTTGATCAACGAACGAATGCTCGGAATGGCCTGGCCACCAGCCATGCTCCAACACATCTCCGATATCTTCATTCGCTCCCCGGCATGGGTCTTGTCCGCTGCCTCCACATGACCCGACCCAATCGGTAAACCACGGCGCCTGAGATTCGCATGGTGCATCAGGCCACGCCGCCCGTTGAAGTGATTACAAACCGTCCGCAATTCCTACCTGGCCATATCCGGGGCAGCACAGTTCCAGAGACCGCGGATGGCCCTAGGAACACGGTCAACGCGCAATTGTCTTCCTCCAGCAGGACAGAACGCCAGCTCTCATACCAATCACCCTTCGAATGCGCATGACCCGAAGCTGTCGAAAGACAGGTCGTGGGATGGTAAAAGTCGACAATCTCCCCATTGACTTCCCCGCCGGACAAAAAATGTCCGGTTGCCCTTCGCGCCATCTGCGGCGCCGACACTAGTCAAGTCGGGATGCCTCGCCATGATCACCTTAAACCCGTCAGACAACCATTTCCTCAATGTCCCCTTCATGTGTTCCGGTATCCAGCCCGAACCGATCGTATGCAGGGGTTCCACCTTGCCGGCAGGAAAGGGAGGAACCACCTGCCGGTTGCCCTTGTGTCCCGTATCATAACTCCCAGCAATTCCGATCGGATGTTCACTAGGGCGAAGAATGTCATGAACACCATCAAGGGACAGGATAACGCCGGTTGCACCCTCGGGAATGTCCTCGCCAATGCAGATATCCGAAAGCGTCTTGCCGGATGCATTCTGCCAGGATCGGCCAACCATCCGCGACAGTTTCCACCTGGTGGATGCTGCAGGGGAGGTGCCAACGAACCCATCAAAAACATCCATAACAGTCCTTGTCGGCATCTCCGCAAGCAAACGGGTCGCAATCCTTCCGGCCAGCAGGCAAAGGTTTTCATCAGTGGGACAGATGGAGTTCCCGACCGTGCTGTTCCGGTACACAGAACGCTGGTATTCAACCCTGCCGAAAAGGCAGGTCAAGGTTCCCGTGGAGGGTTTGGTACGGTACCACGACCTGCCATCACGCTCAATTGTACAGGCACCATCATCACGTTTTTCAACGGCCTTCGAGACAGGTTTCCGGATGTACTCGCGGATGATCGGATTCCGGAATGTCCTCCGACAATTCCGCAAACTCGGCCAAGGCATCACCCAATACTTCCGATACCTCCAACCTGATTGTACCCTTGCCAAAATCATTTTTTTCGTCGATGTTTCCTGCCATCGGGACTGCTCCTTCCCCGAAAAGTCATGATCCTGCACGTTTCTGCCACTTGGAAACGGAAAACGAACGAATCAAGCCAAAAAAGAGCGAAAACACCAAATTCGGGCTGTTTCATGGCAAAATTTACCGCAATATGGAAAACACACCCGTATCAACTTATTATCCAAAACCCTGATCGGCGAGCTAAATCATGATTATTCGTTCCTTCAACATTTCCGGCCACATTCAGCAACCGGTTCAATCATCCAGTTCAAAAAAAACGATTTTTGACCTCCGTTTTCCTGATCAAAATCATGTTTTCTACCATCAGTGAACAAAATCGCCTCCGGTGCAATGCCTGCGCACACACCTCCCGCCTGTCGGACACTTTGTTTCGTTCCTGGTTTTTTCCTTGACTTGCACGGATTCCCGTGCTATGTAACCGACATGGAAAAGCATCCGCAAACATACAGAAGGAGAACGTACTCATGAAACGATTGTCAATACCCCCCCCCACTTTTAGCCTGGCCGCCGCCCTGCTGGCCGTGGGGTTCTCCATGCCGGCCCTTGCGGATCCAGAAGTCTGGCTGCAACACCATGGTTCATGGTCAAAGGATGCGGTCAGTTTCAACTTGACCTGCTCGAACGAATACGCTGTTTCACCTTATGGGCACACTTTTGATTATGACAACCCGATTGATAACATCCCGGTGACACCAACATCAGGGCCCACCCCCAACTGGATCGCCCCCGGCGGCTATCCGGCCAGCACCCATATCTATGTGGAGGCTCGAGACATAGGGGAGGATTTTGCGAAAGTGGCCATGGATAACGAAGCGCTTCCGGCCGACCATCCGGGTCGGGCCTGGGGGAAAACGAAATGGTGCGAACTCTGGAATGATTGCAGGGAAGTCCGCACAATGGAAATTGACATACGGCTAACAACTTCACCTTCCGTTTCACCTGCCGTGACCCTGGTCGACCACAATTCATCCGCATCCGGGGAGAGCACGATTCAGGTGACACGCGGGGCTTATACCTCTTTCAGGGGAAAAATCGTCACGGTCAGCCGGTTATGTACCACCGCTGGGCAAAACATACGGGTGACGGTCGGAGGCCAGCAAGTCGGCTCGGCGAGGCCTTTGGATTAGCTGTTGCCCCCCTTGGCAGGCACAAGGTAGGGGCCTGCTCGACCTTTCCCCGTTTTTCCCTTGCTTCCCGCGTATTACCGTGCGTACTGGTTGCAAAAACGCCTTGCTGTGTTGGAGTGTGAACCACAAGTCTCGATTGAACTGATTCCATTTCCAGTTTTCCCATTTAACAAGCAATCCGGCGCATCAGGAAGCGACATGCCGACAGTGCCACCCACCCCATTGAAGTACCGACACTTCTCCGAAAAGCCTTGTCATGCACGCTTCTGCCCCTTGGGGATAGAAAACGGACAAAACTGAAATGGACGATGAACGAATCAAACCGGAAAAGATCAAAAACACCAAATTCGGTCATTACATGGCAAAATTAACCGCAATGAAAAAAACACACCCGAGGAAAAACTTATGTTTTGCAACCTTTCAGGAACGTTATATTTTCAATTTCTTGTTGAAAAGTGCTCAGCCAGCATTCAATAAAATTTTTTTTGTGATCAATCCTTTCTCAGTAGCTGAAGATGATTTTTGATGAAAATATCTTTACTTTTCAACATAAACAATAAATTTGAAAAGAATATAACCTACCAAAAAGGACGAAGACCCTATTTATTAATTGAGTTTATTTTTGGTAAGTCCATTCCTTTGACCTCAGCCAAAATGAAATCCCGAAAAACTTTCAATTTTTTGGATTCCTTCAATTCGTAAGAATAAGCCAGATAAAGTGGTATTGGGGCAGATTCCAAATCGGGTAATACCTTTATAAGTTCTGGTACCATTTCGGCTACATAGCTAGGGAGCAAACCAATACCCAAATTATTTTTTACCCCAAGAAAAACCCCATAGTAATTGTTGATTGTCATTTGATGATTTACCTTCAAGTTCATCATCTCGTTTATGAATGCCTTTGCTTGTGGTGCATCCAAGGTAGAATTCTTTTGACTGATCAAGCGATGTTCACTCAAGTCTTCGATCTTTTCGGGAATCCCCATGGAACCTGCATATTCCTTGGTCATGAATAGTCCTAGGGAAGTTGACATGATTTTTTTTCGAACAAGGTCGGCTTCAGAGGGTTCCTTCATTCTGATGGCTATATCTGCCTCACGCATAGGGAGATCAAGAATTTTATCATCCAGCATCAGGGTCAGATTGAGATCTGGATATCTCTTGAACAATTTGGGCAAGCGAGGTGAGATCCATAACGTGCCAAAGCCGGTTGTTGTCGTTACCCGCAATTCCCCGCGGGCCAATTCACTGAAATCCTTGATCTGGTTGCTGGCTTTTGTCAATTGCTTATCCATGACTTCAACTGCATCAAGAAGAATTGTTCCCTGCTCGGTAAGAATGGTTCCTCTTGCATGACGATGAAACAGTTGGGTGGACAGGTCTGCTTCCAGTGAACGTATCCGCCTGCTGACTACAGATTGGTGCAATTGAAGAATTTCGCCAGCGCGGTAAACTGAACCTGACTTGGCTACTTCAAGAAAAACCCTCAGTTTATCCCAATCGTTTAGAGGTAAATTCTGATTGGACATAATCCATACCCATTTAATTTAGACGCCAAATCTACTGTCTTACTTGTAGCCAAGTTGAGACAAATCACATTTAATGCAATTAACAACTGCTGAAGTCCCTCCATCAACTGGAAGGTCTATACCTGTAATCCAATGACTCTTGTTGCTGATCAGAAACATGATGACTTCAGCCACTTCCTGCGGTGTTCCAGGTCGGCCTATACGGTTTATCATTTGGGCCGACCGTTCGCCAAAGGCAGAAATAAAATCGTCAAGTATCCTGGTCTGTATGGCTGCCGGACTTACTGAATTAATTCTGATTTCCTTCTTCTTAAGTCCTTCGCAACTTGCCATGGTCCAGACGATAACTGCTTCCTTGGATAAATCGTAGGCTCTTACATGATTTAGTTCTTCTTGCTTACAAAAAAAAGTCAGGTCAGAAAGATTTGTAATAGGGATCAACTGCTTTATCTGTGGGAGGTTTTCTTTCCAATTTGAACCTGCTTTGGAGGCCAGGTTTACCAGTGAAGAACCGGGATTCATTTTGGGAATGATGATTTCAGAAACCTTCCTTAAGGCCATGAAATTGACGAGAAGAATATCAAGCTCATTCGATTCCCTTGGAGGCAAGCCTGCAGAATTGATCAAAGCATCAAAATTTCCGGCCAATTCATGTTCGAGTTTATCCAGGCTGTCTACATCTGTAAAATCCGCCTTGATCCAGGCAACATCATTGATATCGGGTTCCATGACATCAATAATCACTATTTCTTCTGCAATCCCCGCCAGCAAATTGCAACATTCTTTACCAATCCCACTGGAACCGCCGGTAACCACCACTCTCATAAATTTCTCTCCGGGTTTAAGAAATCTGTATAAGGCTAATTTAACAAAATATAATTGTGTTGTAAGATAAATTCAGTTTTTCAAAGGTTAAGAATGTCAGCCGAAATTAATTTTGAATCAGGGATTACCAGAACACCCGTTCCTTTGGAAGGAGAGGCTCCAGATATTATGCCGGAATCTGTTGCCCGGCAATATCCGAATTTTGAACAATTGCTATCACATACAGCATGCTGCAGCCCATATTTGAATAGTTTAATCAATACTGATCCCAAGTGGCTGGAAGAAATTGCCGGGCAAAATCCAAAGGACATCCTTAACCAACTCTGCACTTTACCGGAACATGAAAATGTCACTCAAACAATCAAAAACCTGCGAGCAAGAAAGAAAAAGATTGCTCTCTTGACAGCTCTTACCGATTTGGGGGGTATCTGGAATCTCTTTGAGGTAACTGGAGCCCTTACACAATTTGCTGATTTTTCATGCCAAACACTCCTATCGACTCTCGTTAATGAATCTGCTGACAAGGGAAGATTGCAATTGGACCCGGTGGAAGACCCTGCTGGCATGGGGGGCATATTTATACTCGCAATGGGTAAAATGGGGGGCAGGGAGCTTAATTATTCATCAGACATCGATCTTGTGGTTTTATTTGATGAAAAACGGCATCCGGTCAATCGCTTCAATTTTGTCAAATCCGAGTTTGTTAAAATCACTAGAAGGTTTGCCAAGCTCATGGGTGAGGTCTCTGCCGAGGGATATGTGTTTCGAACTGACCTGAGGTTGCGTCCCGACCCTTTTGTCAACCCTGTTTGCATCTCTGTAGGAGGTGCCGAAAGATATTATGAAAGTTTTGCTAGAACATGGGAACGGGCTGCCTACATAAAGGCCAGACCCTGTGCCGGCGATATCGGCTCGGCTCAAAACTTTCTTTCCAACATAGAACCTTTTGTCTGGAGGCTCAATCTGGATTTTTCTGCCATTCAGGACTCAAGTGAAATGAGGTTGAGGATTTGGGAAAACAGGGGAACTGGAGATTGGGAAAACCTGCCGGGTTTCAATTTGAAACTGGGGAAGGGGGGTATCAGGGAAATCGAATTGTTTGTTCAAACATTCCAAATGGTAGCCGGAGGCAGGGATCAAACCTTGCGGGTTCCAGACACCATGGGAGCTTTGGCAGCCATTAACCACAAGGGGTGGGTAGATGATGATTCAAAAAGGATTCTAGAAGAAAGTTATTGTAAACTCAGGACCTGGGAGCACAGGGCTCAAATGATCAGGGATGCACAGACCCATGCCATACCCAAGGTGGAAAATGAAATCGTCCGCATGGCTGCCCTTTATGGCGAGGATAATTTGGACAGATTCCTTAAGGAAATAAAATTGACACTTGGGGGGGTTCACAAAACCACTGAAACCTTTTTTTCAACCGATACAGAAGGTCAAGATGAATATGACACCTCCTTCATGGAGGAAAGCGATTGGGAAACGGTAAATACCTGGCGACAATTGCCTGCCTTCAGAACCGAGAGGGCATCCAAAATATTCGCAAGATTGCATCCCACGATTTTCAACCGATTGGCCAGATCAAGTCATCCCCGTGAAGCCCTTCTGCAATTGGATGGCTTTCTGCGGGGACTGCCTGCGGGTGTACAACTATTCTCATTATTCGAGGCCAACCAGCACCTGTTGGAGCTTTTGGTGGATACTTGTGCCATGGCTCCTCGATTGGCATCGTCCCTGTCCAAAAACACACAGGTATTTGATGCTGTCCTTGAGCAGGGTTTTATTGTTCCCCTGGAAGACGAAAAGGTACTTGAGAAAACCCTCAGTGATGGTCTTGGAAAGGCTTCGGACTATGAAAGTGTACTCCGAGTGGCCAGAAGATGGAACAATGAAAACAATTTCAAGGTGGGTGTACACCTGCTAAAAGGATTATCTAATAGTGAACAAGCCGGTAAATCCTATGCACGACTGGCAAATTGCGTTATCAAGTCATTGGTACCATTTGTTGTCGAGCAATTTTCCACCACTTATGGACCACCACCCGGTAGAGGATTTGTCTTTCTGGCCATGGGTTCACTGGGCGCCGAAAGCCTGACTTCACAATCCGACCTGGATTTGATCATGATTTATGATCCCCGGAAGGAAGAGTATTCCCAAGGCAAAAGACCTCTGGCAGTACAAGCATATTATGCCCGCCTGACACAGGCACTGGTTTCGGCACTTTCATCCCAGATGGCTGAAGGAAAGCTCTTTGAAATCGATATGAGGCTTCGACCTTCGGGGCGAAAAGGGCCGGTGGCAACCTCGCTCAATTCATTTATCCATTATCAGGAAAATAGTGCTTGGACTTGGGAACATTTGGCTCTTACACGGGCGCGTTCGCTTGCCGGTAATGAGAAATTGGGAATTGAAATTGAGGATTTCAGGCAGAAACTTATCCACAAGCTTGAGGATTATCCCAAGATAATTACGGATGTCATTGACATGAGAAGGCGGTTATCTGAAAACACACCTGTTGAACAAAAGGAAGATATATGGGAATGTCGTTTGGGCAAAGGCAAATTGCTGGATATTGAATTGCTTGCACAAGCAGGCGCATTGATAACCAACTGCATGGAGAGGGATATTGGTTCGCAATTGCTGGCCAGCTCAGCTAATGGTTTGATGGCCCGGGAAGAATACGAGGAACTTACTTCTCATTATTCATTGCTAAGGCAGATCATGCAGGTTGCCAGATTAACGGTTGAAGGTAATTTCAACCCAGACTCGACAGGCAAGGGTGTTATCGAGATTTTATTGCAGCAAACCGGCATGGATTCGATTGAGTCATTGCAGGAAAAGGTTCAAAATCAGACAAAAAATTCTAGGGCAATAATTTCGGATTTGATTGACGGTCGTTGGATGAAGTAGGCAGATGGATAAATGAACAAAAAGTTGAATTATCATTCAGCGGATCCAAGGGGGTTGATCTATGAAGCTTATCGGATGGAGCCACTGAAGGATGAAGAATACAGAAGCATTTTCCTTGACTGGGCATTGGGCCTTCCTATGGATCAGGACACTTTTGAATTGATTAACGACCTGTTGTCCGTGTACCAGATTGAGTATCCCGATCATCCCATGACCAGGATCCTGTGTGAAGGACTGAAAACCAACAAAACCAGAACCAAACGACGTAGGTCAAGGACAAGTAGGAAAACTACGTCCTGATATATTTTACTAGGATTTTGTATGTTTGATGATCCTTCATAAGGTGTTTTTGCTCAAATCTTGCAAATTCCCCCTGATTAAATACATGCTTCAAATTGTTATTTCCTGATTGGCTTATTCACCAATCTCTTGTTCCAGCCGAAAACACATCTCCATCAAAAATGATGACAGTGTAAAACTGATTGTAGGCAATGCTCAACAGGCCAATACATTGACCAATTCACCACGATTCGACCACTGTATAGGATGCACTTGATAATTTCTTATCGCATCCACAACGTTATAGGAAACAGTTTTTTCAGAGTCGTTTAGGATTGCATAGGCACAAGCATCAGGGGAACGAACTTCTTTGATGTCGATCCAAGAAAATGCCATCACTTGCGCGGCATTGCGATCCGGATGATTAATGACTTTCAGGATGCGTTCAGGCTGTTTTTTCGATTTTGGTATGACAAAGTCAAAACGATAATCATAACCGCTCTTGCCAGTGAATTTGACATTTTGTGTATAGCGGATATCGGAAATATCTAGCCAATCAGCCACATCATCGTTAAACAGGTTGGTAAAAATGGGTGTGGCTAGATAGAAGAGATCGTTTACAGTTAGCATTGCCTGCACAAGGCTGTGCTTTTTTAAAGAAAAATTATTTTGAGTTACCTTTATCTCTAGAGCCCCTTCATTCTCTTTTACACCTTGGCCATTAAGTATGGCATGAAGCATGGATTTTCGCTTGGGACTGTCTATTTTGCAACCAGATAGCTCCAAATCATCTAGTATATATCCATCATCCGTCAGAACAAAACCATCATTTGTGTTCTTGGCATAAATCTGCAGGTAATCATTATGTCGGTCTAAATATGGTGTGGTTATTTCGACGTAGTCTTCAACTTCACGAATTTTCGTTCGGTCTTTAAGCCAAGCCGAGTAACTGTCCAAAAGTGCCTGTATATTATTTATCATGCGAACAGTCCCTTGATGATTGGTTGTTCAATTATGTTGCAGTATTGCATGAAATCTTCAAGCATCAGTCGTGGATCAGAGGGATTCGAGAATTTTTTGGATGGAACTGGATAAGCCCATTTATCCCCAAACCCTTCCTTGTAAAGATGCAAATGGGGTATATCTATTTCCTCGCCATCCGGGTTGCGATGCGGTGCACCACCGAAATCGAGCCTTGCCAAGATCAGGGTTTTTCTTCCGCGATTTTGGTATGTCCCCTTACCAAGAGCAATCTTTGATCACCAAATATCAAGGAAAAAACATTCGTTTCCGTCAACTGATACCAAGGGAGCAATGGCTTTTCCACCCAAACCCGAGTAGTTCAAAATATTAGAATCGACACATCTCTTCTCCATGAAAAGAAGGGCATCAGCTTCTGCTTCAGTAATATTAACTTCAGTCATGAAAATCCAATATTGTTTGGTGGACTGATCATTTTCATCTTTATTACTCTATCGGTGATTGGAAAATCAAATTCGTTACACTTGAATCCGCTTGAGCCTCCATCAGAAACATGGAATCATAGTGGTCTTTACCTTTTGTTGGGAATATCCCTACGTTATTGAAGAATTCTTGCAAAAGAATGCTCTTGGTATCCAATCATGAATACTACTTGGGTCGGTCTTCTACGGGAATATATTCCAGATTGACTTTACCCATGTATTTCTGCCTGGGTCTTCCGATCTTCAGTGTGGGATCAACAATCATCTCCTTCCATTGCGAAATCCAACCGACAGTTCTAGACAGGGCAAAAATCGGAGTAAACATCGAGGTTGGAAAACCCAGGGCATTGAGAATTATGCCAGAATAGAAATCCACATTAGGGTATAGCTTTCTATCTCTGAAATAATCGTCCTCAAGGGCGATTCTTTCCAGTTCCTTGGCAACATTTAGTATGGGCTTGTTCTTGCTATCAACCAAATCAAGTACTGCATCAGCTGATTTTTTCATTACATGGGCACGTGGATCAAAGTTTTTATAAACCCTGTGACCAAAACCCATCAACCTGAAGGGATCATTTCTGTCCTTGGCCCTTTTCAGATATTCCGGGATTTTGTCTGGTGTGCCAATCTCGTGGAGCATCATCAGACATGCTTCATTGGCACCCCCATGGGCAGGGCCCCAAAGGCAGGCAATTCCTGCAGCGATACAGGCAAACGGGTTGGCGCCTGATGATCCGGCCAACCTGACGGTTGAGGTTGAGGCATTTTGCTCATGATCAGCATGGAGCATGAAAATGCGGTCCATTGCAGTGCTGATGATCTCATTGCTTTCATATTTCTCAGCCGGTACAGAGAAACACATCTTCAGGAAATTTGAAGAATAATCAAGATCGTTGCTTGGATAGATATATGGCTGACCAATGGAATATTTATGGGCCATGGCAGTGATTGTAGGCAGCTTGGCAATCATCCTGATGCAGGCGATTTCCCTTTGCTGGGGATCATTGATATCAATGGAATCATGATAAAACGCCGAAAGCGCTCCAACCACACCTGTGATAATTGCCATTGGATGGGCATCCCGTCGAAACCCTCTGTAGAAATTAATCAACTGCTCATGAACCATGGTGTGCATGGTAACAAGTTCTTCAAACCGGACCATTTCGTCATAGGTTGGCAAATCACCATAAAGCAGAAGGAAACATACCTCTAGAAAATGGGAATGTTCGGCAAGATCCTCGATGCTGTAACCCCGGTATTGTAAAATTCCTTTTTCCCCGTCAATAAAGGTTATGTCCGATTGACAGGAAGCTGTGGATGTAAAGCCTGGATCATAGGTGAAAACATCGGCTTCTTTGTAAAGATTTCTTATATCAATTACATTCGGTCCTGCGGTAGGAGATGTAAATGGAAACTTGTATGTCTTACCATTTATATCCATTGAAACAAATCTATTGTCTTTTTTCATATGACCTCTGTGCAATCGTGTTCAGTTGAAATATTGAATGTCAATATTTGAAAGTAAATCCTGTTTGGTTGAACCAAATCCAAGTAAGTAATGCAACCTCGAAATACCTAACTTAAGGAGGCACTCATTGTGATTTTCAGGAGTATTACAACTACTGTAATACATACTAATGGAAACCATTCTTGTCAACCATATCACGAGCAGGATTATCAATTTTCCAATGATGGTCCACCCACTGTCATCATCCAAAGGGATAAACTCTACCAAAGGATTACTCACATTTCACCTCCCAACATGCTCGGTCACTTAATGGTTATAATTTTGGGGCTTATAAAGACGGGTTGACAATGAATCAACCCACCAGTTTGTCAAGATGGTGTTCAAACTGCCTCTGCCTCAATTCGATTTCCCTGGTTAATTCCTCCCGCAATCAAGTTTTCCGACAATCCCCACCTGTTTCTCGATGGGAGGGGTGCTGATTCCAGGATTTGCAAGAACCGCTTTCCGAAGCATCGGAATGGCATGTCCTCTTCCTGGTCGGGATGACATGAGAATTCCCTGTCTCTGCCTCAAATACATGAAACAGATGTTTTGTCGTAACACCGGGCGTTTTCGACTGTCACAACAAAACAATGCCCCCTCCCTGCCGAAAACCAGATTGACATGAAATGCACATGGCCCGCCGATGCACCGCCACGGCTCATGGCAATGGAATCCGGCTCGGCGTTGAATTGATTGTGACATCCAGATGGCTTGACCCACCCCCCGTTCATGACAGGATATTCCCCGTCATGGCCATGGAGGATTTATTCAACGGGGTTCCAATACGGATTTGTGGCATCTTCGGGTTTCATCAGGCGGGATGGTTCAGATCGGGAGAAAATTGCAAATCTATCAGCCCGTCTTTATAGACCCCATAATTTCCAAGCTATCGTAATTAATTTCAATCCTAAAAATTGAAAATGTTATGCCCTTATGCAGATTATCCCGTCAATTAAGTAGGAAAATTATCCCGGAGTATAATTTTCTTTACGCTAGAAGATTCCTTATCCAATACCATTTTCCATTGAAGGTTAGAATTCTTCCACATGCTGAAATAAGTCTTTATAGGAGCCTTGCTTGAGACGGAATTTTGTACCATGATTGTGACCGGTTCGGGCATCAAAATCTATTTGTATTGCGCCATTATCCATACAATTTATCAACCTATTCTCGCAGATGCCTTCAAGCATGAAAAAACGGGAATACTTGAATTGTTCGATGTCGTCATAATTCCTCCTATCCGCAATAGCATATATAGTTTTGTTGAGTTTGTTCCTTACCTTTTTATGAAGGTTTTCAAAACTCCATGATGGCTTGGGATCAAGCTCATTCAAACCAACAATTTCCTTTATGGTTTGCAACCACTTGCCATGCTTTTTAGTACAAACATGATTATGGTCAAATGAAATCTCTATACGCTTACAATCGTAGTTTACCAATGCTGTGAATCCCCTGTCAGTTCTTTGACCTATTGTTATTGTCTGTCGGAAACTCTTTTCGTTGATATCATATTTCCCACCGGCCTCTATATGCGGCCATCCGTATTTAGGCAGTAAGACTGAGGATACAAAATTTTGTTCTCTTGGGTATGGTTCCATATGAAATAGTGTAATGAGTGAAGAGGTATCAGAACGTTGGCCCTTGAGTTCCCACTCGCCAGCATCAGGTATTTGTAGATTGTTCTCTTCAATACCTAACAAATCCTCAAGAGTATTACCCACTCCACCATCATTGCCTGGTCGTCTAGTCGTAATCCAGCCACTAGCTCGTATTTGGTTCAATTTAGATTTTAGGGACTGTATAGTAAATTCGTTCATTAATCAGGTTTCCAGAAATGCAACAAATATTCAAAAGTTACACCCATTGTTATATAATTGCTTGGCCACCCAAAGATCCCAATCCGGTTTACGATGTTTCGCCGGTCCCATATGATGATATTCCTGAGTTCGTAACCTCGTCTTCGCATTTCCTCAATTAGGGAAACATGTATAGTGATGCGTTCATTCTCCCACCACATATCAGGTACGTTTATGACGCAGTGTCCCTTGGGACGAAGTAAAGGTAGTAAATTTTCAAATATCTCACCCATATTATTGGTATATGTTTCCAACGGCATTGTACCCAAATCACGCGGATTCTGGGAATACTGTTCAACTATCCCTAATTGACTATTCTTTCGAACTCGCCTGGATTTATTTTTGCGTTTCCGGTTCAGTAGATTCGCATAGGGTGGTGATGTGACGATCAAAGATACCGTTTCGGGCGCAAGATATTGGTTAATTTGCCGTGCGTCACACTCGATTGCCAATTGCTTATGAGACTGAAATAGGCTTGTGCCAAGTCTTTCCTTGCATAATTCCACATATTTTGGCGACAGGTCAAAACCAACAGCGTTCCTCTCAGAGTCCTGTGCAGCAATTAGGGTAGATCCACTTCCTACAAATGGATCTATCACCAATTCACCTTTGTGGGTAAATTGCTCTATCAAGCGGCGAGGGAGTGCGATTGGGAAAGTTGCAGGGTGAACGGATTTGTCCCTTAAATCTCGCTTTTCGTAATAAAATTCCCAAACTCCAAGTTGATTCTTGAGCCATTCTTTCGCAGAAAGACAACAAATATGACTTGGTTTGCAGTCACAGATTCTCGTTGTTCCAATGTCAATGAATGATTTTTTATTAACCTGGGGTTGTTCAGAAATCTCACTTTGCGTACGATCTTCTTGTTCGAATAATGAGGCGATCCCTTCTTGACTTTCACTGCCAGAACATAATTTTGTATTTTTCAAGCTCACTTTTTTTATTAACTCATTGCATGGTAAAAAATCCTATAAAATGATTTACCGTGTTGGTTTCTAAACTTTATTAGTTACATATTTCTTTATAAGAGCCTGCTCCATAAGTCAAAAAATGTAGCAAATTCAATACATTTTCAGACAAAAAACCATTATTGGTTCCAAAATCAACTCTGAATTTTAGATCAAGCAGCATCATTTTAATTTTTTTTGACTTATGTATGATTCAGGCTCTAAGATATGCATTTGTTGGTAAGTATATAGTTTATCCGTTTTGAAATCTATTGGTAACTATTCAGGTATGGAACTTGTCAATATATCGAAATTCAGTACACTTTTTGTCTGTATCTTGAAGGTTTTGGAATTTTAAAGACAACAATTTAATGGATTTTGTAAAAAATTATATTGGGGAATTCCGATTCAATCTTTTTTCAGGGCACCTGGGATATCTGAATAGTTACTATTTTTCGTGAACTCCCGAAGACCGTTTTATATACTCAAGGTACCGTAAGGGCATTTTGTGAATGTATCGCCTGCCAATTGATCATCATGTTTATGATGTTGGACAGTCAAGGGACTTCTTTCGAGGAACACTTCGAGTGGTTTCCGACCCCAATGTGCTAAGGGAAGCTAATGCTAAAGGGAAAATATTCGATTGGTGAGGGATTTGGTTGTTTTTATAATTCTTGCTTCACTTCAATATGGTTAGGACAAGATTATAAACAATAATTGTTGTGGCAAATAGAAACAAAGATAATATCAGTTTTAAGGATTAAATCATGGAAACTGACCAGAATAGCTCAATAACCGATACCACATACCAATCTGTTTGGGATGGCCTTTTGGAAGTATCCAGAGCCAGATATTACTATGAGGATCGTGAACATTCACTTTCGTGGCGTGCAGAGTCCCTGAGATTTGCATTGGCATTAGCTGGTGTAGGTGCAATGGCCTCACTGTTTGAATATTTTGAACAAATAGGTCCATATGCTGGTATTGCGATGGTTGCCCTGGTCATTATTGACCTTTTATGGAATGATACTACCCGACTAGCACAACTCAAGCTGGTAAACCATGATTTGTCTACCTTGGAAACCAAGTATCGCGATATCTGGGAAAAAACACGAAATGGGTCTATCTCCGATGAGGAGGCACAAACCAGTAAACAGGTACTACTCAAAAGTTTGAACCGGATCACTGCAGATGTTGATGTAATGGCCACCCGGAAAACAAGAAAAAAGATACAGGAATACGCTTTCGAGGCTGAGGTAAAGCGCTATGCCGGATAATTAACTTCCAATCAAACAATGCAAAAGGGATCACTGCAAAGAGTACCATCCCAGCACCTCCTAAGCCTACTGAACAAAAAAAGTCTAATTTTTTTCCAGTTGAATAATGGCATTTGGATCGTTTGGGATCTTTTATTGGGTATTATTCACATTCCTATGAAATAACCGAAAGAGGCTGAAAAATAAGTCAAAATTGATATACTTGAAAGACAAAGGATCACTAAAGTTAGGGAATTATATACATAAATAAAATGGGGATTGCATATTTGATTAAGCAGGTTTGCAATTTTCCTCCCGATCCGGATAATCCCACCTGATGAAACTTGGGAATGTCGCAGATATCAGGATCGGAACCCAGTTGAACAAAGCCTACATGGTCATGACGGGGGAGTATCCTGTCATGAATGGAGGTATCAAGCCATCCGACCGTCACAATCAATTCAACGCCGAATGTGATTCCATTGCCATTAGCCAGGGCGGTGCATCGGCCGGCCATGTGAATTTCATGCCAATTCGGTTTTGGGCAGGAGCCCATTGTTTTGTTGCCGCGTCGAAAAATCCTGATGTCATGACAAAACACCCATGTATTGAAGAAGAGGCAGGGAATTCTCACGGCTTCCCAATCGGGAAGGGGCCATGTCATTCCGGGGCTTCGGAAGGCGGTTCTTGAAAATCTAGAAATCAGTACTCCCCCCTCCCATCGAGGAACAGGCGGGGATTGTTGAACGACTGGATTGTTGGCAGGAATTGACGAGGGAAATCGAATTGAGGCAGAGGCAGTTTGAATTCCATCTTGACAAACTGGTGGATTGATCTCTTCATGTGTGTATACCCAAGTATGCAATCCCCATTTTATTTATGTATATAATTCCCTTTTTTTATGCCCTCTTTTTATTACTAATCCCAACCTGTTTTGCGCATCATGATCGGCATCATTTTTATTAAACGAACATTCAAAGACGATTGGTGGAGATTTGGGATCAGCAATCAAAATATCAGGGTGCTTTCCTTCGTTTCCTGCTCCCGTAAAAACCCCTGTCCTTTCTGCCATTATGAAATCATTTCTCTCTTTCCAAATTGCCGAAATACTTACCAAAGCATCCTTTAGGGTAAAATTACGCCTCTTCAGTAAGGTTCCCCCGTGGGGGAAGGCAAAAAGTAGGTTACTTTTGTCCATAATTTCTTCTTATTCCAAGCCCAAAGTTCTGTCGAATTTATTAGGATGCCTTGAATTTATTTCTCCAATTTTGTGGCCAAAACAAGTCTATTTTGACTTTCCTCCTTCCCCAGAACGATCATGACATCAAAAACACTCGGTGAAACCGTTTTACCTACCAAAGCTGCTCGAACAGGCTGTAATACCTTTCCTAGACCCAATTCCAATTGTGTCCCAAATACCTTGGCATAATCTTCAAGGATATCCCTTTCCCAAGAAAGGTTGGCCAATCCATTCAAAAAAGCTTCCAACTGCATCTTTGGAGTTGATGCCAGGATCTTGTGGCTTTTTTCATCGTACCTGACAGTTTCATACAATACAAATTCAAGTCCTTCCCATACTTCCTGAAGGGTTTTGGAACGTGCTTGTATCAGTGGAAGGGCTTTTTTGACAATTTCTTCCTTGTTTTCAGGAATTTTACCGAAATTGTTTTGCTTCAAAAAATCAAGCAAGTGTTGGTAGAGTTCCTCCGTTTCAAGTTTGGAAATGTATTGACCGGATAGATGCTTCAGGATTCCGCCATCAAGTCGGGAAGGGGATTTGCGTAAATCCTCCAACTTAAATCTCTTTATGGCCTCAGCAGCACTGAAAATCTCATCTGTGCCATGACTCCACCCCAACCGGGCAAGAAAATTGAATACCACTTCGGAAAGATATCCTTCTTTACGATATAATTCCGTACCGGTTGAACCTTCCCGCTTGGAAAGTTTCTTACCTTGTTCATTGAGTATAAGCGGGACATGGGCGAATACAGGCAAATGCCAATCAAATGCCTCATAAATCAATTTTTGCTTGAAGGTATTCGCAATATGATCATCACCTCGTATGATGTGGGATACTTCCATATCATGATCATCAACGACAACGGCAAAATTATAGGTCGGCGAGCCGTCTGATCGAAGGATGATCAAATCATCAATCGTTTCATTGTCGATGCTGATCTCGCCGAACACCCTGTCCGTGATGATTGACTTTCCGGTTGCTGGAGTTTTAAGCCTGATTGTATAAGGCAAATCCAGATGTTGTTCTTCTGGAACATCCCGCCATGGGCTGACAAACAAGGTTGTATTTCCCTTGGCCTTGAGTTCTGCCCTTATCTCTGAAATTTCGTCAGGAGTGGCGAAGCATTTGTAAGCTTCACCAGATTGTAGCAATTCCAAGGCTTTCTTTTGATGTAATGCCTGTCGAGAAAATTGGCTGATGGGGGCATCATCCCAATCTAGGTTCAACCACTTTAGACTAGCCAGAATTTGTGCTGTTGCCTCCTCGGATGACCGTTCCCTGTCGGTGTCTTCAATTCGGAGTAGGAACTTTCCGTTATTGGCTCTGGCAAACAACCAGTTGAACAATGCTGTCCTGGCACCCCCGATATGGAGTTTGCCAGTAGGGGAGGGAGCAAATCTTGTAACAACCCTTGAAAAGGTCACAATAGCACCTGAATGATTAATTGGTAGGTACCTGAATATATGATTGAATAAGCCGAGTTTAACAAGTTTGCCTGGAAAAATCCCTCAATAGGTTAAAGAAGTTCCATATACTCGACAATTTCACCAGCATCACGTGTATGATCGGATCTTGGCCTGATCAACAGGGCATTTGAATTGAAAAATGTTCTAAGCAATGAGCTGTCCTGTCTTTCGTGAACTGCTATTGTTGCTTCGACATTGGTATGTTCCACTTTGGCTCTCATGTAATGCTCGCGGTCACCATTTTTACCTAGGGGTGTTGTCAATCGAGCCTTTTTTCTTGGTAAATTGAAATCGGTCAAACCAAGCATGTATTTGATTGCAGGAACAAGGAAAATATAGCCACAAACCAGGGCTGAAACAGGATTTCCTGGCAACCCGATCAAAACAGTTGATTCCTTCCTGCCGGCAAAAAGCGGTTTTCCTGGTCGCATGGCAATTTTGTAGAAGGATAGTTCAAAGCCCAAATTGGATGCTGCCTCCTTGACCAGATCATATTCCCCAACCGAGGCACCACCAACGGTTATAATCAGGTCAGAATCCAAGGCAAGATCAAGGGAGGTGGATATGGCCTGGAACTTATCCTTGGCAATGGGTAAAATTCTCGCTTCTGCCCCACTATTTTCAAGTATCCCCTGAAGTCCGAAAATATTGGATGCCACAATTTTGTTTTCGGGTAATTCAGTGCCTGGCATCATCAATTCGTCACCGGTGGGAACAATCGAAACCACGGGCTTTTTTCTGACCCTCAATTGACCTGCATTCATGGCTGCCAGCAATGAAATCAAGCTGGGGGTGACTTGTTGGGGTGACTTGACAGAAAATCCCTTTTGAAAATCACCACCTTGTGGACGAATAAATGGATTGGTTTCAAAAGCATTATTAATGATTATGGTCTCACCACTAACCTCGACATCCTCCTGAATGATGACCCGGTCCGCCCCAAGGGGAATAGGTGCACCGGTAAAGATTCGATAAGCTTCGCCTGAACCAACTGCAACAGGGGGGATATCGGCTCCAGCGGGTATACTGCCGATTACATCAAGTACCTTGTTGGGTATGGCATCATTGGATTGAATGGCATAACCATCCATTGCTGAAGTATCAAATGGGGGCTGATTTCTTTCTGAATGGAAATCCTCAGCCAGGATTCTGTTGTTTGCGCTGTTGATCGGAATTTCTTCGGAATCTGTTTGAACCAGCAGATTCCTTATTCGATCAGTTGCTTCACGGACAGAAATCATGCAGCCACATACGTTCCCGATTTCCCACCCTCCTTATAGGCAAGGTGGATATTGTTTATGGTAACACCCTTGTCAACGGATTTTACCATGTCATAGATTGTCAGGGCCGCTACCGATACTCCGACAAGTGCCTCCATTTCAACCCCGGTCTTGCCGACGGTCGTAACCTTGGCCTCAATCAAAATGGCATGTTTATCATTTTGGATGTGAAAATCAATCTCGATCGAGGATATCTGCAAGGGATGACACAGGGGGATGGTACCGGAAGTATTTTTGGCGCCCATAATACCTGCCAATCTGGCAACTCCAAGAACATCCCCCTTGCCAATACCATCCGTTTCAATCAACTTGAGTGTTTCATGATCAACCAGTACTTCGCCCCTGGCAATGGCAATTCTCCTTGTTTCGTCCTTGTCGGAGATATTGACCATGTGGGCCTTGCCTTGATCATCAAAATGGGTGAACTTTGTCATTGGTTCAATTTCCAGGAAGAGGATTCATCAGCAGGGCCTGTGTCGCAG
The DNA here is from genome assembly GCA_026710155.1 of Paracoccaceae bacterium. Taxonomy (GTDB): domain Bacteria; phylum Pseudomonadota; class Alphaproteobacteria; order Rhodobacterales; family Rhodobacteraceae; genus MPNP01. Next base: position 47,018 of record JAPORQ010000078.1, read on the forward strand.
ATACAATATCCTTTTTCCTCATCAGGCTTTCACCAATCAAAAAACTTCTAATTCCCTGTTCAGCCAGCAGATCAAGATCATCCTTGGTAAAGAGACCCGATTCCGAAACCACATGTATTCCTTCTGGAATTTCCTTTATCAATTCGAGTGTGATATCCAAAGTTACATGAAAGGTATTCAGATTTCTATTGTTGATGCCAATTAGGCTGGATTCCAACTCAAGTGCCCGTTCCAGATCCTCTTTGTCATGGACCTCCACAAGAATATCCATGCCCAGTTTCAATGCAACTTCTTCAAGTTCCCTGGCCTGACCATCATCAACCATTGCCATGATCAAAAGGATACAATCTGCACCCTGGGACCTGGATTCATAGATCTGATGGGTATCCAGCATAAAATCCTTACGAAGGGTAGGGAGGTTAACAGTTTTTGATATCTCACTTAAATATTCTCCCTTGCCTTGAAAACTGGGAAAATCAGTGAGTACGGAGATACAGGTGGCACCACCTGTTTCATAGGCCTTGGCCAACTCCAGAGGAGTAAAATCTTCCCTGATTATTCCCTTGGAGGGGCTGGCTTTCTTCACTTCGGCAATCAATCCGTACCCCTGGCCGCTGGCTGCTTTGAGTGAATTTTCAAAACCCTTGGGAAGAGATTGTTCACGAATTATGTCCTCCAGAGCACCAAGGCTGTACCTTGACTTAAGGTGTTTTATTTCCTCACGCTTGTAGGATCGGATTTTCTCTAGAATTGAATTCACTACAATCAACTGCTGGTAATTGAAACAAGCTGCATGAGCCTGTCCCTAGCTGAACCGGAATCAATACTCTCACTGGCAATTTCAACGCCTTGCCTGAGGGTATCAGCCTGGCCGACAATCATCAGGGCACAGGAGGAATTCAACAAGACAGCATCACGGTAGGGCGAGTGTTCACCATTCAAAAGCCGCTTTATCGCCTCTGCATTGAACTCGGGCGTGCCTCCCTTTATCCTGTCCAGCGGGTGAACTGGAAGGCCTGCTTCTTCGGGGTGCAGTATCTTTTCGGCAACGACACCGCCTTCAAGCTGTGCAATATGGGTTATGCCCGATATTGAAACCTCATCCGTTCCATCCTCACCATGAACCAGCCATGCACACTTCGTTCCCAATTCCCCAAGCGTCTCAGCCATGGGCACAATAAGTTCCCGGGCAAATGCACCAGTCAACTGATACTTGACCTTGGCGGGGTTTGTCAATGGCCCCAGAATGTTGAAAATTGTTCTTGTCCCCAATTCCTGCCGAACCGGCATGACATGTTTCATGGCCGGATGGTGCATTGGTGCCATCATGAACCCGATACCTGCCTTGTCGATGGCCTCGCTTACAGTATCAGGACCTACCATTACATTGATACCTAGATGGGTTAGGGCATCTGCAGCACCGGATTTGGACGACAGGTTGCGATTGCCATGCTTGGCGACGGCTACACCTGCTCCAGCTACTACGAGGGCCGTAGCTGTTGAAATGTTCAGGGTGCCTTTGCTGTCACCTCCCGTACCAACAATATCCATGGCCCGGTCAGGTGCATTGACTTCAAGGCACTTGTCGCGCATGACCGAAGCGGCTGCTGCAAATTCGTCAATTGTCTCACCACGTGCCTTCAGGGTCATGAGGAATCCGGCAATCAACACCGGTGATACTTCTCCATCCATAATTTCGAAGAAGGCCCGCTCGGCCTGTGACCTGCTTAATGGCCCTTCACAGGCAAGTGAGATCAATTCCCTAAACGTTTCCATAATTCCAAAATCAGTGTGTTAGCTTCAAAAAATTTTCAAGAATGTTCAAGCCCTTTTCGGTTGCTATGCTTTCAGGGTGAAACTGCACTCCATGGATCGGCAAACTCTCATGTCGAAGTCCCATGATCGTTCCGTTTTCCAGCCAGCCATTGATTTTCAGGCACTTGGGTAGTGATTCACGTTCCACCACCAGAGAATGATAGCGTGTTGCATGAACGGGTGACTCCAATCCAGCCATCACCCCAGTTCCATCATGTTCAATCCGGCCTATTTTGCCATGAACGATTTCATCATTGATTATTGTTTTGCCCCCGAAGGTTACACCAATAACCTGATGCCCCAGACAAACACCAAGAAGTGGAATGCCTGATTGAGCAGCAGCCTGTGTCAGGCTGATGCAGATTCCCGTATTTTCCGGACCACATGGGCCAGGGGATATGATGATACCCTTGGGATTTGATGCCACAACTTCATCCGAGGTAATCTCGTTGTTTCTGTGAACACTTGCTTTTGCCCCAAGCACGCCAAGGTGTTGAACCAGGTTGTAGGTGAAACTGTCGAAATTATCAATTAATACGTACATCGAAATATCTTGATGAGCATGAAGTTACAATGACTTTGGTTCCATTCAAAATGATTGTTTCCGGATAAATTGCGTATACATTCAAAAGCCTGGGAATTCTATTTGTTTATTTCCGGAATAAATTGTGGTGCTGCCTCGGCTGCTTTCTGCAAGGCCATTGATTTGGAAATGGTTTCCTGCCATTCAGTTTCGGGGTCACTGTCGTAAACCACTCCAACACCTGCCTGTATGTATAGCTTGTTGTTCTTGATGACTGATGTTCTGAGCGCTATACACATATCCATGTCACCATTGGACGAGAAATAACCAACACCGCCGGCATAAACACCCCGTTTGGAGATTTCGAGTTCGTCAATGATTTCCATGGCCCGAACCTTGGGCGCCCCTGAAACGGTACCGGCCGGCAATCCAGCCATCAACGCCGAGAGTGCATCCTCTCCATCTGACAATTCACCCATGACATTGGACACGATATGCATGACATGGGAATATCTTTCGATCTGGAACTGTTCAGTTGGATTTACAGTTCCAATCTTCGAAACGCGGCCTACATCATTTCGGCCCAAATCCAAAAGCATCAGATGTTCGGCAATTTCCTTCTCATCTGCGAGGAGATCTTCTGCCAATACCCTGTCTTCCTCAGGTGTATGGCCTCTCGGTCTTGTTCCGGCAAGCGGCCGTATGGTGATCTCTTTCCCGGCGACTTTCACAAGTATTTCGGGACTGGCTCCAATGACCTGAAATTCACCAAAATTAAAATAGAACATGTAGGGCGAGGGGTTGGTTCGCCTCAATGCACGATAAAGGGAAATGGGTGGATGGGGGAAGTTCTTGGTCCATCTTTGACTTGGTACAACCTGAAAAATATCACCTTGCCGGATATAATTCTTGGCCTTCTCGATCATGGCCAGGAACTCATCCTTGGAAATTTCGTTAATCAGTTTTGCTGAAGGGCTTTCATCGATGGGTCTTGATGAATAATTGAAGGTAGTGTTCTGAAGTGTATTCAGGGTTTTTTCCAACCGCTCAATACTGGTTTGGTATGCTGCTTCAGCCTTGATGTTTTCATTGTACCAAACAGGACAGACCAAATTCAACTCATCCAGAACTCCATCAAGTACCGCAATCAGAGAGGGTCTGAGCAGAATGGCTTCAGGCGTTCCTATCGTATCAGGATTAATCAGGGGAAGATCTTCAACCAACCTGACCATATCATAGGAAAGGTATCCGAAAAGACCGGAAGAACTGGCGGGAAGGTGAGAGGGCAAATCTATTGAGCTTGCCTTGATCAGTGACCTTAGGGAAAGAAATGGATCGCTTGTTGCGGGAGCGTGTGAAGGTATTTGGTCAAAACCATCCGTCCAGGTTACAAACGAGGAAGTGCCATCACATTGCCAGATTAAATCCGGGTCCATGCCCAGGATGGAATAACGCGCCCTGTCTTTGCCGCCGGTGACCGACTCCAAGAGAAAGCAATTTTTTCTGCTGTTGGCCAATTTCAGGAACAGCGATACCGGAGTTTCCAGATCTGCGGGGATTTTGGCAAACAGTACCTGGTTTTTACCTTCCTTGTATCCTTTACGAAATTGATCAAGGGAAGGGGTAATCATCAAATTTCTTCTATTGAAGTTGGGAATGAACCGAGTTTAGAATCTCCTGATTGATTTCAAACTCCGCATTATTGATCAAATCCACGGTATAGGAGTTGATTATATCTCGTGAAAGTCCACCCGTAATCTGGGACTCAAGAAATGAAAGATAGCCGGTAAATTCCTCTGAGTCTTCATCGGGAGGAAGAATCTCATCAAGTAAGACCAGGGCAACTCTGTTATTTTCACCACCAACAACAGCACCTTTCGCAACAACATCAATCCCAAAGACCTCCTGAAGCAAGTTCTGGGGTGCATCCTCTATGCTGTCTATCCTCAGGACTGCAGTTTCAAGCCTTGGTTCTCCAAGACCAATGGCTCCAAATGGGGCGCCCCCCTCCAGGGCAGACAGATATTCTTCTGCAAGTTGCAACTTTTGCCTGCCCAATTCATTCGCCATCCAATTATCCTTCACCTCATCCCTGACACTTTCAAATGGCTGCAATGCTGGCGGTATGGTTTGATCCAGTCTCATGGCAATGACTCCACCATTCTCCAGTTCCATCAATTCAGGGAAACTATCTTCATTTATTTGTTCTGCGGTATTTCGGAAGGTGGCGAATTCGGTAATCGCATCATCCGAAAGGGCATTGTATTGAATGGTTGCCAAAACCAGGTCTGTTTCTTGAGCCAGTTCTTCCAGTGTGGCGCCTGCGGCCAATGCGTCCTGATAAGTTTCAAAATTGTCCTGGATGCCGGCAATTGCCAATTCCTGACTTCTTTCAACAAGTAATTCCTCCCGGGCATCTTCAAATGGGGTTTCCCGGGCTGAAATTATGCCATTTATTCTGAACAGTGCAGGACCAACCGATGATTGAACAGGACCAAGGATATTTAACTCGTCAGTAGAGAAAAGAAGGTCACCTACTTCAGTGGGAAGGTCACTGCGGAAAATTTCACCCAAATCAACATCTTCAATTCTTATGCCGCTATCAACCACTACCTGATCAAAATCAATGATTCCTGAATTGATTTGTTCAAGTGCCAAACTGGCTTCTTCGGTTGTTGGAAAAACCAACCTATCGACAATTCGGCTTTCCGGACGCTTGTATTCATCGATTCGTACATCATACAATCTTTGCAACTCTTCGTCCGAAACCGAGAATGAGGAGGAGATCATTTCCGGTGTCAACCAGACATAGGTGATTTTCTTGGAGGAGGGCAGGGTATAATCATCGGGATTTTCATCATAAAAGGCCCTCAAATCACTATCCGTAGCCTGAGGGTCGGGCTCCCTGACCATGCCATCAGTGATTTCCAACCAGCGAAAGGTTCGACGGTGAAAATTGTAATCAATGTACTTATTCCAAAAAACTTCAGAAGGAACAAGGTCCGACAACAGGGAACCACTCAACAAGCTCCTGGAAATTTCCTTCCTGACCACCTCATCAAACTCGGAACCGTTCATGCCAAGGTTTTCCAATGTAAAGTTGTAGGCATTGGTGTCAAAATTGCCATCCAAACCTTGAAAACCTGGTTCATTCCTGATCTGTTCCAGAACGACATTGTCACCAACGGAAATGCCAATGTCGTAAGCTTCGTTATCAAGTGCTGCTGTTCGGGATACAATTCCTATGGCTTCACGGTCGGCTCCAAGTGAAATGGCCTCGGGGTAGGTTAATTGGGTATTAATCCTGGATGAAAGATTCCGCGTTACCTCCTGCAAGGCCTGGTAATATTCATCAACGGTAATCTCTTCATCACCAACTGAGCCGATTTTATCTGTAATTCCTGAGTAATTACCTATACCGAACCCCATTAATCCCAAGATCAATAAGCCAAGGAGAATCCAAACCGGGATGTTCATGGCTTTTTTGCGGGAAAACTTTGCCATCATTGTACTCTAGTTATGAAAAATGAATGATTTTACCTAAATATTTTATAGTAATAATTCAAGTGCCATATCTTGCTTTGACCCAAGTGCTTGAATCATAAGTCATGGAAATAACAATTTTAGTCTTATTCTCGGCATATCCAGATCATTTTCTGTCCTAAAGATGGTTATTCTGTCCAGCACTTTAGGGAATATCCCAGGTAATCATGCTATGGAACAAACGACAAAGCGAAAATGGTTGCATTCTAAATGTATCCCAGGTTTTCCTTGGTGAACCTGTTTATTCTGAGAAAAAAGTCCTCAATCTGGTTCTGATCAATATTGGCATAGGCAATTCTGATTTGCTGACCATATGTTCTAATCTCATCTGCTGGTTTCAGCTGTTCAAACATGGTGTCAGGCAACATCAGCATATTGGTTTTCCTCAGAAATAGTTTGACCAATTCATCAGATCGCATATCAAATGGATGTGTTACATAGGCAAAATAAGCACCACATCCGAGTAAGTTCCATTCCGGTAAAAACTTAAATCCCTTCTTGAGTGCTTCCCTGCGTTGCAAGATTATTTTCTTCTCCTTAACCAGCCAGCCCATAAGATTTTTCAGACCAAACAGGGCACCCAATTGACCTAGCTGATTTGGACAGATTGAAACGGTATCCAGATATTTCTCGATTTGGGGAACAAAATTATCCGAGGCTATGACCGCACCCACTCGATGACCAGTCAGACGAAAAGCCTTGGAGAATGAATAGAGGTGGACAAAATGCCTATTCCAATCGGGGTCCTGAAAGATTTCATGCAATTCGTTGTCGTTGGAAAGAAAATCCCTGTAGGTTTCATCTACAATCAGTGTCAGATTGTTTTCCTTTGCAAGTTGATAGAATTCCCAGATCGTTTCCTTGGAATATTCGGTTCCACAGGGATTATTGGGAGATATAAGCGATATGGCCTTGAGATCTTTGGAAATTAATTTCCTTGCCCTCTCTATATTCGGTTGCAGATCCTTTTCAAGAGTAAGTACCGTAGTGTTTATCCCCATCATGTCCAACCACATTTTGTGATTGAAATACCATGGGGCAGCAATCAGTACCGAATCTCCTGGCTCAGCAAGCGTTGCAACTGTTGCTGCAAAAGCCTGATTACATCCAGAAGTTATAGCCACTTGCGAAGGATTTATTTCTCCCTGATACAATATTGACCATCTGGCAGCAATTTCTTCCCGGAGCTCCGGATTGCCTAGGACAGGACCATAAATATTTGAGGCAGGATTCATTTTGATCGATTCTGCCATATGATTCAACAGATCATCCGGAGGAGGATCTACTGGTGCAGCCTGTGACAGGTTGAGCAGTTCCTGATTGGTCTCAATGGGTGTTTCCTGAAGCCATCTCCTGGCATCCATCACGGGTGGGCTGATTGTATTGACCAGATTTGTATTATAGTGAACCATCGAATTCCGCTTCATTATTGTTAAAACTCAATACCGTTAGAGATTTACTTTTGTGTATTCAGATGAATGATATCCAGTTGGTAAGCCTAATTATTTTGGTATTGCTTTTGCAATTATGTTTCAATTAGAGGTTTTTTGGTAAATTAAAATCAATATGTGTTAGCAAATTAACTCAGTGAATGAGGAAGTTAAGTGTTTGATACCAAAGAGTTATTGATTAACAAAGGGGTTAAGCTCACTCGGGAAGAAATGATTGCCCATATTCCCGAAGAGGCCAAGGTAAGGTTTCATATTGGTCTGCAACGAGGTTCTCTCAAGGTTGAATTGTATGTCCCACGGGGAGAGGATCTGCAGAAACCCCATGAGCAAGATGAATGTTATATTGTAACCAAAGGTAATGGTCAGTTCGTGATGGGTGAGCAAACAGTTGATTTCAAACCAGGTGATTTCTTTTTCGTACCGGCAGGGATTCCACATAGATTCATCAATTTTGGTAATGAAATGGAGGCTTGGGTGATATTTTATGGACCTCAGGGGGGTGAAGGAAAATGAAAGGCTCGTAATGTCAGGTAAAGTAAGGATTGAGAAACTGAATGCTGACCATCGAGACTGTTGGATGCGTCTATGGGGTTTGTATCTTGAATTCTATGAAACAACCAGGAGTGAGGAAATTTTCAACCTGAGCTTCGAACGATTGATTGATCCTGATTTTAATGAATGTGAGGGTTTTCTTGCGTTATCTGATGGACAAGGGGTAGGGATGGTAAATTGTCTATACCACATTCATCTTTGGCAGAAACAAAAGATTTGCTACCTTCAGGATTTGTTTGTTGACAATACTGTTCGCAAACAGGGTATTGGTGGCAGATTAATCAGGAGAGTCTATGAACGTACCGATGAATTGGGATATCAAGGCGTCTATTGGACTACACAGGATTTTAATTTAGAAGCCAGGAAACTATATGATAAAATCGGCGTAAAGACTCCCTTCATTAAATATGCCCGTTCGTGAATATTACTTGCAAAAATTTAATTGGGGCTCCCTTGAAACAACCGAATAAGGCTGGAAAACAAATCAAATCGTATATACCTTAAATTTTAAGGGCAAATTTAAGGAAAGTGTTTATGCGTCCTTTCCATCTGCAAAAATACTTATTCAGAGGTGAATTTGATATTCCATGAATACATGCAATTGGGTCTTCTAATCTTGCTAATTATGTATTT
>JAPORQ010000028.1 GCA_026710155.1 Paracoccaceae bacterium
CCCTGCAGGATTTGCCAGGGTCATTGGAGAGATTGGACCAACAATCCAAAGATGGTTGAAGAAGTTCTGGAACGGGCGGGAGAAACATCCAGATGATGAATGGGGCAATCTGGTTTCACTGGATTTGAAATCGTCTGGTCACTGGTTTTAAGAAAGTCCATTGTTTCCAGTACAAGTAATTGCAAATAAATTCCTGACCTGCTGAAGTATGATGTCATTCCGGTCCTCAGTCAAATGGCAGTCAAATAAGAACACGCACTGCGACCTTGCCATGAACAGGGGTTCGGAAACCATCATCAGGACCTGGCTTGCCACCGCCAGTCAAATGGCGGTCAAATGGAATGCCGTTATTGCAAGTCCCCATGGAACAAGACCCCTGAAGCCTTGAACATGATGTCATTCCGGTCCTCAGTCAAATGGCAGTCAAATAAGAACACGCACTGCGACCTTGCCATGAACAGGGGTTCGGAAACCATCATCAGGACCTGGCTTGCCACCGCCAGTCAAATGGCGGTCAAATGGAATGCCGTTATTGCAAGTCCCCATGGAACAAGACCCCTGAAGCCTTGAACATGATGTCATTCCGGTCCTCAGTCAAATGGCAGTCAAATAAGAACACGCACTGCGACCTTGCCATGAACAGGGGTTCGGAAACCTGGACTGAAGAAATAAATATTTCTGATAACAAAAGAGAAGGGTTATGCCCATTTTGGTGTGTATTGGACATAACGACGACCTTGAGCAGGATCAATTTTTTTAATTACTCCCTCATTTAGGGCCGAATTAATTACCCTTGTGACCTGTGCTCGATTTCTTTTACTTATTCCAAATCTCTCCCTCAAAGTAGTATTGTTCATGGTATTCCCCTCCAAATGCATTAAACAAGTATGTTGATAACAGGCTCTAACTCGTTCCTTTGGAGTGAGATCTTTGAAGTCTTTAGATGCATAAAATTTAGCTCGAAAAGATCCATCAAATTCTTCCCAAAGTGGTGGTGGTAAAATATTTAACTCAGTTTCATTAACTACTTTATCTGCACCTGTTCCAGCTTCCTCACAGAAACCTACCCTTCGCATAAATGAAGCAATTTTTTCATTTCTGGTTTGTGGTGTACTATCAATCAACCTATCAATTTCTACTAGAGACGTTCCTGGATTAGTAATTTCAATTCGGTCTTCAAAAACCTCAATTAAAATTAGGGTGTTGGTAAGATTGATATCTTGGTGAATGAGTGCATTTGCCAAAAGTTCACGTAGTGCTAAATCGGGATATACCTTTTCAGTTGTTCTTCTCCCCTGACGAATTGTTTCTTTTGGAGGAATAATTGAATCAAGATTCTGAAGAACCTTTTGAAAACTAATTGCATATCCCTCTACAAATTCCTTGCGGTTGATAGAATTGACTCTACTTCTCCCTTGATAAATTATTAGATTTATAGATTTTCGCTCCAACTCCCTAAAATCCTTTAGGTTTTTCGCAAATAATAAGGCTCCAAGATTAGTGATGATCCATCGTTGCTTATCACCTTTTTCTATAAAGCCTTCATTTTTTAATTCTTCCAAAATCAATTCTTCACTTGAAGGTATGGGTCTCATAAAAAGGCTGTAATATGCTTCATAATGTAACAAAGCAACAACTTCTTTTGTATCTAGGCCGGTTGCAGTGGACCGTTCCTCTTGAGGTGAGGTTTTGAAATTTTCCCACATGCCCTTTTCAACCTCCGGAAAATCCAGTAGATTCCGAGTACTCGAACCAATCCTTACTTTCCTTTCTCCCTTAAAACTAATTGGAGTTGAGGTTGCCGCAGGGATTTCAAGTAGAACAATGTTTTTACAGTTAACCACACACTTTGTGAAATTAAATTGGATTGCAGGCTGAAGATTTTTAAGTAACCAAATCTTCAGTTCTTCTGTCCCAATTTTCTTTTTATCGGGATCAAAAGTGGTACCAACTATTTTTTGGGTCTTATCTTCTATACCCCAAACTACCCATCCTAAAGACTTATTTTTTATGTTGGAACCGTTAGATATCGCTGAAATCAGCTGCCCAATCGTATTAGGATCTGAATTATTGTGTTTAAACTCAAGCCATTCGGATTCCGACTGTTCGAGTAAATCCTTAACTATTTCTTGACAACGATCATTATCCATAAGTCTGATTGCCCTTGAGAATTATTAGTTGCTTTTATTTGCAACATTTTTTGATTACTTTCTTAGGTAAAATAATTCAAGGAAGCCATAGGAATTAGTTTGTCTATCGCAATTGAAAATCATATTGGTACGCCTCTTATTTTCTTTATCAGAGATTGCCTGTTTTTCCATAAATGTTTTGCAAAACCTATAACCTCCCAAACAATCGAAAATTGAGATAATATCAAATATGCCCGAACTTCCTGAGGTAGAAACTGTTCGCAAGGGGTTGCAACAGTATATGGAGGGTCAATCCATAGGTAAGGTTGAGGTCTTCACCTCTAAGTTAAGATGGGAACTGCCAGAATCATTTGAAAAAAACTTGAGCAACCAGACAATCACCACAATAGCCAGAAGGGGAAAGTATCTCATTCTGGAGGTCTCAAATGGACATTGTCTCATAGTTCACCTTGGCATGACCGGCAGTTTTGCGATTTTCTCGACCAACGGTTTTCCGAAATATGACAATAGTCTTAAGGACAAGCATGATCATGTGGTTTTTCATTTGGGGAATGGAACGGTAATAGCCTACAATGACCCCAGGAAATTCGGCATGATGGACCTGATACCGGAATCCAATTTGGGCATTTATCCACCATTAAAATCACTCGGTGTGGAACCGTTGGGAAACGGATTTGACGAAAAATACCTTTACACTCAGCTCAAGACAAGATCGTCACCTGTAAAAAACTTTCTATTGGATCAGAGGGTTATTGCCGGCATTGGTAATATCTATGCCAGCGAGGCACTCTGGAGAGCAGGGATTTCTCCACGCAGAAAAGCAAGCCGGATTTCCCAAAAAAAGGCTGGCATGCTCGTTGTTGCAATTCGTGATGTCTTGAATGATGCCATTAATTCAGGAGGTTCAACCCTGAGGAATTACCGGAGTGTTGCAGGGAATCTGGGGTATTTTCAACATCAATTTTGTGTCTATGATCAGGCCGGTGAACCTTGCAAAAATGCCGATTGTAGTAGTTATATCAGAAGGATAGTTCAAACTGGTCGTTCAACTTTTTACTGCCCCTCCTGTCAAAAGTAGACTGATCAGGATTATATGTAATTGAGATTGCCACAGACTCCCCGAAATTTTAGGGGAGCATTAGAATATTTGGAGAATTGAATAATGGCTTATGAAAACATCATTGTTGAAACCAAGGGAAGGGTGGGAGTAATTTCCCTTTCTGCCGGTAAATTGAATCCATTGAGCAAGCAGTTGATGCGGGAATTGATGGATGCCATGAAAACCTTTGAGGCGGATGACAATATCCTTTGCATGGTTATCTTCGGCAACGATGAAGTTTTCTGTGCAGGAGCGAATATCAAGGAATTTGCCAGTGAAAATTTCGTGGACATGTTTTCCCAGAATAGATTTGGTGAAGAAACGGAAGCTTTTCGCAATTGCCGCAAGCCAATCATTGCTGGTGTCAACGGATATGCCCTTGGGGGCGGATGCGAATTGGCCATGAGTTGCGACATGATCGTGGCTGCGGAATCTGCTCAGTTCGGTCAACCCGAAATACTGCTTGGGCTTATGCCGGGGCTAGGTGGTACTCAACGTCTGACCAGGGCAATAGGCAAGGCCAAGTCAATGGAAATGCATCTGGCCGGAAGAAGGATGAGCGCCCGGGAAGCCGATCAGGCAGGATTGGTTTCCAAGGTCGTACCCGACGCCGACCTGAAAGTGGAAACCATGGACATAGCCAATAAGATATCCGAACAGCCCCCCTTGGCAGTCATGGCAATCAAGGAAGCCATCAACCAATCCGAAGAGTTGCCATTAAGGGATGGATTGTTGCTTGAAAGAAGGTTGTTTCATGCCTTGTTTGCAACCGAGGATAAAAATGAGGGTGTTAAGGCCTTTATCGAAAAGCGAAAGGCTAATTTCACGGGAAAATAACCTCTCTCAGAGTATATCGGCAAGTTGCGCAGGTCAGGGTAAAACCCTGTGGAAAATAAATTGGGATTGACCCGACCTGGATGTTATTTGTGGTTATGACTTGCACGTTTGGGGTCAACATTCAAATGAGTTAAGATCGAAGTCCGTCCATTATGGGAACCAATACCATCAGTTTTCATGTCAGGGGCATGAATTGTTCGGCTTGTGCCGAACGACTTGAGAAATCCCTTCAAAAATCCGAGAATGTGATATCAGCCTCGGTCAGTTTTGCCCTTGAGACTGCCAATCTGGAATTCCATGAAATCATTACCCTGAAGAAAATCCAGAAAAGGGTAAGGGATGCCGGATTTGAGGTTGTGACCGAAACACATCAATTTGCATTGCCCAAGGAATGTTCACAAGGTGAAATCAAATCCCTGATGGATGCCCTAAAAGATACCCAAGGGATCGTTGATGTATCATCATCCAACTCGAATTCCCGTTTGAAGGTAGTCGGCATCAGCCATGCCACAAGCAAAAGCCTCATATTGGATATTGCCCATGACAAGGGAATATCTCTCGGGTTGCTTGCCGACAGTGATCATAAACCGATTAATGCCGGCAATATCCTGAAGAATGAATTTATCAAGGTTTTATTGGCAGCAATACTTACCTTGCCCTTTTTCCTGATAATGCTGTTCAGCCAATTGGGGTTGCAAAGTCAGGTGAATGGTTTGTTTACTCCTTTGTTACAGGGTATGGCGGCAACCTTTATTTTGCTTGTATTAGGTGCCGGTTTCTTCAAGGGATGCTATTTTGCCCTTCGCCAGGCAAGTGCAAACATGGAAGTCCTGGTTGTCCTTGGTTCTTCAACTGCGTGCCTATTCAGTTGGTACCAGATAATCACGGGTGAACAGTCCACACATTATTATTTCGAAACAACAGCATTCATCATCACTTTTGTTCTGATAGGCAAATACCTGGAGAACCGCACCAAAAGCAAGGTTGCCGATGCCATTACCGACCTCATGGCCCTCCAACCTGAAAAAGCTCTATTGGTCACGGATGGAGGTCATACGAGGTCACTTCCGGCAAGTGAAATCCAAGTCGGTGATGTCCTGCTTTGTCAGGCAGGACAGAAAATACCTGTTGATGGAGAGATAATCAAGGGATCAGCGGAAGTTGATGAGGCGATGATCTCGGGAGAGAGCTTGCCCATGCTCAAGAATATCGGTTCCAAGGTAATTGCTGGGTCTATCAATTGTGATGGAATGATTCACATCAAGGCAGAGGCAATCGGTGAGGAAGCCACACTTGCACGCCTGATCAGGTTTATTGAAGAAGCCCATGCCAGAAAAGCCAGAATCTATCCACTTGTGGATAAAGTCAGCAATATTTTTGTCCCTGCTGTTTTGGCTCTATCACTTGTATCGCTTATATTCTGGTTGTTTTCCGGAGTGGGATTTGAACTTGCGCTGATCAATGCCGTATCGGTCCTTGTCATTGCCTGTCCTTGTGCCCTGGGCCTGGCTACACCTACGGCAATAATGGCAGGTACCAGCCTGGCAGCAAGAAAGGGCATCTTGATCAGGGACAGTGAAATGTTGCAAAAAGCACGCTCATTAACCTATCTTGTGTTTGATAAAACCGGAACCCTTACCACCGGAAAACCAAAGATTGACAAGATCTATCCTCTTTCACCCTGCCATAACACCAACCAAATGGTTGCCTTGGCAGCGTCCCTTCAACAGGGAAGTTCACATCCGATAGCAAAAGCCATTATTGATGAGGCCCAAAAACTCAATTGTTCCGTTGAACCGGTAGACAAGTTTCAAAATCATGTCGGCTTGGGAGTGGAAGGGGAAGTGTCAAGCGGTAAATACCTGCTGGGGAGTTTTAATTTGTTCCACAAATTTGGCTTTGAGATAGACACAAAACTTTTCAAGAATGCCGAACCCCAAGTTATGTTGGGCAAGGTTGAAAATGATGGATTGCACCTGATTGGTGGGTTTTCAATCCATGATGAGGTCAGGCCGCAATCTTCCGAAGCAATACAATTTCTCAAGGATGACGGGTTGGAGGTTATGATACTTTCAGGTGACTCGGAAGGATCAGTGGGCAAGGTGGCGGATTTGACCGGGGTAAGTCGATTTGTGGCCAAGGCAGATCCGGTTGCCAAAATCCGGGAAATTAAGGAATTGACAAGTAAGGGTAATATTGTTGGAATGGTTGGGGATGGCATAAATGACTCACCGGCTCTGGCACATGCCCATGTGGGTTTTGCCATGGGGTCTGGAACGGATGTTGCCATGAACAGTTCAGGCATAATCCTGATGAGATCAGATCCCGGATTGGTTGCCATGGCAATCAGGGTCAGCAGGTTAACATTTCGCAAAATCAAGCAGAATCTGTTTTGGGCATTCATCTACAATGTCGTTGCCCTTCCGCTGGCAGCAATGGGATTCCTTAATCCGGGCCTGGCAGCGGGTGCCATGGCCCTTTCAAGCCTGTGTGTCGTTTCCAATTCCCTTTTTCTGAAATTCAGCAGGGTGAGATAGAATTTCTCAGATTCTGGCCAAACAAGTTTCCAATGTTCAATCAAATGGAAAATTTTGTTGTGAAAATTGGCAAGAATAATTTATTTGATTTTGCTAACGATAAAACGGCAAGGAATTTATTTTGGAGCAATTGATGAGTATTGAAAAAGAGACACCTCCCCTCAAGAAGGCTGCCTTGCATTACCATGAGTTCCCCAGGCCGGGTAAACTGGAAATAAGACCGACAAAACCAATGGCTACGGGCAGAGACCTGTCACTCGCATATTCCCCGGGGGTGGCCGAGGCTTGTCTTGAAATCAAGCAGGATCCCATGAAATCGGCCCAGTACACGGCCCGCGGCAATCTGGTTGCCGTGGTCTCAAACGGATCGGCGGTATTGGGATTGGGCAATATCGGTGGTCTGGCTGCCAAACCGGTCATGGAAGGGAAAGCGGTACTGTTCAAGAAGTTTGCCAACCTGGACTGTTTCGATATCGAGGTCAATGAAAGCGATCCAAAAAAACTTGCCGAGACAATCATGAAACTGGAACCGACCTTCGGAGCAATCAATCTGGAGGACATCAAGGCACCGGATTGCTTTGAAGTGGAGAAATTGTGCATTGAAAACATGAACATTCCGGTTTTCCATGATGACCAGCATGGAACGGCAATTGTTGTTGCGGCTGCCACAATCAACGCTCTCATCGTATCAAGCAAGAATATTGAAACCCTGAAAATTGTTGCCTTGGGGGCCGGAGCTGCTGGAATTGCCTGTCTGGACATGCTGATTGCACTCGGAGCAAGAAAGGAAAACATGATCCTTTGTGACAGCAGGGGAGTCGTTAACAAAAAGCGTGAGGATCTGACTCCGGAAAAAAGGAGATTCGCTCAGGACACCACCAAAACCACCCTCGAACAGGTTATGGTTGGTGTCGATTTTTTTCTGGGGCTATCTGGCCCCAATCTGGTAAGCCAGGACATGATCAAGAGCATGGCCAGCCAGCCGATGGTGTTCACCCTGGCCAATCCAGATCCTGAAATCTGGCCCAATGAAGTCCTGGAAGTTGCACCAGATGCATTGATTACGACCGGGCGGTCGGATTATTCCAATCAGGTCAATAATGTCCTTTGCTTTCCATTCATTTTCAGGGGAGCCATGGATGTCGGGGCCACCGCCATCAATTACGAAATGAAACTTGCCTGTGCAGAAGCCATCGCCAAGCTGGCCAGAACAACAACATCGGAAGAGGTTGGATTGGCCTACACGGGAGAAAACCTGACCTTTGGACGGGAATACCTGATTCCCAAGCCCTTTGATCCAAGGTTGCTTTCACATGTGGCAAGTTCAGTTGCCCATTCAGCCATGATCTCCGGTGTGGCAACAAGGCCCAGGGATGTGGACGAATACAAGGCCCATCTGGAGAGCCAGGTTTACAAATCAAGCATGATCATGCGACCGGTATTTGATGTTGCAAGGTCTGATCGAAGAAGGGTTGTTTTTGCAGAGGGTGAGGACCAACGGGTTCTCTATGCGGTGCAAAGTCTCAAGGAAGAACACAATACCAGGCCAATTCTGGTAGGTCGTCCGGAAGTCATAGCCCAAAGGATCGAGCGGGCGGGCCTTTCCCTGACACCCGACAGGGATTTTGACATGGTCAATCCACTGAGTGATCACAGGTTTCCTGAGTATTGGGGTGATTACCACGATCTGGTCGGGAGAAAGGGTGTTTCCCCCTATTTGGCCAGAACCATTGTCCGTTCCAATACGACGGTCATATCAGCACTGATGGTTCATCGGGGTGAAGCACAAAGCATGATTTGTGGTACGGAAGGGCAGTATTTGTGGCACCTCAAATACATTGACCAAATTCTTGGCAAGGACGGGTTGTCACCAGTTGGAGCCATGTCCCTTATCATATTTGATGGGGGCATGCTCTTCATTGCCGATACACATGTCCATCCTGATCCCACGGCTGAGGAAATTTCAGAAACCGTGATTGCAGCAGCCCGCCACGTAAAGCGATTTGGCATTGATCCCAAGATAGCGATTTGCTCAGATTCCCAGTTTGGCAATCTTGACAGCCATTCGGGACGTTTGACACGAGATGCCTTGGCACTGCTGGACCAGCAGCACCTTGATTTTGAATATGAGGGGGAGATGAATTCCGATACCGCGCTCAATGAAGAATTGCGCAACGATATTCTGCCAAAATCCCGTCTTTCGGGCAAGGCCAATACACTGATTTATTCCAGTACCGTTGGTGCAGGCGCTGCCAGAAACCTTCTCAAAAGTGTTTCCGACGGTATTGAGGTTGGGCCCATTTTAATGGGCATGGGCAACAAATCGCATATTGTAACACCTGCTGTAACTGCCCGAGGGTTGTACAATATTGCTTCCCTGGCCATGATGCCTGTTGCCAGTTATGGTTAAATCTGGCAGATGATGGATAACCAAAGAAAGGATTGGACATGAAAGGATTTCTGACCACACATGTTCTGGATACTGCCAGGGGTCAACCGGCAGCTGGGTTGAGGATTGCCCTATCCAGAATCACCTCGAACGGAAACCCGCCCATTCGGGAAATGATGACAAACAGTGATGGCAGGACCGGTTCACCGATTCTGACCGAAGAGGAATTCGTGTTGGGAGAATACGAATTGATTTTTCATGCTGGGGAGTATTTCAGGGATCTGGGCATCAAGGGGTTTTATGACAAAATTCCCATCCGCTTCAAACTGATGGAAACCTCGCATTACCATGTCCCCCTTCTGCTTTCCCCCTTTGGTTATTCGACCTACAGGGGCAGTTGAGGCAATTTGAATCAGCTGGTTTCCCCAGAATCATTTGATTGGCTGATAAAACCATCGAGGTTTTATTGATTTGAACCTATTCCATCATACTTTATAATTCAAAACAATTTTTCTGGATAATTATGGAGTTTCTCATGATAAATCGTATAATGGCGTTGTTCGCGGCGCTGTTTCTGTCCGCTGGCATGGCAAGCGCACAAACAGCTGTGAACTTTGCCCTTGACTGGAAATTTGAAGGTCCAAGCGGAGCCTACTTCTCGGCCATTGATGAAGGTCATTTTGCTGCAGAAGGACTGGAAGTGGATATTTGGGCGGGTCAGGGTTCCCTTGATGCCATCCCGAAAGTTGCAACTGGTGCAGCTCAATTCGGTTTCGCCGATATCAACAGTCTCATCAAGTTTCTGGACCAAAACCAGGGTGCTCCTGTCATTGGTATCATGATGGTATATGACAAACCTCCATTTGCTGTCGTGGGAAGAAAGTCCCTGGGTATCGAAGTACCCAAGGATCTGGAAGGAAGAATTCTGGGTGCACCCCCTCCTGATGGAGCCTGGGCCCAATTCCCGGCATTTGCCTCGGCCAACGGTCTGGATGTTTCCAAGATCACGGTTGAGCCAGTCGGATTTCCAACCAGGGAACCAAGTCTGGCTGAAGGTGTTGTCCATGCGATCACAGGTTTCTCTTTCTCAAGTTATCTGAATTTGGTCAGATTGGGAGTGCCTGAAGAAGACATCACAACCATCCTGATGGCTGATTATGGCCTGCACCTCTATGGCAATTCAATAATCGTCAATACCGATTATGCGGCTGAAAATCCCGAAATCGTAAGTGGCTTCATTCGGGCCATAATCAATGGCTGGAAGTCTGCCGTGGCAGATCCAGCCAAGAGTGTTGACAGTATCGCCGAAAGGAATCCTGCCCTTGACAAGGATCTGGAAACCTGGCGTCTGAATCTGGCAATTGATGCCAATGTCTATACCGATTATGTCCAGGCCAATGGCATGGGCAACATTGATGGAGATCGCTTCCGGGCATCCATCGATCAGTTGGCTGAAAATTACGAGTTCACGAACGACCCCGATCCATCAATGTATTTCACTGATGAATATCTGGGTGATGCTGAAGGCAGAATGATAAAGTAATTCCATTTGCAATGGGCA
Source organism: Paracoccaceae bacterium (assembly GCA_026710155.1). Lineage (GTDB taxonomy): Bacteria > Pseudomonadota > Alphaproteobacteria > Rhodobacterales > Rhodobacteraceae > MPNP01. Next base: position 10,574 of record JAPORQ010000028.1, read on the forward strand.
GGCAAAACGAAATGCCTGCCCTTGTTTTTGAAGGAGCGAAATGTCCGAGATTGAACTGCACGGGGTCTCACATGAATTTTCTACTCCAGATGGACCATTCCCAGTACTTGACAATATCAACCTGAAGGTTCCCGAAGGGGCATTTACTTCTGTCGTAGGGCCATCCGGTTGTGGCAAGTCCACTCTTACAAGATTGATTTCAGGACTTATCAAGCCCACCAGGGGTTCGATCAAACTTGGCGGTACCGAGATTGTCGGTCCCAAACCAACGGTAGGCATGGCTTTTCAGAACCCGGTCATGCTTGAGTGGCGTAGTGTTGTCAAGAATGTAACCCTGCCCCTTGAGATTGTTGCCCCAAAAATGCCTGCCAAGGAAAAGGAGGACCGTGCCAGGGAGTTGCTCAAACTGGTTTCCCTGGAAGGTTATGAAGACAATCGGCCTTCCGAACTGTCCGGTGGCATGCGGCAGCGGGTTTCCTTATGCCGGTCACTGGTTCATCGCCCCGAAGTGTTGATACTGGATGAACCATTTGGAGCCCTTGATGCCTTCACCAGGGAGGAGTTGTGGCAGATCATGCATTCACTGAGGGCAGAAGAAAAGATAACCTGCCTGCTCATAACCCACGATCTGAGGGAATCGGTATTTCTGTCCGACGAAGTTGTCGTGCTTTCGGACAGGCCGGCAAGAAGTCAATACAGGACAGATGTCGATCTGGGGCCGGAACGGTCCCTGGATGATCTGTACACGCCCAAAACCACTGAGCTGCTTGCGGTCTTGCGCCACCAGATTGAAATAGCCCAGGGAAGGAAGTGAGACCTCCCATGGAAATGCGAAATAATCTGGTGAGAAAAGTTATTGTCCCGCTGACAGCCATCATCATATTCCTGGCAGCATGGGAATGGATTGTCTGGATCAATGATTGGCCAAATTACAAAATGGCATCACCTTCCGATCTCGGACCGGCTTTCTGGAAATACAGGGTTTTGTTTCTGGAGTATGGTTGGGATACCTTTTGGAGAACGGTTGCCGGTCTGGGGCTTTCAGTGCTGGTCGGGACCATGCTTGGCATGATCATGGGATTTTCCCGTGTCATCCGGGAGGGGCTTTATCCTTTGCTGGTAGGTTTCAATGCCATTCCCAAGGCAACGGTGGTTCCGGTCATTGCCTTGATTCTGGTTGGTCTGGATGATCTCAACACGGTACTGATTGCCTTTCTGATTTCATTCTTCCCGATTGCCGTATCGGTTTCAATCGGCTTATCCACACTTGAACCAGAATATCGCGACATTTTACGTTCCCTTGGTGCCACCAGACTGACCATCTTTTGGAAAATAGCCCTTCCCAAAACCCTGCCGGAGTTTTTTGGAGCACTCAAGGTTGCTGTTACCCTGGCCTTTATCGGTACCAACCTGATGGAGATAGTCGAACCCCACGGCAAGGGGTTGGGGCATCTGTTTGACAGTGGCAAGATCAATGCCGATTACCCCCTGATGTTCTCGGTTCTGATTGCCTTGGCCTTTTTGGGAATAGTTCTTTTCTATATTGTCGTTGCCTTGGAGAAGATCTTTGCTGGATGGGCTGAACGAGATTGATTGACTTCCAAACAAACCAAACCACGGCCTTTCGAATGAATCAATTGGCAAGGCTTTTAACATCAATGTTGGTGAAGTCATTATTGACCCGGAAACCTAAAGACGGGAGAGGTAAATCCGATGCTTGAGATAGCAATAATTTGGGATTGGCTGGCTTTTGCCTTCAGATGGCTTCATGTTATAACGGCCATTGCCTGGATAGGTTCCTCATTTTACTTCATTGCCCTTGATTTGGGCTTGCACAAGAGACCGGACCTCCCCGACGGTGTGAGTGGCGAGGAATGGCAGGTTCATGGGGGTGGTTTCTATCACATCCAGAAATATCAGGTCGCTCCACCCAATCTACCCTCACGGCTGACCTGGTTCAAATGGGAAAGCTATTCCACCTGGCTCAGTGGCTTTGCCCTGATGGCCATCATGTACTGGTCCGGTGCCGAACTGTACCTGATTGACCGATCCAAGTTGGATCTTGGGCTTTGGCAGGCCATCCTGATTTCCGGTGGTTCACTGGCCATTGGGTGGGTGTTTTATGACCTGCTTTGCAAATCCAGATTGGGACAGCGACCCATTTCACTGATGCTCCTGCTGTTCGTTCTGTTGGTCGTGATGTCATGGGGTTATGACCAGATATTCACCGGTCGTGCTGCCCTCCTGCACATCGGGGCATTTACGGCGACGATCATGACAGCCAATGTCTTCCTGATCATTATACCAAATCAAAAGATCGTTGTTGCAGACCTGAAGCAGGGCAAGGAACCCAACCCGGAGTTCGGCAGGATAGGGAAACTGCGGTCAACCCACAACAATTACCTCACACTTCCCGTCATCTTTTTGATGCTATCCAACCATTATCCGCTGGCCTTTGCCAGTGAATACAACTGGATCATCTGTTCGCTGATTTTCCTGATGGGTGTCACCATTCGCCATTATTTCAATACCATTCATGCCCGCAAGGGCCATCCCAACTGGACCTGGGCCGTTACCGCAATGATTTTCATCGTCATCATGTGGCTTTCTGCACTCAAGCCTCCCATTGGCGATGGTATCGCATTGTCAAGCGAAGAGCCCACGGTTGGTCAGGCCGGCAATATCGAACTGGTAGGTTTGGATGAGGTCAGGGAAATAATCAACATCAGATGTGTTGCTTGTCATAACAGGCAACCTGCCTGGGATCAGATTCCGTGGGCTCCTAAAACGGTTCTATTGGAGACCGAGCAACAAGTCATCAACAATGCCGACAGAATCTTTCTGCATTCCGTCATGACCACTTCCATGCCCCCCTCCAATGCAACATTCATGACCATTGAGGAACGACAAACCCTGATGAAATGGTATGCGCAGATTCCCCAATCACAAAAACTGCCATTCGTAAATCGCCAATCGCTACAATGAAACTTACGAATTCAAAATTGTACAACATTGTATATAGTTTCCTTTGAAAACATGGTGGACTATTGATTGAATAAATTATCCAATTTTTAAACTACGGGATATGAAGCATTGGAAAACTGCTTTGCAGATGAAATAAAAAGGCTCTCACTTCAATTTTTGCCTCATCACATACCAGGGCCATACCGACCCTGACATCGGGTTCCTTGCCTAGGGCCATTGCAGCAGGGGCCAGGATGAGGACGAGGGCAGCTATGATTATTCGGTTGGCAATCATTTCCTTTCCATACCCATGCTCCATTAAATCGGTTGGTCAGCATTGCAACCTAACCGTTTTGCCATTGGGTTCAATGGCTTTTTGTGTATGCCCATGCGGTGGAAAGAGTAGAATCAGGTTTATCGTCCCAATTTTTATTGTGGGCCGTTTAATCTGTTCTGAAAACAAATGTGGATTCCCAAATCACACCCGACTACTGCAGGAAGCTCTTGCAACAATGGGGGAGGGGTTCTGTTTGCCATTGCAATAACCCGTAAGGGAGAGTATATTTTAACAGGATGCACCTTCATTGATTTTGCAGGCAAATAGTTGGATTTCGACAAATGGTTATTAAAAAGGAAAAAAATCCCTTTCAACCAGGTTATGGAGTAATTCCTCCGGTTTTGGCCGGTCGGAATGCACTGAAAAGGGATCTGCTTGACCGTCTCGATGGCATCACGAATCGCGAATGCAACTCAACGGCAATAGTCCTTATGGGGCCCCGTGGTTGCGGCAAGACTGCCTTGCTGAGTTGGGTGGCCCGAAAAGCAGAAGAAACGAACTTGCGTGTGCTTTCCCTCACCACCGATGATTTCACGAGTGTAACAACCCTCAAGCAGGAGTTTGCCCGCCATGTCAGGAAGGGATGGCTCCAACGGGTTGTCCAGGTGGGTGTCAATGTAGGGGGAACGGGGGCCAATGTGGGATTGGCTACCGGAACGGAACCCGTCCACGGGCAATTGCGGCCCGAAATCGAGGAATTTGCAAAAAAGGCAGGAGGTTCACTTGTCCTAGTTGATGAAGCCCACAACATGCCGGCCGAGGTTGGCAGGGCTTTTTACAGTGTTTGTCAGTCCATAGGGTTGAAATATCCGATGCTGGTGGTCGTAGCCGGTACACCGGACCTTAAATCGGTCATTGGCCGTTCACATGCCACCTTCAGCGAAAGGATTCAGGTCGAGCGCATCGGTGCCCTGAGCGACGAGGCAACCCGCCAGGCACTGGTTGAACCCTTCGGTGAGAAAATCACCTTTGATGGGGAAGCCCTCAAGGATGTGCTGGCCGAAACCCAGAACTATCCCTACTTCATCCAGCTCTGGGGCAGGGCCCTCTGGAGGGTCCTGAGTGAATCCGGAAGGGAGCACATCGGACCAGGATTGGTCGAGGAGGCTCGTTCCGAGTTCGGGAAGGGGCGTTGGGAGCTCTATTCCACCAGGATGAGGGAACTTGTCACCTACGGCATGCTTGTTCCCGTGGCCGAAATGGCCTTCCAGATCGGTAAAGGCGGCAAACCGGATTCAGGGGATTTGATCGGCCCCGGTCTGGCCATGATACGGTCCGGAAAGGCAGGGGATCAGGAAGAGGCAAGTGAAAAGCTGCTCCATACCGGTTTCATCTGGGATACGGGAATGGACAATTGGGAATATGGCATTCCCAGCCTGGCCTCACATGTCCGCAGCGAAGCCGTGGCCCTTCTCCGGAAGCAGCTCGGGGAAAGTCTCAGGGTTCTCGAAATCATCGTCGGGGGATTCCGTGACCGGGCAGCTGCCCCGAAAAACATGCCCCGCAAGGACATTGTGTTGAGACTGTCCAATCACGGGCATGGTGAAAGGGCCGAGGAACATGTCAACCGGTTGGTTGAGTTGGGACTCCTTGTTCCGGGCAACCTGCCTGTCGACCGTTTCGACCTGGTTGCTCCACTCCTCACCGGAAAAATAGTCGAAGGGTATCCATCCCACCGGCCAGAAGCACGGAACGAGGAAACGAGGGTCCAACCAGGCAAGGAAGACATCATTCCCGTTTCCAGCCCTAAACCCTGATGGGAAACAATTCGTTGACAAGCAGGATCATGCCGGATGGTCTGACCGGCACTTCCGGAGAAGGTGACTGACGGTTTTTCTCTCCCCTGGTGAAACGGCCAGCTGGTAACGGATCTTCACCAGGGCCCAGTGGCCGGCATAAAGACAGGAAACACGGCGGCGAAAAGGTCTTTGGTGATCTATTGGCCCGGTTCTCTTTCCGGCCCTTTCAGGTGTGAGGGGCAGGAACCGTCCGGCATTGGATGGGGTCAACCGGAACCAGACTTCCGCCTAGGATTCCGGAATGTGGCCGGCCGTCAGGGCGGCCGCGGTTGACCAGCGAACCGGAATGGTTTCGACGACAACCACTCTGGAAGGATCACTTATGCTTCTACCCGTCCACCCCTCGGTCCACAGACCGGATATCAACCGGCAATTGCCGTCAATGGTTGGTGGCTTGATGGAAAGGTGGGCCTTGATGATGTCTTCATCGGGAAGGCACGAAGGGAACCTGTCGTCGAAACCCTCAAGCACGTATCCGGGCAATTCCCCCGCAAAGGGAGCCAGATCGGCTACTGGAAGTGCCTCCCATTCGGCCACGGTAGGAAACCGGTCCATGTCAACAGGTAGAAGGGGGGCACAGGTAATGGCTTGCCAGACCGGCAAGAAGGGAAAATAGTGGAAATCCCAGCAACCAGAGCCCGGCGTAGCGGAAATGGGAATTCTGTCCCATTTACTGCAGGTCTAGAACAATGACCCTGTTGTTGTAAAAGGTTGCAACCGGAAACGGGTTGGTTGATGAATAACCTGACATCAGGTCGGCTATGGCTTCCTCCAGGGTTCCTTCATAACGGTAGTCATAATCCACCTGCCAGTTCCACCGGTCACGGATTATCAGCCGATATCCCGCCCTGATCGCCCATTCGGCGATGACATCATCAAGAAGCGAACCACCGGTGTTTCCAAGATCACGGGATCAGGTGCCGGGATTTCTGCAGGAACAGGGATATCCTGACTGGAAGGTTTTGCATCGGTTTTTTCTCCTGGGTAACCCGCCGAAGCAATACCGGGGGTTACAACTTTTGGAGGGGTTGGGCAACCAAACAAGGGAGTGCTGGGTAAATAATTCCCATTATTTTTTAATTTGACCTGTTAGTAAAATGAATGACACCCCCCTAAAATAAAATTTCAAACTGAGAGACTACAATTGTTCCATTTTCCTCGACATTAAAATTGCCATTGCATTATTGGCAACGAAGAAACCAAGCAAGATGTACAATCATCGGAAACCAAGAGAGTTCATTACTGGTGTCGAAACTACCATTGGATCTGTCTTTTCAACCAAGCAGGGCTGGAAAGAATCTGAATCGGTTATCATTGCAAGATGTTGAGCATTACAATAGTGAGGGTTATGTTGCCTCGTTCGGTATTTATGATGAACAGGAAATAAAAAAACATACGCTCCAATGTGGATTCCCTGATGGAAGCCATGGGAGAGGCCGGTGCGTATGGAATCAATTGCTATCAAGCACGATTGTCAGGACTTTGGAATATTGCCACTGATGACCGAATTCTTGATTGTGTCGAAGACATAATAGGCCCCGATATCGTATGCTGGGCATCAGGATGCCTGTTTTTGGTCACTTAGCCCGGCTAGGACTGTGACTGTCTGGTTGGCGATTGATGATGCAGACGAACGCAATTCGGCAATGCAGTTCATTCCCCGGACCCACAGGCAGGGGAAAATACCGGAAACGACCATGGATGAAGGTTCTGTTTTTCACAAAGGTATCAAGATAACCGATGAAATGTGCAAGCCTGTTTCCAACAATCTTGAGGCAGGTCAGATTTCACTGCATGCCGACATGCTGGTGCATGGAAGTCCTCCAAACGATTCGGATAAGAGACGATGTGGACTGACATTGCGTTATTGTCCACCAACGGTTAAAGTAATCGACGAGATCTGGGCACAGGGAGTGGAAGCAATCATTTGCAGGGGATCAGACCGATCCGGCAGCTGGACTCATCACCCGCGTCCTCAAAACAATGATATCGCGAAAGCCACAAGTCCCCATGTTATTGGCAATAACTGAGATTGACACATAAGGGGTAGTTTTTTTGAACCTACCAGAAAGGTCTGGGCAGGTTAATGATGACAATTAACCCTTGAATTGACGGGTTGAAGTTGTCCACAATCAAATTCCTCAATGGCAATTTTTTATAAGCCTGGTTTCACCATACCGACTTATTCATTCCCTAAGGATCAATCATCTATGGGAAGAAATATGAAAAGTAATTTACTGGTTTTACCAATATGGCTCACAGTCTCGCTTCTGGTCATGGCGGTTCCCGGTACATCCGGCGAAGTGCAAGCCAACACAGTGGCGTCCGATCAATTGGAATGGAATATTCCGGCTGGAGCAAATCTACGGATCGTTCTCGGAAACTGGTCAAAAAGCGCCGGATGGAACCTCATATGGGAAGCACCAAGGGAGTATTACACAAGATTGCCCGTATCACTCTCAGGTTCATTTGAACAGGTCATCCATCAACTGATGGAAAGTGTCAGTCGAACAAATCCTGAAATCGAAGCAATGCTGTACCGGAGAAACAGGGTTGTGGTGATATTTTCACACAACATGGTGAGTTGATCCAAGGTGAGCTCTAACAACACCATGAAGTATTTTACAAAACCATTGCTGTGCCTATTCGCCTCTTCATTCCTGTCCGGTTGCGACAGCATGAGGCAATTTGATTCACGGGAGATGGAAACAAAATCCCGGAAACAATACCAACAACTAGCAGAATACAGGGAAAAAGTACCAACTATCCCATATGGCTTGCAATATAAGGAAGGTATTCAACTTGGATTGGTACCTGCCTCAGTCAATAATTCCAGGGAATTGCCACCAGCATTGCAAGCCGATAATGCCTTTTTTTGGAAGTCCAATGCCAATGCCGATCTTACGACCATTTTGAACAGATTAAGTTTTCAGACCGGCATTCAACATTACCTTTTTGTCGGATCAGATCACCAACCCGTATCCCCCAACAGGGGATTTGGTACAAATCTTTCGGTCAATGACGGGGAAAAGCATTCGACGGTGCAGGCATTGTTGACCGAGCACGGATTGAACAGTTCGATCAAGCCCGAATTCAAGGGATCATTGCCCAAGGTACTTGACCGTATCAGTGCTCACTATGATCTTGAATGGGTCTATGAGGACGGAAACATAAACTTGTATCAGTTTGTCCTCAAAAGCTATTCGCTGGAATTATTGCCGACTACAACCTCTTCCCAATCGACCATTGGTGCCACAACGACTAATTTGAATCTGGATTTGCTCACCGAAATCCAGTCCTCACTCAAGAATTTAATTCATGACGATGAGGAATTGGTGGTCGAAGCCGGTACAGGAACTCTCTTGCTCAATGCCCGTCCCGGAACACATGGTCGAGTAGGCAAATACATAAAGCAAATCAATTCCGAACTTGGACAGCAAATTGCCATAGATGTCAGTGTTCTGACACTTAGCCAAGAGGAAGCCGAAGGCTTTGGAATTGCCTTTACCATAGCTGGTGACGCGTCTTCCGGAAATGGTTTCGAATTGGTGGAAACCGGTTCCATGACGGGAGCCACAACCTTGGCTAATGTCGGCCTCCTGAGCGGTGATTTCAGTATTGATTCCTTCCTTTCCCTTCTAAACAAGCGGGGCAAGGTCATTGTGGAAACCCGGACAGGGGCAACAACCTCCAATAATCGTATGGTTCCAATTCAGGTAATACGGGAGATTGCCTTTGCCGAAACCGTGGAATCGGTGGCTGATGAAAATGGGATCAATCTAACAAGGATTACGCCCGGCAAACTTGCCACCGGTTTTGAAATGACCCTCTTGCCCCGTGTCCTGAACAACCTGGAAATACTGCTTCATTACAACATAAGGATTTCCGACTTGAATGACCTCAAGGAGTTTACGTCCAACGATCAAACCATCCAGTTGCCAAATGTTGCCACCACGGAATTCGAACAGCAAGCCATCCTTGGCAATGGGGAAACCCTTGTTCTGGCTGGATTTGAAAGGGAAAGCCTGACCTCCAACCACAAGAAAGGAAGCTTTTTCAGCAATCAGGCCAGGACTGAATCCCAGAAAATAGCAACGGTCATTCTCATACGCCCCAGATTGCTTAAAAGAAAGACCGGATGAACACCATTACATTCATCGACAAAAACCATGTTGGAAACCACCCTGCAGTAATTTTCCAGCCACCTGCCGTGCTTCATATCAACAAGTTTGCAGTGGCGGTCGGTTTGCTGTGGCAACCACTTCGGAATGATCTTTCCTTGAAGCAGCAGGCCAAACTTGCCAGTGGCAATCGTCATAATCTTGATCTCTTCCGGATGGCAGCCAACAGCAAGCAGGTTGGGTTTGCCAGTTCCAGGGAAGGTTACTCATCCAACATGCTCGCTGGGGCTAATCTTTTTGATCAGAACATATCGGAAGACAGTTGGCTCGCTGCGTTCAAACTGACTGAAGAATCCGATCATTGGTGGATCGTGGCCAAAAGGTATGGAGCCATTTACCAGGACAAGGTGTTCGATTCCTCAAAAGCGGCCCAGGATGAATATGCGACACTTATCAATGCACCTGATTGGGAAAGAAAATTTGCACCTGCTGATTGGAACATCAAAGAGACCGAGGATTTTCGATTGGTGGATGCCCTGACCTTAAACCAGCATTTGGGCTTGAAACCAATAAATCAAACCAAGGGGTGGCTGGTTGCCATTCCCCTTGTGCTTGCACTCATTGCGTTGGTCATTCTTGCAGGAAGCCACTTGCTTGAAACAATTGAAAGCAGGAATGTTCAACGGCCTGATTCAGAAGACCCCCATTACCGGCCACAGGTTGAAAAGCCCTGGGTAGGCAAAAGCAGAATAGGTGAATTCACCCATATCTGCATGGAAATGATGGAGGAGCTTTTCTTCCTGTCCCCGGGGTGGAAAATCGATACCTTGACCTGCTCACAAAATTCATCCAGATATTTGGTTTCAGCCTCCATGAAGAGGAACCCTGCGGGTTCAACAGGCTTTTTGCGACAATTCGCCTTCCATTATACAGGTAATGATATTGCCATTGGTTGTAATGGAGAATGTGCCAACATCCAAAAGGAAAGATCCATTCCGGATTCCCCATCAAGAGAGGATGAACATCTCTGGCAAGCCGGGAAGGTGGATAGAATTTTAAGGGAAAGGTTTCAGACCCTTCATGCAGATATCCACTTGAACCACCGCGGTCCCAGGGCTTCGGTCCAGAATACTGCCCCACCCACGACCATCAGCAGCAGACATGATTTCAGCATCAAAACCAGATATGCCATAAGGGAATATGCTAATTTGCTTGGTGATGTACCAGGTATTGTGCCGGAGACGCTTGTCTACAAACCTTCAAACAACCTTTGGTTGCTTACGGCAAGGATTTTTCATCATATCGAGATGCCGCGGACATCAGAAACATAAGGACTGAAGCAGAAACATGAAGCAAAAGGCAAACCACTATTCTCCCTTGACCTCCAAAATATTGATCGCCCTGTTTTTGAGTGTGAGCCTGATATCCCTGGTTGGATATATTTCGGCCATGGAAGTACCCGAAATGCCAAAATGGCCAGACTATTTCCAGGGTAATTTACGGAATGGCCAGGATCGGGAAGACAAAGGCCGGATCAAGGAACAAATAGAGCAATGGCCGGCCAACGAAAACAGCAAGTCAGCCAGTGGCTGTCCCGAAGGTGATTGTGATGGTAAAGAAATATCATCATCAATTGAAGAGGAAAGAGTCCCGGGTTCTGAGGAAGATGTATTGGAGGCTGATGCCCCAACCCATATTGCAACCCCAATTCTTAATGTGAAAGCCAAGGGTTCGGGCATTTTGGGTAAAACTGATAAAGCAGAAGTTGATCATTTCAGTGAAGATCCAATAACCAGGGAACAGGAAAAGGCAATCATTGCAACGGGATTGTTGACGAGACATGCCGAAATTTCCGAAAGCATATATCTCATGGAGCAACAACTCAAACAGGCTCAACTCATTATCGAGTTGATGGAGATACTTGGTTCGGACATACCTATCGAAATTTCACCCGGCAAATTCAAGAACTTTGGTGACACACCCGCCGGGAAAAGAATCACCTCGGAAATGGCAATTGCCGACCTCCGTGACCGGGCAGATTTATTCGACCTCGAAATGAAGGTCATTGCAGCCGGACAGAAAATCGACAATGCCCTGAATCCACAAACTGAGATTGTGGAGTTCGAAGATGACCAACAAACCATGGCAAGTGAAACGAAACCGGTAGCCGAGTACCAATTGAGGGAAATCATGGGAGGCAAAGGAAACCTACAGGCCATTTTCTCCTCGGATGATGGCATAGTCAGTCTGAAAGAGGGGGAAAAACTTCCCTCAGGCGGGGAGATAATCCAAATCACCCAGGAGTTCGTGGAATTGAACAAGTTCGGCCAAACAGTGATTTTAAGAATCAAGTAAACAATTGACAGACGATTTTTCCAACAAGACCAAGACAGGTTCCAAGCAATCATTCCTTTCTTCGGAGGGATTGCCAAGTGAAATAACAAGTGGAATATTGATCTCTGGCGATGGAGGCGGATTGGAGGTTTCCAAAAGCGAAAGATCAAGGATTGCCGTTTTCCAGAATGGTTATGTTGTGGTGACGCCGGAAAGCAGATGGTCTTCAGAGGTAAAGGCAATACTTGATAGGGCCGGAAGAGCTGAAATTGCAATTCATGAAATCATGGAGGCGGACAGCAAATCAATCCTTGCAATCTATGAAAGGAATTCCCGGAACAACAACGAAACCGCCAGCAAACTCTGCGGCATTGAAAGGCAAAGGGAATTGCGACGGATCATTGCCGATGCAGCACGAATGAATGCCTCTGACATTCATTTCTACGTGTTTCCATCCTTCAGTGAAATCAAGGTCAGAATTCATGGTCGATTGCAACGTCTCAGCATTCATTCGACCGAGGAAGGCAAGGCCATCATCAATGCAGCCTTTGCCGTAGCTACAGATCAGGGTTCTGAAACAGGCCCAACCAGCTTTCTCAAGGGTGCCCTGACCAGGGCTTCGGGATTGCTGCCCCCTGGAGTGGATCTGGTAAGATTGCAGTATTCACCCACAACCGGTCATTGTGCATGCCTGGTCATGCGCATAAAATACTCCAATGCAAGGGGAGATCATGATCTTAATGAATTGGGATTCCTGGCCAGACAAGTATCCGACATTGCATTGATGAGGAAACGCACAAGTGGACTTTATCTATTGGCTGGCAAGGTATCTTCCGGCAAAACGACAACCCTGCAGCGAATACTCAATACCATGGTTGGGGAAAAGAACCATGAGATATCAATCTATTCCATTGAGGAACCTGTTGAGTTGGATATCAACGGTGCAATCCATGTAGGTGTTTACCCCAAGCCACATCAAACACGCAGTGAAGCATTCATTGAAGCCATAAAGGCAACCTTGCGATCTGATCCCAATGTTGTGGTCCTTGGCGAATTGAGGGATCGGGAATTGGCAGGATATGCCATCGAACTGGCATTGACAGGGCATGCCCTATGGACAACTGTCCATGCCGGTTCAGCATTGGGGATTTTGGATCGCTTGAGTGACTTGGGCATTGAGCACTGGAAACTGACGGAACCTTCCGTAGTCAGGGGGCTGATTTTTCAAAGGTTGCTTGGTGTATTGTGTCCCAATTGCAAAATAGGGCTTTCACAGGCTCGTGACGAGGGCCGGATTACGGATTTCCTGCTGAAGGAAATAACCGATCTCCTTGACAGCCATCCCAGTAAAATATTTATCCGGGGTTCTGGTTGCGGTTCATGTCTTCATGGATTGATTGGGCGAACCGTGGTTGCAGAAACGATCCTGCCGGATTTGAACCTACTTCAACATTATGCCAATAACAACCGTGTCCGAATGAGAGAATATTGGCTAACACCTGTGGAAAAGGGTGGATGTGGTGGTAAACCCATATTGCACAATGCCCTGATTAAGGTTGGTAAGGGAATTTGTGACATAAACGAGATAGAGGAGGAAATTGATCTATTGCAATCCTACAAGTTGGAATATCCCTACCATGCATCCATTTTGGCCAGAGAGTGGAGAAAATACTGAATGATCGAAATACCCTTTGCATCTTTGTTTCAAACCCTGGAATTGAGATTCCTCAGGATGCAATTCAGTTTCAAGCTGAGGATGAAATTCTACCATGAGTTGATAGCCCTTCTGAATGCAGGTTATTCCCGTGGTGAAGCACTTGAGGTTATATGGCGCCTGAGAACCAACGATGGCAAGGATACGAAATCCACCCTGGCGAGGATCTATACTGACATACGGTTAAAATTAAAGAATGGCCTCAGTTTTGGTGAGGCCGCCAGGCAATGGGTATCACATGACGACTACATGATTCTGGACACCATTGAGGACAGTGATGAGTTTGCCACATATCTTGCCAGATTTTGCAAGACACTTGAGACCAACAGGAAGCAAAACAATTCCCTGGCAGGATTGTTGGGTTATCCAGTTTTACTTGTCACGATGGCCTATGGAGTCTTGGTGTATTTCAGCAGTGGCATTGCACCCGAATTGAGCCGATTGTTTCCCATGGACAATTGGCAGGGCCTGGCCTATTGGGTTTTTTCAACAGGAAGTTTTCTTGCCTTGATTTTGCCTGTGACGATTTGTCTGGCAATGATCGTTCCCCTGATCACCATTATTTCCTTTCCCCGTTGGTCATCTGGTTTGAGATATCATGCTGACCAACTTCCCATCTATTCGACTTACAGAAGTTGGACCGGGGCAATTTTTCTGCAATCAATGGGATGTTTAATGTCCAGTGGGCTTTCAGCCATGGAGGCAATCGGTAAAATCATTCCAAACGCCAATCCCTATTTGAGGGATCGTCTGGAAATGGTAAGGTACCATATGATGGATGGTGACAATTTGGGTGAGGCCCTGTCAAAAACCGGTGGTTCATGGCCTGATGAAACAGTCAATTTGTCATTGAGGATATTTTGTCAGGCTCCGGATTTCCCAAAACAATTATTGGTGATTTCTGAAAACATGCTGGAAGAGAGAAGGGAAATTCTTAACCGTAATATCATTGTGATCAGGAGTGTTTCATTTATAACCGTTTTCAGTACCATGCTTGCTGTTGTTGGCGCAATGTATGATATACAGTCCCAGATCACTTCATCTTATTGAACGGTTTGCTGATAATTGTCCTAATGAATTACATTGAATCATGAGCATTTTTGAGGCCAGTTTTCCCATGTATGAATATCCTGAGACCAAGGATGCAAATGATAAATTCTGGGAGGTCCTCGGCGACAAGCTCAATAGGTTGGGGATAAATTCCCCCAAGGGACTTACCCGTTCCAAAGACATCATGGAAATCTGGACCAACAGGAATTTGTTGATTTCCCAAACCTGCGGTTATCCATACCGATTGTTTTTAAGCGATAAGGTACATCTGGTTGGGACTCCCGATATTAAAATCGATACAATCCAACCAGGATACTACTGTAGCTTCATGGTGGTAGGGAAAGATAAGGAATCACTTGCCAGGAATGGAGAGGTATTGGCCTTTAATGACAAATATTCCCAATCGGGATGGGTAGCACCGAATTTGTATGCCAAAGCCAGGGATATTGAGTTTACGGGGTATTTTGAAACTGGTGGCCATTGGCATTCAGCTCAAGCGGTTGCAGATGGAAAGGCTACACTAACCGCCATAGATGTATTTACCTGGAAACTGATCGAAAGATTTGCCTCATTCAGCAAGAAATTAAGAATAATTGATACAACTGTGCCTACTCTAGGACTTCCTATTATTACAGCCCAGAAGCATTTGGTTAATGAATTATATGATGCCATGGTCGCAACCATCAACGAGATTGATAACGAGGTACTGGATGTACTTCCCTTCAAGGGTTTGGTTCAGCTAACCAAAAAGGACTATCTTGAGGTTGAAGGTCTGGACGAAAACCTTACAGATTGATTTTTGCAAATTTGTTAACCGGGAAAGAATATTAATGTCTGAAGAAAAAATCGAATTAACCCATCTTACCGCCCAGGATTCACTTGTTGGAATTATGCTTGGAGCCATGCTATCCGACAGTTCGGAAGCCCGGAGGGAATCTGACTACATTTACTTTTTTGTGAGACATCTACCGGTCTTTTCTGGATATGATGAAAAGAGAATTCCTGCCCTGAAGGAGTTGATTACCGGTACAATCAAGGTTGAAAATGGATATAGCGTTTATTTTCGACTAGTATTGAAAGCACTCGTTCCGGAACTCCATAAACTCGCATATCTATTGGCGTCTGTGGTTACATTCTCTGATCAGCAATTCAAATTTGACGAGTTTGGGTTTCTGAATCTCTTGAAAGAAGAACTTGGTATTGATACAGAGATAGCCAATAAAATCAAACTTGTAACACAGATTTATAACGATTTATAGTGTTTCTAATGGATTGAGACTGCATTAGATTAAATTTAATCAGCAAAAAAACAAAAGGTAAGAAATCAATGGGGTTCCCTCCATACCAAACCCAAGTGGTAGGATTTTTCTTGCCAATCCCGTTGGCAGGGTTTATATTCTGAGGTTGCAATTAAAAATGACTTCATGGAGAAGCCTGAAAGATAACCACTACGGTTGACGAATACCATGTGACCGGGCCGGAGAAGGGATGTGTGGACACCGCAATCGGCCGGCCGGCCCGTCAGTTGGCGTTGGCGCAGCCCAAGGTCCTCCGTTGGGCGGTGTTTTGCGCGTCGTTGGTCCAGATGCGCGACCGTCCGCACAGGCAGTTGCGAATGTCCTGGAAGGTCCGGGGGCTGATCGAGAAGCAGCCGCTTGAAAGCTGGCTGTTGAAACCGGGCTGCCCGCTCTCGTTCGACGGCGTGTAGGTGCCACCCGTCATGAAGCAGCGCCTCAGCAAGGGCCTCGACTCGCCAAAGCCCGATGCCGTCGTGTAGACCACAACAGAATGAGGCGTATTTCTAGCTAAACCATTAGCGAGCTGGTTAGATCCACTTACTAAAGCCGTAAAGCCTGAATTTATGGCGGCCAAAGTCACGGTACTGCCCACCTGTGAATCTGTCCGAGTATTGTAGACCTTAACAACAATTGGAAATGAGGTCGGACCACCATCACCTACCCGTGATCTCAATGTACTGTACAGGTTTATGATTTCGACTCTGTTAAAAGACACACTCATGGTGTTGCTTGGAACCGATATATCTCCCAAATCAATATCGGTAACCTCTCCCGGCCCATTACAAGCGGGCGGGCCGACCAGCCCCGGGGCGGTGATGGTCTGTGCCCAGACCGGTCCGGCGAACGCCATGGCCAGCAGGGCGGCGATCAGGCTAAAAGTGGGGGGGGGTATTCAACAGTCGTTTCATGAGTCGGTTCTCCTAATGTATGTTTGCGGATGCCTTTCCATTACGGTCACATAGCACGGGAATCCGTGCAAGTCAAGGAAAAAACGGGGAAAGGCCGTGCAGGCCACCTCACCCTGCGTGCCGGCTGGTTTGGTCTGGTTCGTTTTGCGGCGTTTCGTTATAGGAGTAATCGGTTGGGGGAAGTCTGTTTATGTTTCAAAAAAAGTGTCACAAGCGGTCAAAAAGCGGTGAATTTTGCCAAAATGAGCAAGCAAGAGAGTCAAAAATCATTTTTTTGACGTCGAAAATGAACCGGATGCGCTGTGGAAACTGAATGAAAAAGTCGATCGTGTCTTGACCAGCCGACTGGTATTGGATTCCTATCGAGAATTTCATTGTTTCCCTATCGAGATCGGAATGGCGATACATGCTTTTCCAGGAACTTGTTGTCCAGCTTGACATCATTCGCATCCTGATCCAAGAAAATGCCAAATCAAATTTTGCTTGCATATGAAAACCCAGCAATCCATACGGGGGATATGGCACCGGGTGCTTTGGCGATCCAAGAGTCTGGGCGGCCGGCATCGCTGATCCCAACAACCCCCGGGGTAGAAATCAATGTGCTCCGGTCAGCAGTTGACGGTCCTGTTTGACAGGACAGGGCGGTCTGAAAGCCGCCCCGGTGTGTTTGGCAATGGTTCACGCCTTACGGATGTGGCTGCGGAAATGATCCGGTGCAGTAGGTGTGGTTCGCATCGACACAGGGGACTATCCTGCGGGTTGGGGGTACCGGATCGACATGGTGGTGATAGCCCCAATCGCGGTGGCTGCATCGGGCCTGAATGCAAACCCTCCCATTGTGAAAATACGCTGGATAACACTTCCATGAATTCCGATAATTATTTGGCGAAACCCATCCTTTTTGCGTGCCCAGTTGGGTGTTAGTCATACGAGTGGTTCCGTTAAGGGTGTAACAACTGCAATCAAGATTTCCCGAAGCACTGCAGATGATTTCTTGCCCATATCCCCACCCTTCACTGAGGCAGGATTGCCTCCACTGGTTCAGGCACCAATCTTGCGCCCACCCCGGCGCGGCCATCCCCATCGCCACCAGCAACAGGAGGGTTGTCAATCTATGGGGAGGGGTATTCCAAATTTCATTCGATTTCTCCTATCTGTATACCATGCGATATGTGTTCTTTCTGAAAACTGCCTCTTCCCCAAAAAATAATGAGTCATTTCCATTTGCTAAATAGAATTTTGTTCCAAAAGCATAAGCTGATCAAATTCCACACTCGGAAAGTTATCCACAACGAAATTTGCCAACCCACAAAAAAGAGTTGGGAGTTTCACCATAATGTCGAATTGTTGATCCTAGGCAAACATGAAATTTTCCTAGGAGGTTAATTGTGATGATGGTAAAAGGATTTGGATTTACAGCCCTCGAAAAAAAGCAGGGCGAAAAAGGTGCCACCTTGATTGAGGCAGCCCTTTTCACGGTATTGGCATTGGGTACGATAATCGGTGGGATAGTGTTCTTTCAGCAGGCTTCGATTTCTGCCAAGACCAATGAAATGGTGCGAACGATGGCCTCCTTGCAAACCCAAGTGAGAGCCCTTTTTCAAACTCAGGCAACCTTTGGAACAACTGGGATAAATAACCTGCTGATTGCTTCCAATGCAGCACCTTCAAACATATTGGAGGATTCAGATAATGATGGAACCATGGATGCCTTGGTCCACGGATTTGGAGGTAGCATCACCGTTACCGGCGCCACAAGACAATTTACCATCGCAGTGGCCGATGTTCCTGTAGGGGTTTGTACCAGAATAATACCCTTTGATAAATCAGGCAACGGGACGATTGGCAGTGGTATTGCTTCAGTGACAGATGGAACGGCAACTGATGATGACGGCATAACATCCGTTTCGGCAGAAAGTTTTTGCACCACCAATGCAAGTTCCGGTGAGGTAACATTGACCTGGACCTTCGACAGGTAGATAAATTCAATTCCCAAACGGAAGTCAAGGAATACCTGCCATGAAGACCGGTGGAAATTACGGTGAGGTGGAACATGTACAGCGTCGGTATGAGACATGGATGAAAAGCCATGAAAGAATGTCCAGAACCCTTCTCTTCATGGTTATTCTAACTGCTTTGCTTCTGGTATCTTTCCTCGTGGTTCTCTACCACAAGCCTGAACCGGTTTACTTTGCCACAAGGGTCGATGGTGGTGTCTTGCCACTGGTCCCCTTGTCAACACCGTTCCTGACAGATGGGCAGGTTACCAATTTTGCGGTCGAGGCAGTAACACATGCCATGACCTTAGACTTTGCCAACTGGCGAAATGACATGGTCAGCGCATCCAGATATTTTGAAAAGCCGGATGGCTGGAACAACTTCCTTGATGCCATGGAGACTTCGGGAATGTTGAGTTACATTCGTGACCATCGCCTTGTCTCAACGGTTGTTGCCAGTGGGGCAGTGATTACCAGCTCAGGTTTGTCCCAAGGAAAAAACTACACATGGGAAGTCCAAATACCATTGGTCATAACCTATGAATCAGCCAGTGAGATCAGTCGGGATTCACTTCTGGCCGAATTGGTGGTAAAGCGCTTGCCAACATGGGAAGCGCCAGATGCAGTAGGTGTTTCAAGGATTGTTGTGAAGCCAGGCAAGGGATTATAGGGTGATGGCCATCAGGTTTCTCCATATCTTGCCTTTTCTACTCCTTCCGGGTTTGCCAACAGATGCCGTTTATGCCCAGGAATTGATACAAGGTCAGGAAGATGGTTCCATGGCACTTAATAAGGTTTCCGAGGAAAAAATGTCGGAATTTTATGATGCTCTCGAAAATATCTTTCCCATGACACCTGAAATGGTGGATAAATTCCTTGGAACCTATTATGAGAATGAATTTACCGTTTCAAAGAGACCGGAACCCAATCCGCTGATAGATTTTCAACTGGTTTCGCTTGAACCAGGGAGAGAGCCTCCGGTTGTTCGGGTAACACCTGGCATAGCTTCGGCCGTGGGATTTTTTGATGCGACCGGAACTCCCTGGCCGGTCAATCAGTTTGTCGTGGGTGATGGCACCAATTTTGAGATACTTCAACTGGGAGATCAATCCAATTCGCTGACAATTTCTCCCTTGGCAAGGGTTGGTCAAACCAATCTGGTCATTGCTCTCAAGGGAGAGGCAACACCATTGGTATTAAAGGTTGAAATATCTTCCGAAACGGTTCACTACCAGGTTAATTTTCAAATCACCAGACCGGGACCGGAGGTCAGAATATCAAATCCTGATCCTGCTGATCATTTTCCGATACCCGGAAATCAGGATTTGCTGAAGGCATTGGCAGGTTCCTTCTCCGAGGAAGAGGCCAGCAGGGTTGAACTTGATGGAATAAATGCAACAGGATGGATCAAGGGTGAAGAACTGTTCATTCGTTCAAGGCATGTGCTCCTTTCACCTCCCTGGCTTGGATCATTAACGGGTCCTGATGGCGTTGTTTCCTACCAATTGCCCTACACCTCCATTCTCCTTTTTTCCGTAGGGGACAGGGTAGTCAAGATCGCTCTTGGTCACCTAGGGAAAAGCGAACAATGAATTACCTTGCAGCCATCATTGAAAGGATACTGAATCAATGATATCCCGATTTATCAGTTCCCGCATCATGGCTTATGCAAAGGATCTTGTCCGTTCATCCTTACTTGCCAAGACCAAGAACAAAACCAGTCAAAAGGTCAATGGTGGCAAAATAATCCATTCCCGCAAACCCCGATTTCGTAAATCACTGGGATTGGCCGTTATTCTGGTGGGCATGGTGGTTGGCTTATACCTGAGCATTCAGGTTACAAAGGAGGAAATATCCCATTTGGCCAGAATCCCCAACATGATTACAACACCTGGTGGCGATACCCAGAGAAATTCCAACCAGTATCAGGAAACGGTCAAACTTGCCAATCAGAAAAATCTGGCCTTGGTGGAAAATACCAGTGAATCATATATTCTAATACCGGAAGTGTTAACCGAGACCATTGAGACCGAAACGATTTCAGTTACTCAACCATGGTCTCATGGTGATCAGGAAATACCACCTTTCCAAAACATGAATTCCGAATCGGAAATGGGCGGGGAATACCGGTTTCAGGATAATCCCGAAATCAATGACAAAGGTGATGTTTCGGAGGATCTGCTTGCCGGATTAAACTATTCCCTGAATAGGGAAACCTCACTTCCACCAACCAATACCGGAGAGGGGTTGGATACTCAAACCAGTTTTTCAGCCACAAGTCAGTGGTACAATTCGAACTTTTCACAAAACAGTATTGATGAAGGTCATTCGCATAAGAATTCAGTTGGGGAAAAAGAAGCAGCGCCACAACAATCCAAATATGGGCTGGCTGTACTCAATCAGATGAATGCCATTGCCAATTCCCTGATCGTTCAAACTCCAAAAACGGGATTCTTTACCGATCAGACTGTTCGAGCATCACCAGCAGTCGTTTATGGCAACAGCCCAGAAAGGGTATCTCCAGATTTGGATGGTGATGGCATCAAGGCTGGCACGATACAAGTGATTTCTGCCGGAAGCATCCTTTATGGTGAATTCATGGCGGAGGTAACCTCGGATTTTCCCGGACCTGTTTTGGTGGAAATCACCAATGGTACATACAGTGGTTGGAGGTTGATCGGTCAATTTGACATTCCACCGGGAAGCAGGGGTATATTGATATCCTTTGACAAGTTGGTAAATTTGGAAGGCCGGGAATTTTCGATCAAGGCCCTGGCCATAGACGGAATTGAGGGTCAATCCCTGATTGCCAGCAAGGTTGAGCCAAGACTCTTGCAAAGATATGGGCCGGTTTTTGCATCTTCCTTCATTTCCGGTCTGGCAGAAAATCTTGCCCAACCCCGTTCAACCATTGGTGTCATTGGAAATTCACAGGTGGTGATTGAAGAACCTTCAACACTGGAACAGGCCGGTTATGCCGGGCTGTCGAAAAGCATCAATGCCATTTCAACGGATATTGCCAACCAGCGTCCAAGGGGACCGCTCATCACCATCAAAAGTGGCCATCCTGTCGGCATCCTGTTTACCAGTTCAACGAACAACCTGATTTAACTTTACCCGAATAGAGGACCAAGCAGCAATGAAAAAAACAAATGCCAAAGATATGAATGAAGCAATAACGAAAAAAACCGGTACCCGAAGGCAATCCAAGAAAGCAATCGAGGGAACGTTAAGTCTTGGAGACAATATTTCGGAAAGCATTGCACGAAATCCTGAAACTTCCGGTACCAAAAAGATCAATGCAAGTTCAGGTAAACCAAAGGGAACGGTCAGGAAAACCACCAAGCCAAAAAACGGAACCACCAAAACAACAAGAAAGACATCTCCCCGTGCGAAAAATACATCGATTTCAAGGAAGCCACAGGAGAATCTGGTTTTGAATGAGTGGAATTCGATGGAAATGGATGAATATGTGGATGAGGTTTTTGAAAATTCTGCCGAGCAATTCACATCGCAAGAACAAAAGCAGAAAAGGAATCAGGTCCTTGATGAATTGATGCAGGAAATCCTTCCTGAAGAAAATCCCGAAAACAAAAACGGCAAACAATCATCTTCATCCTTGCAAGAAGAAGATTGCAAGGAAGAGAGGACAGGAGCAACCATGTCTGGCAGGTCACGGTCAGAATTGAGATGGTGCAAACCCACTGGCTTTTCCCTTGTCGGAAAAACCTGGATGATCAAGATAATGCTTGCGCTGATCATCCTGATCGTGTTTTTGTTGTCCAATCATTTTGTCTTCACAGCCAAAGCCCCACAAAAAATCTTGCAATATTTTTCCATTGCGACCGAGGAGGATCGAATGTTAAACCACATTGATGCCCCTGACATGAGTGAAACAATAGCGGTTGATGTAGTTGACCTGAATTCCGGAACTCAAACCGGCATGATAACGGAGGCCAGGGCTTCAACGATTGCAAATGAAAACCCTTTTCAAGATTCTGTAGAAGGCAAGTCTGATCTGGAAATCTCGCGTGGGGAACTCGCTTTCTGGAAGAATCTGGCCAAAACCAGTTTTGAGGAGATATCCGAAATCCGGACAAATCTGGCCAGATACAAGAAGTTATCTTCAACAGAGCAGGATATTTCAAAAGACATTTCAGGCATTACGGAGTTGGATTCGGTTGAGTTGGAATTGTCGCAGCCCGAAGGTGTTTTTCAACAAGAAAAAGCGCATCTGGAGATGCCCTTGATGAAGAATGAGATTGCCAAGACGAGAGGGTTGGTTGATGAAGCAGGCAAAAATCAATCCTTGGACGTCAGAATTGGTATGGAAGAGGATATTTCCTTGCCAAGCCTTTGGCAGTTTGGTGAGTCCATTGGTGATGTTGACACGGACCGGCCCATGACAGAAAACCTGTCTCCCGGTCCTGAAGGTGGTGAAATAGAGGCAGGATTACAATCAATCATCGTGCAAATTGAAGCCCTGAACACTACAACCAGAGACATTTTGAGTGTATTGAAGGAAGCAAGTCCGGTATCAGGTGCCCAAGATACGAATTCCGAAAAGGATTTATCCGTAAGGTCACTCCAGCCTTTACCGATACCACATGTTGGGATAAACATGGCTGATAAGTTCAGAATTGCCGGTTTCCCGGGTGAGCGTTCCACTAGTAAAGGGGATGGTACAATGATTTTGGATTCAAACCGAAAGGATATGGTGGATAATCAGGACATGAATGTTTCATTCATGAGGAATTTAAGGAAAGGTTTCGATGGCAAAGGCAGCTCAAAACAAAATGGGATACAAGCCTTTCCCTTGCTGAAATTTGCCTCCAATGAGAATCTGACTATTCGTTCCTTATCCGAAAGGGACTTGGGTTATGAGCACATGAAGGGTGTAACACTCGGTGAAGAAATTCCAGGTTTTGGGTTGGTTCTTAACATAAGGGAGGATGAAAAAGGTCGTATGATCGTGATGGAAAATGGCATTTTGTACCTTAATTGACCGGATTTGAATCGGTGTTTGAACTGATCGGAATTATTAAGTCATTCGAAAGCTTGTTGAGGGGGATATTCTATGTTGTTGGCCTCATTCTTGTCGTTCAAAGCTTGCGCAATGCTGCCAGAAGATCGGAATTGGGTCCACAATTCAGTTCTTGGCTTAGTCCGCTTGCAGGTTTCGTAATTGGCTTGCTGTTGCTTGCCCTTCCAAGTGCAATATCTCTTTTGAGCGAAAGCCTGTTTGGCATCAGTGGTCAAATAAGCCCAAGCTCGATATTTCAATATGACAATGACTTTATCTATCAACTAAACACTGGAAATGTCGGTGAATTGATCGAACTTGTTGTCATGATCATCCAGTTTTTGGGATTTATTGCCATTGTTCGAAGCTTGTTGCTTTTCAATCAGATTGGTACACAAGGTTCAAGGGTGGTTGGACCAGGGATAACCTTTCTGATTGCAGGTACCCTATCGGTAAATTTTCCACTATTTTGGGGTTTGCTCGTGGATGTGTTTCTGGGTTTGTCGGATTAGGTTTGACAGAAATGTTGCTATCCCTTGTTGGTTCTGAAGTTGTCTAGATAAAAGATATGTCAAATGTTCCAAAGGTTGACTAATCTCGGTTATTTTTTACCCTTCTGAAAAACATATATTCCTTTCCTAATTCAGAGTTTCCGTTTTCGAATTAAAGAAAATGACCATTAGTTATGAGGTCCTCAGGGCCAAGAAGCAAAACTTTGAAACGAACCTGTCCACGGATTTCCAACTCCGTATTCATAGGTCAATCAGCTGGATTGCCCGAGCTCAAACCCTTGATGATGATGAAGATTTGAAGTTCATTTGCTATTGGATTGCATTTAATGCCTCCTACGCCAAGCAAGCAGGTTTTGAAGCCCATCTCCATTCGGACAGGGATCTCCACATGGAATTTTTCAACAAGTTGAATGCCCTCGACAGGGATGAAAAGATCTATGGAACAATCTGGGATGAATTTTCCGACAAGGTCAGAAACCTCATGGTCAACAAGTATATTTACAAACCATTCTGGGACTACAATGCTGGATTGATTTCAGAACAGGAGATGTCTGAAAAATTCAATACCTCCAACAATACTTTCCTGCGAGCCTTCCAAAGGGTTGAAACAGGACGTGTTCTGTCCCTTATATTTTCGCGACTTTATCTGCTCAGGAATCAGTTAATTCATGGTGGTGCCACTCATAAAAGCAGCAAGAATCGTGAACAGGTCGTAACCGGTTCTGGCTTGTTGGGTGCTTTGGTTCCTATCTTTGTTGATATTATGTTGGATAATCCAGAAGAGGAGTGGGGAGATCCTTATTTTCCTGTAATTGAAGAGTAGAAAGAGTTGCCAAATGGACATTGGTTTATTTATTGAATTGAAAGAGACAAATGGGATATAGAATAGCTGTGGTGGGGGCAACGGGAAATGTTGGGAGGGAAATGCTCAACATTCTTTCAGAACGTGAATTTCCTGTGGATGAAATCAAGGCCTTGGCTTCAAGCAGATCGGCAGGAGAACCAATTGAATTCGGGTCTGATGAGTTGATGGTTGGTGATTTGGACCAATTTGACTTTACGGGCTGGGATATTGCACTTTTTGCAATCGGATCATCGGCGACCAAGAAATATGCTCCACTGGCTGCCCAAGCAGGTTGTGTGGTGATAGATAATTCATCCCTTTATCGTTACGAACCGGATATCCCGCTTATCGTACCGGAAGTTAATCCTGAGGCCATTACCCAGTATTCGAACAGGAACATCATTGCCAATCCGAATTGTTCAACTGCCCAAATGGTTGTGGCTCTGAAACCACTGCATGATTTGGCAACCATAAATCGGGTTGTGGTTTCCACCTACCAGTCGGTCTCCGGTTCTGGCAAGGCGGCCATGGATGAACTGTTTGATCAAACCAAGGCCCTGTATTCGCAGGAAGAAACCGTGGAGCCCAAGGTTTACCCCTGCCGTATTGCCTTCAATGTCATTCCGCATATCGACAGTTTCATGGAAGACGGTTATACGCGTGAAGAATGGAAAATGGTGATTGAAACAAAAAAAATAGTAGATCCTCATATTGATGTAACCGCCACCTGTGTGCGAGTTCCGGTTTTTGTCGGACATTCGGAAGCAGTGAATGTTGAATTTGAAAACCCCATTGATGTTGATGAAGCAAGGGAAGTCCTGAAGGAATCACCCGGCATAATGGTTTTGGACAAGCATGAAGATGGTGGATATATGACCCCTATGGATTGCATCGGGGAATATGCAACATTCATCAGCCGATTAAGGCAGGACTTGACCATACCCCATGGATTGAATTTCTGGTGTGTTTCAGACAATCTTCGCAAGGGAGCTGCCCTTAATGCCATACAAATAGCCGAATTACTGGGCCGACGGATTTTGAAAAAAGGTTAAATCAAAAACTCATTGCGGGTAAAATAATAAAATGCCCAAGCCAACAAAAAACATTGAAGATCCCCGATTATTTGCCGCCAACGAAAATGTGGCCGCACTGGAATTGAAGGGATCGGTTAAGGCCAAGAAATTTGTGAAGGGAGACCGGTATCAGGGATTTAAACCCGTCTCCGGAATTTACCATCAACCAAATGGAATGCTTACTTGCGAGCTTTTGTATGGCAATGATTTCAGGGTATTGGAACAGGTCGAGGATTGGTGCTTTGGGCAGGTTGTCAAGGACGGCTATGTTGGCTATACCCTCGCCGATAACCTTACTCCAGCCACTGACAAAACCCATTATATCTGTACCCTGGGTACCGGAATGTACCGGCAGGGAGATATGAAATCAACATTCCTCAAATGGTTGCCGCACGGTACAAGATTGGGGATTGCAGGTACTGAAGGAAGATTTGCAAAACTTGCCTCCAATCAATTTGTCCCAGTCAAGCATCTTCGCAAAATAGGGGATTGGGAAGGTGATTTTGTCTCAATCGCAGAAAGGTATCTTGATGTCCCCTATCTCTGGGGAGGTAATTCCCCATTGGGAATTGACTGTTCGGGATTGGTAAGCAACGCCCTCACTCATGTGGGGATGGAAAGTCCGAGGGACAGCGACCAGCAATTTACCGATCTTGGAATTTTATTGGACAGAAGTGAAAGACCAAGGCGTGGAGATCTGGTATTTTGGGAGGGGCATGTTGGTATCATGGTTGATGAACTTGAGATGCTCCATGCCACGGCATATCACATGCTCGTTGTGGTGGAATCTCTCAAGGCGGTCATGAGCAGAATTGAAGCCTCCAAGGAGGCCAGATTTCTGGGTTTGAAGAGATTTACCCGACTAGCCTGAGGTTTCGTTTGTCAAGAACACTGACAACCCTTTTGAGTTCATTCCCCCTTTTCAAAATCTGTCCATCCATTGCCTTGACAAGGTAAAGGGAATTCTTGGTTTTCAACTCCGGATGTTTCTCAATCCGGTACAGGGGAAAGTCGGCTGTTCGACGAAAAATCGAAAATATGGCCACATCCTTGAGGTGAGAGATGCCATAATCACGCCAGATGCCTGAGGCAACCATGCGACCGTATAGTGACATGATCACTCCTAATTCAGAACGATTGAAACTGACTACTGGCAGGGAAGATTGAAGGTTATCAGGCTTGTTTTTTCTGTATTCTGCTAAGTTGTAAACCGACATCTGACTGTCAAAAGATAATTTTTTGTAATACCTCTATATTCAGAGCATTTGAAATCATTTTGCAACTATTTATTTTCACTCTCACAAGATTGATGAGAGGTGTGAATTTACCAATGTTCCTTGTTCTAAAGGAAAACAATCGAATGAGGTTTTATACCATTTAAATTGAAGTGAAAGTTTCAGAGGATAGGGAGGCCAGATAACTCACTCTCCCCATCTCACCTAATCAGCGGCGATGAAAATAGTTTTCAATACTAGTATCTCAAAATTATTGAAATGGTGGGGAACGATTTCCGGCAGAGGTAGTTACTCGAACTCAATAACTGAAAACAAACTGATCCTGATGCTTTGTTTCTGTTATCATTGGATATCTGAGTGTACGGCGTGTCAATACACCATAACCATCATTTCAAAAGTGTTGAGACACTACCCGCAACATGCATATTCGGAATTTTTCAGCCAAAAAATTTGTATTCGTATACTCAAGATTGATCTTGGCACTATTCGTTCAAAATTTAGACTCAATCCAAGGCTTTCGAATTGAAATAATTAGGGTGAAACCGTTGTTCACAAACCTGATTAGGGAGCAGAAAATTGATGGTTTGCCACCACTTTGTTAGAAACATGAGTATCTAAGGTAATCATTTTTGTCTGGATTACCCCGAAAAGGTGAATTATTGACATGAATATCCGTGCAAGATTTCTAAAGCCATAGCCCTGAGAATTCATCAGATCGGTCTTTACATTGAATGATTGATTGCGATAAATGATTTTCAAAAAATCTGCCGGTGAAAGAAAAAAGGATGATTTGGAATTACCATTTGGGGTCTCGTAGTGTCTGAGTTGAAGCATCTGCAAACATATGTTGTCGTCTCCGTGGGGTACGGAGCTTTCATGTTTACCGATGGTGTGACAAGAATGATTCTACTCCTGCATTTTCATACATTGGATTTTACTCCTGTTCAACTGGCGATGATTTTTCTGATGTATGAGCTGGTCGGCATGATTACCAACCTTTATTCCGGCTGGATGGGGGCAAAATTCGGGATGGCCAGAACCTTGTATGTTGGATTGATTATCCAGATCATTTCCCTGTTCATTCTGGCCCAGATAAAACCGGACTGGTCAATTGCCGCTTCGCTGGTTTTTATCATGGTCCTGCAGGGGATGTCGGGTGCAGCCAGGAATTTGACCACAACCACTTCCAAAAGTTCCCTGAAAATAATTACCGACAATCAGGAAGGAGCATTGTTCAAATGGGCAGCAAGATTGACTGGTTCGAAGAATTTTATCCGTGGAGTGGGTTTTCTTTCTGGTGCTGTAATGTTGGGCCTGATTGGTTTTTCACATTCCCTTATCCTTATTGGAGGTTTTCGGGCGGTTGTAACCGCCGGAGTGATCATCGTCAGGGTTTCCAATCTTCCAGGGGGTGAAAAGGGTATTCGCTTGAGGGAAGTATTTTCCAAGAACCAAAATGTAAACAGTCTGGCCATGGCAAGAATGTTCCTTTATGGAGCACGAGATGTCTGGTTTGTGGTCGGTTTTCCAATTTACCTGTTTGAGGTGATTTCGGATGGATCCATTGCAGGTGACATGAGGGCTTGCCTCCTGGTTGGTCTATTTACGGGAGTATGGATCGTGTTCTATGGCATGATTCAAACCTTTTCACCCAATTTCGTCAACTATGGCAATTTGCCTGTCCTGACCCTAGTCCAATACCTTAAAAACTGGGGAAGGGGAATCCCTTCCATCCTGTTTATCCTAAGTGGATTAACCTTTCTGGAACATATGAATTTCAATTGGATTCCAGCAACCATCATATTGGGTTTGTTTATTATCGGATATATTTTCGCCATCAGCTCATCGATACACTCTTTTCTGATTTTGGCATTTGCGCAGTCCTCTAGGGTAACCCTTGATGTCGGTTATTATTATATGGCCAATTCCGGAGGGCGGGTGATAGGTACATTTCTTTCGGGGTTGAGTTACCAGCTGGGTGGTATCACCCTTTGCATGTTCACGGCTAGTGCCACGGCCTTGCTTTCTTGGTTTGTATCATTGAGAATAAAACCAGTTCCAGCATAGAAATTTTGGGAATAGAACAAGATGAGAGATTTTCAGAGTCCGGGTCGATCTCCGGTATTTGCTGCCAATGGCATGTGTGCAACATCCCACCCCCTGGCGGCAAGAACAGCAATACGCATTCTTGAAGATGGCGGCAATGCTGTGGATGCAGCAATTGCCGGCGCAGTACTTTTGGGATTTTGTGAACCCCAATCGACTGGATTGGGTGGAGATTGTTTTGCCTTGGTTAAGTTGCCAAATGAACAGAACATAATTTCGATTAACGGGTCGGGTCGTGCACCGGCAGCAACAAATCCCAATTCCTTGAGAGAGGTTGGAAAAACCTGTTTGGACGAATACCGGCCGGAATCAATCACCATCCCTGGTGCCGTAGATGCCTTTTGCCGATTAGAAGAAGATTATGGCAAGATGGGTATGGAGGGAGTACTTGCCCCCGCAATCAAATATGCCCGAGAGGGAATTCCAGTATCACCAAGGGTTGGATATGACTGGCAAAATGGCAAGGATGTGCTGCAGGGCAAGGCCAGGAATTACTACCTTATTGATGGTCAGGTTCCTTCCCTGGGAGCTATATTTCGAGCCCCGAAGCAGGCTGAGGTACTGGAAAGAGTAGCCCGTGAAGGTCGGAATGGCTTTTATCTGGGAGAAGTTGCAGAAGACATGAGGGAAAGTTTGAAATCATGGGGTGGGGTCCATACCCTGGAGGATTTTGCCAACAACTCCCCAGACTACACTCAGGTCATTTCCAGTACCTATAAGGATCATGAGGTGATTGAGCATCCACCTAACGGCCAGGGGGCCATGGCCTTGCTTCTTTTGAACATTCTCAAGAATTTTGATCTGGGTAGTCTCGATCCGCTTGGACCCGAAAGAATCCATATCGAGATTGAAGCTGGGAAACTTGCAATGGATGCCAGAAACAGGTTTGTTGCTGACATGGATTATACGTCCCGGCTGGATCATTTGCTGTCTCAAGAAACAGCAGACCGCTTGGCCAGCAAGATAAGTATGAATGAGGTCAATACCGACATACACAAGATCACGGAATCCGTTCACAAGGACACCATTTACATAACGGTGGTTGATTCCAACAGAATGGCCGTGTCACTGATTTATTCCATATTCCATGGGTTTGGTTCGGGAATTGCTTCCGAGAAATTCGGCATACTCTTTCATAACCGCGGTGCAGGATTCAACCTGACCGAGGGGCATCCCAACGAAATGGGACCAGGGAAAAGACCCATGCATACCATTATTCCAGCCATGTTAAGGCACAATGGCAGGATGATCATGCCCTTTGGTGTTATGGGTGGACAATATCAGGCGGTAGGGCACGCAAGGTTCCTGACCAACATGGTAGACTTCGGTTTTGATCCTCAATCCGCTCTGGATAGGCCAAGAAGTTTTTTTGAGGAAAACACCTCCTTGCTTGAAAGGGGTTATTCGGATGTCACGATCAGGGCCTTGGAGGCATTGGGCCATCAAGTGCAAATCCCACCGTCACCCCACGGAGGAGGCCAGGCAATCCTGATCGATTATGACAAGGGTTCTCTGATGGGGGCGTCCGATCCCAGAAAGGATGGTTGTGCCATCGGGTATTGAAGAAGAAGGATTTCAGATAGGTTTGCAATCAATTCTGAATTCTAATTTGGTCTTCGTCCTAATTTGTCTGAAAATACTTATTCAGGTTAGGATAATATCAGTCAATGGTATTTTGTTTTGCTCTTGGGTAGCCAAAAACCTTCATGCCCTGAATTGGCAATCAAAGTGTAGAAATGGCTAATTGAAAAATGTTGGTTTCTGGATTGATCATCATTGTTGGTGTGTTTCTGTTGTTTCGCCTTTTGCGTTCCAATAAATACAAGCAGACTTGCAAATCACCGGAAAACCCTATTGGAAATTGGATAAGGGCGGGTTTGGTGAATACCTGGCATTCAAGAAACTGGAAAGTTTCAAGAAAAAGGGAGGACGGTTTCTCTACAACCTCAATATTCCCAAGAGAAATGGCGAAACGACCAAAATCGACCTGATCCTAATCCATCCCAAGGGGTTGTTTGTGACTGAAAGCAAAAACTGCAGCAGTTGGATATTCGGCAATGAAAAAAACCAATACCGGACACAAACATTGCCGAAGTGTCGTGGCAAGAGCAACAAGGTGCGTTTCTAAAGCCCCATTTGCCAAAACAGCGATCAAACGCTTGTTGGCTGAAAAAATCCCCATGTGGTCGATAATGGTTTTCTCAGATGAATGCACATTGAAGGATGCCACCGTTTCGCGGAATACACGGTATAAAGTCGTTCAACTTCAGGAACTCCGGCCATTGGTTGCCAAACTCCATTTATACCGTTATTGACCATATCCTTGTTCATCGGAATTTCAACATGCCTTTCCAATTTCAAGTTTATCCATACACCTGTTAACCGCTGGACACCGCACGATGTTTCAAGTTCGGCAATTTCTGTGTTGATCCTCCGAATAATTTGGCACTTCGTCCAATAAAATTACATCAACCACTATTTTTGAGAAAATGGGTTCCAGCAGGAATTACGGCTAATTAACCGCAAATCCCAATTCATATAGGCCGTCGTTCAGATCCCCGAAGAGGGTTTCCACGCCAGGGTGACCAACCGGTTTACCAGTCTTGTCGTGAACAAGGTTTTGTTCGGAAACATACGCTATGTAATAGGTGTGATCATTTTCGGCCAGAAGGGAATAATAAGGCTGTTCTTTCTTGGGGCGGATGTTTTCAGGAATTGATTGCCACCATTCCTCAGTGTTCGCAAACTCAGGGTCTATGTCGAAAATGACTCCCCTGAAGGGGAACTTTCTGTGCTGTACAACCTGGCCAATGGTAAACTTTGCTTCGGCATATTTGATGTACTCTTCATTCGAGTGGTCTGAATGCTTATCCATTTAAAAGTACATGTCCCTAAAAAAAACGGAGGTCTCGTCCCAACCTTCTTATCCCATATGAAGCCAGCAAATCACCGACAGTTTCTTGTAACCTAACTGAACATATAAATTAACAATAAACGATTACTAGAATTTTAACTGAAAAATACTGATCGGCAAAGCCAAAACCCAATCAAGATAAATTTAATTGATCTACAAAACAAACCGAGGTAGTTGGTTCACATCCGATTACCCGATGGGTAAGTTGGCTGAAATTAGCAGTTTGAAGGAGGATGAAATGAAAACCAAGATTCCTTTGTTGGTTCTGGAAGATGAAGTTGAACAGAGGCAAGCGCTTGTTAATTGGCTCAAGCAACTGAAATTCCCTGATTTTGTTTTTCAACCGATCTTTGAGGCAGATAATGAATCGAAGGCAGAAACCGTTTTGTCGGAAGAGCAAATAGAATTTCTTCTCTTGGACAACAAAATACCGGCTTCTCCCGGATTGAAGCCAAGTTTTCGAGGAGCGGAGTTGATTGGGAAACTTCGGAAGAACGGTTTCAAATACCCAATCCTGATGCTCACCGGACAGACAACAGTGCCAAAAGGCAATCAGGAATCCGATATTGTCGCTGATCCATTGACCGATTATGTTTCGAAAACTGCAGGTTATGAACTTCTCGGAGCACGATTACTCTCCCTGCTCAAATCATATGAGAGTTCACTTGAAGCCAGATTGAAAATCGGCAACTGGTACTTTTCACCAGGTAAGGGGATACTGGAACCGGTTGACGGCGGTCGTGAAGTGTCATTGGCCGGCAAACTTTCTGATCTTCTTTTTTACCTGTACAAAAAAAGAGGCAAACCGGCTTCACTCGTGGAGTTGCAGGAAAATGTCTGGAATTACAGTGGAAGTGCCGAAACCCATACGCCACAAACCCATGTTTATCGTTTAAGGGAACTTTTGGAGCATGAGCAAGACCGAAAATCGCCAAAAATATTGCAAACTGTTGGCAAGAAGGGGTACTGTTTAAATCCTTATCCGGCATAATTTGCAGGAACATGTTCCAGTATTCCCGTTAGGGTACATTTGGATATGATTTCTGTTCAGCAAGCGTGAATCTGATTGATGGGTAAATTGGTTGATGGATGATAAATGCACGTTTAAAACACCGCTAAGGGCTTTGGTTATTGAAGATGATTCAATCCAGTTGGAAGCTTTGGTCGAATTGTTGGAGAATCCCGACAGTTTTGAGAGATTCACGTTCAAGGAAGTCCTCAAAGCCAAAAATGCTGCATCAGCCGCCAAATACCTTGGCGAAAATGTTTTTGAGTTGGGTCTGATCTTACTTGACAACCAGATTCCAGCTTCCCCTGGTATGCGACCCAGGGAGTTGGGTTTGGATATAGCACTGAAGGCCCGGCAAATGGGCGTATCCTGCCCCATTATCATCAATACGGGAACTGCCACCACTGCCTCGGATGAAGAGAAATTCCTTATGAATTACAAGGAAGTCAGTGAATATGTTCCAAAGACCAAAGGGTATTCGGTCTTGAGGGTACGAATTGAAAAGCAATTATTGGATTATGAGCTTTCGGGAAAGGCCCCACTGGATATTTCCGGCATCATCTTCCATCCGGATACACAGGAACTGGTTCATTCGGACAAGCAAAGGGAAAAACTGACAAGAAGGGAATCCCTACTTTTGCAAAGCCTTTATTTTGCTCACGGAAAGGTCAAGTCGGTTGAGGTACTCAACAGTGAAATCTGGAAAAACAAGAGTAATGTCGAGACACAAACGATTGTCCAGCATATAACCGATTTGCGAAGGAAACTGAGGGAGAAACCCCGATCACCCAACATCCTTGTCTTTCAGGACGGAGGATATTGTCTTTCCATTTGAATGCATTTGGAACACCATAAAGGTTCCCTTCAGTGTCAAACTTCAGGGAGCGAAACGCGTCATCAGGCTGAAAAAATGGTTTTCGAAAGGGAATTTAACCCTGCACTTATCAAGGTTTTGGTATGGGGATTACATACTTGTTTCCCCAAATGGGATTGATGTTATTTCAATCTTCTTTTTCGTTTTTTTCTTGTTTTGTTTTGGGAAGGTTTCCTAAATCCTGGTTTTCCTTGTTCAACTTGAATTTCGTGAACAAAATCAATTTGATGTGCAGGAGGAAATTGGAATGTTAGTAAGGTTTTATGTAACTATTCAGCACCCCTGTAATCCAATTTTAGTTTAGGCAACAATGCCCACCAATGCAATGGCACCATCGATGCCAACGGTTCATATGGTGATGGTCTCTTGTCGCAGGTCCGTGATTCCCCGGCAATCCGGAAAGGTCCTATCCCGGCGCCTGCATGGGGAGGTCCACCTCAAGTGACGCTCTAGGTTCCGGGGACGACCTCCGAAGCGTGTCCGGCATGTTCCATCGCTGCCTGCATGCCGTCGCCGGAACCGTCTTGATGATGGTGCGGTTGATCGCTCCCTCCATGCTGCGGTGGTAGCCCGATATCTTCTGCCTCACCTTCTCCATCCCGAGATCCAATTCCGTGATGTTGTTCGTGGCGGGAACAGGCGGGTTGCGTGTGAACAGTAGGACGGCAAGGTCCCCGGCCCACTTCTCCCTGTCGAATTGGAACAGGCTCTCCAGTTCCCTCGGGACATGTGTACAGCAAATGCCGTGACCGGCAACGTTTGGCATTCTGGAGCAGGACTTCCGGCAATCATGCACGACGATAATGCCCGTGGCCTCGAGCATCACGTCACCACGCAATATGCAGCCAGTGGATCCTGCCCCCGGTCCGGAGACCGGTTTCATCCATGTGGACGACCCGGGAACGAACCGGAGCCCTGATACCCTCCGGAAAAGGGGCCCTGCGAGCAAATCAATATTGTGCTCTTACTTGTACAGTCCCTTTGTTCTTCTCCAAAATGACATGTTCTTCCTCCATTTTCTCTTTTATGCAAATGTATAACCCGAATATCGCTTGGCAAGCGGTTCCTCACAAACAACTCTTTGCAGGGAAGTAATTTCCTGTAGCTAGTAAAATCTCCAAGCATCATCAACGAAAAGCGATATGTATTTTCGATCAAGTATATAAGGTATTATACTGTTTGATAAAAAGTAAAAGTTAGTGAAGTAAGTTATATAGGTTGACAAAATGAGACACTATCATTGTCTTATCTGTACCAGTTTGAACATCTAAACGCAAAAGCACAAAACGGTCAATTGTCTACAGCGGAATAAACATTGTTAAACAAGTTGGATCTAGGAGAATTGTATCAATTTGAACAGGCAAGAGAATTGTCAATCGATCTCCTCATTAAGTGGCTGACTCAATATAAATTCAAGAATTGGACAATAACGGAGACAAGAGGAGTCGAAGTTACATTAGATATGAAGAGGAGGCGAGCCGGTGAAATTGCTGCATTGTTAAACAAACCTGATAAATGGCATTCGCACGGTCGAGCGATTGATGCCAAGACACTTCGCGAAGAGGTTAAACTTAAGATCGATAGTTTCGAAGAAGATCCCGAACTTTATAAGTCTATTAGAAATTACTTTGAGTTATTACGCGACTACATGCACAGGGAAGCATTACATTCTTTTCTTCATACAAGGGAGTACTTTTAGAATGGACACAAAAAAAGAGATCAGGAAATTAAAGGATACTGAGATTCTAAAGAGAAATACAAAAATAGATGCCAAAATAGTTAGAGCACAAGCAAAGTTGGAAAGCGAACTTAGCGGGCTTGGCGTCGAAGTCAAGCCAGAATTCAAAGTGGAACCTCCCCTAGGACAGGGAACGATGCGATTGTGCGGTAAAAATTTCTAACCCGGTTTTAGATAAGTGGAATATTGGGAAGGATACAGTTGACCAGGAATGACAATTTGCACTTGTGGGTTTTTGTGTCGCCTCCCAAGCGATTTCTATCGCCAAGATTCAAGGCAGATCAGGGGTATTGCCGTTTGCGAAGATACGCTTATACTAATACCAATGCAACTGATTAGTAACCGATAGGCCAATCATAATCATATGGTTTTTTATACCCTTAATCTAATTGGAATTGAGCCTGGTAACAGCGTCCAATGGTGATGAGTCTGTGGTTCCGCATGCAACCATATCGTCAAATACTATGCAGATAACACCAAATATCCTTATGTATTTTGGAGAATCAAACCTGGACAGTTACCAAGAGATTCCAATTTCACTCAAGAGATTTCAACAACAGGGGATATCTGTCACTGCAACATCAGGAGGCTGGGTAGAAGCCATTGTAAGCGCATGATGAGAAGTATAAAAATAGGGGACTTGGAAATTTGCAATGGCCAGGAGCCGAGGCAAGTAACAACTGATGATTTGGGACTTCTTGAGAAAATGAAACAGGAATGGGTGCAATCCAGCCTGAACAAACCGTCAATCAAGAGCTCGTAATCCAATCCATTAAAATCAGCCTCTTCCCGGTGATCACTGAGAGCCTGAATCATAAGTCATAAAAACGATGCTGTTTGACCTGAATTTCAGAACTGATTTGTAACCAAAGGTGGTTTTTTGTCTGAAAATGTATTGAATTTGCTACATATTTCGACTTATGGAACAGGTTCTGAGGTCGGATTCATCATCCGACCTTTGATGTCATAATACCGAGCATACATGTCGCTGAAGGTACTTGGGTACATACCCTAGTAAATACTGGAATGCCCCGCTTCAATATCGTGCCATAGTGAATCCATTTGAGTTGGTACAGTTCAAAAAAGGACTGCTTGCAGCAAGAGATTCCAGAAATCAAAATCATACAATTTATATCACTGCACAGAGGATTTTCTGATTATTCAGACTGTACATGAGCAACAAGCTGTGTGATAAATCCCCATTTTTGTGCCTCAAATAATGGGAATTATATACCAAAGTGCCACGACCTCAAGCGGCCAGTTTTACAATATCCTTGTCATTCAAGACAGCCATCAGGTATTCCTGCGTCCTGTCACCCTTTATCCGATTGCAGCTTCCACACAGCAATTGCAGGTTGCTGATATGATCGGAACCGCCCCTTGATTGTGGCTGGATGTGGTCAATCTCCAAATGCCTCATCTGGAAATGCTCCCTGCAGGCATTGCAGTGACCACCCTGTTTGCCGTATAGCCGTTCCTTGTTTTCGGGATGGTTGTAACGCCTGATGCCTGCCAAGTCGTTCCTTGTTGGAATGTCGGTGCGGTGGCTTCCATCATACAGCATTCCCAGATTTTCCTTCATTCTCATTTGAACGAGATCGGCGGCCTTTTCACCAATGTCAATGCCAACCCACTGCCTCTGCAATTCCTCGGCTGCTATACAAGTCGTTGCACAACCGCAGAACGGATCCAATATCATGTCGTCGGAATCACTTGACGATTTAATAATACGCCGCAATAATTCAATCGGCTTTTGTGTAGGGTAGCCGGTGCGTTCTGAACGATAGCGATAAACTTGCTGTATGTCGCTCCAAGTTGATGGAGGAATTTTTCCACCATCCCGCAATTTAATTTTTGTTCCCGCCATTACCTTTGAGGCGTTGGCAGAATATTTTATCCGGTTAATACTGCTTTCGGAATAAGGAATTCTTACAGCATCAGCATTAAATTTAAACTCACCCCCAACGACATATCTAAAAATTGTATCATGTTTCCTTGGAAAATCCTTTGTTGAGGCGGATGGGCTTGCCGGATATGCCCATACAATTTCATTTCTGAAATTCCTACGACCAAAAATGTTATCCATCAAAATCTTCAGATAGTGCGACGCGGTGGGGTCGCAGTGAAGGTAAATGCTTCCGGTTGATTTCAGGAGTCGTTTCATCTCCATCAGTCTCACTACCATGTAGATCAGGTAGGCCATCATGGACGGGCTGTGAATGTCCTTGACCGCAGCAAGATACTTGTAAAGTGCAGGATGTTCGGATTTGATCAGGCCATGCCAGGCAATCTTCAAGTCATCCAGTCCCCAAGTATCCTTGAATTCGGCACCGGCCGCAACCGAACCGATCGGAGCTGCATAGTTGGCGTTGGAGTTGAACGGCGGATCCAAGTAAATGAGATCCACGCTTGCGGAGTTCATGCCCCGCATGATGTCGAGGTTGTCACCCGTCCATATGGTTTGATTTTCCCAATTGGGTTTCCCTGAAAAATTCGGGGGGGGGCTGTGGTCATGAGTCCGTCATTTCAACCACATCCACCTGCTGAAGGACTGCCCTTGCGAGTTCTTCCGGTGTTGTGGGAATATGGATTTTTTCTTCCAGTTCGGCCTTGCAAGGCTGGTAGTCCCGGGGTTTCACCCTTATTTCCTTGCCCTTTTTTTCGATTTCCATTTGAATCTCCTTTTTAATATGATTCATTATTATGGAATCCCCCGCGATTGTTCAAGTATTGTTCAACGGGCGAAATTGTCCAGCCCGTTTTCCCTGATGAGGTTCCTGTATGTCAGGCGCTTGCCTGTCATGCCATCCACAACCTTCCCCATCTGCTTGATTGTGTCAAACGGCCTCTGGTTGTGACGGCCGACGAATTCAACGACATACCTCTGCAGGTGCTTGGGACTCATCTTGTGGAATGTTCCCTTGTGTGCCCGTTTGAAAATCGCCCAGAACGACTCGATCCCGTTGGTGTGGATTCTTCCCCTTACATATTCGCCAACGCTGTGATTGACCGACTTCCTGTTTTCCAAGCCATTGTAGGCTGAATTGTTGTCGGTGAACTTCTCGGCTTCCTCGGAGACATTGGCCTTTATGTAATTCTGAAGGGTGGGCTTCCTGACATTCGGGACGACCTTGGCGACAATCTTGTTGGTTTTGCGGTCCTTGATCCCGACCACCGCTGTCTTGCCCACACCGCCCCGACCTGCATTCAGTTTCCTGCGGTCGTGCTTGTTGGTTTCCCTTCCTCCCATGTAAGTTTCATCAACTTCCACGGGGCCGGCAAACACGACCGATCCGTTTTCAAATGTCTCCCTCAACCGGTGGGCGAGGTGCCAAGCCGATTTCTGTGTGATGTCAAGTTCCCTGTGCAGCTTCATTGATGATATTCCCTTTATGTTGGTTGTCACCATGTAGATCGCGATCGCCCATGTCTGGTAATCCAGCTTGGTTGACTGCATGACCGTCCCCGTCTTGAGTGAAAACCTGGGCTTGTTGGGGCAATCCCTGCACCTGTGGGTCATTGACTTGTGCTTGATGTTTTCTTGGACATTCATTGAGCCGCAGTAGGGGCATTTTGCACCTTCCGGCCAGATAATGCTCTCAAACCACTTTTTTGCCGTTGAATTGTCTGGAAACATCTTGAAAAGTTTGGTAATGCTAATACCATTCCTGTAACTTTTTCCGGGAGCGTTTGTCATTTTCATAATCCTCTGTTTGTTCTGGATTACAATTTATGGCACTTTCCTGTAAAAGTCAAGTGTTGAGAGGTGAAAATATGGCTAAAAAGAAAAAAAACATTCAAAAAAAATGGGTTGTTCGTCGAGTGGAGTGTTCTCTTTCCGGAGCATTTGAAAAATTGTCTTGTCTGGTAAAGCGTGATGTTGAAATATTTAACGAATTGAATCCATGCAATAAATTTTCTTTCATCAAAAATGAAAAAGATTTGTTTTGTGTTGGCAGGCCCTCCCACCAAGACAATCAAATAGCCATAACATCAAAATATGTCAAAACCACTCTCATCAAAAAGGAAATATCAGTAGAGACCGTGGTACATAAAACCAATTGCCAGAAAATCACCATCAGGCCAGTTTGGAACAAGGAAAACGCCAACTGCGATTTTGAGGTTTCAATCGGTGATGAAAATCCGAAAATACTATGTCTCAACCGAACCAGTCAGGAAATCATCGGGGATCTGCTTTTTGAACAGCTTGAGGCCGCTTGATCCCATTGGCACTTTGGTATATAATTCCCCAAATAATTGGTAGGATACCGATAAAACTACGACAATAAGGCAGTAGCAATTGTCAGAATCAGATGAGTTTGTAGTACTGGGATAAATATGAATTATCCCAGAATTACACTAAGTGGATTGGGCGTTAATGGTGTTTTCGACTGCTTTTGCCAAACGAAGCAATCTGGTGTCTTCGTTTTGATGGCATATAATGGAAATACCCGTTGAGGGAACACCAGTTGGCAGTGTCAAGGCTGGCCAATTGAACAGATTGCTTACCCTGGTGTTCTGTAGGGCATAGAAGTTCTCGGTGGTATAAAATTCTCGGTCGTTCAGCAACCTTTCCTTATTGGGTGGCAAGATCGGGCTGGTGGGCAATAGAAAACCGTCATATCCTCTGGTTTTCTTGTTGAGGGATTGGCGAAGTGAATGAAGTTCCCTCAAGGCAGATAAATAATCATCACCAGAATATTCCTTGCCATGAAGAAATCTATCTCGAATGGGTGCGAACATTACATCTGGATTGGCTTCAATGACCTCTTTCCAAGTTGAATAACCCTCAACACAATATAAACAGGCTGCCAAAGCCAAGGCTTGATCGATTTCCGGAAAAAACTCCTTACTGATGATTGCTCCCTGGTCCTTTATTTTCTCAACACAAAGTTCAAACCCCATTTGAGGCTCTTCACGAATGAATTTCATGGATTGTGATTGAAGAATCAGGAAGGATTTCCCCTTTAATGAGGTATTGGTTAAATCTACTGGGGCCCTTTGAATAAAGATCGAGTACAACAGGGCGGCGTCAGAGACGGTGCGGCAAAGCGGTCCAACCGTATCCAAACTGGAGCATAATGGCACAACACCTTTCAGGGAAATTTGGCCATGGGTTGGTTTGAATCCTACAAGGTCATTCCAACAGGCGGGTGCACGAATCGAACCACCTGTATCAGAACCAATTCCGGCTGCAGCCATGCCAAAGGCAACTGAGGCCGCAGCCCCTGATGATGATCCCCCAGCAACAGCATCTAGATTATTGATACATGGTGGTGTTCCGGTGTTTGGATTTAATCCCAAACCAGAAAAGGCAAGTTCACTCATGTGGGTCTTACCTATACAAACCAATCCGGCATTGGTGGCAATTTGAAGTACCTTTGCATCGGTTTTGGGATGTCTTCCCTTTAAAAGGAGTGAACCTGCTTCAGTCAAATAATCATGGGTGTCATAAAGATCCTTCCAGGAAATCGGTACTCCATCGAGAGATGAAAGGCGTTTGCCCCTTTTTGATCTTTGCGAAGCAAATTCGGCTTCCCTGTAGGCTCTTTCCCTGGTCAGGGTAGTGAATATCCTGCTGGAAACAGGATTGCTATCAATGAACCTGTAGTATTCTTCCAGAATTTCCCGGGGATCCAATTCGTGACGAGCAATTGCTTTTCCCAATTCCTCAGCGGCATGATGTATAATATCTGTTGTCATTATGAATTATTTATTCCTGAATGTCACTTTAGTGAACTTTGGCAAACATTAAATCTATTTGGATCAAATATGAAACCCGAATTTGAAATTGTTGTGGTCGGCGGGGGATTGGTTGGATCCCTGTTGACCCATTCCCTTTCCAGAGCAGGATACAAAGTAGCCCTCATTGAAAAAGGAGATACACAAA
Organism: Paracoccaceae bacterium; assembly: GCA_026710155.1. Classification (GTDB taxonomy): domain Bacteria; phylum Pseudomonadota; class Alphaproteobacteria; order Rhodobacterales; family Rhodobacteraceae; genus MPNP01. Next base: position 52,314 of record JAPORQ010000028.1, read on the forward strand.
AAAGAACATTGCTTACAGGCCGGGCATTTGCCCTCTCGTTGGCCTCTTGCAACTATCTCAAGGCTTTGGGTTTTGAAGATATCCTTGAACAGTACGGTAATCCTATCAAGGGCGTCATTGTAACTGAAGGAGAAGCGGGCAAAGGCTCCCGTGAAGGTATATTGGAATTCATGCCAAGTGAAATCGGTGAGGAGTCATTCGGTTGCATGATCCAGGAAGCAAATCTCCTTGAGGCTTTTGGTGAAAGGCTCAAAAAGGATAAAGCAGTCACAATTTTTTCAAAAACTGTTGTGGAAGATGCTGTTTTTGACGATGGTTTCCTGATGGTAAATCTTTCAAAAGGTAAATCCATTCCTACCGAACTATTGGCGATTTGTGATGGCAGTCAGACCAGTTTGGGTTCACGACTTGGTTACTCCCATACCAAGAAGAATTACAGGCAGGGAGCCATCACTTGTACGGTACGGCACAAGAAATCCAATGACGGTTTGGCCTATCAGTTTTTCATGCCGACCGGCCCCATTGCGTTCCTTCCCCTTTCCAACCATTCGGTCTGCATCGTATGGACCAATACCCAGAAAGAAGTAAATAGATTGGATCAATTGGATGATGGTCAGTTTCTGGAGGAATTAAGACCGGCTTTTGGTACATTTCTGGGCAACATTTCACTGGAAGGTCGAAGAGCTTCCTGGTCCTTGGAACTGTCAATGGCCAGAAAAATGGTGGGGCCCAGGCATGCCCTCCTCGGTGATGCAGTCAGAAATATTCATCCCCTGGCCGGCCAGGGATTGAATTTGGGGTTGAGGGATGCAGCTGCATTCCTTGAAATTGTCGAGTCAGCAAAACATCGAGGGGAAGATATTGGTTTTCCAACCGTATTGGAAAGATACCAACGATGGCGTATGTTTGATTCCGTATCCTTTGTTGCTGCAACCGATTTCTTTAACTGGGCATACACCAGCTCCATACCGGGGAGTCATCTGGTTCGTCAACTAGGAACTGGTATTATTTCAAGAATAACCCCCCTGAGGGGTTATCTGATCAGGGAAGCGGCGGGTTTATCTGGCGACATCCCCGAGTTGATGAGAAACAGGTAGGGTTTAAGAATTTACTCGATTTTTCGAGCTTCATCCGGAAGCATGATGGGAACTCCATCACGAATTGGGTATGCCAGATTGGCAGACTTGGATATCAATTCCTGTTTTTCCTGGTCGTAAGCCAATTGACAATTGGTCAGTGGACAAACAAGAATTTCCAGCATGCGACGGTCAAATTTGCGTTCTTCTTCCATCTTCCATAAATCCTATGAGAATATCAGCGAGGAAAGTTTTCTTCGACCCTTGAGCGCAATGGGATCCTCAGGTTTCATGGAACTGAATATCTTGAGCAGTTGTTCCTTGGCTGCTCCGTCTTTCCATTCCCGATCACGCCTGAATATTTCCAACAACTCATCGATGCCTTCCTCCATTTGATCATTTGAATAGAGCGCAATTGCCAAATCAAACCTGCCTTGCAAATCATCAGGATTGTTTCTGACTTGCTCAGCTAGTTGGTGGGTAGGACCCGAAGCCTTGGCCTGTCGTTTGAGTTCAATGTTGGAACGAACACCATCGATTTCCCTTGAATTGGCAATGGCCGAAGGGGCCGATTGCAGCATGGCCTCGGCCTGATCCAGATTGCCCGAAGAAATTTGACAGGTAATTAACCCGGCATATGCAATGGGGTTTTCAGGGTAGTCCTGCAAAACAGTGGCAAAGATCTGGGATGCTTCAGCCACACCGCCATTTTCAAGTAATTCATTGGCCTCATCCAATACTTCCTCAATTGTCGTACCACCGCTTTTCTTGATAATATCTGCTAGGAATTTTTCAATCTCTGCAGCTGTTTTGGCTCCGGTGAATCCATCGACTGGCTGGCCATCCATAAAGACATATACTGTTGGAATTGACTGGATTCGCAATTGTGTAGCAATATTCTGATTGGCATCAACATCCAAGCGTACGAGTTTTATTTTGCCCTTGGCATTGTTGACCGCCTTGTCAATTATTGGACCCATGGTTTTGCATGGGCCACACCAACTAGCGGTAAAATAAGCCAATACAGGGGTTGTTTTGCTTTCTTCAACAACATCTGCCATGAAGGTCTCGGCAGAACCTTCCTTAATAAATGACTCCGTTGAGGGAGTATTGAGATCTAGCATTGAAATGTTTCTCCTGCAAATGAGTTGATGAAGATATGGGTTTGAATGTAGGTGATTTCAAAAAAAAATTACTACCTTCCAGTATAATTTAATTGAGAATTCATTTTGGCAATAATAGGAATTTACATTTTTTGTTACCCGAGATTTTCTTCACTCAAAAAGGCCAATTTTTCGAATCAAAAGAAATTCGAACAAGTTTGTCGTGCACCTCCATTGAAGAAATACCTTATGTTCTTGAAGAAAGGATTCAAGAATGGGCAGGCCAAGAAGATAACACTTGGGTAATAACAGCGATGGTGTTTGATAAAGATGGTATTACCGGACGAGACAAAGACGATGATGCATGGCGAATGAAGTGCTTGGATGGACGTAGAGTGGCTATTCCGAGTGTATTATACAAGATCGTGATTTGCCCTGCACAAGATGATTGGGAAACTTTGACTATTTTAATACCAATATAACGACAAAATCATCAAAAAAGAAAAAATTCAACAATATCTCCGAAAACATATCATTTCTCTAAATGATATTAAAAATGCAGGTCTTCGTCCTTTTTAGTTGGTCAAATTTTTTTCGATACAAATCTTAAGGCCCAAGAGAAAAAATCGTTCTGGACAGAGCCAGCACAAACAAAATGGAAGACACCCCTGACAGGTCGGTGTAAAAGTGATTATCCTGACAAATGATCAAAATAATTTCCTTTACTTGAATTGTTGTCTTCTATGAGAGACTTTTAATTACGCAATTATAAGTTATGGGCTTGAACTGTCTCCCAACCCTTTAATTTTTGTGGC
>JAPORQ010000062.1 GCA_026710155.1 Paracoccaceae bacterium
GGCCGGCAACTGCCGTGATCCCGCTTCCACCAGCAGGCAGCCCAGGCGGCGTCCGCGGGCATCGGTGACAAACCAGTGGAGGGAGGAACCAAAGGGATGCGGACACCCGAGGTGGTGATGGCGGTCAACCAGTTCCCGCCAGAGGGTCCTGTCATCATCCGCATCGGCACCCCTGAGGGAAAGGGGTTCCAGATCGGACAGTGTGCCGGTGATCTCCTCCCCGGGATCAGAAGCCCGGGTATGGACGATGGGTGACCTCCTGCCGGCGATGGTGGTGCGCCTGGGCGGAAGTTGCTGGATGCCAAACTCCCCGAGCTGTTCCAATACCCTGAGGGCGGCATCTGCGGTAGGCTCCCCTGGAATTGTACCAGTCCGGGTGTTCACAGATGGTCCTGGCCAGTTCGTTGCGGCTGTTGCCCGGCAACAGGGCGACCGTTTCCCGGATGTCGCTGATCTCCCGGCGGGTGAAACGGCGGCCGAAAAAGGTGGTGGACCCGGGATTCCTGACGGGCGGGTCCATTGATTCCCTCCAAAAGATGGTTTTCCAATTGTATTGATGCCTGGAAACCGGATGGTTGTCAACCCTTTTTTTTGAAAAAATCGAAAAAAGTTGTTTTGCCCTGCCGGGCCATGGCTGAGAGGGTGAAATTTGTTTTTGCTCAACCCCCGGATTAAACGAATGCCATTGGTGTCAGGGGTACACCCCTCTTCCCCTTGAAGTTGATACGCTGCCTGTATCCCCTTTTCCACAATCCGGCAACGGCATCCTTCGAACGGCATGCACTGTCGGCAAACATCTGCGGGTCACCCCTTGGAGAGGGAGCCAGCAACTCCCCGAAGACCCTGCTGCCATGCACATTCGCCGGTGTCACGTCCCAATTGGTGATCAACTTGGTCTCGCGGTCAACCGCAACATGGTTCCTGTAGCCGCAATGGTTGACACCGTTCTTCCTGAACCACCGGGCATCAACATCCTTCTGCCGCAACTTGTTGCCCTTCCCCTCCCATTCCTCCGGAACCGAACCGTCCCTGATGGTGGCATTCTCCTCGCGGGTAGTGCGCCGGCGGGGAACCCGGACCGGTGAGGAACCAACAAGACTGCCCGTCTGCATGTGATGCCCATGGGCCAGCAGCTGGTCCTTGAAGGCACCGACCAATTCGTCAATCCTGCCCGATTCACCGAGCATGTTGCGGTACTTCCACAAGGTCTTCCGGTCCGGTACCCGGTCAAGTGTTGCAAGACCTGCACACTGTTTGAAGGAAGTCCGGTCAAGAAGCATGTATTGCAGTTTCTCGTCGCTCAACCCGTTCACAACCTCCAGTATGAGGCAGCGGAAGATGACAAGGCAGTCCCATGAACGGCGTCCCCGGCCACTCGTGTTCGGGGGACCGAAGAGCTCCTCAAGAACCGGTCTGAAGAGCTCCCGGTCGACAAGATCCCCCAGGCTTTGCAGATTGCTGAATTCCTTCAACGCCCGGCTTTGCCGGTCGTCTTCAAGCAGGTGGCGATTTCCCATGTTGGTACTTTTATAGTGAAAGGGGAATGATTTGTTTGTGAATTGCAGTGAATCACAACACAATGGAAATTGCCAGGACTTGAGGGACATGTCTGGAAAAAATTGTTGGGATTTGGCGGCAAAATTATTTAATAGAGGTGCCCATATTTTTGTAACCTTCACATCAAAGTCAGTTCTACAGGTCAATAATGTAGTATATGTCCTTACTATTGCATCATTTGTTATCAGGCTTGATATTTGTGAAAATAACCTGGACCTGGAACAGGAGTTTTACAAAACCGTTCTCGAGAAACGATTTTCGGAGATTGAAAATCCCAATGCTAGCAGTTTACAAGTCTAATAACACAGCCCTCCTAGTATCTCGCCATTATTGATTTGACGGGTAGAGCGACTTCAGCCTAGTCCGTGCATCCTCAGCTCGAAACCGCCAGTTTGTCGTCGCTCCCTCCCCATTGCGTCTATCCTCCTAGGCACCGACTTCCACAATCATCGTTTCACGTTCGGGCATGTGCCGCTTCAGGCAATGGGGAGGAATTTGCAAACGGCTGGGGTCAATGGGGCATGACCATCATTTCAATATTGGTGGGATACTAGTATGGATATCCAAATGGTCGATAACATTTGTTATGTTACGAAACAATTGAAAATTGGAAGTTGAGGCCCTTAAAATGATCAAAAATTCATATCCATCTCTTGGCTGGTCTTGGACTTACAATCCAGCTAGCAGGATTGAATATTTGTAACTTGAGAATATTGATAGTATAGTTTTACCAATTAAATTGGAGTAATATGGACAGAGAAAAATAAAATTTCTGGAATACTTTTTCGTATTTTACGCAAAATTATGATCTCCTGGCCTATAAGCTGTTTGCAGGTAGTGTTACCTTTTCAATATTTTATCTTGGTGCACCATCGCAATGGAAGATTATTTGAAAACCTGGGTTTTACTAGCTCTGGCAAATATTTTGCTTATATCATTTTTATTACAAGGTAGAATTCAAAGTCATAATTCAACATGTTAATTTGATTAATTTATCCATCTTAACATACCTTATAATTTGTGTTGTATCTTCCATGATAGATGTTTCGTTGTTTGCAACTTCCCCAAAAAAGATTGATGCAATGCATTCCTTGTATTATTCGTCCCCATCGGGCATGGCAAGTTCACCTGCCGAAGATGTAGTTCTCCCGAGGGTTTCCGAGATAGGGTATTGGTTAGAGACATGGACGAAAAGGTATGGTGGATTGAATTGGATCGGATTGGTTAAATCCATGTACTTCCTGAAAAGTAGGCATACCCACAGGATGTTGTAGGGAACAATAAAAGGACAGTTAAACCTACAGAATATTTCAGAATCATTCGTTTTTTGTACCCCCGGTTGGAACCATATATGCAAGGTCTTCACTGTTCCGGCATTCCATCAATGATCGACAGGCTTCAGTAAAGTCCCTTACGAATCCGGTAATGTACGTGTAACCCTGCTTCTTGAAAAAAATCCTCCAGCAATTCCGAGATCAGTTAGTCCCAAACTATTCACGATGATCCTTAAATTTATGGATATTTTTTTCAAACAATCTGATTAGGTAGCGACGTAATCCCCTTAACTTTTGCTCTGAGTACGTGTCTTGACAAGCTCGAATGAGCGCGTGGGCGTGATCCCAAGGATCCGGAGGTTGCTTTTTGATATCATCTGGATCTGGGTAAACCTCGAACACTTGGTCAGAACTATTTTGATCTTTAATTTCTCTAATTTGCTTTGTACTTGTCAGGCTGAATCCATAAACATTCCGGTCCTTTGGTGGATTAGCAAACTTACAGGCTTTTTTGTATAACAGTTTATCGGGATTAACCAAAAGATCATAGCGATCAACAGAACAACCATCTTTATTCCCCTTCGCCAACAATTCGTCCACTGGAAAAGCAGCTTTCTGGAGTTTTCCCTCCTTTATCATCATTGGAGAAAATAGTGTCCGTGTAATTTTCTCCTTATCCTTTACTCCTGACAATCTCTTACCAGTCCTGAGTTACAAATATTGTTTTAAGGATTTTAGGGCTGAATAAAGATCCATTGGGATAGTATAATCTTCATCCCATTTATGATTGTCATATCTTGTCTCTTCAGGTAAGACATCGTTCATGACATGATAGGAAACCCTTCTTTCACCCCTTACGCCTATATCAACATACCCTGCGTTTGAATCATGACTAAATATAAACTCACCATAGGGATCAATTGAAATATCAGGGTAAAGTTTTTCGTCAAATATTTGACTATTTATTAAATCAACTGCTTCTTTAAAACCCAATTCAAATTTGGCATCATCCAAATCTTGATAATAATGTTTTGCGTCTTTGTACACTGATCGCAATTCATCAAGTAGTCTGTCTTCGATAGTCTCCACTGAAATAGCTCCATCAGGGGTACTATTAATCACAGGGATGTTTTTGAGTCTATAGAATCTATCAATCGTCGGAATTTTTGCAGATTGCAATAATGCCCTGTAATCTGGATTGGTTTCTTTGGAATAGGTACTTTGTGACCTGGTTTGTCCCGAAAACCACTTCAAAAATTTATTTTCATCTTTTGAAAGAACTTCTGATTTTTCAATAAACAAATTGTATGATAGAGCATCTTCACCATCTTGGTTAAGAATTTTGGTTTTAGAACCTTTTTTATGATCAAGAAATCTTTTCGTTTGGCCAATAAAATTCACATCCCATTTTGCCGATGACACATTGGAGACATAGTGAAGAAAAACCTCATTGCAAAAGGTTGGATAGGAAGGATTTGTAGAACTTATGGGTGTAATTCCATGCATTGAATACCTCTATGTATTGAAGAATTCAATGTTGGAACCTTTTATTACAGCATCAGTCTCATCAAGCAAAATTCCAAAGATATGCTTTTGTTGTTTGAGATCAAAGGTTTGATCAGAAGGAACGGTGTTAAAATCTAGTACAACCTCTAAAACGTGTTGTTCTTTTCTCTGTATCGTTTGATTAGTCAGCGCATCCACAAGAAGTGAATAATTTGTTTGAACGGAAAATCTTGCAAGCCGGTTAATTTCAACATTTTCCTTACGTTTTTTGATATTTAACTGTAGTGATAAATCTTGCACTTCCTCTGGACATAAAGGAAGGTTGCATAATTCAACAATTTTACGATTAGCTGCTAATAAAGAGGTCCCTGGAGAAAAAATTGTTGATACGACAGATAACCGATTTGTCGTGCCTATGAGACTCTCATTCAATTCCGAAATCCGATTTCTAATCAACTTCAAATTGGGCTTAATTTCTAATTTCTTTGATTTAGGCAGTTCATTCTTCTCAATCACTGATTCAATAAACCAATTTACCCTACCGGGTACAACTTGTACTCTATGTTGTAGATCATGGGATAAACCCCTAGCCTTGCTCAGATAGGGATCATTAGGGGTAGGATTTGGATTCCTTGAGGTGTGATCAGGTTCTTGGTTAGTTAATTCCTCAAATACTTTTGATGCTGTAACATTAAACTTGTCATCAACGAACCAAACGACTTGAAAACGACTTGCGTACCACTCCAACTTTAGATTCTCCAAAATACCAAAAATCAATATTAATAAGGGAATTTATCTCTTTGTCAATGATTAATGTAGTTTTGGGTGTGTTTTTTCTATTGCGGTAAATTTTGCCATACTACAACCTGAATTTGGTGTTTTTGATTTTTCCGGGTTGATTCGTTCAACTTCCATTTCGATTTTGCCCGTTTTCCTTCCCCAAAGGGTGGAAACGCACATGATCGGGCGTTGCCGGGGAAGGATTGGGAACACCACAACCATTGTTTCAGACCATAAGGCAAGGAGCATTCCCGATGACTGAAGACATGGACAGGAAAAATGATTTTGACAAGGGATCACTTACGTTGGAATTGCCATGGGAATTGCATGAAGCCTTTTCCGAATTTGCCGCATGTTGCAGGGACATTCTGGAGACCGATCGCCCGGATGCCGATTTTGCCGGGGTCGAGGAGAAGGCGGTTGCAGTCGTCAGCAGGTTCGGCCGCACGTTCATGGCGAAGGTTGCCGGGAACCGTGATGACGGTGCCCGTTCGATCAGTCGTGACGGCCGGTCCTGGTATCGTGCCAAGCCCTCCGGGGGAACCTTCCACTGTCTTTTCGGCAAGGTTGATTACAAGCGTTCCCTTGACCGGAACAGCACGGTGGGGAAATCGGTCTGTCCGGCTGATGAAAGCCTTTGCCTGCTGGCCGGAGGGCCTACCGTATTCACACATCTTTTTTTTGAGTTGTTTCCTGCCTTTTGTCCGGTGATGTGATTCCCTTGCGTTGTCATTGGATTGCAGCAGGAGATTGACACATGGAACAGGATGCATCATCATTTGGGGATCATCGTCCGGACCGGGCCGGCCGTTTCATCCATGACCGCCTGGGCGGGTCATGGTCCCGGCGGCATTTCGGCACGCCGTCCTGGCGGCAACCGGGCCGGCGAGATCCGGATTGGCCGATTTTTGAGGAACGGGAAGGTGTCGGAGGACAGGATCATCGGACCGGTGGCGGTTGCCACCCCGTCGCATGTCGGGGGCTTGCATGTGCTGTCGATACGGGACACGACGGGTTTCCGCTATGACGGCCGCGGCAACGGCCTGGTCGGCCATGCGACGATGGCGGTCGAGGCGGAACAGGGGACGCTTCCGGGTCTGCCGGATGCCGGGTTGATCGAACGCGGGGAGGATGATCCCAAGCCTCCACCGGGCCGGCCCTTTCGTGACCGCCGGAGTTGCCGGTGGATGGCCGGCCAATGGTGTTTCCTTAAGCAAAATTCATGGAAATAGCATTCTATTTCGTTCCACATATTGATAAATACCGTATACCCATTACTACATATTGACACCAATCTTGAGGTGTTTGGTGTCTGAACTCTTAAACGAATGCCATTGGATGGCCGGCATGGAACGGAGTGGCGAGTTGCCGGGGGATGCGTCGATGGTGACGGTTGTCGCCGACCGGGAAGCCGACATATACGGGATGTTCGCCTGTCGTCCGGGTTCGGCCGGGGTTGTGGTCAGGGCTTCCCATGACCGTGTCGCCGGGAGTGGTGCCGGCAGGGTGTCCGCCGTAGGAACACGGGGTTGCCTTGCCGGCCCGTTCCGGACCGGGGAAACGGACAGCCCGGCTGGCTGTGCGTTTTGGCTTGACGACGATCAGCCATCCCCGGAACCGGGCACCGGAGATGGGTGTTCCCCGCACGCAGGAGGTCTGTCCGGCCGGGGCCCCTGAGGTCTCTCCTCCCAAGGGTGTTTCACCCATCCACTGGCGGCTGCCGGCCAGTCATGATGTTTCCTGTCCCGACCGGGCCCGCTGGATCATTCACCTCCATCGCCGACGCCGGATCACCGGGCAGTTGTTCCGGACCATCAGGACGCAGGGTCCTGGCACCGGGAGGGTATCGATGACGACGGCCCCCTTCCGGAATCCCGGTGCGATGACAGTGGTGGCGGGTGTTTCCTGCCTGCAGCTGGTGCAGGACCGTGATGGTGAAGGGAACAGGCCGCTCGGGGATGTGTTTTCCCCGTCTGACCGGGAGGCCCTGGAAGCGGTGTCGGCCACCCCTGGGGGCCGGACGGCGAAGCAGGGGAACCCGCATCCGGGGGGATCCCCGGCCTTTGCCGCGTGGGTCCGTGCACATCCTGGAGGGTGGAACTGCTGCCATGGAAAACCGGGCCCGGTCGTCATGCTGCGGAGACTGTACCGATTCCGGGCCATGCAGCCTGGATATGACCTGGGAGGAAATGTGTGAATCTAGTAGCCGGGTGGGGGACTGCCTGAAGGTGTTTGATGTGGCGTGGTGAGGAAAACACCGTTACCCTATCAGAGGGGAAACAAAAATACATTATTGCAACCTCTGACAAATCCCCTAAAACCTGTATTTGGGTTTAACTAAAATCAAAACCAAACATCCAAAATAGAGATTCCAATGAAACCACTTTCGAATTCAAACGATGTGTATAACCAACTTGTAGAAATTTCCGACGCAGATTGGGTGAGTGGGCTGCTTGCCTTTTCCATAGTTGAGGAACAACGTATTGATTGGATCGAACATCAAAAGGAGGCAACCGGATCCTTACCCTCGGATGAAGATATCAGAAAATGGTATTCCCAGCAACCGGAAGGTGTCCTGATAAAAGCCAAGGAAGAAGCGGAGAACGCCTTGGATGATTTGTTTGAAGAGGTCTTCAATACGGCCCTGCAACAAGAACGGGACAATATCCGGAATAGCCATGTTATTGCCGAAATAAACAGGTTGGGTAGTTTTAGGACCCTGTTTTGGCGTAACATTGTGATTACTGTCATTAGTTTTTTTGTATTTACAGGACTTTCAATATTGATTATATTAGGTTTATCACAACTATTCAGTGATGTATCCATTATAGATGTGATCAGGTTTATTATTCAGGAAGGATAAGTTGTCTTGACAAAGCAAATGGAAAATAAGCAACAGCAAAACGATCGGTTGAAAAGTGCTCTCAGAAAAGTCATAAACAACCCCAAGAACAGCAAGGCCGCCAAAACGGCAGCAGGTCAGGGAATGACACGTCGGCGAAACCATACCCCCTGGAAATCCAGGGTCCATTTGCCTTCCGCTGAAACACGGGCTGATTAGTTACCAATCCAACCCCTTGAGATTCAAAATCCATAGTGTCCTTGCCCATGGATCAAACCATACAACTTGTGGCAGCCCTTGGAGCTTGGGTTGGTGGTTTGGGAAGTTTGGCGGCATACGAGCTCAACAAACTGAACCCTGATTACAAGGTCAGGTTGGGTGACTGCTTTCTGCTGCCGGCGAAGTGAGTTCGAGTTAAGATTACATCCTCGGTTTGGGTGGTTCAGCCTTTCCAACTTCCCCAGTCACGTTTTGGACAGGTTTGTGCGAAACCAGGCGAACCGGCGGGTATAGGACTTCTGGACCACGCAGGTCTTGATCACATGAAGGTAGCAGATAGTAAAGATATCGACACCTATCCTCATTGGTCTAGTACTGTTGACTTTAACAGGCCCTGCGGTTGCAGATGAAGTCAACAACTATGGAACATCAGCCCTGTATGAAGACGTTTGGCATGAGAGGATAGCCCAAGCAAAAAGGCTTCTTAAGAACGGGGATGACCCCAACTTCCAAACGGTCAGTCCCCAGCCAAAAAGCATAAGAGGACGAACTCCCCTCCACGCTGCCGTCATGACTGGTAATCTGGAAATCACAAAGGTGCTCTTGGAATACGGGCCAAATACCAACATTCATGATGAATTGGGTCAAACTCCCTTGTTGGATGCGGTTCTTGCATTGAGCTGGAACCGGATCAACGAACCCGAAAAAGCACAAGAAAGCCAGGAAATTGCTCAGTTGCTGATTGAAACCGAGGCGAATTCCACCATTCCCGATGCTTTGGATGACAGCCCCATTACCCTCGTAGCCGGATATCGTGTGCCCGGCGGAAAATACACCCGTGACCATTCCAACGGTTGGCTGCACCAGCTGATGCTTTACCACATCGATGATCCGTCCAAACTGGATGACACCATGAAGTGGCAGGGCAAGGGATGTTACGGCTACACGGTGCAACGCGAGGACAAGCGCCTGGGCAATATTGCCCAGAAGGTCTATGGCGAAAAGGACCGCTGATCGGAGCTGGCGGAACTGAACGGCATCACGAAGGACAAGCCCTACCGGGCGGGTGACTGCCTGAAGGTGTTCTATGTGGAATGGTGAATTGCCATGCGAGATTTTTTCTTGCCAGAAATTGATCTGGGAATTATATGTTCAGAATCAATGGAAGGAGAATTTACATGCAGGAAAACATTGACGAAGAACTGAAAAGGATCATTCAGAAACTACTGAAACCGGCCAGGATTGTTGATCTGAAGTCTGAAGAGGCCAAAGATGATTATGGCGATCCCATCCTGAATATCAGAATCGTTTTCAAAGCCGACAAAAATCGGTTGGACCCTGAAAAGGTGCTGAGCCTGGCTCGACATCTCCGTCAACCCCTCAGCGAATTGCGGTCGGACATTGATCCTGTTTTTTCCTACATGACAACTGAAGAAGCGGCCATTGCAGCCACTTGATCTAATATCCACTGCCCGCAGACTGGTAGGCAAGGGGAGGGGAAAGCCACGACAGGCGGACTTGAAAAGGGCACTGAGTACAACTTACTACGCACTTTTTCATGCACTCTGCCGAAATTGTGCCGATTGTTTTGTCGGCAGGACCTCAGGTTCCAGAGACGAAAAAGCTTGGGAACAAGCCTACCGGGCGGTCGAACATGGTTTTGTAAGAAACCAGTTTCGGAATAAATTGATAAGAGACAGTTTTCCAGAAGAAATCCAGGATCTGGCCAGCATATTTGTAGAACTTCAGAGAAAACGCCATCAAGCCGACTATGTTCCCAGTTACAGGCTCACACGTTCCGAGGTTCTTATTGAAATTGATGCCTCCGAAATGGCACAAAAAGCTTAGGCAGGCAAGCATGAAAGATCTAAGGTCTCTGGCAGTCTGGACCGTAATGAAGAAAAGACTGGAATAGTTTGGCGCGTTAACTGAAACATTGTCACATTCAAGAAAAACACCCGCTTTTCCGACTTGGCTGAAAGGCACTTTGGCGATCGTGATCGCTGGCGTGAGATATACGAACTCAACGACATGAGGAAAGGCCGGAAAATCAAGCCCTGGGATTGCTTCGATTTGCCGGACAAGTAGCACCTCGGGAACACCGTGTCCTTTTTGTATTTTCCCGAATGTGATACGGGGTTCCCCCGCCATTCGGTAAATATTACCACTTTCAGATTCCCACGATGTATATAAAAAACTGGTAAATCCAGACGATAATTGGGTTAGAAGTCTTCTGGCATTTGCCATTGTAGAGCAGACACGATTTGAATGGATGGAACATAGAATTAATTCAACCGGGTCAAAACCAAGTGAACAGGAAATCAGGAAATGGTATGTTGAACAGCCGGAAAGTAACATGGTCAGAGCCAAAACTGATGCAAATAACGCTTTGGCAGGTTTCACTGAAGAGGCCATTGAGTTGGCTGTAAGGGAAGAGCGAGATAGTTTCCGTGAAAGTGAAGTGATTGCTGAAATCAAAAAGCTTGGTAAATTTTGGCCCCAGTTTTTGCAACATTTGGGATTCAATATTCTGAGCTATTTCGTATTTACAATACTTACTGTAATTTGTATAGTTTTGGTGTGGCAATTATTTTATGATATATCACCAAGCGATGTGATCAGGAAAATTGTTCAGGAAGGATAAGTTGACATGCACAAAAACACCAAAGCAACTGTTGACCAGAAACAGCCGAATGAAATTGTAAAAAGGGCAGTTGAAAAGGTAATCAGAAATCCGAAGAACAGCAAGGCTGCCCGAACAGCTGCCGGTCTTGGGTTGGCACATCGTCGAAATCATTTCTTCAGGAAACCCGGGGTTCATTTGCCACTCGTTGAATCATGTGCTGATTAGTACCAATCCAACCCCTTGAGATTCAAAAGGGGATGAGTGTTTCGGGCTAACGCACCTCATCAGGTTAAACAGGCAAATACAAGGATGATTTGGGACAAAGCGGAATATTCCTTGTGTAATCTCTCAAGGGCATTATATACTGTCTGATCAGGATATGAATTGTTTACGAGAATGTAAAATGGGCAAGGTTCAAAATAACATTGATCTCAAAAAGGTGGACAGGCAACCACCCAAGCGGACCGAAAATTCTCCCAAGGGGAAAGGTGTAACACCAACATCGGAACGAATTATCAAGGATACCGTAAGAAGGCATCAAAGCCTGATGTTATCTCTGGCCGATAAGTGAGAAATTATCGCGTCACCCTAGCAGACGCCTTATGTTGCCATACCCAGGCACTTCGTTATAGCGGTGGTGCTGAAGGTATTCGTGATGAAAATTCACTTGAATCCGCTCTTGCACGGCCTTACCATGGATATCATCACCGTATCCACCAAAAAGCAGCTGCCCTGGTTCATGGAGTTGTTAAAAATCATGGCTTTGTTGATGGCAACAAGCGTACAGCTTTTTGTCTGGTTAGGTTATTGGCAATAAGAAGTGGTTATGAGATAGTGGCCACCCAGGAAGAGATCGAGGCCATGTTAATCGGCGTTGCAGAGAACAGAACGGACAATATAGAACTTGTCGATTGGTTCAGGGTTCATTTGCAACGACCATAATGGTGGAAGGCCCCTATCACTGACAGTCGGTCATCGTATACCAGGCGTCAATTACACCAGGGACCATTCCAGCGGCTGGTTGCACCAGCTGATGCTGGCCCACATCGATGACAAGAGCAGGCTGGATGACACAATGAAGTGGCAGGGCAAAGGGTGTTACGGTTATGTGGTTCAGCGGACCGACAGGAAGTTGAGTCTCATCGCCCAGAAGGTCTACGGCGATCCGGACCGCTGGCGGGAGATAGCAGAGTTAGAACGGCATCACGAAGAACAACCCCTACCGGAGTGGCGATTGCCTGAAGGTGTTCAACGTGGAATGGTGAGGAAGTGTTCACTTTTTCCTGATCGGACTATCCGGTTTTTTGTATTTTCCCGAATGGCGGGGAGAATCCCGTACCCCATTTGCTGAAATCAAAAACAATCCTGAAGATACCACTTGCCAAACCGGTGCCGGTCATATATTGTAACGGTCATGCCGGAATCTGCAAAAACCATTGATCTTGACCGCAGGCTTTCGGTACTGGAGGAACGGATGAACACGATTACCGAGAGTTATGACCGGGGCTGGAAACTCCTGGAGGCCAAAATGGGGGAAGACAATGCCAGGTTGGAAGCCAAGATGGGCGAAGACAATGCCAGGCGGGACACCGAATTTGCCAAGCTCCGTGAGGACAGTGCCAAGCGTGACCGGAACATGTCCAT
>JAPORQ010000005.1 GCA_026710155.1 Paracoccaceae bacterium
GGGCAGATGCAGTTTGAATATCATCCTGACAAAATGGTGGATTGATTGTCAAACCCTGTAGATTCAAATATGTAATCCCCCTTTTTTACATCGCATTTTCGGTAAATGATTTACATTCAACTCCCATAATAAATTCATCATCAATTGACACATGTAAATCCACCTGTCTTTTATAGTATTTTTTCTTATTTGACCTGAGATATTCTTTAACATCAGAATCTAGGGAATTTAAATATTCATCTGATATTTTTAAACTGTATGTTTTTTTCTTAAAACCTAATCTTACTAAATCACCATCACATTCAAGCCAAGCATTTGTGACTATGTTTTTGCTAGATTTTCTACTAATTTCCCTCTTATTGTTCTTTTTTGACCAGCCTCATGAGATTCTCTAACTTGTTGTATGGTTTCATTATAAATCCTCTCTATTTCCCTCAAATCGTTCATAAGAGTCTCCAATAAAATCAAAACATACTTTGCTTAAACGATTATTTGCAACCTCACAATAAGATTTGGAAATATCTATCCCTAGGTAATTTCGATTAAACTTCTTTGCTACAACACAGGTTGTTCCAACTCCATTGAAAGGGTCTAATATAATATCGTTCTTAAAACTGAATAACTGCAATACCCGTCTGGCAAGTTCTTCAGGAAACATTGCTGGGTGTCCAAACTCTTTCATTTTTCTTTCTGGTGCAATTGACCATTTGGCATATACCCAATCTTTAAAATCATCCGCAGTTATATCAATGTTTTCTGAATTATTAGTCATTTTCAAATCACCTTTACAAAAGACTTCTAAAAACTCCCAAGTATATTTCAGATATGGGCTTGAAGGACTTTTCCAACTGCCCCAAGCAGTGTATTTACAGTTGTAGTTATTCTTCTCCCAGATTATTTCGCCTTTCCATATTAGTTTTTTGCTAGTTAAAAAGTTAGAAAGAAAATGATGTAAAGGAATGTAATCTGAAAACAGTGGTTGAATATTAATAACAAATCTTCCACCGTATTTTAAAACCCTTATACATTGTTCTAAGATCTCAAAAAGATTGCTGAAATAACTTTCCCAATCCATAGAATCATTATTCTTATCCTCACTGTAATCCAAACCAAAATTATATGGGGGAGAAGTGAACACCAAATCTATACAGTTGTCAGGTAAAGATTGAAGGGTTTTTAAGCTATCAGCACATACTATTTGATTAAGCCATTTTACTGGTAGTGTATTATTTTGTTTCTTAAATGTATGGTCTTTTGCATAGTAGAATTTACCTCTATGTTGCTCTTTAAGTTTTCGGTTTTTTACTTTTCGTTCTTTATTTATCCCGTTGAATTGGGATTTGTATTCTGCAATTTCATCCATATTCAATTTCCCAATGAATAAGGCTCTTGCAATCGCTTCAGCCCTTCTATGCACTTCAACATTTCTTTATCTTTGCTTTCTAGTTTTGATTTATTTTTTGTTGTCAGTTATTGTTTCATTATTTTGATCCCTGTCTAGTTACAAATAGACATAATGGCCAAGATGATTTGGATAACCATCGGCTGATGGTTCCAGTCCTTGCTGATCAAGGAAATGGCACTGTCAGTCATTTGGAATCTCCTCTCGGTGTCAGGTTGCGTAATCGGGTTCTTCCCGATCCAGGATTACCTTTATTTCTTCAAAGTGCTTTTGACCGAGGCCGGGATAATTTTCAACCTCACTGGCTACCCTCTCGGCAATGTGATCAGGCATTATCCTTAATTTTTGACCTGTTTGCAACGCCCTGATGTAATTCCCCGCAGCCCTTTCGAAGAGATACGTTCGATCAAATGTATCAGCAACCGTCTGACCGATCACCAAAAGTCCATGATTGCCCATTACCATAACCTGCTTCCTGGGGTCCGAAAACAGGGCTGCACATCTGTTACCCTCTTCCTCAAATGCCAATCCGCCATAATCCTCATCAATTATGACCCGGTTGAAAAACATTGCGGCATTCTGGTCCACCGGTGGGAGTGAACTGTCCTCCAGACTGGCAAGAACCGTTGAATGGATGGGATGGAGATGGATGGCACATCGTGCGCGTGGACACAGCCTGTGCAGGGCACCATGCAAACCCCAGGCAGTAGGATCGGGACAATCGGGTCTGTTCATGGTTTCAGGATCGTTCACATCAACCAGCAATAGATTGGAGGCACGGATATTTGAAAAATGCACTTGATTGGGATTGATCAGGAATTTTGTTCCACTTTCATTGACCGCCAGCGAAAAATGGTTTGCAACTGCCTCATGAAAATTCATTTTCACCGACCATCTGAAGGCAGCTGCCAGATCCACCCTTTCCTGCCAGTGATTGTCATTTGCCTGGTCAATTTGATCATGTGCATAATCTGTTTTGAACATTTCGATACCTCTCCCCCAATATCTTTGATTGCGAAATATATTAGGGAATAAAATATACTTACAATTATTGGAAAGATTAATTTAAAAATTAGTTTTTCTTCAATTAGTTTATTTCTTTGAAAGCCATTTCCTTGTGTCTTTTTCAGAATTGCCGGGAAGCTGTCAAATGAATGAATTTGCTAGATTGGGTATGCAGTTCCTTCAACCTGGGACATAGACCAGCGATTTGTTTGCAACGATATCTTTGAACAATGGAAATGTGATGGTTTATTTGGACAAGATCGGAGTTATGGTATGCGGGCATGGTTCCCGGTCAGATGATGCGGTCATGGAATTTGCCAATGCAGCCAGGCAGATTCCTGATTTTCTCCCCAGGGAATGGGAACTGGAATTTGGATATCTTGAATTTGCCAATCCTGTCATCAGAAAAGGGCTTGATAGGCTAAGGGAAAAGGGATGTACAAAAATACTTGCCATTCCGGGGATGCTTTTTGCTGCCATGCATGTCAAGAACGACATTCCCTCGGTGTTGAACAGTTATTCCAAAGAATACTCCCTACCAATTCAGTTCGGCAGGGAACTAGGAATAGATCCAAAACTTCTGAAAGCCTCGGCCGAGCGAATTCAAGAAGCCCTTGACCAGGAAAATACCAGCAATTCCATACCCTTGTCGGAAACCTGTCTGGTTGTAATTGGCAGGGGAGCTTCCGATCCGGATGCCAACTCAAATGTATCAAAGGTGGCTAGATTACTGCAAGAGGGCATGGGGTTTGGTTGGTGTGAAGTAGGCTATTCCGGTGTGACCTTTCCACTGGTGGAACCCTGTCTTGAACATGTAACAAAATTGGGATATCGCAAGGTGGTGGTATTTCCCTATTTCCTGTTTGGCGGTATATTGATTGATCGGATATATGGCTTCACCGATCTGGTTGCCCAGCGAAATCCCGAAATACAATTTCTGAAGGCCTCCTATCTGAATGATCATCCCATGGTGCTTGAAGTTTTTGCTGACCGGGCCAAGGATATTCTCGACGGGGATACAGCCATGAACTGTTCCCTGTGCAAGTATAGAACCAATGTCTTGGGATTTGAGGACGAGGTTGGGATGAAACAGGAAAGTCATCACCATCATGTTGAAGGGCAAGGCGCATCTGCACCTGGATCAAATGTTGAAAATTGTGAACTTTGTAACGATTTTTGTACAGGTGCATGCCGATTGCGACATGTTCATGATCATGGGAGCGATCACCACCACCATCACGGGGATCATGATCACCATCACCATCCTTACCCCCATAGCAAACATCCCCTGGGGCCGGAAAGTGTAAGAAAGTACCTGAAGGATTGATGTTTACTTACGAGAAGAACCCTGAAAGGATTTACCAGAAAAGTTTCGAAATCATCAAAAATGAAATTGATATGGAAATTTATCCCGAAGGAATTCGGGAAGTTGTAATTCGAATAATCCATTCATGTGGCATGACTGATATCACCAAGGATATTCACCATTCCGGAAATTTTCTTGCTGCCGGGCTTGAATCCCTCCAAGCTGGCAATCCTGTTTTCTGTGACAGTTTCATGACCTCACATGGGATAATCCAAAAGTTTCTTCCAAAAAACAACGAGGTCAAAATCACTTTGAGTGATGTACTCCCTTGGGAAGTGTCCAATCAAACCATGACCAGATCTGCAGCTGCAATTGATCGGTGGTTTCCTTCCTGCCAAGGAGCCCTGGCGGTTGTTGGAAATGCGCCGACGGCACTTTTTCGTTTGCTGGAACTGGTCCAGACCCACAAGATAAAACCAGCCCTTATCATTGGTGTTCCTGTTGGATTCGTTGGTGCTGAGGAGAGCAAGGCAGAACTGATCAAGTCTGAATTGGGGATTGAGTTTATAACGATTGCCGGCAGGAGAGGCGGGTCGGCCATCGCAGCCTCAATCGTCAATGCCATGTCCGTTTTGTTGAAAAATTCCAATTCCTGAAGGATTCCATGATCACTTCAACCACCAATATCCAACCGTGGCTTCATGTCATTGGTGTTGGTGAGTCCGGCCTCAAAAGTCTGGGCACCGAAGCATTGGATGTATTGCAACAGGCAGACATAATTATTGGTGGTGAGAGACACCACAAGCTGACTGGCGGCTTCTCGGCCAGACGAATAAAATGGCCATCGCCCTTTTCAACCATGGTCGGCAAGCTCGGTGAATTTCGACCCGGGAATGTAGCAATTCTGGTAACCGGAGATCCGCTCTGGTACTCTGCTGGAGCCTTGTTGGCCAGGGAATGGCCCAAGGAGGAAATGAAATTTTATCCACAACTATCAGCATTCCAATTGGCTTGCTCTAAGATGGGCTGGAGTATACCTGATGTTGACAAGATAACCGTTCATGGCCGACCTGTGGAGCAAGCCATTCCATGGTTCAAGCCCTATAACAAACTAGTTGTGCTGACTGCTGGTGCCAGATGTCCATCCAAAATTGCAAACCTGCTGAAGGAAAAAGGATATGGTGCCAGCAAGCTGACGGTTCTCGGAGAGTTGGGAGGACCCAATGAATCAATGATTCAGGGGCTGGCAGCTTCATGGAAGCTGACAGAAGAAAATTATACAATTCCTGAGTTTCATGCCCTTTGCATCAAGTGTATTCCCTCGGACAAGGAAGTTATACTTCCATCTCCGCCAGGTTTGCCGGACAATGCTTTTATTTCGGACGGGAACTTCACCAAGAAAGAGATCCGTTCTCTCACGGTAAACACATTAAATCCGGGTAAAAACAAAATCCTTTGGGATCTTGGTTGTGGATGTGGATCAGTCGGAATCGAATGGCTGCTCTTGTCATTCAATGGCCGGGCTTACGGGGTGGAAAAAAATCAAAAGCGATGTGAAATGGCACAATCCAATGCCGTGACGCTCGGAACTCCAAGATTTTCAATCGCATGTGGTTTATCCTCCGATCTGATTTCCACATTTCCTGACCCTGATGCAGTATTTATCGGTGGTGGACTGGAACCTGACCTCGTTCAGGTTGCATTCGATCGTGTCAAGCCATATGGTTGTCTAGTGGCAAATTCAGTAACCCTTGAAACGGAAGCCGTATTGGTTGGTCTGCAAAAAGAATTCGGCGGCCAATTGACCAGAATTGCCATCTCCAGAAGCAGAACATTGGGTAAATTGACCGCCTGGGATCAGTTATTACCTGTCACTCAATGGATGGTGCAGAAATGACAGGCAAGATAATTGGTGTTGGCGTGGGACCAGGAGATCCTGAGCTGCTTACTCTCAAGGCCCTGAAGATAATCAGGGAAGCAAAGGTGATTGCCTATCCGTCGACTGAAACCGGTGAGAGCTTTGCCAGAAGCATCGTCAAGGAATTCATGCCGAAGGATGTTCAAGAAATACCCATCAAAATACCGATGGTAGAAAGTCGGTTTCCAAGCCAGTTGATCTACAATTCAGCCTCGGATGAAATAGCAATCCACCTTGAATGTGAAGTGAATGTCGTTATCTTGTGTCAGGGTGATCCCTTTTTCTATGGATCATTCATGTACCTTTTTTCCAGGTTTGCAGGAAAATACCCGGTCGAGATCATTCCCGGAATATCTTCCTTGAATGCCTGCTCTGCTGTCGCGCAAAGACCCCTCTGTTCCCGTCTTGAATCACTTTCGGTAATTCCCGGTGGAATGGATGATGAGGCATTTCTGAAACAGCTGGAGAAGGAGGATGCCTTTGCCATCATGAAAATCGGCCGAAACATTGCAAGGATAAAACGCCTGCTGGAACAAAGTGACATGGCCAAAAGAGCTGTATATGTTTCCCACGCCACCCTTACCAATCAATTGGTTTTGCCCCTGGCTGAAGCACCCGAGACAGCACCTTACTTTTCAATGATACTGGTACCCAGCAAGGATGAATATGTCATCTATTAAACCATGCATCTTTACCTTTACTTCAGGTGGGCAACTCATAGGGCAGGAAATAGCCGATTTCCTAGGATCAACTTTAACCTCGCCTGCAAATGTTCCCAGTTCGGAAATTGCTTCCAGGATCAGGGAGGCCTTCATTGCAAACATCCCGATTATCGGGGTTTGTGCAACGGGTATACTCATTCGCACCATCAGCCCACTGATCAGGAACAAACAGACCGAACCTCCCGTAATTGCAATTTCCGAGGATGGCCAATTCGTCATACCATTGCTGGGAGGTCATTATTCTGCGAACAAACTGGTTGTGGAGATAGGCAGATTCCTGAATTCCAAACCCGTACTCTCGACCGGCAGTTATGTAACTCTTGGTCTTGCCCTTGGTGAACCTCCTGATAACTGGACACTCTTGAATCCTTCAGATATCAAGGGCATGACGGCAGCATTTCTTCAGGGAAAGAAAGTAAAAATTCTTGGTTATGACGAATGGTTGTCTCCCCTCCAAGCCAGGGGCAACACAAAGATCACAAAAACACCTTACAAGAACCGAATTGTTGTATCATCAAACGGTTTGCCATCACTGGTCTACCAAAAGAAGGAATATGCCCTTGGTGTAGGATGCATAAGAAACTGTCCTCCCGATGATTTAGTGGAATTTGTCAACAGAAACCTCTCCGAACATGGAATAAGCCAGGGAAGTATCGAGGGTATCTACTCGATAGATTTGAAATCAGATGAACCTGCCATCCATCATTTGGCACAAAACATTGGTGTCGAAGCCAGATTCTATTCCCCCGAGATATTGGAAAACCATTACGAGCAATTGAAAAACCCCTCCGAAACTGTTTACAGGGAAGTCGGTTGCCATGGTGTAAGTGAAGGTGCCTGTCTAGCCAGAGCTGGACAAGATGGCAGGCTTGTCATTGAAAAAATCAAATCAGACACGGCAACCATGGCTCTGGCAAAATTAGGGGGAGATAACCACAAGCGCGGTATTCCACGGGGTCAATTATCGGTTGTCGGTATTGGTCCCGGTAGCAACCTGTCCCGGACACCTGCAGTAACAAGGGTCTTGATCGAGGCAGAAGTAATTGTTGGTTATAAAGGGTATCTTGATCTTTTGGACCCCTTGCCGACAAACCGTGAAATTGTGGCCTTCAAGCTTGGAGAAGAGGAAAAACGGTGTCGGCATTCGCTTGAAACAGCGGGGCTTGGCAAAAGGGTTGTTCTGGTATGTTCTGGAGACAGCAATATTTTTGCCATGAATTCGCTGGTCATGGAATTGCTTGATCTTCCGGAAAACAGTGGAGGTGTCTCTGCAAGGGCAAAACGGGCCCATGTTCAATGCCTTCCTGGTATCACGGTCATGCAGGCTGCCGCAGCCAAGGGTGGTGGTTTGATTGGACATGATTTTTGTGTGATATCACTATCCGACCTGTTGACTGATGAAAATACCATTCTTGATCGGGTTCAAAATGCAGCAGAGGGGGATTTTGTTATTTCACTTTACAATCCGGCTTCAAGAAAAAGAAGAATTCTGTTGGAAAAAGCCCTGGAAATAATACGTCAACATCGACCAGACAACACTCCCGTTCTGATAGCCAGAAATGTCGAGCGTGAAGGGGAAAGTTACACTCTCAGGAATCTTTCAACTTTCCAGCCTGAAGAAATTGACATGTTGACCTTATTGATGATCGGAAACAGCAATACCAAAACCTTTACAACCAATTCAAGTCTAAATGGTCTTGGTGGACAGTGGGTATATACGCCGAGAGGGTACCGTAAAAAGATTCGGACTGGCAACAAGGTTGGAAAAGGGACTAACAAGTGACTGTTTATTTTATTGGAGCTGGACCGGGTGATCCCGATTTGATAACCGTCAAGGGCCAGAGATTGATTGCCCAATGTCCTGTTTGTATTTATGCAGGCTCCTTGGTTCCAGAGGATGTAATTGCCTCGGCACCCGAAGATGCCCTGATTATGGATTCCGCCTCCATGAATCTGGAAGAAATCATGGAAATAATAACCAAGGCACACAAAGAGGGCAAGGACATCGCCAGAGTTCATTCCGGAGACCCATCAATCTATGGCGCAATTGCTGAACAGATGGAAAGGTTGAAGAATCTTGATATTCCCTTCGAGATCGTACCCGGGGTTCCTGCATTTGCTGCAGCGGCTGCCGCTTTCGGGCAGGAATTGACAATTCCAAAAATCTCCCAGACGCTTATTCTTACCAGAACCTCGATGAAATCCACCGACATGCCGGAAGATGAGGATCTGGCCATACTCGGAGCTTCCAAAGCGACCCTGATCATCCATTTGTCGGTCAGGAATTCCCTGACCATCCAGAGAAAACTCATTCCCCTTTATGGTGAGGATTGTCCTGTTATCCTTGCCTACAGGATAGGCTGGCCTGATCAGCAAATCATTCGAACCGACCTGCAATCACTTCGGGATGAAATACGGGCTCACAAGCTCACCCGTACCGTTTTGATTTTTGTTGGACATTCCATGGATCCAAAAGCCATTGAGGAAAGTGCACTCTATGACAAAAACCACAGTCATATTCTCAGATTCAAGAAACGCATCCCACAAGTTCAATCCTGACTTGCACAAATCAAATGCTGATAGGAGCCGAAAACATTTCCATTGACCAAACCGGCATCAGGCAATCTATTGCCAAAGGAGTCTTCCACTTTAAACAGGCCTTTGTTGCCACCAGCAACCTCAAGATTTGTGTAATGGAACTCATGACCATTGAATTTGCCCCTGAAATGAGGATTTGGCAAGGCCTCAAAATGCCTGTATCCCAAATGCAAACTGGTGTTTTGATAGGATGTTATATGGTTCAGAAAGCCCAACATTCGATGTGATTTACCTTTGGAATCCCTGATTGCATCACCTAGTACCATAAAACCACCACATTCGCCATAAATCAAAGCATTCCGCTCCCTGGCCTTGTTCATTCCTGAAATGAATTTTGATTTGCCTGCCAATTGAGGCAAGTGAATTTCCGGATAACCACCCGGCAGAAAAACAGCATCTGCTTCAGCATCTGGCCCTTCATCGGCGAGCGGTGAAAAGGGTAATATATTTGCACCCCTTTCCTGCCAATATGCAATCAAATGTGAATACATGAAGGCAAAAGCCTTATCCTGAGCAATTGCCATGTTTTGACCAAGTGGGTCAATCCCCACTTTGGGATCTAGATCATTGGGTCTGGTGATATCCATCATGCCCTGCAGGATTGTATCCACCTCAACCAATCGATCCATTTTTACACTGATCCTTTCAATGAATTCTTCCATTTCCGGGTTCTCCTCTGGTAGGACCAAACCCAGATGGCGTTCGGGTATTTTGAATTCCAGTGATTTGGGAAGCCACCCCAACAACTCAATGCCGAATCTATCCAGACTCTCCCTTGCCCCAGACAAATGTCGTGATGAACCAATATTATTCAGGATTACTCCCAGAAGATTGATTTTCGGTCGAGTTTTGATTAACCCCATTGGAGCAAGTGCAACCGAGTGAAACTGTTTGCTGGCATCAATCACCAGTATGATCGGTACCGACAGGATTTCAGCCAGGTCCGCAGCACTTCCCCTACCCTCCTTGCCTCCTCCGTCAAGAACACCCATGGCCCCTTCGATCAGTATGAGTTCATTGGAACTGGTTGCATCCACATTGCTGGGATTATTTGCCAGGGATGTTACCAAATCCGGTTTCATTGCCCAGCAATCAAGATTTATTGATGATCTTCCACAAGCAACCTGATGAAACTTGGGATCTATGTAATCAGGACCGGATTTTGCCGGATATACGTTTATATTCCTCTTTTGAAAGGCTCTGAGCAGTCCCAGTGCAATAATGGTTTTCCCGGCACCGGAATTGGGTGCTGAGACAAGTAAACCCCTAATTTGAATTCTCCTCCTGAATTAGGGTGGATTCCCTGTCGCTAATATGTCCCCGTAGATTCAATCCGGTTTCCAAGCTTGGATTGATCACCCTGTTGAGAATTCTGTGTAATGGAACATTTTTCCCAATACAAATTATGGCTGGTGCCTTCAATCCATTGTTCCGGACATCCTCCACAACATGTGAAAGTGTGGTTTCCAGGACAATTTGATCTTTTAGGGTTGCATTGGACACGACTGCAACCGGTTCAGAAGGATTTCTTCCAAATTCTATTAGCTTGGCAACAATTTGGGCAAGGTTTTTCATGGCCATGTATATAACCAAGACCTGGGCACCATTGGCACATAATTCCCAATTTATGGCACTGGGAGTTTCACCAAATTGATCGTGCCCCGTAAGAAAGGTTATGCTTTGGTTTGTCTCCCTGTATGTCAGGGGAATACCCGCATAAGCCAGGGCACCTACCCCTGCAGTAATACCGGGAGTAATTCGGATGGGAATATTTTCTTTCGCGAGAAATAATACTTCATCACCTCCACGGGCAAATATGAATGGATCTCCCCCCTTGAGTCTTACCACCCGTTTTCCCTTTTTGGAATAATCTACCAGCTTTAAGGAAATATCCCTTTGGTTGAAAGAGGGTCTTCCCCCTCTCTTGCCGGAAAAAACCTTCTCTGCATCATCCCTGCAAAGGTGCAGGATTTCCTGATTGACCAAGGCATCATAGACAATGACATCCGCCTGTTGCAGGGCATGGATGGCATGGAGCGTCAACAGCCCAGGATCACCTGGACCTGCCCCAACCAACCAAACCAATCCCTCGGGAAATGATGGTAGCTCAATACCCGATTTTCTTATGATGTGTTCTAAGTCTGGCATGAAATATATGAATTAAGACTGAATGGTCACGGTTATAAGAGTCAATCTCGAGGTCTTATTGAAAGTAATAATTGTTAATTTTACCGAAATCGGTTATGTGGCATCATCTATTACGACTGGACTAAATATTGAAAGCCCTGATTATACCAACTATGACACCTGAACCAACTAGAGCTATTCCAACCAATGGTTGGTTTATATAGGCACAAAAAACTGCTGCCAATACAAGTAGGATAGAAATAAAAATACTACCCTTAATACGCAACCTGTCATTTTCTAGAGTTTTGGTATTGTCATGTTCTCGTATAGACTGTTCCTTTTCAGCCATGCTGATTATTCTTTCTGTTGCACCAGGTAAAATTATATCATAATCCTTGAACATTGTGGGTGGTGAAGAGGGCCAGAATATTCTGCTGTGGAAATCGCCCCGCTATCATTCTCAGGAATTCTGGACGGGTTATTCCCCAACTGGCCTTGTGTCTGCTTTTCAGACCTCCCAGAAACAACCTCATTGCCTGTTTTCTTTACCATTAATCAGCGTTTAAGGGTAGTTTATGTATTGCTTTGGAAAAATAACCACGAATATTCTCAGCATCCTGACGAAAACCATCATTGCCATTATTTACTTTTGAAAGTTCAATTTGATCTGGCATTACGAACATATCAAAAATATAATCAACAATTTTTCCTTTGGATGATCTAGCCGGTTCTGTAGAATTGATATCAGCATCGGAATTAGGTATTTCCAACTCTTTTTTTTGTTTGGAATTTTATGCTTCAAATTTTCCATATTCAAACATTCCTTTTTTTCAAAAAATACAAAAATCTCCATAACTTAAGAAACAATTACAGATACCGGGAATAAGACGATATAATATTATCGTAAATCACTCATTGGTGCTTGTAGAATACCATATATACTTAGTAGTTTGAGTGTCAAATTCTATTTTTATCACATAACACCAAATTTTCTGTCGTGTCAACAAAACCACGAAATTATTGGCTTCAAGAATGAATAACCATGGTTATTGTAGGAGTTGAGTTATTTTTTTAACAATTAGAATTAAACATGTTCATACTAATTTATCATTGGTAATAATGGTGCATTATACGACTCGTTCCATCCAATTCTGTGCGCTTTTGTTTACAGGTGCCATTTTCGGTTTTTTTTATGCTTATGCAGTGTCATGCTTGAACGGCCTGAGTACATTGTCGGCACGCGATGCAATTGAAGCTATGAATGCCATTAACATTGCGGTCCACAACTTCGGGTTCATGCCCATATTCTTCTTTACTCCCCTTGTCTGTCTTGCCTCAGCAGGACTTAGTATGCTTGTAGGTGAAAGACATATATCTTTTTGGATGTTTGCTGCGGCGATCCTGTATTTTCTTGGAGCACTCCTACCAACGATTTTTATCAACGTTCCCTTGAACGATGGTCTCAAAGAAGTTGATCCAAATGGTCAAGGATTGACGATTGCTGCAGATATCTGGAATAGTTATGCACGAGAATGGCAATTCTGGAACATCATCAGAACATTCTTCTCGGGTTTGGCCTTGGTATGTGTCGGTGCTGGATTAATGAAAATCAGATCATGATAGTCTTCCAGCAACCAAATAACTGAGTTAGAATACTGGTAAACTCAATTAGTGGTGAGATGGACAAAACCAAATTAAGGACAGGATATACTACAGGAGCTTGTGCAACCGCTACCGCAATTGCTGCCTTTTCTGCTCTGCTGACTGGCCGATGGCAAAATCCCGTTACAATCCTACTTCCTAAAGGTGAAACTGCTTCCTTTAATCTTAGTGGCTGTGAGTTTCACAATGATTACGCGATTGCCGGAACCATAAAGGACGCCGGCGATGATCCGGATGTAACTCACGGTGCTCTTATCAAATCAAAGGTATGGTTTGACCATTCCAGGCAAGGAGTATCCTTCAAAGCAGGTCAAGGAGTAGGGATAGTTACCAAATTGGGCTTGCCCATTGGGGTGGGTGAGCCTGCAATCAATCCCGTTCCTAGAAAAATGATCACGGAAGGAATCAACCATTTGGCCAGGTTGAATGACGTTGATCCAAATGTTGTGGTGGAAATATCAGTCCCAAATGGCGAACAACTTGCTCTTCAAACCTGGAACCCCCGATTGGGTATTGTGGGAGGCATCTCCATATTGGGTACGACTGGTATTGTCCGTCCATACTCATGTGCCGCCTGGATTGCCTCCATTCATATGGGCATAGATGTAGCCAGGGCCAACGGTGCTTCCCATGTTGTTGGCTCAACAGGATCGGTTTCCGAACTAACTGCACAAAAATATTTTCAATTACCTGATTGGGCGATGTTGGATATGGGTGATTTTGTAGGCGGTATGGTTAAGTATCTCAGGAAAAACCCAATACCCAACCTTACGGTTGCTGGTGGCTTTGGCAAAATTTCCAAACTTGCCAATGGAGCAACTGATCTTCATTCCAAAAGATCACAGGTTGACTTCAATTTTCTGAGCAGGGTTGTAGCAAAATTTGATCCTATCGTCTCTCAGCACACCCTGGAAGCAATCAGAACTGCCAACACAGCCAATCAAATTCTGGATATTTATGGTGATAAAATTGCCGAACCTGTAGCCTTAATGGCAAAAAAAATGCTCATGGAAAAACTTAAACCTTCTAACATTGAGGCAGAAGTAATGATAGTTAACCGTTCAGGAAAAATAATAGCTACAACCCATAAACCTGTAAATTGTGGTTGATTTGAATGAAAATACTGGTACTGGCAGGAACTGAGGAAGCCCGGATACTTTGCCACATGCTAAGTGAAACCGAAGGATTAGAGGTCATCGTTTCCCTTTTTCAGAAAATACTCCCTTCGGATTATCCGGGACAGATAATTGCTGGTGGATTCGGAGGTACCGATGGTTTGGCAAAATACCTTCAGAAGGAAAGGATAGGTTTGCTGATTGACGCTACCCATCCTTACTCAAGTACAATCAATTCAAATGCTCTGGCTGCTTCTCGTAAGACTGGTACTGAATACATCCGGCTGGTAAGGAAGAAATGGGTTGCAGGGCCCGAATATAAATGGCTGGAATTCCCGACCCTTCTACAGGCATGTCAGAAAATACCCCCCAAATCCAGAATATTTGCGGCACTTGGAGGCAAGAATCTGGGTCGGGATATTGAAGAAATTGGCAACTCCTTGGCTCAATCACATGTTTATCTAAGGGTTATGGAACACCCCTCCTTTGAACTTCCTCCTAATTGGATCATGTTGGAGTACACCCCACCAATTACATTTGAGGATGAAAAGGCTTTACTGATGAAGTATGGCATTACCCATATTCTCTGTCGCAATTCCGGAGGTGAAATCAGTAAACTCAAACTGAAAGCTGGAGCTGTGTTGGGTTTGGATGTATTCATGCTTGAGAGACCATGCGATTCTGAGGGTAATCGGGATTTTAAAATATTTTCGACCGTTGAAGAACTCTTGAAGTCTAGATTCAAAATGGGCAATTACCTATTTGATCCAAACTGAAATGAATTCTGAATATTTGATGATATCCTTAAGGCATCCATGGCAAAAATACCCACCACAATCATCACCGGTTTCCTGGGAGCCGGCAAAACCACCTTGATTAGAAACCTGCTTGAACAGTCCAAAGGCAGGCAGATTGCCCTTATTGTAAATGAGTTCGGGGATCTGGGAATCGATGGCGACATCCTGACTCATTGTGGTATCGAGGATTGTGATGAAAGTGGCATCATTGAACTCACCAACGGATGCATCTGCTGTACCGTTGCCGAGGATTTCACTCCTGCCATGGAACAGTTGATCAACAGAACCCCACAACCTGACCATATCATTATTGAAACCTCGGGTTTGGCCCTTCCACAACCTTTGGTACGAGCCTTCAACTGGCCTGAAATGAGATCGCAGGTTTGTGTTGATGGTGTAATCGTCGTGGTTGATGGACCGGCAGTTCTTGCGGGTCAGTTTGTTGACGACAGGGATGCCATCGAGAAACAAAGGCAGGATGATGAGAATCTCAGCCATGAGACACCTTTGTCGGAACTGTTTGAAGACCAGATGGTTTGTGCCGATCTTGTGGTTGTGAACAAGACAGACTTGATTCATGAAGATGAAGTGGAACATCTGTTATCTGAAATATCCAGGGTTTTGCGTGATGGCACGAAGGCAATCAAATCCCAAATGGGCAAGGTTGATCCTAAGGTTATTCTCGGACTTGGGATTGGTTCTGAAAAGGATGTGGCTTCCAGGCATGAAATTCATCATCACCATGGCGAAGAAGATGATCACGACCATGACGATTTTGAAAGTCTGGTACTGAAATTACCGCCCATTGACAATCCGGAAAGGTTCAAGAATACCTTGCGGGAAGCTATCATTGAACATGATCTCTTGAGGGTCAAGGGATTTGGTACGGTCACGGGATCACCGATGCGAATGGTTATACAGGCAGTTGGACCGAGGATTGACAGTTATTTTGACCGCCCCCTCAATCCCGGGGAACCCAACGACACCAGATTGGTAATAATTGGAGAAACAGGTATCAAGCAAGCCGACCTTTTCGAAATGTTGGATTGCGTTCCTGTCTAGCTGAATGCATATCCTTTCCACCACTTCCGGCCAGATAGCAGATGGAAATGAACCCGTTGATCCAGATCATCTACCTGCAGACCTGATATTTCTATCGACCGCTGATACCGATCTGGCCATCCTATCGCAAGCAAGCCGAAAATACGCCAGCAATACCGATTTCATGCGCTTGGGACAGCTTGCTTGGCTTACCCATCCCTATTCGGTCGACCTCTATCTGGATAAAACAGCAACCAAATCGAAACTGGTCATAATCAGGGCCTTGGGTGGGGTATCCTACTGGCAATATTGTCTGGAACAATTTGCCATTCGATTGCAAGATGCTGAATGTGCCTTTGTTGTACTTCCTGGTGATGACAAGCCCGATCCGGAATTACTGTCCCTATCCAACATTTCCAGGAACCATTGGGAGAACCTGTTTGGCTATCTATTGGAAGGAGGTTTGAACAATGCGGACAACTTCCTCAAATACTGCCGGCACCTTCTTTACCAGGATCCACTCCCTCCACTGCCCTCACCCGAGTTGAAGAATGGTCTCTATTACCCGGAAACAGGTTATTATGGTCTGGAAGAACTCCGGCAAGCCTGGAATCCTGAATGGCCGGTTGCGGCCCTAGTCTTTTATCGGGCACTTTATGTTAATGGCAATACCGAACCTGTCGAAAAACTGATAGCGGGTTTACGGAAAAGGAAGGTGAACGCACTTCCCATATTCGTGTCCTCCCTCAAGGATCAGGTCTCGATTGCCTTTTGCGAGGACCTCTTTCAAAAAGCCAATCCGGATATCGTCCTGAACATGACTGGATTTGCCCTTGGCAAGATATCCAAGGGTATGGATTGGGAACCAACCGTACTGGATAAAATCAACAAGCCTGTACTTCAGGTTGTTCTGGGATCAGCAGATTTAATGTCCTGGCAGGAAAATACCTTTGGATTGCCACCGAAGGATATAGCCATGTTTGTATCTCTCCCTGAAATAGACGGCAGGATACTATCCCGGGCCATAGCCTTTAAATCCCAATCCAGGGCAAACCACAATACCCAGTATTCAGTCAATCTGCACGAAGTCAAGGATGATCGATTGGATTTCGTTGCTGATTTAACCAGAAATTGGATAAGGCTGGGACAAACCAAACCCAAGGACAGGAAACTGGCCCTGATTTTGGCCAACTACCCCAACAGGGACGGACGATTGGCCAATGGTGTTGGATTGGATACTCCCGAAACGGCAGCATTGATCCTGGAAGCGTTACATGAAAGCGGATACAATGTATCCAATCAGCCCAAGAATTCTGCAGAATTGATGGATATCCTATTGAAGGGTAGAACCAATAATCCTGCCAGGGTCAATGTGGATAAACAATCACCCCGGTTATCCACCGAAGAATATGAGCTTTACTGGAAGAAACTGCCACAGAGGATCAGACACGAGGTTCTTAATCGGTGGGGTCCGATCAAGAATGATCCCTTTCTGGTCAATTCCGAATTTGAATTGCCACTCCACCAGTTCGGCAACATGATATTGGGTATTCAACCGGCAAGGGGATACAATATTGATCCAAAGGATACCTACCATAGCCCCGATCTCGTTCCTCCCCATAATTATTTTGCCTTTTATTTCTGGATTCGCCGGAAGTTTGAAGCCAATGCAATCGTACATCTTGGAAAACATGGCAACCTTGAGTGGTTGCCTGGAAAAGCCCTCGCACTCTGTGAAAACTGCTATTCCGAAGCGGTCCTTGGTCCCATGCCCCATTTCTATCCCTTCATCATCAATGATCCCGGTGAAGGTACGCAGGCCAAGCGAAGATCACAGGCTGTCATAATTGATCATTTGACTCCACCTTTGACACGTGCTGAATCATATGGTGTGTACCGTGATCTGGAAATACTCGTGGACGAATATTATGAGGCTCTGGGACTTGATACCAAGCGGACAAGGTTGTTGGAACAACAGATTATTGAAACCATGTCCAGAAGTAATCTTGAGGAAGATATTGGAATTGAGTCACCTGATAATATTGCAAGCAAAATGCAAAAACTGGATGCTTACCTTTGTGAGTTGAAGGAGCGTCAAATCAGGGATGGATTGCATGTTTTCGGACAGTCTCCACAAGGTGTTCAGGAACGTGACCTGATGGCTTCCCTATTGAGAGTGCCCCGAAACAGGGGTGAGGATGGCGATTCATCCTATCTTCGAAGTCTGGCTCGTGATTTTGGTTTTTCAGATGATTTTGATCCCCTGGATTGTGAACTCTCTGCCAATTGGCAAGACTGCAAACCTTCCCTCCTTGCAGAAGTTAGCAATGATCCCTGGCGAACCAATGGTGATACCATTGAACGGCTTGAACTTTTCTTTCTGAAATTGCTTGAAGGCAAGGAGAGGGCAGGAAAACATACCGAAAGGGTCATGACCTATGTTGAGGATACGTTGAAACCGTTATTGCGATCCTGTGGTACACTTGAAACGGCAAGTTTGTTGAGTGGTCTGGAAGGCGGATTTGTTCGTCCTGGACCATCTGGTTCCCCTTCCAGGGGACGGGTCGATATTCTGCCTACAGGAAGAAACTTTTATTCCGTTGACAGCAGATCAATTCCAACACGAACAGCATGGACACTGGGTTGGCAATCGGCCAGCCTGCTGATCGAGAGATATGTTCAGGACAAGGGGGATTGGCCTAGAACAATAGCCCTGACTGCCT
This sequence comes from Paracoccaceae bacterium, assembly GCA_026710155.1. Taxonomy (GTDB): domain Bacteria; phylum Pseudomonadota; class Alphaproteobacteria; order Rhodobacterales; family Rhodobacteraceae; genus MPNP01. The sequence goes on from JAPORQ010000005.1 coordinate 18,417, forward strand.
GGGGCACCTCAAATATGAGAACCGGGGGTGATGATATTGCCCAGGCCCTTTCCCTGATGGGTGCTGCACCCCAATGGGATGACAACAGTGGACGGGTTACCGGTTTTGAAATCATACCCCATACTACCCTTGGACGTCCAAGGGTTGATGTTACTCTTCGGGTATCCGGCTTTTTTCGTGATGCCTTTCCCTCACAGGTTGATCTTGTTGCATCGGCAGCAAGAGCAGTGATGAACCTTGATGAACCGGAATTTTATAACCCTGCTTCAAAACGATATAGGCAGGATAGGGATCAAATTGGCGAAACCAGGGCTGGATTTAGGGTTTTCGGTTCCATGCCCGGTTCCTATGGAGCCGGCTTGCAATCACTCATTGACGAGCAGTTCTGGAACAACCGTGAGGATTTGGGGCAGGCCTATCTTGAATGGGGAAGTTTCCCTCTTGGCAAGGACACTGATGGTAAAAAGGATTTGGAAGCATTTACCCTCAGATTGGGAGAAATCGATACCGTTGTCCAGAATCAAGACAATTATGAACATGATATATTGGACAGTGATGATTATTATCAATTTGAAGGAGGTATTTCAGCTGCCATTGAAAAGATACGTGGAATCCAGCCCATGATTTATCACAATGACCATTCCCGGCCGGAAAGGCCTGTCATCAGGACCCTTGAGGAGGAGATTGGCAGGGTTGTCCGCTCCAGATCGGTTAATCCCAAATGGATCAATGGTGTCAAGCGGCATGGCTACAAGGGAGCTTTTGAGATTGCTGCCACCGTGGATTATCTTTTCGCGTTTGCGGCCACAACCGGTGCTGCTAGATCCCATCATTTTGATCTGGCCTATTCCGCCTATCTGGAAGACGATGATACCAGAAAGTTCATTCAGGACAACAACCCTGATGCTTTGAGGGAAATTGTCAATCGGTTTCTTGAAGCGATGGACAGAAACCTCTGGAAACCGAAATTGAATTCCACAAGGAATTTACTGTTGGAAATTTTAAGCCTGTACTCAGCTGAGGAGAAAACCGATGAACACTGATAACTTTGAAAGACACAAGGTAAAGATGGCCAAGAAGAAGGTTGCACGGGATAAAATCATGGCAACCAAGACCGAATCAAAGGGATTGGTCATTGTGCATACCGGCAAGGGAAAGGGGAAATCCTCTGCAGCTTTTGGCATGATTTTCAGATGCATTGCCCATGAGATACCTAGTGCCGTGGTGCAATTCATCAAGGGTGGCATGTCAACTGGTGAAAGGGACCTGATTCAGGAACATTTTTCAGACCGATGCAAGTTTTTCACCATGGGTGAAGGCTTCACATGGGAAACCCAGGACAAGGAGCGTGATATTCTGATGACCAGAAGGGCCTGGGACCTTTCGAAACAATTGATTGCCAACTCGGAAATCAAGATGGTTCTCTTGGATGAGATCAATATTTCATTACGATATGGTTACCTACCTGTTGAAGAAGTGGTTGAATTCCTGACAAAACATAAACCGGAAGATACCCATGTGATCCTAACGGGCAGAAATGCCAGTGAGCAACTTATTGAAATAGCTGATCTGGCTACGGAAATGGAAATGATCAAGCATCCATTCAGATCAGGTGTCAAGGCCCAAAAGGGTATAGAATTCTAAACCCTTATGATATAGACCGTTAACAATGTCTCCACTTACCATCATGATCCAGGGTGCAGGATCAAATGTGGGAAAGTCCCTGCTGGTGGCCAGTATTTGTCGAGCCTATACAAACAGGGGGTACAAGGTGGCGCCCTTCAAGCCCCAGAACATGTCGAACAACTCTTCCGTGACCAAGGAGGGCCTGGAAATAGGAAGGGCCCAATCCCTTCAGGCCATGGCCTGCAAGGTTGAACCTTCAATTCACATGAATCCGGTACTGCTCAAGCCGGAGTCCAATCGAAGGTCCCAAATCATTGTCCAGGGCAAAGCTCATGCAATCTGTGATTCCATGGATTATTTCAAACTGAAACCGTGCCTGATGACCCCAGTCATGGAAAGTTTCAGATTGCTGGGCCAGTCTTGTGACATGATCATTGTCGAAGGAGCTGGCAGTCCCGCTGAAATCAACCTCAGGAAGGACGATATAGCCAATATGGGGTTTGCACGGCATTCCAATACGCCCGTAATTCTGATAGGAGACATTGATCGGGGAGGTGTCATAGCCCAAATGGTCGGTACCAGGCAAGTCCTCTCTACAGAGGACAGGGAAATGATCAGGGGGTTTGTCATCAATAAATTCAGGGGAACAACCGCATTGTTTGAGGAGGGATATAGATATATTGAAGAACAAACGAAATGGGTTGGGCTGGGAATACTTCCATGGCTTGAAGCTGCCGGCAATCTACCATCCGAGGATTCGCTCTCGTTGACCTCTTCAGAATCAGACAAGCAAGGCAAACTGAAGGTTTGCTATCTGGCCCTGGACAAGATAGCCAATTTTGATGACCTCGATCCCCTTGATAACCATCCGGAAATAATTGTCAGGCCCGTCCAGCCCGGTAATCCACTGCCTGTAGATGCCGATCTGGTCATTATACCGGGAAGCAAGTCAACCAGAAATGACATGGCTTTCATCAGAAAGCAGGGATGGAATCATGATCTCATTGCATATTATCGACGTGGGGGCAGAATTCTGGGCTTGTGTGGAGGCTATCAGATACTTGGCAAGCAAATCAATGATCCCGGCGGTATTGAGGGGGAACCCGGTTCGCAGCCTGGTTTGGGTTTATTGGACGTGGAAACGAATATGGCTGATGAAAAGCAAGTCGGGGTTACCCAAGCCAGGTGGAGGAATCATGCTTTCACTGCCTATGAAATTCACAAGGGGAAAACTTCCGGGCATGATTGCAGCCGATACTTTGCCCAGACCGAATGGGAGGGAAACTGGATTGATGAAGGTGCAACCTCACCTGATGGCAGGATTCAGGGAACCTATCTGCATGGGTTGTTCACAAATGACGGTTTTCGTTCCAAATACCTGGCTTCAATCAGGCAAGGTCTGGCTGATTACAATTATGGGGAACTGGTTGAAAAGACGCTGGATGACATGGCCCATCAGGTCGAGACACATCTTGACCTCGACCGCATGTTGGAATTGATGAAATCCTGATTGCTTCAGGCAACCGCCCGATACAATGCGCATCGGGACCACAACGCGGAAAGGGCATTGGCCAAATAACCCACATCCTTTTCACAATGCAGGGCCGAGGGTGTAATTCGCAATCTTTCAGTTCCCTTGGGCACGGTTGGGTAATTTATCGGTTGAACATAAATGCCGAAATCTTCCAACAGCAGGTTGGCTAGCATCTTGCACTTGGCCGGATCCTTGGTCATTACCGGTACGATATGACCCTGATTATCAATATGTGGAACACCATGATCATCAAGCCTTGAACGAAGCAGATGAACCATGTTTTTCTGACGGTTTCTCTCAATCTGGCTTACCTTCAAATGCCTGACTGAAGCGAGTGCACCGGCCAAAATTGCCGGTGGAAGAGCCGTTGTGAAAATAAACCCGCTGGCAAAGGATCTGATGAAATCAACACTCTCCCTAGAACCTGCAATGTATCCACCGATCAAACCATAGGCCTTACCGAGTGTTCCCTGAATGATGGACACCTGATCCATCACTCCATCCTGCTCGGCAATTCCACCACCACGATGACCGTAAATACCAACGGCATGAACCTCGTCAAGATAGGTCAATGCGCCATGTTTATTGGCCACTTCACAGATTTCACCAACCGGTGCTATGTCACCATCCATGGAATGGATGGATTCAAATGCGACAATTTTCATGGTTGATGAATCATAGGCGGAAAGTTTCCTTTCCAGATCTTCAACATTGTTTCTCTGCCAGATTTCTTTTCTGACCCTGGAATGTCTTATGCCTTCGATCATGGAAGCATGGTTTTTTTCGTCGGAAAAGATGACTGCATTGGGGAGGCGGGATCCAAGGGTGGAAAGGGATGCCCAATTGGCAACATATCCTGAGGTAAACAGGAGGGCTGCCTCCTTGTTGTGCAGGTCTGCCAATTCCTGCTCGAGCAATTCATGATAATGGGTTGTACCAGATATATTTCTCGTTCCCCCTGCCCCGGCACCACTCTGCCAGGCGGCATCGCTCATGGCCTGGATGACTTTCGTATTTTGTCCCATGCCCAAATAATCATTCGAGCACCAGACTGACACATCCCTTATGCCATCAGGCGCATAGTTCCTGGCCCGGGGGAATTCACCCCTATATCTTTCAATCTCGGCAAAAACACGGTAATTTCCCTCCTCCTTGAGGGCGTCAAGCTGCTTTTGGAATTGCAAGTTAAATGAATGATCCAAAATTGTTTCCCCTAGCCTCTTTTCACAAGCTCGAAATGATATCGCATGTTAAATCCATTTATACCGATTTGCTGTAATTTTAAGAGTTTGTTCCCTAAGTCTGGAAAGTTGAAAGCGCCCTGTTTAAGGTTATGGTACGATCCTCGATTTTATCCCCGAATACGGAGGAAAACCATGAACTGCAACAAGGCCACCCGGAAGAGATATAGGGAACAAACAATTACATGCAATACAACCTGACTGAAAGTGAATGGGAGTTGATTGAGCCATTGCTGCCGGAGCAGGGGCGTATGGGAAGATCCGGCAAGACCGATTTGAGGAGGATATGCCATGCAATACCTTCTGTCAATAACAAAATAGGATGCTTACATGTCTATCTAGTATCCCACCATTATTGATTTGATGGGTATAGCGGCTTCTGCAATCATCGTTTCCCGGTCGGGCATGCGCCGCTACCGTGGGGACGGGGCATTCATCCCGGTCTATGCCATGTTCAGCCAGCTGCCGTGCCCCGGGGTGTGATGAACCTTGAATCTCCTGGACAATTCGGCCGCCTACCCGGGTTCGAGGGCCTCGTACAGGACAGTCTTCCGGTCGGGAAAGTGGATATCAGCCAGATCCTGCAACACCTTGGCGGAGTCCCTTCCGGTCCGGCGGTTTGTGGCCTTGACATGTCGCCATCCTTCGAGGGGAACATGAACAGGTTGGCCGTGCCTTGCTGGAAGCGGTATCCGGGTCTCCTGCTTCGAGGTCCCGATGGCGGAACCCAGGCACAGACGAAATCGGCATTCTTCCCGGGAGGAATGACCCGGCACTTCCCGCGCCAAGGCTTCAGGCCGTTTCCTTCAATGCCTGCCGCACCTTTACCGCCGACATGCCGTCAACGATGCAACGCACATGCCGACGCCCTTCCGGTGTCAGCCTGACCCGGTGAATCTTCCTGCCTGTTCCATGACTGCCTCCCTTCAACCGGAACGGGTGCAACCACCAGGACCGGCTGGGCCGTTGTTGGAACCGGAAACATTGATGATCTGCTCCTGATGTTGTGGCGGGTATGGGCAACGGGGAGGAATTTGCAAATGGCCGGGGTCAATGGGGCATGACCATCATTTCAATATTGGTGGGATACTAGTAAGGTGAGTACCCAAAATAAAAGTTCACAAAAAAATGTTTAAAAGCGCGCCATTTTTCACTGTCTGGAGCCATTTCCATGCCTAGTCAAAGTCCGGTGTGCTGACCTGCAAGTTGCAGCGTTTGCAGGAGGTTGCCTGCCAACTTGATGGCCGTTCACCAAGTCTCAGTGCTGGCATTATTGACAGCCAGAGTGTCAAGACTGACGTTGAAGGTTACCCAGTGGGGATTGTGGTCCATCCTGCCTCGGTCCAGAACCGGGATGGTCCTCCCGGGGTTGTTGAAGGGGCTCTTGCCAAGGCTCCGGAGATCACCAGGATCTGGGCTGACAGCGGGGATATGCCGCCCCCAGATTGGAAAAGGCCCTGAAGGAGCTGGATATCAGTGCGGATCTTGAAATTGTCCGGAAAGCAAGGGTTTCGAAGCCCTTCCCCAACGTTGGGTTGTGGAACGAACCTTTGTCTGGATGGGAAGATGCCGTCCCCTGTCCAGGGATTATCAGAGAACCTTGGCAAGTGCACAAGTGGGGGGGGGACGCTGGCAACTTGCCGGTTCCTGATGCACCGGATTGCCCGTTTGATAGAGGAAACAGGAATGGAATCAGTACAATCGTGACTTATGATTCAGGCCCTAAGGCTATCTCGTAATATCAAGGTGCCTGAATACCTTCACGATTCAGTGCAATTGAGTAAATGGAATTTGTGGCGGTAATGTAAAGGGTCTGTTTGGCCCTTCCACCAAAACAGACATTGGAAACCACCTCGGGAATGTAGATCTTTCCAAGCAATCTGAAATCGGGTGATATACAATGAACACCATCACCTGCCGAAGTCCAGATATTGCCATCGGTATCCAGTCTGAATCCATCGGGAACCCCCGAGTCAATTTCAAGGTACTCGAAACTTTTTGATATCTTTTTATTGGCAAACACCTTGAACCTGTAAAGTCCCGTTTTGGCATGCGGATCATGCCGCAAACCCGTTTCGGAAACATAAAGGCAATCTTCGTCGGGGCTGAAGGCCAGCCCGTTGGGGCAATCCAGAACAGTGGACACACATTTCAAGGAACCGGTTGATGGATCAAAACAATATATTGCTCCAGGCAATTCAGGTTCAGCCTTGTGGCCTTCATAATTGGTAATTATGCCATAGTAGGGATCGGTAAACCAGATGGTACCGTCAGATTTGACGACTACATCATTGGGTGAATTGAGTTTCTTGCCGTTGAACAGCTGGGCAATTACATCTACCCTGCCGTCATGTTCCATGCGGGTTACACTTCTGGAGCCGTGCTCGCAGGATATCAACCGTCCCTGCAGGTCTCGATAATGACCATTGGCGAAGTTTGAAGGGGCGAGGTATGTGGACAAACCTATTTCCTCATTCCACCTGTATACCTTGTTGTTGGGAATATCCGAAAACAAAAGGAAGCCCGAATCACCCATCCACACAGGTCCCTCGGCCCAATCAAAGCCGGTCGCCAGTTTTTTCAGTTTCACATTGGAAAGCAGGTAGGTTCTGAATCTTTCATCCAGTATTTCATACTCGGGATCAATGCGTTCCAACATCATGAATTGACATTATTACCTGATTGTGGAAACCGTGTTCCTGATTCTGAATTGTTTTCAAGCATGGATTAAATTGGCCAAAGTCTAATCAGAATCCTCTTCATCGCTTTCCTGCAGGTAAATCTTTGTTTCCTCGGGTATTTCGATGGTGAATTCCGTAAATTTCCCTACCTGTGAGTTAACGGTCAGCGTTCCGCCATGTTCCCTGACAATGTCATTTGTTATGGCCAGGCCGAGTCCTGTTCCCTCATCAGTAGGTTTGGTCGTGAAGAAGGGGTTGAAAATCTTTTCCTTTATTTCATCAGGAATACCATCCCCATTGTCCCGGATGGTAATCTGAATCGTGCTATCTACCTGCAGGGTCTTGATTTTTAATTCAGGATGATAATCAGGGTTATTATTTTCTGCCTCCAATTGAATCCGTTTTTTATGTGTTGCATAACAGGCGTTGGTTACAATATTCAATATTACACGCCCGAAGTCCATGGGTATGACAAGAGCCTCTCCGACGTTTGGATCAAACTCCGAGACAATATGCACATTGAAACCCTCGGTGGTTGCCCGTGAACTGTGATAGGCCAGTTTTGCATGCTCGTCAACCAACTGGTTGATGGGTACCTTTTGAGCCTGTCCTTCACCCCTGCCCATACTTAACATGTCATGAACAATCCGGTCAGCCCTACTTCCATGACTTAGAATCTTTTCAAGGTTTTCCTTGATTATCGATGCTACATCCTTGATTTCCTCTATCAGCTCTTCTTGGTCCTCAATTTCCACAGCCTCTTCCAACTCATCAATCAACTCCAGAGAAGATTCAGAGAAATTCTTCACAAAATTCAATGGATTCTTGATTTCATGTGCAACTCCAGCAGTCAATTCTCCCAAGGCTGCCAGTTTTTCACGCATGACAATTTGGTTTTGAGCCGTTTGCAGTTCTTCCAGTACTTTCTCAAGTTCCTGATTTTTACTGACTACCTCTTCGGCCAATTCTTCGACCAAATTCAACCTTTGGGCTTCAAGTGAATTTTTGCGGAATACCTCCAGTGCTTCGGCCATTTCGGCAATTTCGTCCTTGCCCTTTACCACAACCTCCTCTTGAATGTCACCCGAAGCCATGGCCCGCATTTTTATCGATAATTCCTCCAATCGTTTCAGAATGTGTTTTCCTACAAACAACCAGGCAATCAAAAAAGCCGATACAACACTTGCGATAGCAAGTATCAGAAGCAGTCTATTTGCTGCAGAAACAGTAGCATTGGCTTCTTCTATGGCCATGTTTGCCTGTTCATTGCTGCTGCTAACTATGGTCTCGACGTGATTGACCAGTTGGGCTGAAATGATCCTGTTTTGTTGTAACAACTCGGCCAGTCTATTTTGAATTCTTATTTCATCAATCCGAAGTTGAAAGCCATTTCCTTTGCCCGATCCGTAAAGGTTCAGCGCATCAAAAAGCGGGAGAGTATCTACCAACACATTCACATTGTCAATTTCTTTCAAGGTTCTTTGAAGACCATCAATGGACGATTCAAATTGATCCCTCAAGATAGTGATCAGGGCTATATCATTCTGTGTTGCTGCCTGTGCCAGCAATTGCAAGACAATATTGGTTTCTTTCTCCAGGTTGGACAGACGGCGGAATAAATTGATTTCCTTGTCGGAGCGATAAATTTCGGGATCTCCGATTCCCATGTCGAGACTCTCATATCCTGTCATCACATAAAAAAACTGATTATCAATAAATGGTAGAAGGCCTCTTCTGATTTTCTGTTCAAGGCGACTAACCGAGATGGTAAATTTTTCTGTTTGGTCTCTAAGAACAAAAATTTCCTTCATGAGAGTCTCTATCTCTTCGATATTCTGAGTCAATTCCTGGATGCTTTCAGTCAGAATATTCTCAAAAACGCTTTTGCTTTCCATCTCCAGGAGATTTTCCGTGATCCTCTCGAACTCCTCTAAATAGGTATCAATTTCTTCTGAAACATTTTTCAAATCGTTTTCGTTTTGGACCGTGGTCAATCTAGGAGCAACTGCACCCAAGGCCGAATTTGTTTTTGCCAGTCCGAATGCGGAGATTATCCCAGGAAGACTGACATTGTTCACCTCTTGTTGAGCTTCACCGACATTCTCAAATGAAAGCCAAGCAATTATGACAGCTGTCATTGTAATGAAAACAGTTACAAATATTGCCGTATATAACTGCGTTGACAGTTTGTAAATGCTAATGGCTGACCCCTTTGTCATTATCGGGCACCCTGTGGATTATCCAAAAGGGATCGAACTGAGACAAATCCCTCTCCAGTAACCAGTTTTGTTAAAAAAACCTCATCCAAACCTTGATTGTCAAATTCCCCAAAATTGAAACTCAGATCACCAATATTGATTTCATCGCTCTGGTTAAATTTATTCAAAAAGCATTCGCGATCAATTTCGCGGCCACACTGTTCCAACGCCTCTATAGTAACCCTAGCAGCCAGATATCCTTCAAACGAACCAAAGCCATAGCTTTCACCCGGATTAAAATTTGATATGGCTTCACGGTATTGCATCGCAATTTCAGAATCTGTGGCCAAGAAATCAGGCACGACCTGGGTCATGAATACATCCGGGAAATCCTTATCACCCAAAATCGAAGCCAGGGCATTTCCCCCAACAAAGGAAATGGTCATGAAGATTGGCTTGAAATCAACCTTGTGTGCCCATTCGATGGCTGTGGCTACAGGTTCATAAGCCCCGACCACTATAATTGCCTCAGGATTCTTGATCAATAGATCGTAAAGAGCCGTTTTTACCGCATTGGTATTTCGGGGATATACGCTTGCTCCCACCAATCGGAGGCCATAAATATTTAGGGCATTCATCGTCCCATTGTAGCCAACCCGCCCAAAGGAATCGTTCTGATAAAGGACTGCTATCCTTGATATTTTGCGATCCTGGGTTAACCGCTCAACCATTTCATTGATCTCCTGTTGGTAGGAGGCACGAATATTTACGACTGTCTCAAACCTATCCCTGTCTCTCAGGAAACCCGCTCCGGTGAAAGGTGCTATGAATGGAACACCTGCTTCTTCACTTATACTTACAACTGCTCGTGAAGTGGGAGTTCCTACTTCACCAATGATGGCAAATACATTCTGGTTTTTGATCAACTCTCTGGTATTGGATACTGCTCTGTCCGGTTCATAAAAATCATCAAGATGGATCAGATGGATTTCCCTACCATGCACTCCACCGCTTGAGTTCACCTCTTCGAAGGCTGCCTGTATTCCAAGTCTCATGGCCTTGCCCAATTCACCTGCTGGACCGGTAAATGCCGCTGACTGTCCAAAGGTAATCCGGTTTTCATTTATACCTATATTTCCTATATTTTCCTGAGAATTCATGGGGTTGCCGAATATTCCAAGCAACATCAAAAAGGGGAAAAAAATCAATTTCATCTGGTACTTGCGCATAAATTCCATTTAGTCTTCAAAATCGCTCTAAATTTATTAAGGGAACCTTAAATTCATTTCAATGATGCAATTATTTAAACTCCGGGGCTGACCGGGCCATCATACCTAAGAGAAATACAGGTCAGATCATCAGATTGCGGAACATCCTTGGAAAATTCCCTAACGTTGCCCACTATTGCTTCGTTGAACTGCGCTATATTCAAATCCTTGTTGGATTTTACGGCCTGTCTCAACCCATTTATTCCAAATAGTTCATCTTTTGAATTCATGGTTTCGGTTATACCATTTGTATAAAATACCACTCTATCATTTGGCTCAAGGGCAAATTGATGGTCTTTGAACTCAATTTCTTCAAACATCCCCAAGGCAACTCCACTTTCCGCTGTTAAAAACATTGAACTACCATCCGGCTTTACGATCAAAGGTGGATTATGTCCTCCATTGGAATAGGAGATCTGTCCTGTTATGGTATCAACTACACAATAAAAAACGGATACAAACATACCGGTCAGATTGTCTTCAACCAACAATCGGTTGACCTCCTTCAATACATCACTGGGATTTTTATTGCCAATAGCCGCGCCTTTTATCAATGTTCTGCTCGACATCATGAACATTGCAGCCGGCACTCCCCTGCCAGAAACATCAGCAATTACAACGCCGAATTTGCCTTCTCCACAATTGATTATATCAAAAAAGTCCCCTCCTACATTCTTGGCAGATAATATTGTACCTGCAAGTTTGTAGTTCTCTCCACTGGGAAAGATTCTCGGTAAAATCGATTGCTGCATTTTATCAGCAATTGACAGTTCATTATTGATTGAGGTCAGTTTGTCCCTCGCTGCCAAGGCATCACGCCAAAGCTCAAGGTGTTTGGCTGTCCGCTCAATGGTTGTTTTCAAGTCCATAAAATCAATCGGTTTGGTAATAAAATCAAAGGCCCCCCGATTCATGGCCTTCCTGATGTTTTTCATATCACCGTAAGCCGAAACAATAACCGATCTGATGTTGGGATTTACACTTGGTATTTGTTCAAGGAGAGTCAAGCCATCCATCTTCGGCATGTTTATGTCCGAAAGAACAATATCAATATCCTCATCCTCATTTAACTTGTCAAGAGCTAAAATGCCATCACTTGCAAAAGCAAATTCGTAGGTATTGTTCCTTATTTCCCGGCGCATTCTCTGGAGGACCAAAGGTTGCAGGTCCGGTTCGTCATCAACTACTAGAATCTTGTGAGGTTTTGACATGAAAATCCATTCCCTTAAATATAAATCCGCTTGACTTGATTGTCCCAATTCTTGAATTTTGGACAATACCACCGCTAGCGGTTATGTGTTTATATGAAAATAAGTAATTAAATATACATATTTTTTTTGCGATAGAAAGTGTAGCAATTCAATACATTGATCATATGCCTGCATTTAAACACAGTAAAAGACCATCCATTTAAAAATCCGCTGCAATTTGATGTAAATTTATTGGGATGTTTATGAAGTTGACTGGCTACAAGGTGTTATCCTTCGATTGTTATGGAACACTTATTGATTGGGAAACCGGTATTCTTGAAAATTTATGCCCCCTGATTCAAAAACTCGATTATAGTCCCATACCAGACAAGGTCTTGGAAACACATGCAAAATTTGAAGCCAAAACCCAATCCTTGCATCCGGATCTGAAATACCCCCAACTTTTGTCTAGGGTGTATGAGCAAATAGCTGCTGAGTGGAATATCAACATTGATCCCAACGAAAGCAGGAATTACGGCAATTCTGTAGGTGCCTGGCCTGTCTTTGATGATTCTCCATCTGCACTGAAAACCTTGAAGAAACATTTCCAATTGGTGATCCTTTCAAATGTGGATAACTCCAGTTTCACCAAATCAAATAACAGATTGGAAGTTGAATTTGATGATATCATCACGGCTGAGGATGTAGGTTCCTACAAACCCAACCCGAATAATTTTAGATTCATGCTGGGAAAGCTTGCTCAAAAGGGAATTGAAAAGCATGAAATACTTCACGTTGCCGAGAGCCTTTTTCATGATCACATTCCTGCAAACAAATTTGAACTGGACAATTGCCGGATTTACAGGAGGCACCGGAAAGTAGGGTATGGTGCTACAAAAAATCCCGGAAAAATGCCCACATTCAACTTCGGGTTCAATAGTATGAAAGAATTGGCTGATGCTGTTGAGAATATGTAAATAACGGCGAAATGAAAAACTAGTTCAAGTTATTGCATTATTAATGTACAATATCTTTTGAACATTTGCTTTGTCAGTAAATTGGTTTGGCAGTTCTTCGGAATTGCATTTCTTGTTCATGACTTGGTGATGTATTGGGGGAATGGTTGTAGGGTTTATTTTGTTGACTTAAGTTCACACTACAATTCAGCAAGCATTTCTCTGTTAAACTGTGTATTTTAGGAGAAAATTATGGGGAATAATCTTGATGCATTGACCACGATTTTTACCGAGTTCTATTATTGGTTGACTGTGGCTTTGATGTTTTTGATTCACGTAGGTTTCTGCATGTATGAAGTCGGTGCTAGCAGGCGTCGCAACCATATGCATACCCTGTTAAAAAATTCAATGTTGATACCTTTGGTCACCATTACCTTCTTTTTCTTCGGTTGGTGGATTTATTGGGCATTTCCAAATGGCCCATTCATTACCGGGGGCATTGAATGGGAAGCAGCAAATGCCAATTCGCCTGTTTCCGATATTATGGGGACCAATCTAAGCGATCGAATAACCGGCGTGTTCTGGGCTGCATTTTTGCTCTTTTCCTGGACTGCAGCATCTATTGTATCAGGTTCGGTGATAGAAAGAATCAATTCCGGGGCTTTTTGGATTCTGGCAGTATTGATTGGGTCAGGCGCCTGGATAATCGATGCGGCCTGGGGTTGGCATTACCAAGGTTGGATGGTTCAACTTCTTGGTTATCATGATGCCTATGCCAGTGGAGTAATTCATGCTGTTGCTGGTGGATTTGCCCTGGGGGTATTGGTCGTTCTTGGACCAAGATTGGGTAAATTTGCTGCTGATGGGAAACCGAGGGATATACTTCCCCACAACCCATGGCTGGTTTGTATAGGTTTGTTCCTGATCTACACCGGATTTTGGGGTTTCTATGTTGCCTGTAACGTACCCTTGATTTCTCCAGAAGCGATCGGTGGACAAATTACCGGGGAAACCTGGACTGCGACAACGATTTATTTGACCCCCACCACTCTGGGAGCCATTACCTTCAATTTCCTCATGTCCCTTTCCGGAGGCATGATGATGGGATACTTTGTTTCCAAGGGGAATGCTTTCTGGACGTACTCGGGTGGATTGGCTGGAATCATTACGGCCTCGGCCGGCAATGATCTGTACCATCCGATACAGGCCATGATCATCGGTGGTGTAGGAACATACATTGCCTACAAGTTGCATTATTGGGTTGAAAACAAGTTCAAGATCGATGATGCCGTAGGTGCTGTTGCTGTCCATGGTTATGCGGGTTTCATCGGCTTGGTCATCTGTGGATTTGTACTTTGGGGACATCCAAGTTCACCTTACGAGGGTTATGCTGCAATCAATCCATTGGGTAACTTCATTGGTGCCATCATCATGTTTGGTGTACTGGGTTTTCTGCCGGGATATATTGCTTCCAAGATTCTTCATGCCTTTGGATTGTTGAGAATTCCAAAGGAAGTTGAATTGATGGGGCTTGATTTCGGGACTGCCCAGGAGGAAGAAGCGGCCGCAAGGGAAGTCCGTGAAGCAGAAATTGCCATGGCAAATGGCAAATAACTTTTAGAAAGGAGTAAATCATGAATACAACCGGAGTATCATCCTGGGCGGTAGACCTCGCTGATGTTGGGGCTATTTATCCCTTTCAGGGTTTGGAATTGATCCTGCTCATCATTGCCTTGATTTTCTGGATTTGGTGGCATATCGCCACTTTCCGCATGGAATTTGATCGACAAGATGAAAAAATCCGCAAATATGGCAATTCTGAACATATCACCAACGCCATAGAAAATGACAAGTAGTCATCTTGGTCTACTTAATCAGGGGGCTTCTAATGCCCCCTGACTTTTTCAATACATATTGATTTACAGACCTAACTTTTAATTGAATAATCACATTAATTTATGATTAAAAGTATTTAACGATGCCAATAACCTATAAGTGGAAAGGGTTACAGCACTTGAAATTGGCAAGAAGATATTGTTTGTTTCTTTTTCACATGAACCTGGTTGGGATTAGAAAATGAAGGGTTGTAGAATCAATTTTTTGAAAATTTTGTATCCAAATTAAGTGCTTAATCAAGAAGAATGGAAACGGAAGTTATTGAATTAATTCTATCTTTTGTATTCTTGGAATAACTTGTTCGTACATCACCCGGTCATACATTTCATTCTAACAGCCATAACTTAGCAAAAGGAAATTTTGTGAAATCGAAATCATCAGATTCACGATCTTCAGAATACCAAAAATTAGGGCCAAGGGTCAATCAAAACGACTTCAAAGTCAACACGAATTGGCTAGTGGTTCCCTTGGCATATTTGGCAAGGAGGCCAAACTTCATGATATGTGAATCCACGAAGTAAAAGAACAAATCCTTGAGAAATTGAAACACGAACACCCCGAACTGTCCTTCCGTCATCGTGGAGAAATCACAAAAAAAAGAAATTCACGAACGGCTCGCGGAAATTGACCCTGGTCTTGGTCAAGTGCTAGTTGTCGAAAATGCCACAATTAAACCGGATGGTGTTATCATTGAGGTTTTGGATCATTCCAACCGATACAGAGCAGTTCTTGTTAGTGAATCCAAGCATCAAGGAAATGATGTTGAAAAAATCCGAGCAGGAATAAAACAAGGCAAAAACAAGAACCAAGATCGGATGGTTGCAGGAAACGCAATAGAACGCGTCCACAAGAATATCCGGGAAGTGAGGAACCTAATGCTTAACGAAGTTCATTTTCCTTATGTGGTTTTTCTACAAGGCTTGAACTTTGCTACAACAACATTCTTTGTTGAATCTCCAGAAGGTCGGTTGGTCAAAATTCCACATGACGCAGGGAACCTCAACCGTATTGATCGTGTTACAGGAAGTATTTATGGCATGGAGATTAATAAAAACGGGATTACATATTTGATTAAGCAGGTTTACAATTTTCCTTCCGATCCGGATAATCCCACCTGATGAAACTTGGAGATGTCGCAGAGTTCCAAAGAGGAATCCCGATCACGCGGAAGGATGTTGTCGAAGGGGATGTTCCGGTTGTTTCAGGGTGAAGGAAGCCCGCATGTTTCCACAATGAGTCCAATCGCGAAGGGGAGGTGATAGCCGTCGCCGGATCGGGAGTGCATGCAGGTTTTGTGGGTTTCCGGACGGTTCCCGTCCGGCTGTCCATTTCCTTTTCAATCCATGCCGGCAATTCCATTCTGCTGCCAAGACACCTGCATTGGTTTTTGAGAAGGAGGTGACACCACATTCACCACCTGAATGAAGGTGCCGGTGTTCCCCATGTATACATCAGAGACCTGCAAACCATTCCAATATCCCCCCATCGAGGAACAGGCGGGGATTGTTGGAAAACTGGATTGCTGGGAGGAATTGACGAGGGAAATCGAATTGAGGCAATCCCGGTTTGGGCATTATCTTGACAAACTGGTGGATTGATCGCTTCAGGTGTGCTTAATCAAATATGTAATCCCGAATAAAAACCATTGCCAGAATATTTATGTTGAATTAGATGGAAAGGTACCAATGCTTCAAGTAGCTTCATTCTATTTCCAAAGTAAACCATGGAATGCAGAGGATATGGCTGAAGTTCTTTGGGACATGGTTATGACCTCCCCAAATATTCAGTCAGATTCCCTACCGAAAAGAAGAAAATAAAATGAACAGATCGCACCATAATTCTGGCTGCAAGGCCATAAATGCCATGACCCACGATAGAAAAAACATTCATCCCTTCAAGGATTGCAGTTGGATATACCGGAAGTGACCAAGCACGTTGTGACAGTATCGGACTGTTGTAATTTGCTTTCCCAATTACCTGACGAATCCATTCAACTAATCATTTGTGATCCACCTTACAACATCATGTTGGCTGATTGGGATAATCACGAAAATTATATTGAATGGGCAAGTACATGGCTTCAGGAAGCCGAACGGGTATTACAACCTACAGGTAACATTGTAATCTTTGGTGGACTTCAATATCAGGGTGAAGCCGGTAGTGGTGATCTTCTATCAATTATCCAGCACATACGGGAAAAAAGCAATATGCTCTTGGCAAACCTTATTATCTGGAACTACCCAAACGGTATGAGTGCTAAACAATTTTTCGCTAATCGTCATGAGGAATTTGATTTGGATTCCGTACGGGAACCATATGATGAAGAAACTAAGAAAATTTACCGTAAGGACAAGCGATTAAATCCGGAGACCCTTGAGAAAGGGAGAAACCCGACAAATGTTTGGCAGATTTGTCGATTGAACGGAAATTCACTTGAACGGGTGGGACACCCAACACAAAAACCTCGATCTATAATTAAACGACTTGTACGCTCTTTGTCATACCCCGGTTCAACACTTTTAGACTTCTTCGGTGGAAGTGGAATCACTACTCGTGTTGCCATAGAAGAAAGGCGCCATAGCGGGTCATGTGACACGGACCCTGCTTTCCTTGGTTATGCGTCTCAACAAATTAAAAAATATTAATGAGAACTTGATAAACCCGCTGCCTACTTTCGAGTTGAGTGAAAGTCTAAATTCAAGTCATCCAGTATTTACTTCTATCAAGCATCAAGTCTCTCCGACCAGGACAAGCAAAGCATTCTTTACAATTTCAATAAATATACCGAAACCGGGATTTATAACTGAGTCATTGCATAAAACCGGTTTGATGTTCTCTACATGCCTTGAATCTTTATACTCATATCAAGCCAGATCGTTTCCCCTGTCTTTACTTTTTGCATACCGGCAAACCTGTTCCATCTTTGATCATGCATGGCATTGGTTACATGGCTGACGGGTTCCGCGCAAATTGCATCAAGATCCTTATTGATATAGACATGAAGATTATTGGCACTTGAAGAAATTATTACCTCTGCATCAATTCTTTCCAATGACAATTTGGCACTTCCTTCCCAATTCCCAAAGCACGAATCAATCCCATTATTATGTCTTGAACTCAATAAGACTTGCTTGTTTTCCAATTCATTGTAGGAAGTAGGCATGTATCGCTGATCTGTTTCAAACTTTCCACCGGCAAAGAATTCAACTTTTCCCTCACCCCCTGACAGGTTGAACCATGGATGGAAACCCAAGCCTGCTAAAATCCAGTCAAAGTGGTTGTTGCAATACCCTACCCGAGATACCAAGCCATTTTCCTCTGATACTTGAAATTCCTGGAAACCGATTCCAACGTTCCTTTCCTCAGCGGTTTTTAGTGGTGTTGACAGGGAACAGAAACCCTTCCGAACCTCCTGAGGTGTCCATGTCCCCGTAACCCCCAAACCATGAATTGCACAGGATTCCGGTGTCCAGTTTTTGCTGACAGCCAAGGGTCCCTCACTCGTCACGATATTTGGTTGGGACAATCTGTTACTAAATGGAACCATGACAAAGGAACCATAGAGTGGAATCCTGTCCTGATCATGATTGTTTGCCGGCTTGGGCTTCAATAAATCAATTGTCTTTCCCTTTGTTGAATAGACAAGAGTTTCAATCCTTCCACCCTCCTCTGGATTGACTTTGATCACATAACTTTTTGAGGAAATTTCCAGAAGCATTATT
Organism: Paracoccaceae bacterium; assembly: GCA_026710155.1. Taxonomy (GTDB): domain Bacteria; phylum Pseudomonadota; class Alphaproteobacteria; order Rhodobacterales; family Rhodobacteraceae; genus MPNP01. The sequence continues at coordinate 36,729 of JAPORQ010000005.1, forward strand.
ACTTCTCAATTCAGATAGAAACTTTAATTGGCTCTTCTCCAAACTATAGTGGGTCGTCTCCATTTATGAAATAGAATGCTGCTCCAAAAATGTTGTTGGATAGCAAGCCCAAGTGGTTTTAAATACCCCAGTATAATTTCAATGACAGGGAAAGGAAGCGATGACAAGACAGAATGTACCGAAATTTGACCTCAACCGGGAGTCCATCACCCAATTGCTTGATATCCTGCCCCTCCTAGTAGGTTGTCGAACTGGAAGTTGCCCTCGAGGAGCGGGAAGTGCTGTTTCATACGCCCACGATGGAAATGAACGGCTGGCCTGGCCTGAGTGTGGATGCAAGAGTCCGGAATATGATCATCGGGAACGCAGGTGGTGTGATCTGGATAACTTGGATTATCAAACAGGCTCTTCCCCTAATTTCAGATTTCCTGACATCGGGGTTGGTTTTGACCAACTATAATCCATCGTTTTTGAATGAAAGAGACCAGTACCGAAGTTGATGCGGCCATAAGTAAAAGTCCTGAACTCCTATGATTGAGGTTGGTCGGGAGGTGGTCAAAATTTGAAATGATAAATCATGGTAAAAACAAGAGTGTGGTCAAATATGGTCACCAATTCCATTCGGTAGATTCCTTCAAAATCCCTTTGGTAATGTGATGAAACATAGATGATTCTGTTGAATTTTTATTTTGGGGTGCCGGGTAAAGAGGTCATCGTTGCTCCTCCTTACCCAAAGATCCGGACATGCCTGCATTAAAGCATCCTGTTTCTCGCATGTCAGATTCGCTCATTAGGCATGGATTGACTGTGCAACCTTGACTTTGGGAATCGGGTATCGTCTTGGTATTGAGTTGAGTTGTCCCCACCTCATAAATCCATTTCGGTATCCCTGCCCAAGCCATCTTTTCCAGCTCAGGACAACAACCTCTAAATCGGGACAGTTGTTTGCTGTCAGGCCGTAATAGGCACCGCAATGGCATTTGCTTAATCCGGGATTTCAGGTAAACCCGGTCAAGTTCTGTGGTGTCCGACAGAACAGGAGCACTTTCTTCATTCGAATATCGCCCCCATTCAAAGGCCACATCATCCAAACCCTCGTCATTTCATTGACCCTCCATGGATTAATACCTGTTGGCAACCATTCCCAACAGGTACAACCATGATTGGACAGAACTCTCAGGTTTTTTTCGGCAATCCGCAAGCGGGGTACAACCCGATTATTTTGACATGATATCCCTTCCAATTGGTCACATGCTCATTCATGGTTTTTATTCAAGCCTAACTACAAGCTCTCCCATCTTGATATCATACAACAGTTTCAGAAATCTGGACATGGCGAAAGGAGGGTTGCTGTAATTCCCTTTTACCTTTAGCAATACTTAGCGTGCCTCCCTTGGATAACGGTCCCAAATCATGCCAAGGAGGGCACCCACCGATGGGTTCAATTCTGAATTGGGCAAGGTATTCCTGTGGAAAGTCTCCCAGATCTTCAGTGGCGATATATTGTGTTCCACATGGCGGTCATCATGTCGCCCTCGGTGTGTTCTGGCTGTCTCCCCCCCCCCGTGCACATTATCTTTGGACCCACCACCAGACGGAAACATCGCACCATTCCGCATAGGGGGACTGACCGGCGGCCTGATGCTCTGCACTTGGCCATGTAGGAGGTCCACAATTCCAAGTACTGTCATGAGGGCCAAAGGAGGCTACATAACCTCCGCCACTTGTCTCGACTATTTTTCCCGTCAGGCGAATGACCATGGTGTGGCGGGCCCTTTTGTTATAAGCATTATTGCTTGATGCTCCCCACCATTGCGACGGATTCCACCAGTTGCTACATTTCTGAAGCGTTATAGCCTGACTCAGATCCAGCATGTCGTTGTTGGCATTCATTATCCGGTAGAAGTTGGAATTATCGCCAGAAGGACAGTTTTCCACTATTCTTGCCGGATGATATAAGTAATACGGAGTACCGTCTCTTTCCTGACCCGCCGGCCCCTGCTGCCTGCCGGGTAGGATTTGGAATTCAACCATGTTGACCATGTTAGCGGGTGCCGAGGACGGTAGCGTCCAGCCAAGGCGGATTGCGGATGGTGCCTGATGTGTAGGTCATGGACTTCCACCATGCGACCCGGCATCTTTCCGGGCTTCGCAACATGCTGTCTCAAGGAGAAGCGGCATCACAAATGGCGCCGCGTCCTACGCCATGGGCTGGGCGGGGTCGACAGGGTGACCAGGACATACCCATCGGGTCGGGGATTGCCTGAGCGGCAAACAGGACCCATGTCGGTGGGCGTCCCGGGAAATCGGGCATGCGGTGGGGAATGGAAGGAGGACAGGCGGTTCCGGCCTTCCGTTCGCTGGTGAAATCGAAGAGGCTCGACAGCGCATGGGAAAGGACCATGGTGGAAATTGACCGGAGGGAACCCGACAATGACAATCGGGAAGGACATGGCAAAGGCAGCCTGAAATGATCAATCATGTCGCAATATGAGATTCCACACCTGTTGGGCCATGGCAGTCGGTTGAACCAGCCCTTGTGAGTGTTTCATGTCACGATCAGTCCTGTAGTTTATCACATCCCCGTACCTGACCTTCCTCTTGGTTTTGTTCATAACAAAAGGTATCTTTTTTTCTTCCCACAGGAATTCAAGATAGGATTCGGGAACATTGAGAAGCAGGGCGGTTTCATGGGGGGATCCTTTTGCCAGATAAAAAATACCTGGATATGTTCCGGATAGATTCCACAATATTGCCCGCGGCAAACTCCATATGTCCCGTTATTGAATATACCCTTGTTCTCCGGAATTTTCAACATTTGTTTCCAATTTCATGGTCAAACCTCTTTACGACTCAAAATCATAGAATGTTTCAAGATCTGCAATCTCCGTGTTAAACCTCCATGTGATTTTACATAAAGTACCAGAAAGGTCTAAATAAACAATTTTGCGAACATACCAATCATCCAACAGTATTATCCAAACTCGGCTTAAATTCATTTTCAAAAGTATGGACTCCTGTCATTTTTGGTTATCTGTGCCGCTTCACTTTGGGTTTCATATTGCTATAATTCCAACTTTAGATATAATTCAACGCTCATTTGAAATAAATATCTGAACCTTATCCAGCAATTGAGAAATCACATGACCAACAGTATTCCATTGAGCAAAGTCAAATATTATTGCCTTGAAGGCAGAAATGTCTTTATTTCAGGTGGTGCAACTGGTATCGGCAAATCCCTTGTGGAAGATTTTGCCAAACAGGGATCAGTCGTTGGTTTTGTCGATATCACCGCCAAGGAAGGACAGGCCCTGGCAGATGGCCTTAACGAACATGGGCATCAGGTGGAGTTCACGCAGTGTGATATCACGGAAACCCAAAATTACCAGACTGTCATCCAGGACTTTATTGAACGCAACGGTCCTTGCAAGGCCTTGCTCAATAATGCGGCCAATGATACAAGACATGGATGGTCTGATGTTACACCAGAGCAATTCAACAAGATTATTTCGGTAAATCTGAAGCACAGCTTTTTTGCTATCCAGACCGTACTCCCGAGCATGATTGATTCGGGAGGTGGTTCCATCATCAACTTTGGCTCTTCCAGCTGGTATGTTGGTTCCCAAAATCTCCCTGTCTACGGCACCTCAAAAGCTGGCGTACATGGTATGACAAGGTGCTTTGCAACCGATCTGGGAAAGCATAATATCAGGGTCAACACCATAGTGCCGGGATGGATTATGACACAAAGACAGTTGGATTTGTGGGTCGATGAAAAAGCCGAGGAAACACTTGATCAAAACCAACGGCTTGCGGGTCGGATTTTACCTGAAGATGTATCAGCCCTTTCGCTATTTCTTGCCTCTGATCAATCCCGCATGTGTTCAGCCCAGAACTTTATAGTCGATGCAGGTTGGATTTAGGAATGGTTTCCACGAACACGTTTCTTTTCCGGATCGAAATGTGGAAAAGGCACAATCCTCGCCTTCAGACGTTTTTGTTGCCCGTCCAACTGCCCGACTTCAAGTTCAGTTCCAAGTTCTGAATGGGTGATATCTACTCGGGCCAAGGCAATTGTTTTACCTAGGATTGGCGATTTCATGGCTGATGTAATTTCTCCTACCTGAGCCTTGCCTATACGTATGCAATCCCCATTAGAAGGTACCAGTCCAGTTTCAATATCAAGCCCCACGAGTTTTCTGGCCGGATTTTGCTTTCGTCTTTCCAAGGCCTTCCTGCCTACAAAGTCATCCTGTTTGGAGGCAAGTGGCACGGTAAAGCCAATGCCAGCCTCGAACGGATCGGTTTGATCTGAAAATTCATAACCCGCAAAGATGAGACCAGCCTCAATCCTCACCAAATCGAGGGCCTCCAAGCCAAATGGTATCATGCCGAATTCCTGACCCGCATCCCATACGGCATCAAATACCTTTGTTGCATCTTTTGGATGACAAAAGATTTCATAACCCAATTCACCTGTATATCCTGTTCTGCTGACCACACAGGCAATGCCCTTGGGGCCACCTATCCGTGCCACGGTAAACCTGAACCATGCCAGCTCCTCAATGGAGGATTCTACCGGTGGGGTCCAGAATATTTTTTTCAAAACCTCCCTCGACTTTGGACCTTGAATGGCGATGTTATGCAATTGATCGGTGGAGTTTCTGACCCAGACATTCAGACCCAACTCCACGGCCTGTTTCTGAAGCCATAAACCGGATTCATCATTGCCTCCAACCCACCTGAAATTATCCTGCAACCGGAATACCGTCCCGTCATCAATCATGCCTCCATGCTCATAGCACATTGCCGTATAAACCACCTGACGGTCAGACAGTTTCCTGATATCCCTAGTTACGCAATGTTGTAAGAGATGTTGTGCATCAGGACCCGTAATTTCATATTTACGCAAGGGTGACAAATCCGTTACGATGACTTTCTCCCGGCAAGCCCAATACTCGCCGATGGCACCATGATTGCGTATCGTGTTTGGAAGCCAGTATCCGCTGTATTCGACGAAATCACGCGTATGTTTGGCAAAACTGTCATAAAAACCGGTTTTTTTCGTTTCAATCAAATCGCCCTCCTGTGACTTGCGATATCCCATAGATGGTTTGAAATCCTCGCCCTTGCCATAAGTACGTACCTGTACGTCGGTTGGATTCCACCCATTGGCAGCGTCAATATCACAAGGACAGCCCGTAGAAACACAAACCAGATCAGTCAATGCCTTGAGCATGACATAATCACCAGGTCGTGACCAGGGATCATCGAATATCATGGCATGATTGCCATCAAGAGCGGTATTGAAAAAGAAATTTATGGCAGGCCACCCTTCCCGCTCACGTATTTCATAATGGGCAAGTTTGCGGGACATGTTGGTGGAACAATTCTTGTGTCCCGGATATCCCATATCCTCGTAATACTTGGCAGTACAAGCGAGTCCAAATGCATCATGGCGTCCGCAGGTGTCCTGAACTATCTGAACAAGGGGATCAAAGTCAACATTGAAAAACTTTGAGTAGAGACCCGGTGTCGGGTAAATGGTTCCCCCCAGTGATCTTGTGGCAGTTGGATCAATTTCCCTTTCAAGACCCTTGTCCAGATCACGCATCGAAAAGGCCTGGAAATCAGAACACTCCCTGCCCTGTACATCAAGAATCTGGATATATTCACCGGCCTTGACCTCATAAACGAAGGCTTCACCAGGCAACACATTGTTGTCAACTATTGGTTCAGCCAATGGTGGCGGTGGTTTTATATGTACGGTTTCATCAATGGGATTGGCCCGTTTCACATAGAGGGCAATCTCAGTCAGGGTATTTTGTTCCCAAGGCAACATTGAAGTACCAGTCAAGGATACAATCAAAACACCGGTTTGAGAAGAATGGAATCGATCCAATTGACCGGCAGGAGTACCCGGGCCATGAAGCAAAACGGCATCACCATCCTCAATGGCAATTCCCATTCTTTGCAGCGAATCAATAGGAAAATCATGACCTGGCAAGGGATGTGCAATCAATCCAATTGTCCCTTCCGGTTTTCCTGAGCCCTTTGAACCAAGGAATCCGGCGTCCGATTTTCCCTCATGATTGAACATGATCATCTCGACAGCCTGGTTGCCCTCCAGATTCAAAATGCCAATTTCATCACCCTCACAGATGGGAATGGTACGACTTCCACCACCAGATACAATGTATCGTTCCGTACCAGGTTGCAGAATTGGTCTTCCAGGCTCAATAATTCCTCCCCTCTCAAAGGGGACTTCGTATCTGGGTCTGATCTGCTGGACAGCTGCCATTGAAGTATCCATTCAACCTAACCCTTAATCTCCACTGATCTAGCCCAGTCAGGTGTAAACCCCAGAACCTTTATGGCTGGGGACAGATTGGGATTGAACAGTAAATTGTGCCAATAGGTGGCTTGCCAGAAATAATCACTTGCAGGAAACTCTTCGACTTTACACGACAATGTGTATCTCTTGTTAAATGCTTCAAACCGCAAGACACAGGTATCAGAATGAATCAAATCCCCATACCCGAACGAGTTTTCTTTGAAAGTTGCTGTAAGAGTATCAGAAAATCGATCGAATTGCTGGTAATATCTTTCGGAAAAGAATCTGATTGCCTTGTCCCGAACCTGAAAGGGATCGTTGGTGGACTTGAACATGTGATGCATTTCCGGAGTGACCGAGTGCTGGAGATTGCGGCAAAGAACCGTAATCACCTGAAAAGGTTCCCAGATACCGGTATCGGAATGAACGACAGGCATGATGGAATGGTCGGGTTTGCCGCCATTTTCCCGTACAATGATTTGTCGTAATCGGCACTGCCATTTGAGAAATTCATCCCTCAGCGACACCTTCCTTGGTGTGTTTTCCATATCTGGAAAAAAATAAGTCATCGATTCGCTATGGGTATCTAGCTGATTTGATACTGTCTGTCATGGCTGAGGCTAGGTATTTTTTGCCTCATTTCCCTTGCTTTATCAATGTCTATTTCTGCCACGATGATACAGGGGCTGCCACCGCCATCCGCCAAGACCTGCCCCCAAGGATCAACGATCAGGGAGTGGCCGTAGGAAGCACCACCTCCGGGAATGTCTCCAACGGCACATGGAGAAACAACAAAAGCACCGTTTTCAATGGCCCTTGCCCTGTTCAGGACATGCCAATGCGCTTGCCCGGTCGTTTTGATGAAGGCTGCCGGTACGGCAAGGACAATTGCACCATTTTGAGCCAAATCCCTGTATAGATGAGGAAATCTCAAATCATAGCAAACGGACAGTCCAAGTGCACCGAAGCCGGTTTGGGCGATGACCCCTCGTTCCCCGGGTTCGACCACGGCGCTTTCCCGATATTCCTGGGTTTCCGATAGTTTGATGTCAAACAGGTGTATCTTGTCATAGCGGGCGACTATCTCGCCATGATTGTCAATGACAAATGACCTGTTTCGAAAAAGCTCATTGGCTCCCTCGATTGCAATCGAGCCACACAATACCCACACATTGTCCTTTTTTGCCCTGTTCTGGAGATGATGAAGAACAGGATGGTTTTCCTCGCTTGCCACGGGAGGCGCAAGCAATCCATTCCTGCTCGTTAGGCCGCCGCAATATTCTGGCAGGAAAATGAATTCCGCCCCTTGGTCAACAGCTGGCTGGAAATGGATCTCAATCTCTTCTTCTGCTTCCTTGAAGCTTGCCCTCGGGGCCAATTGCAAACAGGCTAATCTCACCATTTTCAGAATTTCATGTAGGCCTTTCGCAACAATACCAGCGGATGGCGATCCGACATCTGAAACTTGATCAGCAATTCCCGGGCTATCATATCCCGGTCCTGTTGGTTATCGGGTAATTGGATTGAATCGGGAACCCTCACCCAACCATTGATATTGCGATCAAATACAGCCGGTTTGCCATCTTCGTAACCCATGTGGACATCTTCCAGCCAATTGAGATCATCCCATCCCATGACTTCCATGTACTCTTTCAGGAAGGGTGTTAATCGATCATGATCGGGAACCAGATTTACATCATAACGATAGCCAATATGTTGGCCAATCTCGACTTCCCGTTCCGAACCCAATCCTTCCTTGTCATTGATGAACTGATCAATGTCGGATATTTCCGAGCCCCTATATTTTGTTCCAGCCATCTGGTTACTCCCTACAAATGGTGATAGTCTTCAATTCCGACCGTATGGTTGGTTCCTGCCAGCGGAACCCCGGCCATGGCCGAAGCCTCCATGGTCAACGCCGCCAAATCCTCCACCTCAAGGGAATGGATGTTCGTCTTGCCACAGGCACGTGCAAAAAGCTGTGCCTCAATCGTCAGTGTATGGAGAAAGTTGTAGACCCTTTCAGCAGCCTCATCCGGGTCCAGCCGTGATCTCAAAACCGGATCCTGGGTGGCAACCCCAACCGGGCACCTTCCTGAATGACAATGATAACAATAACCTGCTTCAACACCCATTTCCTCAGGAAAATTCGCTTCCGGAATATCCTTGTTGCAATTCAGGGCTATCATGACCGAATGCCCTAGGGCAATGGCATCGGCTCCCAGGGCAATGGCCTTGGCCACATCAGCACCGTTCCTTATGCCACCGGCATATACAAGGCTTATTTTGCCCATCATGCCCAGATCATTAATGGCCTTTCTGGCCTGACGGATTGCTGCCATCCCCGGTACTCCGGTATCTTCGGTGGCCAAATGGGGTCCTGCACCGGTTCCACCTTCCATCCCATCGATATAAATGGAATCCGGATTGCATTTTACCGCCATTCTGACATCATCGTAAACCCTTGCCGCACCGAGTTTCAACTGGATCGGAATCTGCCAATCAGTGGCTTCCCTGATTTCCTGAATCTTCAAGGCAAGGTCATCGGGCCCCAGCCAGTCCGGATGTCTGGCAGGTGATCTTTGATCGATACCGGCAGGCAGGGATCTCATTTCAGCAACCTGATCGGTTACCTTCTGGCCCATGAGATGGCCACCAAGGCCAACCTTGCAGCCCTGGCCGATGAAAAATTCACAGGCATCAGCCAGTACCAAATGATGCGGGTTAAAGCCATAACGGGACTGAATACACTGATAAAGCCATTTGGATGAGTATCTTCGTTCATCGGGAATCATGCCACCCTCACCCGAACAAGTTGCTGTTCCTGCCATCGTGGCACCCCGTGCAAGTGCAGTTTTGGCCTCATAGGAAAGGGCCCCAAAACTCATGCCGGTTACATACACTGGTATATCCAGCTCAAGGGGGCGCTTGGCCCTTGGACCGATTATGGTCTTGGTATCACATTTCTCACGATAACCCTCGATGACAAATCTTGTCAAGGTACCCGGCAAAAAGGTCAGATCATCCCAGTGGGGTATTTTCTTGAATAGGGAAAAGCCCCGCATCCGATAACGGCCCAGTTCAGACTTGACATGAATGTCATCAATAACATGAGGGGGGAAAACAAATGATTTGCCAAGATTGTACCTGTCCCGCTGCATCGGTTGCTTATGACTGTCTTCAGATTTTAACATTCCGGTTGTCTCCTTTGGATTTATAAAATCAATTTCTTCTCGTTTGGTTCCAGATTATCGTAGTTCCACAACTGCTTGCCGGCCACGATCTTGGTGAAATGATCGATCCCCTGTACCGGAACCATGCCGTAAAGATTGAGTTTACGATGCAACCAGTTCTTGTCCAGATCGGTCAATTCGGCTGGAACCGCATCAACGCCAAAACTCTGGATATCGCCACCAATGTAAATGGTTCCGTCATACATGGAATCACCCAGGTTCTTGCCGGCATTGCCACAAACGATCATTCTTCCCCGTTGCATCATGAAACCCGAAAGGGCTCCTGTATCACCGCCAACAATGATTGTTCCACCCTTCATGTCAATACCGGTTCTGGATCCGACGGAACCCTTGCAGACAAGGTCGCCACCCCTGATGGCAGCACCAAAGGTCGAACCGGCATTCTTTTCAACAATAATGGATCCCGACATCATGTTTTCGCCGCAAGACCATCCGACCCTGCCGTTGATCCTTACATTGGGACCATCGTTCAGACCGACGGCGAAATAACCCAATGATCCTTCGAAAATCAGGTTCAGGCGATTGAGAATTCCAACCCCAAGACCGTGCATGCCCCTTGGATTCTTGACAACTATTGATCCATAACCCTCGGCCATCAGATTTCTGATTCTTGCATTTATTTCCGTGGTCGTCCTGCCGTCTGCATCAAGTTCAATTCGCTTGTTGTAATCTACATCCGAAGCCCAGGGATAAACAAATCTCGATTCTTCATCTGGATCAAACTCGATGGCCATTGACCTTCCGGTCAATTGCTCAGTGGTCATCCCAAGAGCCTTGACCCGTTCCTCCTGGGTCAATTCCCTCAATTCGGAATCACTTAGGTGTGCCATACACGTACCTCCTCATCATAGGGATCATAGGTATCAATTTCCTGGGGAAGTATTGACCGTATTGCGACTTCTTCCGACGCCATGGCAATCAAATCGTCACTTTCATAGAGAACCAGCGGTTTTGCCGCCATTGTGTCCTTGGCCATTCCAAGTTCGTCCCTGGTTGCAACCAGATAGGTAAAGACACCATCGATTTCATGGATTGACTTGGTCAGGCTTTCTTCAAGTGTTTCACCATTTGAAAGATTGTGCGCGGTATAAACGGCAAGAAGTTCGGAATCACAATTGGACATGAATCTGTGCCCCATTCGTTCCATTTCCCTTCGCATGATCCAGTAATTGGTGATCTGGCCATTGTGAACCACGGAAATATCGTTGTAGGGGAAAGCCCAATAGGGGTGTGCGGACCTTATATCGACATCCGATTCGGTTGCCATCCTAGTGTGCCCTATGGCATGTGTGCCATTGAATGATTTCAAATCGTAATCCGAGGCCACTTCAGCAGCATCACCCAAATCCTTTACCAATTCCAGCCTTCTTCCGAGCGAAAGAATTTCCACCCCTTCAAGTTCTTCAATGGTTTCAGCCATTTCGGTAGGGTTGTCCTTTATTGCAAGGACATATCTCAAGGCGTAATCTGTAGCCTGGTCCTTGGATCTTATGGTTGCATGCTCATCGATTATATTTTCCACCTCTTCGACACGATCTCGAATGATGGCTTTTATCTTGCTGCCCTTGTCCAAATCCTCTCGTTCGGCCACCTTTACCCGCATGATCAGATCACCACCCGCAATATCTCCATAGATGGCATAACCTGTCGAATCCGGCCCCCTGTGCTTCAGGGCCTGAAGCATATCGGTCATTTCAGATCCGACACCAGAGGATTTTCCCCGATGAATTATTCCTGCAATTCCACACATTTAAATTACTCCATAACAAACGTTAGAAAAAATCAGGGTATCAATACACACCCTGACCCCATGATTTATTCCTATGGCAAACAGTCAATATATTCTTCCTGATCCCAATCGGTGACCGTATGCATGAACCGTTCCCACTCATCGGTTTTGTATTCATGATACAAGCGGTACATCTCACCCGGCATTCCGCCTTGAATGACTTCATCATTGGCCAAGGCTTCAAGGGCTTCACCAAGGGACATCGGCAGTTTGCGAACATCTTTGCCGGCTTCAATTGCCTCGTAAATGTTTCTTTCCTCGGGCTTGCCCGGATCAAGGTTGTTTTCTATACCATCCTTGACAGCAGCCAGAATGACCGATCCCATGAGGTAAGGATTTACCATTGAATCGACTGACCTGTATTCAAACCTTCCCGGTGCGGATACCCGCAAGCCGGTCGTTCGATTCTGAAAACCCCAATCGGCAAAAACCGGTGCCCAGAAACCCGTATCCCAAAGCCTGCGGTATGAATTGACAGTGGAAGAACCAACTGCCGTCAATGCCCTCAAGTGCTTGACAATGCCGCCGATGGCCATCAGCCCAACCTTGCCGGGCATTCTGGGATTATCCGAATCGGGCATAAAGGTATTTTCTCCACCAACCGTGTACATGTAGTTGTCCTTCATGCCCGGCAGGTTCTCTGGGTCATTACCCACCCTGACAAATGATTGTTCACCACCTCTCCAAAGCGAGAGGTTGTGATGGCAACCGGAAGCAGACACGCCCATGAACGGTTTTGACATGAAACAGGCAATCAGATTGAACTCCCTTGCAACCTGGGCACAGATTTGCCGGTAGGTTGAAAGACGGTCAGCATTCTTCAGCACATCATCATACATCCAGTTGAGTTCCAACTGCCCTGGAGCATCTTCATGATCTCCCTGAATCATGTCGAGTCCCATCTTGCGGGCATATTCGATAACCTTCATGTAAACCGGACGCAGTGATTCAAATTGATCGATGTGATAGCAAAAAGGTTTGGAGAATCCCCCTGCAGGTTTGCCATCCTCATCTCTTTTCAACCACATCATTTCAGGTTCGGTTCCCATCCTCAGTTGCAAGCCATGCTTGTTCTGAAACTCGTCATGGAAGCGTCGCAAATTCCCTCTGCAATCGGCCGTCAGAAATGCTCCGGGATCTTCCGGCTCTTCCCTGTTACGGAAAAGGGTACAGTAAAACCTGGCAATCTTCGGTTCCCATGGCAACTGCATCATGGTTTCAGGTTCGGGTATGCCTACCAGTTCAGCAGCCTCAGGTCCATAACCCAGATAGTCACCATGACGATTTGTAAACAGGTTGACAGTTGCGCCATAAACCAATTGGAATCCCTTTTTGGAAATGCTTTCCCAGTGGTCGGCAGGAATGCCCTTGCCCATAATCTTACCGGTAACCGAGACAAATTGCAGATAAATATACTCGACGCCCAAGGCATCAATTTTTGCCCTTACCTCCTTGACCTGTTCATCGCGGCCAGGGGCATTTACAAATTTTTCGATATCCATTTCCGGCATGCTAACTCCTATTTGACTTTGCTAACTCCATGGGTATGGACTATTTGAAACAGGGTACAACTCCCCTTTTTCAAAACGGGAAAATTTGAATGGCTCCAGCAATTCCTGAGACTCACCCATGATTTCATCGGCCACAAGGTGACCAACACCAAGCATTTTCCAACCGTGGTTGGAATCTGCAATTATAAACACATTTTCATTGAATTTATCAAATACCGGAAAACTGTCAGGTGTAAAACAACCTATTCCACCTGATGGTTCCCTATGGTATTTGGGCATGGTTCCCTCGAATCGTTTGTGACAATGGGCCAATGCCGAGACCCACATATGGGCAAATGCCTGACTCGAAACAAACTCGGGGCTTGAGGGACCATAGGGATCTATCGCGACTTCGTCAACCGGCGTATTCACCCTGTAGGGAGATGCACCTCCCTGAACTCCACCAAAATGCCAATCCGGCTTATAGTAAATACCCCACATTTCCTCGGTAATGACCGAACCATCAACATCCGAATAGAGTGGTGCATCCGTGTCCACATGGATAACCGGTGGCATTTTACCATCATCGGTCAAAAGAGTTTCAGGTGGAACCGTAAGAACCCCCTCTTCCAACTGCCAGTATCTCCACATGTCAACATCATTGTGAATTTCCCCATCCAGATCCTTAACCGTGATTTGTTTGGGAAGTTCAAGCATGGACCAAAAATCTCTAACCCACGGGCCGGCACCAACAACTATCTGCTCGCAGGTTATATCCCCCTTGTCAGTGACCACCGTGGAAATTGCTTTCGATGTCGAATCAGTTACAAACCCCTTGACTTCTATTCCCGAAATTATTCGTACCCCGAGTTTCTCCACTTTTGCCGACAATCCATACATTGCCTTGGTATTGTTGGAGTAACCACCTTTTTTTTCGTGCAGAACCGAAGTAATGTGTTTGGCCTGCCAATCCTCGAACATGCCTCTCATGTAATTCGTGGAGGCATTTTCACCTTCTATGAAAATACTTTCGTATCCTATTTCCTGTTGCTGTTCAAAGATTGTTCGTACATCTTCCCTCATGGTCTCGCATGATATCTGCATGTATCCAACCGGATGATAGTTCAGACCTTCAGGATCGGACTCCCAAACATCCACGGAGTGTGCCATAAGCCTCCGCATGGCGGGCTGGAAATAATTGTTTCGTACAACACCACAGGCAATACCTGAGGCACCCGAGGCAATACCGGATTTATCAAGAACAACTATTCTGTCCTCGACGGCTTCACCTTTGTCAATGAGCTTTTGTGCCAATCTCCATGAAGTCGAGAGGCCGTGGATACCGGCACCAATAATTACAAACTCCACATGTTCAGGTATGGCCATCAATCCTCCGCCCAAACCAAAATTATTATTCCATCAAATAACATATATTGATTACCTTAAAGTGAACCAATTTCTTAATCGGTTAAACCAAAAAAATGCCATTTATTGATTTTTTTCTTATTTTGGTATATTTTTGGTTTGTTATTTTGATTTGATTGTTATGGAAAAACGAAAATCATACTCTGACATTGCAGCTCATTTGCGTGGAGAGATATACTCGGGTGGTTACAAGATGAATGACCGCTTTCCTCCCGAAAGGGAGTTGGCAGAAAAAATGAAAGCTTCCAGAGGAACCATCAGAAAGGCCCTTGGTCAACTTGAGAGCGAGGGTTTGGTAGACACCGCCAATAACAGCGGTACTTTTGTAAAGTTCAACAGCAAAAATTTTCGTCAACCCATTTTCGAATCAGCTCGCCCCTTGGAATTAATGGATGCCCGTTTTGCTTTTGAACCTCATATTTGCAGATTGTCTGTCCTCAACGCCCGTCCCATCGATATTCTTGAATTATCCCGCATTCTTGATGCCATGGAAACCAAAACAAATGATGCAGTCGCTTTCGCCATTCTGGACACACAATTTCATATGAAATTGGTTGATACAACTGGCAATCCCCTGCTTGAATGGATCGCCATGCAAATCAATTCGGTTCGAGGCAACCAGTCATGGACCCGCATGAGGAAACTAACACTTGAGCCCAACATAATTTACCAATACAATCTACAGCATCGACAAATACTGGACGCTATCAAGTTCAGGGAACCTGAACTTGCTGCCGAACGGATGAAAGAACATCTTGAAACCGCCAGACTATCATTGACAAGGGCATCAGCCACCTGAATCGATAAACAATTTAATCTCGAGAGAGGTATAAATCTATGAGTTTTTCTATGAATAAACAACTGTATCTTATACTTGGTTTTTTGGTAATCCTTGCTGGATTACCCGTTTCCATTCAAGCAAATCAAAGCTGTGATGATTCGTTGACTGGGGATTTCTATAAAAAAGTTGTTCCCACCAATCTTGACCGGTGTCTGGATGAACAGCCAGCGCTCATAAACCTAACCACTTCTGGTGGATTAACAGTTCTTCATCTGGCTGCCGGCAATACCCAAGAACCCGAAATCCTCAAAATTCTGATAAATGCCGGTGCCAACATCGAAGCCAAGAGCAGTGAGGGATTTACCCCCTTGCACATAGCTTCAGCACACAACACAAACCCCACAATCACTAAAGTATTTCTTGATGCAGGGGCTAACATCGAAGCCAAGGCTGAATTGGGACTGACCCCCTTGCATTCAGCAGCAGCCTATAATACCAACAATGAAATAATCGAATTACTTCTAAAAGCGGGAGCACAAATCAATTCAAAAATTATATTGATTGGCTGGACGCCATTACACGCAGCAGCAGCCTATAATGGCAATCCAAAAATTATTGTGACCTTGCTTGAAAATGGTGCTGACCCGGGGGAACCAGATGCACAGGGGAAAATTCCCCTTGATCTTCTATCTGAGAATAATAATCTGGCCTATGATAAAAATATTTATGAAAGGCTTTCTGAAGGACAGTAAATACCTGATTGGCTTTTAGTCAAAAATGGTGTGCAACTCACCAGTTGATACCCTTGGTATATACCCCCACCCACCAATAACAAATTCCAAACACCTGTTATCGAGATAATAAATCCCGCTCGGCATAATGGGGATTATCGGTTCCTTATCTATTTAACAGGGGCTTATACTAAGGCAACTAATTAATAACTCATAACCCTTAACCAACTACTAGTAAAATTTGGAGCCCCAGAATCATCACAATTGGACGCTGTTACTAGGCTAAACTACAATTAGAAAAGGGTATCAAAAAACTATATGGTTATGGTTGGCCTATAGGTTATTAATTAGATGCTTTATGGATTTACCTATTGATATTCAACTTGCCAGAAAGCGTGCATGGCCTTATGTTCAGAATCAATGGAAGGAGAATTCACCTGCAGGAAAGCATTGACGAAGAACTGAAAAGGATCGTTCAGAAACTACTGAGGCCAGCCAGGATTGTTGATCTGAAGTCTGCATAGGCCGAAGATGATTATGGCGATCCCATCCTGAATATCAGAATCGTTTTCGAGACTGACAAAAATCGGCTGGATCCTGAAAAGGTCATGAGCCTGGCATGACATCTCCGTCACCCCCTCAGTGAATTTCGGTCGGACATTGATCCTGTTTTTCCTACATGGCAACTAAAGAAGCAGCCCTTGCAACCCCTTGATCTCATATCCACTGCCCGAAGACTGGTGGGCAAGCCCAGACAGGCGGACCTGAAAAGGGCACTGAGTACAGCCTACTATGCGCTTTTTCATGCTCTCTCAGGACCACGGTTTCCAGAGACGAAAAAGCCTGGGAGCAAGCCTACCGGACGGTCGAACATGGTTTTGTAAGAAACCAGTTACGGAATAACATGATCAGGGACAGTTTTCCGGAAGAAATCCAGGATCTGGCCAGCATATTTGTAGAACTTCAGAGAAAGCGCCATCAGGCCGACCATGTTCCCCGCTACAGGCTCACACGTTCCGAGGTCCTCACTGAAATTGAAGCCTCCGAAATGGCAATCAAAAAACTGAGGCGGGCAAGGGAACAAAGATGGGTGAAGCAACCGCCGGCATGAGGGAAGACAATGCCAGGTTGGAGGCAAGGTTGGGCAATGATATCGCTAAGCTCCGGGAGGACAGCGCCAAACGGGACACCGAGATGGCCAAGCGGGACACCGCCAACACCCGCTGGCTCATTGGCGTGATCATTGCCGCTTCAGCGATCGTAATCGCCGTTTTGTTGGCCACCTCCTGAATACCCCATGCCCCCATTCACTGAAATAAAAAACAATCCTGGAAATACCACTTGCCAAATCGGTGCCGGGGATATATTGTCACTGTCATGCCGGAGCCTGATAAAACCATTGATCTTGACCGCAGGCTTTCGGTGTTGGAGGAACGCATGAACACGATAACCGAAAGCTATGACCGGGGCTGGAAACTCCTTGAGGCCAAGATGGGGGAAGCAACCGCCGGCATGAGGGAGGACAGTGCCAAGTTGGAGGCCAAAATGGGGGAAGCCAATGCCAAGCTTGAGGCCAAGATGGGGGAAGCAACCGCCGGCATGAGGGAAGACAATGCCAGGCGGGACACCGAATTTGCCAAGCTCCGTGAGGACAGTGCCAAGC
>JAPORQ010000051.1 GCA_026710155.1 Paracoccaceae bacterium
CCGATACGTTGCACGACCTGAAATGGATCGTACAATTGATTGACGCCAATGCGCCAAAACCAAACCGCCCAAAAACTTACAAAAAAAAGATTTCAAAGTGAGACACTACCCGTTACCAGATCCAGCCGTCCCAGAGAAAAAGCTTGTTGAAGAGAATCGTGGCCTTCCAATTCTGGAATACTTGACCAAACCAATTCTTTAATGCAACGGTCCCGATATTGAACCAGATCAACAATCCCAGGAGATTGATCAAGCCAATTACAATATTGAAAATGTATGCCAGTGCCAAATTCATTTTTCTCCCCTGAAGGTAATATAACATTTTCATTATTTGATGCAATTATGGTATTCTGTACATCGGTATTGACCTTCCAACCATGACTGGGTTGAACTCCTCTTGGAAAATGACCAGCTTGTCAAAATTTCGAAATAAGGTTTTCAGGCCCTAATGAGAGCATTATAGAAGAATTACCTCCGGATTAGGGTTTTGTTGTTTTCAACGAATGGGTACAAACTGCCCGAAATACAGCTTTACATCCCCGGTTTGGGGCTTTCCAACCCGGCCCCGGGTTCCTTTTCCCGCTCAACCGGGCCTTGCATGGCAACGGTTGCGGATTCTTGTCTTTTTCCTGATTTATCCACATCCTGCAAATGACGGGACAGACCTGCATTGTGCATCAACCGGTTCGCCTCTTCGGACTCCACTTTAGGTACTGTTTTTTCCGGCCACCGGTCTCCAAAATATGGATTAGCCACCATCCTTGTTTCGGGAAAAGCCAGCTTCAGGGTTTGGAGCTGATCCTCATCCCAATTTTCCCAGACTGTGAAATGATGCCATTTTCTGGCATAACTGTCATTGGGTATGACTTTCATACTGTCGTGGACGACAAACAACAGGGTTTCCCCTGGAGCTCCGGCCGGTACATGACCTCCTGCAATCGGGGACTTCGCAGGAAAGAACAGTCCCTATTCCTCCAGAACCTTGACCTTGTCCTCGGCTTCCTTCCTGGCTGTTTCGGCAGATGTCAGGCAACGAGCAAGCCCCATGATTTTCGGACTGGGTGGCATGGGTGGTGGTGGCCTGTTCCGTTGCCTTTCCCTGATTTCGCCCGCATGACCTTCAACCTTGGCCAGCTTATCCTGAAGTTGGCGTTTCCTTTGGAAGGAAAGTATCCCAATGTTCGCGAGTTCATTCTTTTTTTCAGCCAAATCCTGTTCGGCCAATTGAAGTTCATTGGCCAGCAGTGAACCTTGCTCACGCCATTCGTCGAGAGATTGTTTGTGTTTCCGGCAAAGGGTGCGCGCTTCCCGGATCATGTCATCGGAAGGTGGGGGCAGGTTAAATCCTCCTTCCTTAACCAGAAAGGATCGAAAAGAGGGTATACCCAGGGCAATGGTGTTATCCACCTTTTCAAACAGGGCTCCCTGATGTATCAGGTGGCGGCACAGGGACACGGGCGTCATACCCTCGGGTAATTGCCACTCGACACCATTTTTGCTCGCCGCATGACTGATAATGGCGTTGACCACATCTGTGATTTTGGATTTGTCCTGAAATCCGAAAAGAACCTTGCCGACCAAGGCAGAGGCCATTTTCATTGTTGGAGATTGTTGCCTTTGATAGTAGCGGTTGCGACTGGTTTCTGCTTCTTCAAGAATACGGGACCAGGATAGCCGGTCCATATTGCCTTCAGTCATCATGACTTCCCGCCCGAGGGATTGAAGGGAAAAATGCAAATGGCGAGGCCAACCCTCACTTGGAGCAGCAAGTTTCATAAGACTTTCTTCGTGGCTCTGCGGTCCTATTCCGAACCTGTTGCAGAAAGCCAGCATGAATTCACCAACCTCGTCTGGTTCCAGTGATCCGATTTCGTGCGGATACCTGCCACGGGTCAGGTTCATTTCCCTCGCCTTGTCTGCTGTGTCCCCAAGTCCTGCCAATACCAGTAACAATGGCAGATTCGAATCGCTGTTATGGATGGATCTAAGGAAACCAGCATGGGTTGTACTGCGACCTCCCGTGAAACTCTGAGCCTCGTCTATGGCCAGGATAACCGGAGCCCTCCATTTTGAAGGAGGGAACAATCTTGCGAGGTCCCAGATATGCTCAGGTCCCTGTTTTTTATGGGGCTGCCATCCCAGATGGGGTGTAACGGAATCCGGCCTGATGGTAACGCCAAGTTCAATTTTTGACAGGAGATTATGCCAGACAGGAGAACTCAATCCTGCGGCCCCGGCCAATATGGTAAGCACGCTTGGAAGGTCATCAGCAACCATTTCGGGTGAAACCCTAACAACACGTGGTATGGGTACAGTGGAAACCTCTACCAGGGGATCCATTTTTTCCTTCAACCTTTTGATCAATTCTGCAATGATGGAACTTTTGCCGGAGCCCGGAGCTCCCTGGACAATACGGGTTGCCTTGGGATTGCCATGGGCTTCGGCCCCAGCACCCTTCCAAACCCGACTTCCTGCTGTTTCAATATCATGGAGGATATCTTCCCGGCCGACAAAAACCGGTGGAGGCGATCCTTCTTCCCGAGCCACGAATTCCTGCAGTGCTTCCTGATCAAATTCCAATGCAATCCACCTTCATTTCCAAAGAATCCCGAACAATCCTGTCTCTTGTCATAATAACAAATGTCAATCCATGGTCAATATTTAAGCCATATCAAGCCGGATGCAAAAAAAATCCTGAGCATACACAATTATAATTTGCAATTTCCGGATGTGTATCGGATTTACCATGGTGTCCTCCGGTGTTCCGATATGGGATGTATCTTGGTTTTAACTTCTCTTATTAACAAGGTGCGCGGGATCCGGGTGACGTCACGAATTCAATCTTGATTTCCTTGAGAAAATGGATAAACACGATGGCATGGTTGACCTTGAAATTGACAAAAACCGGAATTCTGGCCGCACTCCTGGCCCTCATGCCGGCATCGACACCGGCGGTGGCCCAGTTCTCGACCGACGATTTCCTGCGGCAGTACCGGGAGGATACAAAGGGAGCCCAGGGGGAGATTGCCTCCCGGATGAATGCCGTCCTCCTCACCCTGTCGGACACCTTTTACCGCACGAGGGACCAGGCCATGGTTGACCACCACCGCACCAATGACACCGTCCATGCGCATTTCGGTGACCTGGCATCAAGGTCTATCTCTGCGATGCCGGTAGACCCGGTGAGGTCGGCGATGACTGGCTGATTGTCTGGTACGATCCCTCGGCCAAACTTCGTAACATTGCCTCCCCCGCGGAGGTGAGGCGTGCAGCCCTGCCGCGCATGCCTAATCGTTGCAGTATCGCCTCCTACCGGCTGTTCTGGATCTAGAATGGTCCACCCCTCTTCCGGATGTCCGGCGACCGTCCGATATCCGAGGGTCTCACCGACTGTCATGCAGCTCTTGGTCATGACACCATCGGGATGGCTGTCAAGCCGCGGATACCGGTGGCCGAGAGATCGTCGATCCGCTGGTAATCGCATGCAATGTCATGAAGCGATTGCCAGCGGATCATTGAAAATACTTCCCCTTTGCAATAATCCGAATGGCTTTCATCCGGCCGGGACCGGGATGCGGTTGAACGGAATATCGAAAGGATTGCCGAAGCACTGAACAAGATCAGGGACCACAGCCCGGAACCTGTTCCAAGGATACCGGGTTATCACCAGATCAGGGGCATGAGAGACAAGATCGTGCACCAATACCATGCCGTCAACCTGGATATTGTATGGGACTCCATTGTCAAGGATATCCCGGCATTGCATGAAGCTGCATCACGATTGCTGGCTTAACTTGATCTACAACAAGTCAAAAAGGATGATGGCAAACCCGACCCCACACCGCCATCCTTTGGCCCGGGCATGTAGTATTGCCATCAAGTCCATGGCGACCGTGACCGCAGGAGGGAGATATTCGATCTCAACAACATCACCAAGGACAATCCCTGCCGGGCCGGCGGCAGCCTGAAGGTCTTCGATGTGGTGTGGTGAGGGCAGGGCTATCGCTTTTGAAATCTTACAAGGATATTCGTATCAATAACTCGCCTTTTCGGGGTAGTTCAGACAAAAAAATGACTGCTGCTGATAAAAATATTTCGAACAAAACGGTGACAAACCTACTATTTCTGCTCCCAATCAGGTTTGTGATCAATGGATTCTCAAAAAAGACAAATGAAATCACTCAAACAATTTCAAAAGCGACAGTCCTGTGGTGAGGGGAAATTTATCTTGACTCACCACAATAGCTTGGTTATACTTTGGTCAGAACTCGTTAAAGGCTTTGGAAAAGGAGATTTTAAATGGAATTACGGGTTGCCAATTGGAACATCAAATGGATGAATAAATGGTTCGTAGGTGATAATGAGAAGCCGAGTTTTAAAAATTGTCATAAAATAGCCGATCTAGCCAGTCGGGTAGCCAAGGTCATCAAGAAAATGGACGCTGACTTGATCAACATTCAGGAAGGCCCCAGCCGCAAAGAGGAAATGGAACTTTTCGTCAAAGACTTCCTGCGCGACAAATACGAAGTCATTGGCCCCGGAGGCAAGGGCCAGCAGAAGCTTTATACCTTGGCTCGCAATGACACCAAGGCCTTGAAGTGTAGTGTGTTAAATAAAGAAGATATGGATTTCTTCAACAGTTGCTGGGATGTAGCCATTAAAAGTAATTTTAGGCCTGAAAAATATTGTTTCACCCGACCGCCTCTGGTTGTCCGCGTGAAGACAGTGTCGGACCGTGAACTTCGCCTCCTCAATCTCCATTTGAAGTCAAAGTATGTGCACGAGGGAGAAAAAATGTGGAAAGATGAGTGTGAGAGGGAGAAGTTCGTCAAGAAGGCCGTCAAGGCTAGGCGGCGGATATCTGCTGAAGCCATGCGGGTCCGCGAATATCTCAACGCTTTGTTTGCCGCTGATCGTAAGGTCAATATCGTGGTCACCGGAGATCTCAATGATGGCCCTGGGCTGGATTACTTCGAACGTAGTTATCTGACTCACAACATAGCTGACCAAATCGGGGGTAGCCCTAATTCCCCCCAGCAAATGCTCCGCCACGCCTTCATCGACACCATGGATAAGGACTGTAACTACACGGCTGTATTCGATGACTTCATCGAAAATATAAAGGAAAAAAAGGTGCTGCTGGACCACATCTTGGTATCACCGAACCTATTCTGGACTGGCAAAAAACGAACGACCGTGGGCAAGATAGAGCATAAAATATTCAAGAAGTTCGGAAGCCCTAGTGACCATAGGCCGCAAACAGCGACTATAAAGATTTGACGTAACTATTCAGAGCCTGAATCATAAGTCACACAGCTGGGCATTCCATGCTGTTTTCCCCTGTTCAAGGGCCATTCGATGCATGAGGAAGCGACATGCCGCCCATTGCGACCAGCCCTGTGAACTTGCCAGACTTCTCTCATAATCCTTCGACAAACGACGACACCTCCCCATCCAGGCAAACATCCGGTCAACTACCCAACGCCGGAACAAAGCCCGGAACCCCTTTCTGTCCCTGGGCTTCAAGACGATCCCAGGTTCAGGACCGATACCCATCCGTTTCAACCCACCCTCCGGCCCGGAACCGGCATGGCCGCCACCCTGTTCACCGGAACTGAATTCGGCTGGAAATATTTTACAGTTCCCCAGGGCCAACCATTTCGCCAAACAGGTGTTTGAAACCGCCGGGGATGTGAAGACGAAGGTTGCGGCGGTTTGGGAAAACTTTGCGGAACAGGCTCAACGGATCAAGTCAATTGGACATCATTCCCGGACCAGGGTCCAATGGAAAAGGGTATCGGAAAACCAATTGATGGGGATTGGCCTATAGGTTATTAATTAGTTGCTTTGGCATAAGAGGGCGAACTCCCCTCCGCGCTGCCGTCATGATTGGTAATCCGGAAATGACAAAGGTGCTCTTGGAATACGGGCCAAATACCAACATTCAGGATGAACTGGGCTTAACTACCTTGTTGGATGCGGCTCTTGCATTGAGCTGGAACCGGATCAACGAACCCGAAAGCGCACAAGAAAGCCATGAAATTGCTCAGTTGCTGATTGAAACCGGGGCGAATTCAACCATTTCCAATGCTTTGGGTGACAGCCCCATTACCCTCGCAGCCGGATATCGTGTGCCCGGCGGAAAATACATCCGCGACCATTCCAATGGGGCTGGAAAGGAGAAGGATTGGGTTTATGCCAACCGCCAGATTTCCCGATCCTGCCAATCAGCCGGGAAACCCATCCTTGATAGCTCGATCTGGGGATTGCCATCGATCAATTGAATCAGGTTTTCCTTCCACTCAGGGTCATCATGATCAAAAACAATGAATCCCAAAAGATGTTTAATCATGACAAGGGTGTTGTATAGGTATCTTTCACCATCCCTGTTTAATCCCGAACTCAATTTCATTGGAGAGTTCGGAAGAAGAAATGGAACTGTGAAACGACGGTTTCATACCCTTCCATGATGTGCACAAAAATTCCTTACAGTACTCAATTGGTGGAGAAAAGAGGTGAAAACCCGCATATCCAGGTCAAAGGAGCGAGC
Source organism: Paracoccaceae bacterium (assembly GCA_026710155.1). Lineage (GTDB taxonomy): Bacteria > Pseudomonadota > Alphaproteobacteria > Rhodobacterales > Rhodobacteraceae > MPNP01. The sequence continues at coordinate 6,551 of JAPORQ010000051.1, forward strand.
CAAAACATTTTTGTCGCCACGATGCTTCAAATTTCCAATGATTTTTGAAAGCAATCCAAAGGACATCAGTTCTGTTGCCATCCAAACAGGGGGCAATACAGGGGATGTATGATTTTCCCGATAAAAATTTACGTAAACTTCAGACGATCTTTCGAACTCCCTTCTCAGTTCAGAAATATTCCTCTCATGAAAATTTCGGTTGTAATAGCAATCACGGTCCAGATAACCGTGGGGTCCGTATTTTTCTGCCATGAGATTGCCCCACCTGGCCCTGAGGGCAACCTCTATCCGTTCAATGCCATCCAACAGGAGCATCCGCAGTTTCCGGTCAAAAAGGTAGAGGTTCCTGATCCTCCCGAAATCAAGACCATCCTGGAAAGCAGGCCCGTCCGGATTCCCATCATCCCTTTTGAAGGGCTTCCAGTAAGCCATCAGCCGGAAAAAGGATACTATTTCCAGGAAAGTCCAGTCCTCATCAGTCACAACCATGCCACGGTTTTGGAGAAGAACAACCTGTTCGGGGATTGACAGCGGGGGCTTTTCAAAATATGTAATCGGCCACTCCATGGAACAGTGCCTAAAAAAGCAACCTGCCGGGTGCGCGTGAATATCAGAGGCGCGGCAGGTTTTGTTGGCTAGAAAATAAGCATGAATCATCCGAATTGCAATGGAAAATGTTCACCAACGGCAAAATACGCCTTGCCGGATTGGCGCGAAGGGCAGAAGTTTACGTTCGGGGTATTGGGACATCCCTGTAGTTTGTTGCGTTTCAGGTAATTTTCGATTTCCCCGAATGAGCACCAAATGCCAAAAACACGACTATACAGGGCCCGTAAATGACTTTCCCCAAAAAAACCTGTTGTACATACACAATTATTTTTTTGCAATTTCCGGATGTGCATCGGATATACCCATGATGTCTCCCGGGTTCCGGTGTTTGAGTCAATGTTGATTCCAGATCAGAATTTATTTCGCAAGGCTTCAAAACCAGGGGAATTGCACTCAAGGCAATTGGAATCCGGGGGCGCCAGAATACATGCTTGCTTTTTTGCACATGGGGAATTATAGATCATGGCATGGCTGACTAGGAATATTGAAAAAATCGGAATGATGGCGGGGCCCTTTGCCCTCCTGTCGGCGGTCACACCGCTGCAGGCCCGTTTCTCGACGGATGAGTTCCTGCTGCAGTACCGGAGGATACGCAGGGTGCCCAGGGCCTACCGTATTCACACATCTTTTTTCCAGCCTGTCCCAGCCGCTTGCCTGACGATGTGGTTCTCCCTGGCTGTCATTGGATTGAAGCAGGAGATTGACCAATGAAACAGGAATCATCTATTGCCGATTTCCAACCAAATTTTTATATTATTACCAGAGACAGAGACCTTGCCTTGTCCAAATATATGTTGAAAAGGATTTTGTGAATGGAAAACATACCAGGAATAAATAAGCTGATTGAGGTTGTATCAAGCGGTATCGGGGCAGTTGCTGACCCCATGCTTGCTCCCTGGAAAGCGGGAAGAGAGGGGAAGGCAAAAATTGAATCAGCCAAAGCCGCCATCGAAATTGCAAAGCTTCAAACCGATGCCTTGTTGGAAACCCAGAAGCGAATAGCAAATTCCAATCCCAAAAACCAGAACGGTGATTGGCTTGATGGTTGTAATTCTGAGAGAATCCGGTTTCAGGAACGAAAAAGGCTTGCCAACATCAAATCAGTGGCTCGGAAAGCCGCCCACGAACTCGAAAGCAAGGAGGTCCCTGACCAGAAGCCGGATCATGACTGGACCGCCCGATTTTTCAGTTCTGTTCAGGATGTTTCATCCGAGGACATGCAGATTCTCTGGTCCAAGATTCTGGCCGGCCAAGTTAAAAGACCTGGCAGCACATCCCTTCGTACTTTGGGTGTTCTTCAGGAAATGGATCGTGATACGGCCAAGCTCTTCGAAAAATTCTGTTCAATGTGCATGTTTCTGGATTTAGGTGATGGTATTTTTGATGGGAGGGTATGTTCACTTGGAAAAGATCCTGGCTATAACTCGCTTCAATCTTTTGGACTGGGGTTTGGAAAATTGAACCATTTACATGAATACGGGTTGATTATTTCCGATTATAATTCTTGGAGGGATTATTCTATTCCACAGCAAAATGCAGACAAACCTTATCCCTGTTCTCTGCCTTTCCATTTTCAAAACAACTTGTGGATTTTGACAACGCTCAATAACAGCAATCCAATGCAAGAAGTCAAAATCAAGGGGCCTTCACTTAGTATTTCTGGTCTGGAACTCTCCAGAATTGTGGAATGTAAACAAGTACCTGAATTTTCGGCAAAACTTAAGAGCTTCTTTCAAACTAGGAATCTTCGTATTATGCCGGTAGACACAACCACAAAGGAGAAGAAGTAATCAGGATTACACTTCAAGTCCCGGTTCATTTTTATTGTATAGTGAAGAAGTATCAGTCCCCCAATTTTTTCTTAAAATTTTTGATCCTAAAACCTCTGCTTTAACTTGGAGGAAGAGCTATGGATGACTTTGTCAAACCTCTGCAATACCTCCTTTTTTTATGGGAACTATGTTGCTATTCCCTATTCAGGGTTACGCCGAGAATCGTTAAAAAGACACCTTAAGGATTGACTTTCACCTCTCCCCCCCCCGTGTCTGTATGAAGTGGTAAAGGGTCGGGCGGGTGAATCTAGTGATCTTGGCAATCGAGCTCTTGGAGACACCCGGCTTGAGAGACCGCAGGATTTCCTCCTCACTTCCATCCAAACGTGACTGTCCATGCCCTTTCGGTCGTCCCAGTTTTTTCGTGATGCACATGCCCGAGCCAACCCTCGAGACTGTGAAAAAATTGAATGGTCAGTTGTTGGGGCGCTTTTTCCCGATCACAAAACATCAGCCAATTTGACCGGAAACCGGAGCATTTTCCTGGTCAAAACACACTCCTCCCCAGAAAAAACCGCATGCCAATCCCCCGTTTTCTTACTGGGAATCCTGAGGTTGAGGGTGGTCCTGAGGGAAAGATAACGCCGTGGCGTGGTTGATGGAATCACCAGTGGACAACCACCTGCGGCAAGGAGGTGTTCCATCCTACCGTCCAAGCTGGTTCCGGGTTGTAACCCGGGTTTCTCTTCCATCACCAAATGTTGCATTTGTCCAATCCCTCCATCATGGAAATCCTGAATATTGGCTTCAGAAAGCCATTTGGCAATGGTTATTTTCTGGAATGGATACCACCATGATCCAAAAGCCTGACTATCTGGAAAGGCGTTTTGAGGGTTTAAGAAAATGGAATTGGAAATTGTACCTTGATTCAAAATTCAACACATTCTCCAAATCTATTCTTGATGAAAACGGGGAATTGGAGGATATATCCTCCAATCGATTAGTAAGCTTGGGATTAATCCCATTTTTCCAATTGCAGTTCCGTTGGGAAAGTTTAAATCCATTTAACCGGAATGATCCAGATTGGGTGTAGCCCCACTCAATATTAATGGTTGGAGGGCTTGAAGATTGGATTTGGACCAGAATTCAAATTACGAATGGATTGGGACTTTTTGGTTTCCTGATGGAGAAAAGGACAGATTCTCCGGCAAGGTTACCTATTCTCCAGAGCAAGGCATCAAACTGAAACTGATGTTTTCCGGAGAACATGGGTTAATTCATGGGGAATAAGGACCTAGTGACCGATTCAGCCTTTTATGTCGGAGTGAACGCTAGGGCATGGACGGTTGCCTTCAGGAAAGTTAGGCCAAAAGCCGTCCGGGAGTTTGAGGCAGGTACACCATCCGATCTCGTCGTCGAAGTGGAAGTATCCAACCCCGACGAGGATAAGTTTGCCCATTACGCAGGAATCGGCATTAGGGAGATGTGGCGGGTAAGCAGCGATCCCGATGGGGATTTCATGGTGGTAGGAATAATTGGTCTGCAGGGTGGAAATGGACCAGAAAACTGGCCTGATTCCCTGATGTTTCCTGATCTCAGGGTCGAACATCTGGGTGAAGACTTTTGGCGGGCATGGGGCAATGATCACGAAGGGGTTGCGTATTATCTGATGGAGAAACTTGCACTGGCGGTCAATCCGGGAGCATACGGCAGGAAAACCGTATCACCACATCCCGTACAGTGCCGAAAGGTCTTCAAAGTGGCGTGGTAAAAGGTGAAGCCCTGAATAGGTGGGTTTTTTCTTGCCAGAAATTGATCTGGGAATTATATGTTCAGAATCAATGGAAGGAGAATTTACATACAGGAAACCATTGACGAAGAACTGAAAAGGATCGTTCAGAAACTACTGAAACCGGCAAGGATTGTTGGTCTAAAGTAGGAAGAGACCTAAGATGATTATGGCGGTCCCATCCTGAATATAAGAATTGTTTTCGAAGCCGACAAAAGACGGCTGGTTACTGAAAAGGTTCTAAGCCTGGCTTGACATCTCCGTCAAACCCTCAGCGAATTTCGGTCGGACATTGATCCTGTTTTTTCCTACATGACAAATGAAGAAGCGGCCATTGCACGGACTTTTTTTTCGGATGATTGGCACTTTGGTATATAATTCCCTTTTATTTTCATACTTTAATTGTAGAATGATAACAATTTCTACAACTTTGCCTAGTTAAGGGAACCTCTTTTTATTCCAATATCCGAGATTCCATGATTTTCAAAAGTCGATTTTTCAATTTTTTCATACTCAAGTTCCAAGGATATTTCACAAAATCACTCCAAATCCAATCAAATTGCAGCCCGAACCAACCCAATTCGGCATCCTGACACAAACCTCTCCCTTCATTCGGACCATTGTGACATGATTCTCCCCATGAAACTGCCTCGGCCCGTTCCAGATATTCAAACCTCTTCATGTTGCAGCATAAATTGACAAGGCCAATCCATACCCTCGACCTCCTGATGCCGATACAGTTCATGCAGCGGGTGTTGGTGCCGTTCCCGATGGCCCCGAAGACATGCTCAACACGGCACCGGACCCTGGAATGGCAACGGTTCAGGGCCTTCTGGCGGGGTGTCAGGGGCAATGGTGTTTCCTTGAGGAATTTCAACCGTTTCCTTAAGGAGTCATGCCTTTCCCCTGCCTGAACGGCCTCTTTTTCCGGTTTTTTCCTTCAGGTTGGGTGTCCTGCCACCCTGGTCCATTTGTTCCCCGGCTGTTTCGATACCCGTGGAAACGACCGGTTGGAACGTTCCCGGATGCACATTCCGAAGATGCTCCGGGCCATGCGCGCCACCGTCCGGTTGATCAGGTTGCGGGAGGCCGGCATGAGTTCCTCCATGTTGGCGGCCACAACCGCCAGGGCGTGGTTGAAATTCATGGCCCGCCTTTGCTTTCCCCCTTCACATCCATCGGCCGGAAAATCGTTGCCGGAAATGGTGAACAGCCTGGTCATGGCAACCGGGTTGAAGTGGGCATGCGGTTCCCGGCGGACATTCCATTCGGATTGGCCATGGAAGCTGTCGACACCGATGGTCGCCCTGGAGATCTTGTACAATTCCTCGATGGCCCAGCGTTGGTGGTAGAGGTTGCCGAT
>JAPORQ010000034.1 GCA_026710155.1 Paracoccaceae bacterium
CGGGAATATCGGATAGCGATTGCTGCCGGTGTGAAGGCGATGAATGACCTTGGCCAGCCCACCACCACGCTGAAAAGCGGCGAAAAGGGACCTGGACACCGGCCTCGGGGATTGCGGGTCGACAAGGTCGAGACGTTCCCTCATGGCCGTGTCGCCCGGTACGCAATCGATGCCGAAAAGCGTCTTGATGTTGTCTTCCAGCTCAGGGTTGATCCTGTTCCCGCGGGCATCCGTGTCGAAGTGAAGGAGCGAGGCGTGTTTCAGCTTGAACGTCGCCAGTGCCGACAGCAGGCAGTCCGGGAGTGTCAACCTGCGACCGGGGACAGGATCCTCAAGGCGTTCGAAACATGTGTGAATCGTTTCCACAATCCCGGCGGCACTCAGGTGGCGGCGCAGCCACCCAGGCTTTTTCGATTTTGGCATTTCCACTGCCACTGCTCTGATTCAAGGGTGTCATTGCCCTCAAAATACCCTGAACAGGCAGAAAAGTCTACGAAAAAGGCAATTCGGGGATCACCATGAATAAGGGTAATGGACGTTGGCGGGAATTACTGCTGAATTTGAGCAAATGAAGAGTTTTGAGATTCAATACTCGTGAGGTCTTCGCATTGAATTCAGAGGATTTGCAATGATTAGAAATCAATTGAATTCAGGCGATGAATCAAATTGGATATACTTTCTCCACCTGTCCGGATTTTATTGAATTTTCTGCCGCAACACCAACTGCAACTGCCCAATAACCATCGTTTAGGGTGACTTCGGGTTTGGTGCCACCTGAATGAATCATTTTTGCAAACCGTTCCTGCTGGTAAAATGTTGCCCCATAATGCGAACCAGCTTCCAGTACGTCATCACAGAGATTGATTTCTTCCTTCAAAACCTCGGCGGTTGCACGATTTGAATGTTGAACCAGTGACGTCTGGTTGTCAGAATCCTTCTTGAATTGCCATGAAGCTGGTACAAAGGCATCAATCCTACCTTTGGGGCCGGTTATGCTGATCTCCTCCTGCCAGGGCACTGCGTCCGAAAACATGCACAGGTCCAGCATTCCCCGGCTGTTGTTCCCAAATTCCACGATCACAAAAGCGTTGTCATGAATATCTGGAGTCTGTCCATCATAGGTTTCGTCCAAGTGATTCACATCCATACCGCTGGAACAGTAAACCCGAGTGGGATTGCTCTTGAAAAACAACCTCATCAAATCCCAATAGTGGCAGCATTTTTCAACCATCGTACCACCTGTATTTCGATTAAAGCGGTTCCAATCACCGACTTTGGCAAGAAAAGGGAATCGGTGTTCTCGGATGGAAGCCATGATAGGATTGCCAACAAGGTTCTGATGACACATTTCGACCAATTTGGCCACCGGGGGCATAAATCTGTATTCCATGGCTACCCAGACCGGTACTCCCTGTCTTGCCTGCAGATCAAGAATATCCCGGCATTGTTCCAGATTAATGCATAGTGGCTTTTCTACCAATACGGGGGTGTTGGCTAGTAGAACATTCTTAAGAACTTCATGATGAGTGTGGTTTGGACTTGCAATTATGAATGCATCACAGGAAACATTCGAGAGCATTTCACGATAGTCGGTAAAGACCGAAGGATTGGTGGGCAGAATATCACAGGCCATTCTGCTCATTTCTTCAATCGGATCAGCTAGTGCTATAACGTCAATATCCCCAATTATCTTGATATTCTCGAGATGTTCCTGAGCAATCATCCCACAGCCGATAAGTCCATACTTCAATGCCATTACAACTCCAAAACAGATAGCCCAAAACCAGAAGCAAATTCGCTTATTGCACTGTCATGTTTGCCATATGCCAATACCAAATGGTGTTCGATCCGCTCTTCAATTAAACCTTCAAGAACCTTTTCAACACCATTGTCAAATTTGATTACTCCTGAAGTTCCGGTATAAGCCATGGGTTTGTCAAGAACCTCCCCATTAATTCGAATTATCCTTAACCTGCCCAATGATTGGGTTATTCGAAATAAGGTAATGCCACCTTTTTTGAGGGGAAATTGAAAGAGCAGGGGCTTTTTCCTATTGGTATGAACAGTTGCTTCAATATCATGGGAAGGGTTTCTCATTGAAAAAGGCGCTTGTCCACAGTGCCAAACCACCCCCGTATCATCCGAGACATCCATATCCACTAGATCAACCAGGAAAGTAGGCTCTTGCGTGACTTTTTGTAAATAAAGTTGAGACAGTGCACCCATGACATCGGCTTCACAGGCACAGGGAACTTTCTTTTCCACCATCAGGGAAACCGGTCCACAAATTGCTGCACCATATTTGGTGAAGGTTTCCGGCCAACATCTTATGGCAAAGGCATCCAGAGATTGTTGCTTTTGAAGTGCTTCCAAGGCAAGTTTTAGTTTCAGGGATTTGTTTAACTCCCCCTGATCAAAACCATCCAAGCCTATGACATGTGATATGCTTTCCCTGATCTGATTTACTTCAGTATTGGTAAAGGTTTCTGCAGAGTTGAACAATTCATCCAGGGTAATCTGAGTTATCTGTGTATTGAATATGTTTTCCAAAGACTGGTCGTTGTATTTACATGTATCAAAACCAGGAGGGTGTTGTCCCAGCAGGCCAATCTTGAAGGCTTCCCCATTCTGGTTTTGATTGGAGGTGTTTTCGATTGATCCGATTGGCTGAACTTCTCTTCGCTTTCTACCAATACCGTCCATGGCAGAAATCAGATCATCTGATGAGGTTGTTGAGGGATTTCTATAGATCCAGTTGAAATCCCTGTTTCTAAGTCCAAGCGCATGACTGGCTAGGTTTAAACCACAAAATGAATTCAGTTTTAGGCGATTACCATCACGGGGTTCATTGGTTGCCCATATCGTTATGGGGTGTTCGAATTCTGAACCTATTTTACAGATTGTTTCGGCATCCCTGAATGTAAGTTGGAGAATTAGAATGGCATCGAATTCAATTTCCGACAGGTATCGTATGAAATCCTGGGCATCCTCTTCATCCAGCAGAATGTTTTGTGGATAAATCAACTCAAGATTGAGTTGCTTGAGAACTTCCATTTTTTGGGAATGAACCTGCTCTGCCAAAACCATATCAAAGGTGGAACGGGCAAGTGGGAAAACAGCTAATTTCAACTAAATTTCTTTCTGCATTGCTTTGACAGGATTTCAATTCGTATTACTATGTATTTTCATTACATTTGCCAATAAAAGTCTCTACTTCTCGACGAGTTGGATAATTTTCTCTTCCATTGTTCGTTTGGCACTTCAGGGCAGCAGTGGCATTGGCAAATTCCATGGCCTGTATTTCAGAACCACCTTCAGCCAATTTTAACGCAAATGCACCATGCCAAACATCACCGGCACCCAGGGTTTCCCGGGGTTCAATGGCATGTCCAGGTATATGTTCCACCGTGGTGCCATCAAGAAAATAGGCTCCCTTTTCACCATTGGTCACACATAGCCAGCCAGGCAATCTGTCCTTGATCATTTTCAATCCCTTCACGGGATCCTTAGATTGAGTAAGCGAATACAAACCCTGGTAGGAAAATGCAACATGGCTGGCATCCTTAAGACAGGTATAATCTTGTAGGGGTTCTACATCAATGATACCTGGTTTATCTCGTTTTTTGGCAACTTCCATGATTGTTTGAGCCCCCTTTGACCAAATAACATCAGTCAGGTATGCATCTACATTTGGTGCATCCCAGATCCAATTCGTTTCTTCAATCAGGTTTTCACCCCTGAAATTGATAATCTGCCTTTCTCCACTGGGATCAATGGCAACCGAAGAATACGATGATTTTGAATTGGGTGCCCTGCAAATCATCAATGATTCTAAATCATGGTTTTCCAGGTCCTGGATAATCAGGTCACCTATGACATCACTGCCAACCCTCCCACCGAATGAAACCTCTCCTCCCAATTTACTGATGGCCACTGCAGCATTGGCAGCACATCCTCCACCGATTATATAGGAATCATTTGTAAAGTACTTGTCTCCTGTAGAAGGAAGGGCTTCAACTCGATAAACAAAATCGACAACCGATAACCCGAATGCAAAAATACTTGCCATAATTAACGAAATCCAATTCAATGATGCTGATCCAGAAAAAATGTATCATTAAGCTATTCAAATATCAGTTCAAGTAAGTCAACTGAATTGAAACGCAGTGATAAATGGTCAAGTTCCAACTTTAAACTTTATTAGGAGACCATCAAGTAATAGAGATTAATAAACGGCATAGACCATTCAGATCCCTATAACCATTCATAATCTTGATACTATCTTTAGCTGCAGTCAAATTGATGCTGACGCGCTAAATTTTGCCTTGAAGATAGACATTGAAACATACTGTCCTATGAACAGTTATCAAAAATACATAAACCTGCAATTGGCCGGAAAGTGTTTTTACAATTGGCCGAGGTTAAAACCTGCAATTAGCCGTTAATGTTTCTTGCAATTGGCCGGAAAGTGTTTTTACAATTGGCCGAGGTTAAAACCTGCAATTAGCCGTTAATGTTTCTTGCAATTGGCCGGAAAGTGTTTTTACAATTGGCCGAGGTTAAAACCTGCAATTAGCCGTTAATGTTTCTTGCAATTGGCCGGAAAGTGTTTTTACAATTGGCCGAGGTTAAAACCTGCAATTAGCCGTTAATGTTTCTTGCAATTGACCGGAAAGTGTTTTTACAATTGGCCGATGACGAAATCCACCTTATATCCTAGATCAATTCAGCGACGATTAGTTGAAGCTCTTCAAGACTCTCCGGTTGTGTTGATTCATGGTCCGCGTCAATGTGGAAAGTCTACACTTGCTCAGGTAACCTGTACACCTACCAACTTTCTCCGGGATAGTGCCAATTCAGTTTGGCAATCTCAATCAATTGAACATTTCCGGGATTACAGTTATTTTACCTTTGATGATCCAGTAACCAGAGAAAGTGCACAACGAGACCCCATAGGATTTGTTGACTCACTGCCTGATCGTGTCATTCTTGACGAAATTCAACGCGTTCATGACTTATTTGAAGTAATCAAGATGTCCGTTGATCGAAAACGGGTTCCCGGGCGATTTTTACTAACGGGATCCACAAACGTACTTCTTATTCCACAATTATCTGAGTCACTAGCAGGACGTATGGAGATAGTGCCATTATTTCCATTGGCACAATATGAATTGTCAAGCAATTCTGATCCTTCTTGTCTAGATGCAGGTTTCCTGGTCAATCTATTTGGAACAGGTTTCTCAACTTGCCGATTTAATCGTCTTGGGAAGGAACTGATAGAAAGAATCGTTACCGGTGGCTATCCAGCAGTATTTGATCGTCCTACTGAGAGGCGTAAGGCAGATTGGTATCAAAATTATGCAGAAGCACTCGTACAGCAAGATATAAGAGATTTAAGCCAGGTACAATCATTTGACATGTTACCAAAACTCTTGCGGGCCGCAGCCACACAAACAGGACAGATCTATAACTTAAGTAAATTGGCTTCGCCGTTTAGACTTAGTCGTCCAACAATTGGAGATTATATAACATTACTAGGGAGAATATTTCTGGTTGAACAACTTCCGGCATGGCATGGAAACAGACTGAAAAGATTAGTCAAAAGTCCAAAGTTACATATCGCTGATACAGGCTTGGCTAATGCTTTACTAGGAACTGATACAGCAGCACTTGAAAGGGACAGGATTTTACTTGGACATCTTTTGGAAACTTTTGTGTATCAGGAATTACGAAAACAGGCGAGCTGGCAAGAAATGCAGACCGAGTTCTTCCACTTTAGAGATAAGGATGGTTATGAAACGGATATCGTAATTCAACAATCATCGGGTAGTGTTGCAGGCGTCGAAGTAAAGGCATCGGCTACTGTGAAATGGGAAGATTTTCGTGGGTTAAGAAAGCTTCAAAAATTAGTAGGTGATCGCTTTGTTCGGGGTGTTGTACTTTACGATGGTGATGCAAGTTTACCATTCGGCAAACATTTTCATGCAGTACCCATCTCTCGCTTGTGGAAAACGGATCAACCAATTCAGACACATAAGACAGGTGACGATTAGAAGTTACTTAATCTAGGTTTCCCGGCTAAGTGGCAGTATTGAGGGTGCTGGCCATTGCTGGGAGATCGATTGTGTCAAAGCCCCGCTTTTGTAGCTCTGCATGCTGTTCATGGGTGAACCCAGGTGAACTCAGGAAATATCGAACAGTTGGGGGACTGTTCAACCCTTTTTTGTCATAGAGGTGCTGCAAGAATGAACCGAATACCTGTGCGGGTGATTTTGAATCCATGTGTCCTAGGGGATTGCGTTTACTACTTCCTAACATGAGCCCATTTTCTTGGCCTCTTATCTTACCGGGAAGGCTAACAAGAGTATCAATCTCTGGTCCATTGTTCGGCAACTGAACACCATAATGGGTGCTGTGAATCGGAAAGCCATTTTCAACCTTATGAAGCGTTCCGAAATACTCAGCGGTTAGACGCTCAAGATCAAGTCCTTAATGTCTTTTGGTTAAATCAAGCATTAAGATATAATTGCTTGATAAAGCATCTCGAATTTCATCAGAATCTAACCCCATTCTCCTGACCATTAACTGGTGTCTGGTATCATTGTCGATGAGTCGGTATTTGTGTTGTGATCTGGTGTTAGAATCATAGGGTTTGATCCCCTTGATCATCTGCAGATGATCTTCCAGAACTTGGATTTGCCTTTTCTTCTCCTGCTTCCAGCCATCATCTAATTCAGCATATTTTCGAGGTGGTTTGATTTCCATCAATTGAGAATGACGATATCCCTCAAGGTGCTCGCTAAGCTGATTAATTAGGCATTCTGCAATCGGATTCATCTCCACCCAACCTCTAAAGTCGTAACTTTCCCTTTTGTCAATGAGAGGACGAAGCGATTCATATTGCCAGAACCTTTCCTGCCAACTGGCATAATCCTGAATTTTCAATTCAGGGTTCATCTCTTCTGCTTTCAGTTATTTGGCCCACAAGCCTTGTACACCACCATATGCTGAATAGAGAGTTAGGAATTGCCGGGCATCATGAAGCCAGCCTCTGTCCGATGCCATCTTGACTAAAGGTGCTGTTTGCAATTGCTTGAGATGGATTCCCTTGGTAAATCAATCATAAAGTGGTTCTCTCGGACACCCCAATAACCCCAACATGTCCTGCTGGTGTGAGCCAGATGCAACAATATCACCGCCTGAAGGGTAAGGGGAAAGTGTTGACGAGTTATTCACATCAATAATTCGTTTGATGTAATAGATCAGTTGTCCGCCCTTGACATCAATATTATGAAATTCATCCATGCAAAGTACTGCACCTTTTGAAATCAGATGACAAGCTTGGTCAAAAAAGAAGTACTCCGAATCATTGGAATCCCAGTCTGGAGTTCGATGAAAATCAGTCATGAGATCGGCGAGTCCTGCTTCCCGGATGGCTAATTGCAACTTCTCTCCAATTTGGGTTGGATTAGGTTGGACCTCAAGATAAACAATGGGCTTGCTCTCTTTTGGTGGCATGGTCTTGATGTGTTTGATGACCTGTGTAATGAGTTCTGTCTTACCTATACGACGCCTTCCGTAACAGGGCTATCGCTTTTGAAATTGTTTGAGTGATATCAGTTGTCTTTTTTGTGAATCCATTGTTCACAAACCTGATTGGGAGCAGAAAATGGCAGGTTTATCACCGCTTAGTTCAAAATATTTGTATCAAGGGCAATAATTTGGGAATTATATACAATAGTTAAAATTCGGGATTGACAAGGTCTCAGGCAGCCGGTTTTGTTATCAGGTACTGTTTCCCTTGACACTATTGCAATGACCGCATGGCAATTGAAGGTTTTCAATGTGATCCGTTCCGCCGTTTGATTGGGAAATGATACCAATACAACTAATTAATAACCGATAGGCTAATCATAATCATATGGTTTTTGATACCCTTGTCTAATTGGAATTTAACCTGGTAACAGCGTCCAATGGTGATTGAGTCTGTGGTTTCAAATTTTACTGGTAGTTGGTTAAGGGCTATGAGTCTTTAATTAGTTGTATTGGTATAATTAGTTGTTCTGGTATTATATATACATGGGTAGACATCCAGAATCACACCTGATCCCACGATCAACCGATGTTGAAATCATTATTCAAACTGTGAACAATCAAAATTTTCTGGTTTCTGATCAGAATTACAAACCAAAAACACTACGCCGTTTTCAATACTGCCAAAACGTTCGACCAGGTCATTCAAGTTCTTGGTATTTTGGATTTGTACGTGTTTCAAGTCTTCCAGAGCATGTTTCAAGTCTTCTTGATCTACTTTCAAGTCTTCCAGAGCGTGTTTCAAGTCTTCTTGATCTTCTCTTAATGCTCTTGACTCGGCTGAGAGTTCTTGAGCTTCGCCCAAGAAATAAACCACGAATACAGTCACAGCAGATATGACAGCAATCAACATTGTGATGGCCTGGCTGAATTCAGACGGTATCCAAACCCTTTTTCGTTCAGAGGGGTTTTTGTCAACAACTGTTTTTTCAACCATCTCGATTCTCCTTGTCAAATACTATATACTAAGTCATATGGCACATGCAACTTCAATACACAGGTGTATCCAAACTCTTGACCCTACCTTTTTTCGCGGGCAGATGCTGCACCAGTTCCTCTTGCAAAATCATCTGGAATTCCCCATTTACCAGCCAGGGTTGGCACGGTTTTCAGTCATGATGCAGCTCACCTTTCGTCCAGGAGGTTACGGTTGATTGGATATATGGGAATCGGTGTGGAATCCTGCAATATCCATAAACATAAAGGATGAAGTAAGGGTCTGTACTTGTGTTTTTGTGGTATGTCCACTCCCCCCATCGAAAACCACCTCGTCGAGATTCTCGTCATTCTTTTCCAGCAAGGGTTCAAGTAGCTTGCGCCAGGTCGTGGCCATGATTTAATTGGGCATGGATCCCGCAGCTTCACTGCCGATCGGAGTTGCATAGTTGGCATTGGAGTTGAATGGCGGATCAAGGTAAATCAAATCGACCAAATTGGAATTCATGCTCTCATGGTGGGGAGGTTGTACCTGTCCATATGGTTTGGTTTTTCCAGTTCCGATTTGTCACGAATTTTGCAAAAAAAGTTAAAAAATGAAATAAATTGGGGATTATATATTTGAATAGATTTTAAGTTTCGGGATTACATATTTGATCAAGCACACCTGAAGCGATCAATCCACCAGTTTGTCGCGGTAATACTCAAACTGCTTCTGCCTCAATTCGATTTCCCTCGCCAATTCCCTGGTCAATTCCTCCCAGCAATCCAGTTTTCCAACAATCCCCGCCTGTTCCTCGATGGAAGGGGGGATATGGGAATGGTTTGCAGGTCTCCAATGCATGCATGCGGAACACCGGCACCTTTTTTCAGCCTGAGGTGTCTTTGCAGCAGAATGGAATCGTCGGCATGGATTGAAAACGAATCGGACAGCCAGACGGGAACCGTCCAGAAACCCACAAAACCTGCATGCACTCCCGATCCGGCGACGGCTATCGTCTCCCCTTCGCGATTGGACCCATTGTGGAAACATGCGGGCTTCCTTCACCCTGAAACAACCGGAACATCCCCTTCGACAACATCCTTCCGCGTGATCGGGATTCCTCTTTTGAACTCTGCAACATTTCCAAGTTTCATCATCTATTCAAATATATAATCCCCAATAAATTACCTAAATAGTTTAAACTATTGACATAACTCAAGTTGTGTAACCTTAAAGAAGTTAACTCAAAAAGAATTTGAAATGGTAAGTTTGATTTAATGAGGATAACATGGAATTAACCTGGACGCATATAATAAGTCTTGCAGGCATATTAATTGCCATAGGTATTTTGATTTTCAAACTAGGTGCATGGAAAGGCAGTGTCGATAAAAACCTTTCAACTGTTAATGAATTCATAACAGAAATTCGTAATGATGTAAAAGATATTCTCAAAAGACTTGGCCCTGCACCAATAAGCAGTGCAAGTCCAGTTCGATTAACTGATCTTGGAGTAAGAATATCAAATGATATAAATGCAAAAAACTGGGCTGAACACACTGCTCATCAAATGGTCGAACAAACCAAAGGGTTGGATCCTTTTGAAATCCAAGAGAAAACCTTTGATAAAGCCAACAGTTTTGACCCCGATGAAGGCACTACTTAAAAAGATGCGCTCATCTGCATTTAAAGAGGGATTGAATCTTGATGGTATTCGTGATGTACTTGGGGTTGTATTAAGAGACCGCTTGCTCGATAAAAATGGTATAGATATAGAATCCTTGGACTGATCATTCATTGGGTCAATCCTGCATTTTAAGTATATAATTCCCAATAATTTTTTGTCTGAACTACCCCGAAAAAGCGAATTATTGATAGAATATAATTGTGAGATTTCAAAAGCGATTGCCCTGCCTTCCGTAAAGAGCTATGGTTGGTACGGATCCGAGCGTTATTGCCCTTATCAATTCGTCCAGTTCTTTTTCCGGCCGTAAAACTTCAAGGGTACTGATTCAGAGGCCATGGTTAAGTCCAATTTAGAATATTTTTAGAAACTTATTCGTAAGTAATATAAAGAGGCGTTCAATCCATGACCAAAGGTAATGAAACTCAAGTAAAAGTAATTGTTCTGAAACAAAGATACCTAAATTGAAAGCTATTTTCCTGATCAACATATATATGATATTTTTGGGGCTTATAAAGATGGGTTGGCGGATGTGCGATTTTTCTCCCGGTCTGAACTATCCCACCTGATGGAACCTGGGGATGCCGCGCATGTCCAGACCGTAACCCAGTTGGATGAGGCCCCAATGGCAATGACGGGGAAACACCCCGTCATGAATGCTACCGTGTTCACACATCTTTTTTTCAGTTGTTCCCTGCCTCTTTTCCTGCGATGCGATTCTCCCTGGCTGTCATTGAATTGAAGCAGGCGATTGACAGATGGAATAGGAGGCACCATCCCCTGGGGACCGTCGCATTGACCAAGCCGTTCCTTATGCGGGCGCCGGAGCTGCCGCTGAATGGCCAAGTGCAACGGGGAGTTGTTGGGGGATATGCGTCCATGGTGACGGTTGTTGCCGACCGGGAAGCCGACATCCACGGTATGCCTGCCTGTCGCCCGGGTTCAGGCGCGCCCTGGAGGGCGGCACCGTTGTCATGGAAAACCCAGACCGGTTGTCATGCTGCGGGGACTGTACCGATTCCGGGCCATCCGGCCTGGACATGACCCGGGAGGATTTGTGTGAATCCAGTAGGGAGTGACTGGGAGCGTGAGTTTCTGTGGTATCCCGACTGGGAAGGGGACATGCCGTTCAGTGCCTCGGAAAACGGTTCCTGATAGCCTTGGGACCGGCACCCCGTGCGCCGAGGAACGGCGGGAATTGGCATGGGTGGACTAGATGCCTGGCAGGAATTGGTGAATGAATTGATGGGGGAGCATGGATTGTGACAGGACCGGCTTGAAGGCTGCTTTGACAAGGCTGGTGGATTGATTCATCATCAACCTATCTTTATAAGCCTCATATTTTTTTGTAACTATTCATGTATTAAATTTGTCAATATCTTGAAGGTTTTGGAATTTTACAGACAAAAATGTACAGGATTGTGCAGAAAAATATGTTGGGGGATACCGATTTCGCCTATTTTCAGGGCACTCAGGATACCTGAATAGTTACATTTTTTTGTCATAACCTAACCACTTAATTACTAATCAAATAAAGATTATTACATTGGTTAAAATGATAAAATAAACTCAAGAAGTAATTGATGCAGTCAAATCTCCAGATACGTGTTCAGGAATTAGAAGTGAACTTTGGTGGTGATCCATTGTTCTCAAACATTTCCTTTAATCTTCATGAAGGGAACAAGGTATCACTGGTGGGACGAAATGGTTGTGGTAAATCCACCTTGTTTAAGGTTATCGCTGGAGATGTCGAACCTGATCATGGTACAATGGACACGAGCAAAGGTCTCAGGATTGCCTATCTGGGTCAAAAGGAAAATTTTGACAACTACCGAACTTTGGGTGATTTTGCGTCAAGAGATCTTGATGAAAGCGAAAAATACCTGGTTGATGTGACAGCGCAGGTGTTGGGATTTGATCCTGATGCACTTGTGGATGAGTCCTCTGGTGGCGAAAAACGAAAGGCAGCCTTGGCAAGGGTTTTTGCCAAGGAACGGGACCTGTATCTGCTGGATGAACCAACAAACCATTTGGATATCAACGCCATTCTTTGGTTGGAAGAAACAATCAAGACCTCTGTTAAAAGTTTTGTCGTAATAAGTCATGACAGAAAACTCTTGTCTAACATGGGAGGAATGACCTTTTGGCTGGATCGGGGTCAATTGCGTATTTGCCCCTACGGCTACAATAGGTTTGAGGAGTGGCAGGAGGATATTCTTGATCTGGAAAATACCCATCGAACCAAGTTAGACCGGCAGATAAGAACGGAAACTCTCTGGTCCAAAGAAGGGATTAGTGCCCGACGAAAAAGAAATCAGGGCAGATTGAAGGCCTTGGAAAAACTGAGGGAAAAAAGAGCCGGGTTTGCCCAGCGGGAAACAACTTTTTCAGTAAATATCAACCAGCCGAAAAGTGACACTCAAATGGTGTTGGAAGCTTTCAATATCAATAAGACGCTTGGGGACAGGGAAATCATCAAGGATTTTTCATTACGTATTCTGAAAGGTGACCGAATTGCGATCGTTGGCCCTAACGGGGCCGGCAAGTCGACTTTGTTAAAGACTTTGACAAAGGAAATCGGAGTTGACCGGGGGAAAGTCAGGTTGGGATACAATTTTGATCTGGCAGCGA
This sequence comes from Paracoccaceae bacterium, assembly GCA_026710155.1. Taxonomy (GTDB): domain Bacteria; phylum Pseudomonadota; class Alphaproteobacteria; order Rhodobacterales; family Rhodobacteraceae; genus MPNP01. The sequence continues at coordinate 12,825 of JAPORQ010000034.1, forward strand.
TGTGGCAGGACAGGACCGTGGACAATCTGAACATCAGTGTTCAGGAATTCTTGGTCGGTAAAGGAGCAAATACAAGGGACCAACCGGACCAGGTGATTTTTCAGGGAAGGGGCCTTCATATCATTTCCTATATCAAGAAGTTCCAATTCGAATATTGGAAGGCAAAATCTCCATTGAAGTCGTTGTCAGGTGGCGAATTGGGCAGAATGTTGCTGGCCAAGATATTCTTGCGGGAAAGCAATTTTTTGGCACTTGATGAGCCAACAAATGATCTCGATGTTGAAACCCTCGATATGTTGAAGGAAATTCTGGCCAACTACAAGGGCACCGTGGCATTCGTATCGCACGATCGTGATTTCATCGATAATGTCGCCAACATAACCATTGCATATGAAGGTAATGGTGAATGGCAGGCCTACAGTGGCGGTTGGTCTGATTGCCTGAAGCAGAAAAAGAATCCTGCCGGTACTGGAAATACCTACTTACCAATAGCAAAAATCCCAAAGAAAAAAGAAAAACCGATAACCAAATCAATCAATGGGAATCTGCTTTCCTTTACAGAAAGGCATCGTTTGGAAATCCTACCTGATTTGATTGAAAACAAGGAAGCGAGGATATCCGAATTGACAGTCAAGCTGGAAGATCCAAACCTCTACTCCGATAATTCCAATTTGTTTGAAGAGTTAACCAATGATTTGGCAGAGGAGCAGACCAAACTGGTTTCGCTTGAAGAGGAATGGTATCAACTTGCATGCAAGCAGGAAGGATAGGTTGAATCAAATATCCAGATTTGAAGCAAAGGAAGCCTTTTCCTGTATGAACATGAATCTTTCCTCTGCTTTTCGTCCCATCAGCCGTGAAATCAGATCATCAGTGTCATCATCTTCATCTCGGGCAACACAAACTCTCAGAAGCGTGCGAGAATCAGGATTCATGGTGGTGTTTTTCAAATCCTTGGCATCCATTTCACCCAGACCCTTGAATCTGGAGACCCTGACCGGACCACGCCCCCCCAACCCTTTTTCAAAAAGTTCCTCCTTGGTGTTGTCATCAAGGGCATATACTTTTAATGGACCCTGGGAAAGACGGTACAGGGGAGGGCAGGCAAGATAGAGATGCCCATTCTCAACGATTGGTTTCATTTGGGAATAGAAAAAGGTCATCAAAAGGGAAGCAATATGGGCACCATCGACATCTGCATCGGTCATGATGATGATCTTGTCATAACGCAAATCCTCAAGTTTGAAGCCACTGCCCATTTCGACGCCAAGTGCCTGACAAATATCCTTTATTTCATTGTTGGTCGTTATCTTGGAGGAGGCAGCACCAAGGACATTCAAAATCTTACCTCGCAAGGGAAGCAGTGCTTGGGTATTTCTGTCCCTGGCCATTTTGGCTGAGCCACCGGCCGAATCTCCTTCAACCAGAAAAATTTCCGAATTTTCCGGATCAGTAGACGAACAATCAACCAATTTTCCAGGCAGTCTCAATTTGTTGATCGCAGTCTTGCGACTTGCAATCTTGGCTTTTTTCCTTCGTATCCTTTCGTCGGCCCTCAGGGCAACCAAATCAATCAACTGGTTGGAAACCCTGGGATTTCCGACCAGCCAGTTTTCGAAATGATCCCTGACGGAATTTTCAACCAGCCTTTGGGCGCCAGAGGTTACCAGCCGTTCCTTGGTTTGACCCGAGAATCTTGGATCCTGGATAAAGCAGGACAGCAAGGCACATCCATTGGATTGTATGTCTTCCCTGATGATTTGCTCGATCTGCTTGTTTCCAACTATTCCACCATAGGTTTTCAATCCCTTGAGAATGGCTGCCCAGAAGCCTGATTCATGGGTTCCGCCCAATGGTGTCGGAATGGTATTGCAAAAGGAATGGCTATAACCATCCATATAGGGACCCCAGTTGAGGGCCCATTCAACGGAACCTACGGATTTCTTGCCAAACTTCTCTGAAAAATCAACCTTGCCGACAAAATGGTTTTCGGCGAGCATTTCCGAATCATTTGTTGTTTCCGATAAAAAGTCGGAAAGACCTCCGGGAAAATGAAAAACCGCCTTGGGTGGAATCTCCGATGTTTCATAATTGCAAACCCAGGTGATTTTGACCCCGGAGAAAAGAAATGCTTTGGCCCGCACCAACTTGAAGATGATGCCGGGTTTCAATTTGATCTTGTCACCAAAGATTTCCCTGTCCGGCAAAAACCTGACGGAAGTTCCCCGCCGGTTGTAAATCTTGCCGGCATGGGTCAGTTCATTCGTGGGCATGCCCCTGGCAAAACCCTGGGTATATAATTCCTGGTTACGGGCCACTTCCACTTCCATATATTCGGAAAGGGCATTTACAACGGAAATGCCAACCCCATGGAGACCACCGGAAGTGGCATATATCTTGTTGGAGAATTTGCCACCTGCATGAAGGGTGGTAAGAATTACTTCAAGGGCCGACTTGTCCGGGAATTTTGGATGCGGATCAATGGGAATGCCACGGCCGTTGTCCCTGATGGTCAAACTGCAATCCTCGTGAAATTCAACATCAATCCGGTCGGCAAAGCCGGCGACGGCTTCGTCCATTGCGTTATCTATAATTTCTGCGGCCAGATGATGAAGCGATTTCTCATCAGTACCACCGATATACATCCCGGGATGACGTCTCACAGGTGTTAAACCCTCAAGGACTTCTATATCTTCGGCACTGTAAGAATTATCTTCGGGTTGGTCTTGTGAAAATAAATCCATTTTTCTGCTCAATATGTCTGCTTATCACCACATATAGTAAAAAATGCATGCTTAATGCAATATATTGTGGATTATTCATTAAATTTTGTTGTGGGTAACCCTGACAATCCAAATTTTTAAAGACTTGTTATTCTCAAGGTGTAAATTATTGTTCCTGTAACAGTATATTGAACATTCCCCTTCTGATTTTCAAACCGTTGGTCTTGATTTAATTCAGTTCTCCGGGAAAACTGAAAGCTCCAGAAATTCAATCATGGTTGTACAGAAACTGCTTTCCGGCAAAAGAATTGAGGCCTATCGGGCAACCTTGGCATTGGCGATTCCACTTATCGGGAGTAACATGGCACATTCAGTCAAGCATTTGACCGATACCATCATGCTTGGAAGGTATAGTGTTGATGCCCTTGCAGCAGGGGTGCTGGGAGCAACCATTTTTATCTTCCTGATGATAACCGGATCAGGTTTTTCGATAGCCGTGATTTCACTGGCATCTAATGCCGAGGGTAGCCACAAATCATGGATGGTGCGCCGTTACATTCGCATGGGATGCTGGATTACCATTCTCTATTGTTTTGTCATGTTGCTACCCATGTGGTTTTCACGGCCCCTATTTCTAATGATGGGACAAGATTCGGCAATATCCGAATTGGCAGCCGATTATCTTCTCTATGCCATGTGGGGACTTTTTCCGGCCCTGATCCTGATGGTGTTCAAGGCCTTTTTTCTGGCCTTGGTCAGACCGAAGATCATTTTTGTTTCAACACTGCTTGGTGCGCTCTTCAACATTTTTGCCAACTATCTGTTAATTTTCGGAAATTTCGGTTTTCCGGAATTGGGTGTCAGGGGCGCTGCCATAGCTTCAACAGTATCCCATTCACTGGCCTTGCTGATCATGCTTGCCTTCCTGATCAGGGTAAGGGCCTTCATGCCCTATAAACTGTTATCGAATTTCCTTTCTTTTCATTCTTCGAGCTTCAAGGAAATTTTCAGTCTGGGATGGCCCATTTGCGCAGCCATGATTGCTGAGGCATCCTTTTTTTCTGGTGCTGCCATAATGATGGGATGGATCAATACCTCTTCACTTGCTGCTCATGGCATCGTGATTGAGATTTGTGCCATGGTATTCATGATTTATTATGGCCTGTCCTATGCCGGAACAACCCAAATCAGCAGCGCACTGGGGAGAAATGATCCGGCAGAAATAAAAACCATTGCGAATGCGATCCTTGAGTTGAATCTTATGGCTGCCAGTGTTGTCATTACCATATTCCTTTTATTCCCTGAAACACTTATTTCCGTCTTCCTGAAGGAGAATACACCTGAAACCAGGGAAGTTTTGGATATTGGAATGAAAATCCTGTTGCTCGCAGCCTTTTTTCAGTTGTTTGATGCCTTTCAGGCAGTATTGCTTGGTTTCCTGAGAGGATTGAAGGACACCCTTATCCCCATGATCATAGCGGCATTAAGTTACTGGGTAGTGGGAATGCCAACCAGTTATTTTCTGGCCTTCAACTTAAGTTTGGAAGGAGAGGGGATATATGGTGGTTTTATTATTGGTCTGGGCTTTGCTTCAATTCTGTTTTACTTTAGATTTCGAAAAAAATTATCCAAAATCCACTTAGAATAAGAATCATATGGTATTTTTCAGAGGGCAGTATTCAATCGTAAAGAAACACGAAGTTTTAGAGCTTGTTCCATAAGTCTGATGACTTAGAGTATGCTCAAAAATACAGCACAGAATAACCCATCTTTATCTGTGGTGCAAATAATGGTCTAAATTTGAAAAAAACCAACTAGAACTGTCTCATGACTTATGATTCAAGCTCTCAGGCCTTTTCAGTTTTGATTGTTGATAAATGGAAGGAATTGAAACCTTAACCGGAGGAATATTCCATAACTTTAACCTCGATTGAATGGAAGCAAGCAAAGAAGGATGTGGTGGAATTTGAAATTCCACCACCAAGGAGGTTAATTATGCAGCATAATACATTTGGTATTCAACAGGATGAGGTGTATGTTCAAAATTATAGACCTCTTCCCATTTCAATTCGCTGTAGCCTTCGACCTGATCCTTTGTGAACACATCACCGGCCAGAAGATAATCCATGTCTTCATTCAATGAATCAAGTGCTTCCCTCAAGGAGGAACAAACCGTTGGTATGCCCTGCAACTCTTCAGGTGGAAGATCATACAGGTTCTTGTCCATGGCCTCCCCTGGATTGGTCCTGTTAAGAATTCCATCAACCCCAGCCATCATCAGTGCTGCAAAACAGAGATAGGGGTTGGCCATGGGATCGGGAAAGCGGGCTTCAACCCTCTTTGCCTTGGGATTTTCAGTCCATGGAATTCGAATGCAACCGGATCGGTTACGGGCTGAATATGCCCTGAGGACTGGTGCTTCAAAACCCGGAATCAACCTTTTGTAGGAATTGGTTGTGGGATTGGTAAAGGCATTCAGTGATTTTGCATGCTTCAACAAGCCACCAATGAACCATAGGCCTTCGTCACTGAGGTCAGCATACCTGTCACCCGAGAACAAGGGATTGCCATCCTTCCAGATAGACATGTTGACATGCATTCCTGTACCGTTGTCACCAGCGATTGGCTTGGGCATGAAGGTTGCCGAGCGCCCGTAGAAATCAGCGACATTCTGAACGACATATTTGTACTTTTGAAGCTGATCACCCTGATCGGTCAGAGAGGAAAAGATCAATCCGAGTTCATGTTGGCTTGCAGCCACTTCGTGGTGGTGCTTGTCGACATTCATGCCGATGCTTTTCATGGTTGAAAGCATTTCCGAACGAATATTCTGGGCTGAATCAGTCGGGTTTACCGGAAAGTAACCGCCCTTGACGCCCGGTCGGAAACCGGTATTTCCCGTTGGATATTTGGTGTCGCTGTTCCATGGGGCATCAACGGCATCCACCTCAAACGAAACCTTTTGCATCTCGTTGCTGAACCGAACATCATCAAACATGAAAAATTCGGCTTCCGGCCCAAAATAGGCAACATCACCCACACCTGAATTCTTGAGAAAGGCCTCGGCTTTTTCGGCTGTGCTTCTTGGATCACGCTCGTAAGGTTCACCCGTATCAGGTTCAACGACCGAACAATGCAGGCACATTGTCCTTTCGGAATAGAAAGGATCAATATAGTGGGAATTGAGGTCTGGCATGAGTTTCATGTCAGATGCTTCGATTGATTTCCAACCTGCGATGGATGATCCGTCAAACATCATTCCTTCTTCAAGGAAATCCTCGTCAACTTGGTCAGCAATGATTGTTACATGCTGAAGTTTTCCCTTCGGGTCGGTAAACCGAAGATCGACAAAATCAATTTCCTCCTCCCCGATCATGGATATTATTTTTTCATTGGAACTCACAAGATTCTCCTTTCATATTAAATCCAATTGCAAATTAAATTAAAGGGCTTCATCACCTGATTCCCCAGTTCTGATTCTGATGGCCTGTTCAATATCGGAAACGAAAATCTTTCCATCACCGATTTTTTCAGTGCTGGCACTGGAAAGTATGACCTCCAGAGCACTGTCAAGCAAGTCATCCGGTATAACAATTTCCAACTTGACCTTAGGCAGAAAGTCAACAACATATTCAGCACCCCGATAAAGTTCGGTATGTCCCTTTTGCCTTCCGAACCCCTTCACCTCTATGACGGTTAAGCCCTGAACACCCACATCCTGAAGGGCTTCCTTGACTTCATCCAACTTGAATGGCTTGATTACAGCTTCGACTTTTTTCATTTTATTTTCCTAATTAACAGCAAGAACAGGTTAACACCTTTTTCTAATAAGATCTTTGTGGAAATCATAGTGTTCGGTAGGATTTCACATTTGCTCGTCAACGATTCAGGGCAAATTAACCGAAACTTGACCCTCTGATAATACATACGATTTCCCAATCTTCAACATTTACCTTAAAATTAAAGCTAACAGTATGGTTTTTCCATGACAAGCAAATCAATTCATCCCATGAATGTGCCAATATCAGGATGATAATTTTCATGCCAACATTTAAGATTGGCATTTAAATCATTTCAAGGCTATACGCAGTTAAATCTCTATTGAGGATAGTATTTATGCGATCAATTTGTTCGACTGAAGAGATGCAGAAAATTGAGCGTTTGCAGATCAAGGATGATATTCAGGTTGCCACCGGTCTGATGGAATGTGCTGGAACCAAGGCTGCCGAATCAATAATTGAATGGAGTCAGGAAGCAGGCAGGAAAAGCAGGAACCATTTTCATGTACTATGTGGCCCGGGAAACAATGGTGGTGATGGTTTTGTTATAGCCAGAACGCTATTTGACCTCGGCAAAAAGGTTTCCTGTTGGGAATTGGGGAATCCAACAGGAAAGTCTTCTTCATCCACGTTGATGCGTTCGAAATGGCTGCAGCGGGGTTCGATTGCGCCCATTGGTCAATTTCAGATGGCAGAATTGAAAAATGGTGATATCGTCGTTGATGCCCTGTTCGGTATTGGTCTAACCAGGCCGCTGGATAAAAAATGTTCAATTATTTTTGAAAGAATACCCTCCAGTGTCCCGATTATTGCAATAGATATTCTTTCAGGTCTCAATTCCACTTCCGGCGAATTGCTATCTGTTAGTGATTTGCCAGCTTACAAAGCGGCACTGACCCTTACCTTCCAATTGGCCAAATGGGGTCATTATTTACAGGAAGGAAGTGCAAGATCAGGCAAAATCGAGGTTTTGCCCATAGGATTGGATAAGGGAATGAGGGAATATAACAAGTCCAACACTTCACTGGTTGAATTGGTGGATACCAATCCACCTGATTTTGCAAAGTTTTTGGATAAGCATGGTGCAAGTCACAAATACGATCACGGCCATGCCCTGATTTTATCTGGTTCGCAGGGGAAAATGGGTGCTGCTGAGTTGGCTGGAGCTTCAGCCCTCAGAATAGGTTCGGGATTGGTGACCCTAGGTTTGCCCAGGGATGCTTTCCAGATTTATTCGAACAACTTGAAAGCTCTGATGGTGACCCCAGCCGATGAACCAAAAGATTTGCAGGAATGCCTTGAGGATACAAGGATTAACGCTTTATGCCTTGGACCCGGTCTTGGTCTTGGCAGGAAAACCAGGGAATTCACAAATGCAGCACTGGCATCTGGGCGAAATGTTGTATTGGATGCAGATGCATTGACCTCGTTCAAGGACAATCACAAATCTTTATTCATGCAACTTCATGAAAAAACCGTACTCACCCCCCATTTTGGTGAGTTTGCCAAATTATTTCCAGATTTGGCCACCAGAATGAAATCTGGCAATTATCCACTCCTGACATCGGTTCAAAAAGCCAGTACGAGATCAGGTGCAATCATCCTCCTGAAAGGCAGGCAAACAGTTGTTGCCTCGCCTGATGGCAAAACCTATCTCGTTGACGGGGTAAAATTTGAAAATTCATCCTGGCTGGCCACAGCCGGGTCGGGAGATGTGCTGGCTGGAATGATAACCGGTTTAATGGCCCGAAACATTACACCATTAAAGAGTGCCGTACTTTCTGTCTACCTCCACCTCAAGGCTGCCAGTCTGCTAGGACCGGGATTAATAGCAGATGATATCCCGAATACTATCCCCAGAGTCATTGGGCATGTCCTTAATCAATCTCCATGATATTCCTCTAATGGAATTATTTAACGCAATGATAAGTTATGGGCTTGACTTTCATTTACTGGGATTTGCTTTTTATCGGGAATTATATCCTTGGTTGAATTTCCCATTTACCGAAAATACAAGGGGTGTTCAGACACCTCGAGGGGATACCATTGCACTCCAGGGGGAAACAGCGTGGGAGGTTTTTTAGAAAAATGGCCGAAAAACCAGGAAATTCAACCAAGTATATAATCGCCAAATTTTTCATAGCTTAAAATCATACTTGATGAGAATCCCATTGCAGTTTTGGTATCTTTGTTCCGATAGACCCAACCATGATATTTTGTCATTTTGAAAGTTAACATATTCAAATCACTCCATATAGTGATCATATACTTGGTCATATGACCTGCCCGTTTAATTGTAATTGAATAGCCCAGCCTCCATAATATTGATTTCAGAGGATAATACCATGCCAGAAAATTCAAACAACATATTCGTATATTGGGACAACTCCAACATCTTTCATGAGGCCCAAAGGTTGGCCGAAGAGTACAATGGATCTCCAGATGCGAGGTTCCGGGTAAGGATCAATTTTAACAATTTGCTCAATCTGGCTACGGCAAATCGGACATTGCATTCAGCTTTTGCCGCCGGTTCAATCCCGCCCGAATTAAGTAGTTTGTGGAACAGGCTGGAAAATGAGGGAGTAGAGGTGGAACTATATGACAGGAGCAATTCAAGTTTGGGTGAGCAACAAGTACCCGATGGTTGGATACAATTGAGGATGCTTCAAGATGCCCTTCGGTATGATCCTGGAATCGTGGTGGTGTTGACAGGAGACGGTTCTGGTTACAGCCAGGGCAGCGGGTTTCATACTGCCCTTGAACTCCTTCATGATAAGGGGTGGGGGATAGAATTGCTTTCCTGGAGACATTCTTGCAAAAGGTTGATGCGGGAGTGGGCTGAAACCAACGGGGTGTTCATTCCCTTGGACGATTTTTACAATTCCATCACCTTTCTTGAGCCTTCAAGGCCGGGCCACCCTCTTGCAACTGCACGTCTTTCAGAACCGTTGGATTTAAGTAATCGTCCGACTGTACATACAAATTAAGTAAAAGCTTTCCGGATAATTACGGAAAATCACTCTTTACTTTTATTATTAAGGTAGCCCCAATGAATAAACCCTCACAAAATAACCCAAATGTACTTTCACTTCTCGAAAGGTTAATTTTATCAAATCAATATAAAATTTGGGAATTATATACATAACTACACAACAGCTTCCTTTTTCTACTTTTAGTCACTTTTAGGCTTCATTCATGGAGTTTGGCAGGTAATTTGTGAGTGAAAAAACACGTCCATACCAACATGAAGTAGAAAAAGTGAATGAATCCGCTAATTTTGGGATTTGTGTAGTTATGTATGTAATTCCCTAAAAAAAGGGCAGTCAATGCCGCCCCTTTGTGTGGTTGTTAGCCACAATCCATTTTTAATTTTTCATATCTTTCTTCGCGGGCATCCTTCTCCACATCGCTCCTACCTTTCGGATACGGTTCATTTGCGCCATCATTGTCCAGATAGACAACATAATCGAACCCTTGGCCGCGTGTGTAGGGCATGGCCCTGTAAAGGCCGGGAGCAAGGGAATACACGTTAGGAATCAACTTGTTACAGCAGTGGGCAACCTGGTCGTCGGAGATGACAACGATCAATGTGTCGGATTCATTTTTATTCGCCGGAATAACCGGTGACCTGTTGTCCACGATAGGTCGATTGTCAAGGGCCGTCCCGACGTATTAAGTTCATTCTTCTTGACATAGACTTTGAACCATGGAGAAAAATGACAGTCTTGCCGACCACCCTCACAATGTCTGGCATCAGGAAGTTCTCGGCGGATTCCGACTTCCGGCATGTCCCTCGAAGACAGACCATTGAACCACGTATCAAAGTCAAACGCCTGGCTATTCGCGACGGCGGGAAAAGCCGCCACCAGACCGGCGGCAAGGGTTGTTAATAGTTGTTTCGTTGTCTATCTCTTTAAAGGTTGCCTGCTGAATAAGGTGATAATCCAGCAGGCGGATTATTAGATATGGGTATATCTTATCAAAATATTCACAGAATGCAAATTGGAAGCATCCCCCTTCACACAATACGATTTCCTTGCCAGGATCTGAATACCTTCAACCAATTCTATTGCATCCCACGGCAATCTGTGGGGCAGGTTTCGGGTAATTTCGGAAAAATTAATCGGATTCAAGCAAATATCTCAGCCATTCCCTTTTTTTGATGCCATTTAGGATTTTTGGCATCCGTTTTTTTTCGGTGGCAATTCGGGCAAAGAGCTTGAAGGTTTTCCAAAGCATATTTTTCACCACCCTGGGATAACTGCCTTTTATGATCAATTTCCAATCTTCCTGCAGTGCCGCAGTTGCAGCACCTATACCCGTCCCTTTTCAATACCTTCAATCGCATACGGCGCCATATCCGTTGATTTAATTTTGACTGGTAATGTGCCATATCAGTATGTAAACATCAGTTTTTGCCTTGGCAGTGCAAGCCCGCGGCGAGTGTAAAAGCAAAACCTATATCATTCTTTTTAAGCGATTGTTAGATTCTACAATTGCCCTGGTCATCTGATTTGATAGTGGTGAAAGCCAAACTGGTTCGCATCATCAACCGGCTTTCCTCCGAACATGAGAAGTTTTTTTCAATGCAGTATTTCCTTGTTGATTCAATGGATTGCAGGGGATTGGGCATGTTCGGAAACTTCCCGGCAAATGCTTAGGGGTAGTCATGTCTCCAGTCATCGGGAATGCTCCCTTTGGTGGTGCAAGGTTACAATTTGTGGCATTCCTGAACCTTCCAAAAGGGGCCAGAATGACCGTTCCAAACCAAAAAGTGGAAAATGGACATATGCCGAAAACGAATCAACCGGAAAAGTCCGAAAACGCCGTTGATGACCTGATTTACACCTAAATCTGTTGCAATACCAGATTTACACCCGGTAGAATCAATTGATTATGCAGGTACCAATACAAAGTCATGTACAACATGATGGAAGGGAGTGGTCATTCCAAGGGCTTCCATTGATGCCGGGTCCTCTATCCAATCAAATTTGGCCATCAAACTTTCCTTTACCCCAAATACTGCATCAGAATGGATGTAGGGATCATCAGGATCAAAGATATGGGTTGTCAAACTCTTGTATCCCTGTGCCGATATAATATAGTGCAGGTGTGCAGGGCGGTAGCAATGCCGTCCTAGGGCAGCCAACATCCTGCCAACCGGTCCGTCCCCGGGTATGGGGTAATATTTGGGTTTGACACCCCTGAACCAGTAAGTTCCATCAGCAGAGGTCCTGAACACTCCCCTGAGGTTGAAATCGGGTTGAATGCCCTTTTGCTGGACATCGTAAAAGCCTTCATCATTGGCTTGCCAAACATCCAGTTTGGCACCGGCTACGGGATTTCCTCGGGTATCCAGGATGCGCCCCTCTACCAGCATTGGCTCTCCCTTCTGGTCCAGGCATATATCGGACCCCATTTCCAATTCCGGTGCATCGGCTACATGGAAGGGGCCAAGAACAGTGGATTCCGAAGCTCCGGAAGGTTTGCGATTATTTATGGCATCCACCAGCATGGAAACGCCCAGGACATCGGAAAGCAGTATGAATTCCTGTCGCCACTCATCACATTTATGTCCTGTCTCGGTCAAAAACTTTACACCCTCAAACCATTCCTCTTCTGTCAATTCAAGTTCCTTGACAGCAGCATGGATGTGCTTGACCAGAACAGTGATGATTTGCCCAAGCCTCGGATCGGCATTCTCAGAAATACGACCTGCCACGACCTTGGCAGAATCCTGTTCAGTAAAATATCCCGTTTCCATAGCCATTATTTTCTCCTATTTTCCGAGAATCATTGAAAGAACACGCAACAGTTCGGCTTCTGGATTCTCCACCATCTCCTCCGTTCTCCAGGCAACATGGTGATCAGGCCTGATCAACAGACAACCGGTATCCTTGATTTCCGAGGCCCGTGCCCAGTCACCAACATGATCAACATAAGTTTGGCGCGGGCCAATGATATAGGTATTGATGAAGATGCCCAGTTTATTGCCGACCTTTTCCGAAGCACTGGTCCAAGCATCTCCACCAATTCCCGTAAAGAGGCTGAATTCACCCTTGCCGCACAAATCTAATGACGAAATGCTTTCGCCGGTATCATGATGGAACAGCCAGACATGGGGCAGGCGGGCACCCGGCCATGTGGTTGGTTGGAAATGCAATTCCTCATCCAATTCAAAGGCCGGTTCCATCTGTCCATCTGTAGCTACAGCCCCTGATTTGTAGCGTTGGTTCATTTCCACACCATGGGCATCAAATTCATATTTCTTGAAGGCTATGGCTTCACGAATGGCATTGCGTTGCCTTTCACCTTCAGGACCGGGAGAGGTTCTAGCATTCATGCTGGCCTGGATTTTCTTGAAGTCAGTTCCACCCGTCATTCCCAAGGCTTCAAAAATTGGTCCGAATTCTGCAATGGACTGGTTTGCCCGTGTTACAATTTGCTTGGCAATGGGTGCTCTTTCTTCGGAGTAACTTTCCAACAAGGATCCTCCTGCCGAACCTTTGATTACAAGAGCCAGCTTCCATGCCAGATTGAAGGCGTCTTGAATGGAAGTATTGGATCCCAGTCCATTTGATGGTGGATGACGATGTGCGGCATCTCCCATGATAAAGACCCGATCTTTTTGCATATGTTCGGCATAGGCATTGTTTACCGTCCAAGTACTTGCGGAAAGCAGTTCAATCTCAAGATCGGGATCACCGACCAACTGACGAGCAACATCAGTGGCAAAAGCTTCATCCACTTCGGGCTCGTGTTCATTAATATCATATCCCCATACAATCAACCATTCATACCATGGTCTTATCATACGCACAAGACCCATGCCTATGCCACCAACATCAGCCCCTGGCTGCATGATCCAGTAAAGTACCGAGGGGCGGTGGGCAACGTATTTTGAGAGATCAGCACGAAAAAGAATGTTCATGGAACCGCCAACGCCCATCTTACCCTTGATTTCTGTCCCTATATGTTCAGCAACCAGTGAGTTTCCTCCATCCGCACCAATGAGGTATTTGGATCTTACTTCAAATTCGCGCTTGGAAAGACGGTCCCGCAATACGGTTGTTACTCCATCTCTGTCCTGGGTGTGATTCAAATATTCGGTTGACATCCTGCCTTGGGTGCCACGAGAACAGGCTGTCTTGTATAACAGTGGTTCCATGAAGGTCTGGGGCAAATCATTCATGAAGCATGGTGAGGAAAGTTGATGCTCGGCTCTGGATAGCGGATGTTTACCCCAGCTTTTCATACGGCCTATTTCCTCTCCTGCCAGGCTCTCGCAAAAGACATTCTCACCCATCAGGTCCTGTTCGGTGGCTTGCATGTAGGCTTCGTCTTCAACTTCTTTTCCCAGATCGCGCAATACCTCCATGGCTCGTTGATTGGTAATATGGGCCCGAGGGGTATTGGCAAGCCACCTGTATCGATTGACAACCATGTTTTCAACGCCATAGGAAGACAGGAGTGCCGCCATGGATGATCCGGCCGGACCGGTACCAATAATCAATACATCTGTATTAATTTCAGCCATTTATTTCTCCTTTGAAAGTTTTTTATTCATGAATAGTCTCCTTTGTACCGGGAACAATTGTATTCCTGTATTCTCAGTGAGCAAACCCCACAGTCCACGGGGTGCAAAAAGCATGACAAAGATTCCGATCAAACCCAATGTTATGAGATACCAGGTACCGTAACTGGCCAAAATACTTTGCAAGAGCAGAAAGACAAGTACACCCAAAATCGGACCCTCGATTGTGCCTATTCCACCAATCACCACAATGAAAATAACATAGGCTGTCCAATCAACCACTGAAAAGGCGGCATCCGGAGATATTCGAGCTTTTTGCATGTAGATCAGTGCTCCTGCCAAGCCGGTGCCAAAGGCTGCTGACAAAAAGGTTAACCATTTTATCTTGTTGGGATTCACGCCGACAGAACGGGCAGCTTGCAGATTGTCCCTCACTGCAGCAAGGGCCAGCCCCCTACGGGTTCGCAAGAGCCAGTAAATTGCTGCAATTGTCAGGACAACCAAGATCAAGGCAAGCCAATAGGCCAAAATGTCGCGTGCTACCGAGGTTTTGGTATCGAATAAAACCTTGATGCCATCAACAAACATCATATCCCTGGTTGCAGATCTAGGCAGGGAGGTTCCGGTTCCACCCCCTAATTGTTTCCACTGGGCAATGGTCAATCTTGTGATTTCAGCTATGACCCATGTACCGATGGCAAAGTAGGCTCCCTGCAGCCGGAAGGCAAAAAAGGCAGTGGGCAGAGCCAAAAACAGAGCTGCAATCCCACCGGCCAGAATGGATGGTACAGGGTCCCAGCCAAGAAGGATTACAGTACCAAACATGGCATAGGCCCCCATACCAATAAAGGCCTGCTGACCAACCGATACAAGTCCGCCATAACCAGCCAGCAGGTTCCACCACTGGGCAAGAGTAAGCATCGTGAATATGAAGAATAGATCCTGCAATAGTGAACGTGAGGCAAAAAGTGGCAGAACAAATGCCACCGGGATGAGGATGGCAGCGCCAATCACAGCCATGCGTGAAGCGGTGGTTTGAACCTTGACTATGTAACTCATCAGTCAAATGCCCTTGGCAGGAGTCCCCTGGGCCTGACCATCAGAACCAGTAAAAATGCTATGTGTCCTGATAGTATCTGCCATTCGGGATTGATGGTAGCTCCAACAGTTTGGGCAACGCCAATGATTATTCCACCAAGCAATGTTCCCCATAAAGAACCCAAACCTCCTATGATAACGGCCTCAAAGGCATAAATCAGTCTGGCAGGGCCGATGCTGGGATCAAAATTTGATCTGACACCAAGATAGAGGGCCGCAATTATGGCAACGATCATTGCCAAGCCTGTTGCAACAGAAAATATGTTTTTGGGTTTGATCCCCATCAGGCTTGCTGTAACCGGATCATCGGATGTGGCTCGAAAGGCACGACCAAGGGAAGTATGATAGATAATCAGGTTGAGTACAAGAATGACGACTATCGCAGAAATAAAGATAAGCAGGGGCATGATACCCACATTAATCGGTCCAATGGTCAGTGATGCAGTTTCCAAGGCACCTGCCGAAAGCCGCTTGCTGTCTGCCGACCAAGTTTCCAGCAATACATTCTGCATGACAATAGATAAACCAAATGTAACAAGCAAGGGAGGAAGAATATCATCTCCCAGGACCCTATTGAGTATAAATTTCTGCAATATCCAGCCCAGGACAAACATGAAAGGTGCCGCCACCAAGGTTGCAACAAAGACATTCAAATTCAGTAGTGAAACCAGGAGCAGGATCAGATAGGCTCCAAATACAATTAGGTCGCCATGGGCAAGATTGACCAGCCTCATTATTCCGAAAACCAGGCTGAGGCCTGCTGCAAACAGGGCATAAAGTCCACCCAAAAGGATTCCCTGTATGAGACTGTCAAGGAAGATCATGATTCTTCTTCTCCAAAATAGGCGGCATGAATCATGCCCATGGAAAGATCATCAGGTCTTCCCGACAGGGTTATTTTCCCTTCCATCATGCAGCATACACGATCTGAAACCTTCATGGCCTGAACGATATCCTGTTCGACAATTATCAGGGAAGCACCGCATTTCTTGATTTTCGGGAAAGCCTCGTAAAGATTTTTGATGACAACAGGTGCCAGCCCGAGGCTGATTTCATCACACAGCAATAACCGCGGATTTGACATGAGGGCACGCCCCATTGCAACCATTTGCTGTTCACCGCCGGAGAGTGAAGTTCCAGGTTGATTATGTTTTTCCTTCAAGGCCGGAAAGAGGTCATAGACATTATTCAGGTTCCAGTATCCCGTTTGCTTTTTGCCATGGGCACCAATCATGAGATTTTCTTCAACATTAAGGGACGGGAACAGTCGCCGACCTTCCGGTATCATGGCAATTCCCAGAGAGGTGATTTCATCTGCATCCAGATGGCCGATCGGCTTGTCGTCAAGCAATATGCTTTCAGATGGTGATTTCAAAACACCTGAAATAGAACGCAACAAACTGCTTTTGCCAGCTCCGTTGGCCCCAATTATTGCCAATGTTTCATCCTGGTTCAAAGTTATGTTGATTCCAAAGAGAGCTTGGAAATTACCGTAGAACGCGGTCAGGTCTTGTGTTTTCAGAAGTGCCATCAAACTTCTATTCCAAGGTAAATCTCCCGGACCTCCCTTGATTTCATAATTTCTCCCGGGTCACCTATTGCGATGACTCTTCCAAAATCCAGTACAAGAAGACGTTCCACAATGGATGTCAGGGCATGCAGAACATGTTCAATCCAGACAATGGTCACACCTTTTTCATGAATGGACTTGATGGTTGCTAAAAGTGAATTACACTCGCCCTGGGTCAGGCCACCAGCAATTTCATCAAGCAACAGCAATTCCGGATTTGTCGCGAGTGCCCTGGCAAGTTCCAGACGCTTTCGTTCCAGAAGGGAAAGTTGACCGGCCGGCAAGTTGGCATGTTTTGCCAATCCTGTCTCCTGTAGAATTTCAACACAGTTGTCAGTAGTTCCGGCTTCATCAAGGTTGCAGCCAAAAGTACCTGCCACAAGCAGATTTTCAAACACGGTAAGTTTCTCGAAGGGTTGTGGTATCTGAAAACTGCGGCCAATACCTGATAGGGTGCGCTTCATCGGTGAGGCTTGGGTTATTTCCTCGTTTTGAAAGAAAATATGCCCTCCATCAGAAGATATGTACCCCGTTATCAAGTTGAAAAGGGTTGATTTCCCTGCGCCATTGGGGCCGATAATCCCCAAAGCCTGACCAGCAGGCACATCAAATGAAATTTCATCAGCAACTTTTAGAAAACCGAATGATTTGTTCAGTTTGGAGATGCTGAGGATGGACATTGTAGGGTTGTGCCTGCCGAAATACTATTTACGCTGTTCAGGAAATTTCTTCCATGGAACCGCCGGTGGCAATCATGGGAGCCGTCAGGTTATCGACAACAACCAAATCATAGCCACCACCCTCAGCCAAACGCCATTGACCTCCAACCAGGGGTGTCTTGGCAATATTCTGTGCAGCGAAAGGGGGCAAACCATTTCCGTTCCAGGCAATCGGACCAACAACCGTGGAAAGGTCGGTTGCTGAAATGGCCTCGGCAACTTCATCACCATCATCTATTTCGGAAACCCTTCCGGCCACATCCCAGGCCAATTCGAATAGGGCGTGAATAAACCCTATTGGCTGGGTCCATTGACGTCCGGTGGAAGCAGTGTAATCTTCGGCCAACTCACTCGATGTTTGACCGGTCAGGGTTGACGAGAAAGGATGGCTTGGAGACCACCAGACTTCCGAAGACAGATTATGACCTGCATCACCCAGAGCTTCGACTGATACCGGAAACAGTATCGCCTTACCAATGGAAGCAGCCTTTGGGACAAATCCCTGTTGTTTTGCCTGAGTCCAGAATGTGGTAAAGTCGGGCGGAATCGGCACACCGGTAACGATTTCACAGTTGGCCTGCTTAAAGGCATTTATTTGGGCCGAAAAATCGTCAGTAAGATTCTGATAGCGGCCGGTATCAGTCAGGGTGTAGCCCAGTTCAGCCAGTACCGGTGGGAAGCCGACAACAGGATCTCCCCATGCATTGCCATCACCGTCATTGGGGTAGAGAGCACCTACGGATTTATTTGTATCGAGCTGATTCCACAAATTGGTGAAGACTTGGATGATATCTTCCAGACCCCAGAAGAAATGATATCCGTAATTGAATGGTTCCCAACTTGCCGGATCACCAGGATTGCCCTGCTGTCCAATAAAATAGGGTTGCCAGGGTGCTATCGTGGAAATAACCGGGATTTCCTCGGCTTCACAAGTTGTGGTGACTGGATTCGTTGTTTCGGGTGTTGAAGCAACTAGCATCAAATTGATTTCGTCATCGACAATCAGTTCCTTGGCAACCTCTGCCGCCCGATTCGGATTGGACTGGCTGTCCTTGACAATAACCTCGAAATCCGAACCCGCAACATTGAGAAAACTTTCAATGATGAAATTGTCAGCTTCAGCAAAGGCAGCCAATGGGCCGGATGCGGGAGTAACATATCCAAGGCGAATTTTTGAACCCTGCGCAAGGGCAGGTGCGGCAAGACCGCCTGACGCAACCAGCAATCCGGTTGCAGCAGATGATTTTAATAATTTACGACGTGAGATCATGATTGAGTCCTCCTATTTCAAATGATCATTATTCAGGGACTGAACCAGCCCATGCATTTCTTAACAACTGGTGAATTCCGTCACGTGTTATTTCACGAGGATTCCAATAAGGGTTTGTAACCGCAATATCTACGGCCAGGTTGATGTCACCCTCTTTCATCCCCAGTTCACCGAGACTGAGTGGTGCACCAAGTGACTTTGCAAATTCCCAAACAGCCTTGCCTGTATCCCGATTATTGAGCATCGCACCAAGGGGTTCCAGCAAATCTGGTACGGCCAATGCATTATAGGCTATGGCATGTGGCAGAATGATCGCATGGGTTTCAGCATGAGGAAGATCAAAACTTCCTCCAAGTGTATGACACAATTTGTGGTGAAGGGCCATTCCAACATTGCCCAGAACTGTACCACACGCCCAAGCTCCCCTTAGAGTATCTTCACGGGCCTTGATGTTTTCAGGATTCACCAGTACATCAGGAAGAGATGAAACAAAATACTGCAAGCCGTCCATGGCAATTTGAGTGGAATCATCTGAACGGTCCTTGGCATAAAGGCCTTCAACTGAATGGGCCATTGCATTGAGACCGCTGGAAACACTCAAATGAGAGGGCAGGGTAACGACCAGTTCAGGATCGTAGAGAATAATTTCAGGAAGTACCCTGTCGTCTTTAATGGTTGTCTTGATTCCGTCTTCGGTCTGTCCCAGAATGGGGGTGGCTTCACTACCTGCGTAGGTCGTGGGTATTATGATTTGAGGTAAATCCGTATGCAATGCTATGGCTTTGCTTAAACCTGTTGTTGAACCGCCTCCAACTGAAACGAGGCAATCGGCATTAACGTGTTTTGCATGTTCAAGCGCCTTGGCGGTGACTTCAACTGGGGTATGCATTTTGGCACCTGTGAATGCTCCCACAGTGATGCTTCCCAGCTTTTCTGCCAAATCCCTTGCTGCATCAGCATGTCCGGGTGTTGATAATACAAGCGCCCTCGAACAGCCAATCTCCTTAATGAAAATATCCAATTCATTACGTATTCCAGCACGAAAGTGTACCGATTGATTGGTTGCCAGATGTTTGTTGATTCCCATAGTTTCCCTTGGCAAAATTTGATGTTTGACGTTACAGAACTATAACAAAGATACAATTAGCCCTTGATTGAATTATGGCTTGTTAATATAACCCAAAGTTATGAAGTTGGATCCACGTCATCTTGAAATTCTGGCAGCTGTTGTTGACAATGGCGGAGTAACAGAAGCCGCACGAGCAATTGGTAAAAGCCAACCAAGCCTTTCCCGTACGATTAACCTCTTGGAATGCAGGGTTGACAGACCATTGTTTGCCGGCAAAAAGAGACCGTTGCTTCCCACGGAATTTTGCTTGCAACTGGCAGCCGAGGGTCGAAAGATTCTCAAAGCCAATCAGGCTGCCGGTGAAATAGTATCCAGCCACAAGGCCGGCCGAAGCGGCGCGGTAAGGCTGGCAGGCACTCCCTTTTTCATGGATGGTGTGATTTCAGGTATGATTGCGGCCTTCCAGACCTTGCATCATGACATCAGAATCGATCAAAGCTATTGCTACCCCCTTGATATATTTGCTGACCTGAGGAATGGGGTGCTTGATTTGGGAATAATTCCCATCCGTGCTTCCGAAGTTCCCGAGGATATGACCTTTGACCAGATATTGCGAGGAAGAAATGTCATTGCCTGCCGAGCAGGTCATTCACTTGCCCAAAAGTCGGTGGTAAGACTGAATGACCTGACCTCCTATCCCTGGATTGCCCCACCTGTTGATAGTCCATTGTATCATGATTTGAGAGCAGGTCTTGAAAGCATAGGTGTCAGGCATTTCAAGATCAGTTTCACTGGTGGAAGCTTGAGTGCCGTGATCAATATCCTGTCTGAATCGGACGCCTTGACGGTACTTCCATACTCTGTCGTTTTCCGAATGCGCCCACAAAACAGGCTGACTGCATTAAGCATACGAATTGGTGATCCCGAGCGTCATCTGGGAATACTGACCTTGACCAATAATTGTCTTGAACCCGCAGCCAAGAGGCTTGTGAATTACATTGCGACAGAATTCAAGAGTCTGAGCGCGATCATTCATCATCATGAACAAAATGAATTGTGGCGTAAATAAGGATATTCATTTTGAAATCATCCAACCAACCCCCAACCACACGGATTTTTCATGCAGGGATTACAGGTGGTGTGCGGGTTAAACATATCAGCTTTTACCAATAATAGGTCAAGCGACCTTTTTGATATCAGGGATTTTCATCTCCTGATAATTGAATTAAAGCCAACAAATACCTAACTTCAACTTCTTGAGAACAAAAAGTGAATACCAGTAATTCAAAGTAGGTCAAGTCAGGAGAATTAATACTCCAGGCAGGAGTAATTAAAAACCAAACTATTCCAAACAAACAGAATGCGGGTGTGGCGGAATTGGTAGACGCACCAGATTTAGGATCTGGCGCTTTGATGCGTGGGGGTTCAAGTCCCTCCACCCGCACCAGGAAATGAAAGTTGCTAATGTCAGACAGTGAAATTGTTTTTCAAGAAGATTTGGATGAGCCGCAAACCCATGTGGCTGAGGATGGTTTCAGCCGAGTGTACCAATTAGGCGTTACCAAGAGTCTTTTGAACAAGAAGCTCACACAGGAAATTTTAGAATACAAGGATAGGGTCAACATTCCAGGATTCCGTAAGGGCAAGGCCCCATTGAGTGTCATTCTCAATCGTGTTCCAGAAAAGGAAAAGGAAGAATTCCTGCAGAGATATGTCAGTGAACAAATTCATGAACATTTGTACGATTCAGGTAAAATTGTCATAGGTACACCTGAAATAGATACGGACTATAATACCGAAACCGATATGGTTGCCAGGATATCGGTTTCCTACGAGGTGTCTCCTGAACTCCAGGATTTGGATTATGACAAATATTCCATCATTAAGTTTGTACCGGAGGATAGGGAAAAGTTGCTGGAAAAGATCAGACAGGATTTTTTGGCTGCTAATCCGGAAAAGGTAACCCAGGACAAGGATTATAAGTCCGAAATCGGAGATTATCTGCTGGTCAACCTCACCATAGAAGCACCGGGTAGTAGTGCTGATGGTTTTATTGATAAGACAAGAGAAATATTGGTCGAAGAAAACTCAAGTATTTATGAGGTGAAGTTCAATTCCCGCGGATTGGTTACGGATGAGGAATTCACGATTGAAGCAAAATTACCTTCGTTTTATGATGGTTTTGAGGACGAGGGGAAACCCTGCAGGTTTCATTTCAAAATAGCAGAAGTCCTCAAATGCAATATAATGGAGGAAACCACCCAGGAAATGGCAAAAAAATTCGGCTTCCAGGCGGTAGAGGAATTGGATGTAGAACTTTTGAATAGGAAATTACAACAGTTTGAAAGCATTTCCACTCACCTCATGACGGATCAATTTGTACTTAAAATGCAAAAGGAACTGGATTTCGATGTTCCAAGAAAGATACTGAACTCAACGATGGAAAATCTTTGGCACGAGGAGTGCAAAGATGATGGAACTTCCGAAGCCACAAATTCCGAAGAAGATGATGAAGAGAATGGAAAGGGTTCAAATGATATGTCGAATGGGGAAGTTGAGGATGGTTTGTCGGAACAGACCGATGAAGGTTTCTCAAATGATGATATTGGTGCAGAACCCAAAAGCGTTGATTGGGATACCATTGATACCGAAAAGGTCACGGAAATAAGGAATGCCGCACTTAGTCAGGTCAGGTACATGATCCTTCTGAAAAACATCGCAAAAAAGGAAGATATAAAAGCATCCAGGGAAGAGATTGTTGATGAGTGGGCTGTTATGCTTGCACGCTACAACCGCTCTTCTCGTATTAACATGGAAGAACTCAGAAGCAGAATTAAGTATGAAGACATTCCGGATTATTTTGCCTTAAGTTCCCAAAACAAAATTGTTTCATACAAGGTGGAGCAATTTATCATTGGCAAGGTTGGTACCACCGAAAAGAAGGTAAGTTTTGAAAAACTTATGGAAATACGGCAGATGGAAAGAGACAAATTGATTGCATTTGTGGAATCAGATCATGTTGAACGGGCAAGCGAGCCGGAAAAGGATTAACAAAGTTGAAGTGAGGCAGGTAGAATGGACCTTTTGAAAAATGCATTGATTCCTACGGTAGATGAGCAAACACCACGAGGAGAAAAAAGATATGATATTTTTTCCAAGTTGCTTAAGGAAAGAATTGTTTTTTTATGCGGCGAAATCAACGAGGAAGTATCGACGCTTGCCGTAGCTCAATTGCTGTTTCTGGAGTCCGAGAATCCAAAATCGGAAATCTTCATGTATATTAACAGTCCCGGTGGTGAAGTGGATTCGGGTCTGGCCATTTATGATGCCATGCAATATGTTTCCCCACCAGTCTCCACGCTGGCATTTGGGCGGGCAGCCTCCATGGGAGCCCTGTTATTGACTGCTGGAGCGGAGGGCAAACGTTATTCGCTACCCCATTGCTCGCTTATGGTACATCAATCAATGGGAGGATTTCGAGGAAGATTCAGTGATGTCACCATACATTATGATCATATGAAACAACGGGAAAACACCTTGCGGGACATACTCATGAAGCATACTGGAAGGACTAGGGAGGAAGTGAGTGATGCCATCAGGGATGGCGACAAGCATCTCAACCCCCAACAGGCACTCGAGTGGGGGTTGATTGACAAAATTGTCACAACTCGTTCAAATGAGTCGGGTCAATAAACCTTTTTCCATTTTTTTGGTATTAGGTTAATATCAACCATAACTGTTTTGACAATAAATTGGGTAATCGCTCATGGTAAATCAGACTCCGCCTGAAGATAGTGAACTTCTCTGTTCATTCTGCAGTAAAAGCAAAAGTGAGGTCAAGAAGTTGATTGCCGGTCCCAACGTATACATGTGTGATGAATGTGTGGAACTTTCTGTGGAGATAATCAAACAGGATAAGGAGGTAATTTCCCGAAAGCAGAGGCATCAGTCGACACCGCCGCAGGAAATCTACCGGTTTCTTGATGATTATGTAATCGGCCAGTCCCATGCCAAGAAGGTGCTATCCGTAGCGGTTTACAACCATTACAAGATGCTGAATAATCTGGATACCGACCTCGGTGTTGAAATCGCCAAGTCCAATATTCTATTGATTGGTCCAACCGGCAGCGGCAAAACCCTGCTGGCCCAGACCCTGGCCAAATTGTTGGATGTTCCCTTTACCATGGCTGATGCCACTTCCCTCACGGAAGCCGGATATGTGGGTGAGGATGTTGAAAACATAATTCTGAGGTTGTTGCAGGCCGCAGAATATAATGTATCGAAAGCCCAGCGGGGAATTGTCTATATTGATGAATTGGACAAGATCACCCGCAAGACCGACAATCCCTCGATTACCAGGGATGTAAGTGGAGAAGGGGTTCAACAGGCATTGCTCAAGATCATAGAGGGTACGATTACCTCCATCCCGCCCAGAGGAGGAAGAAAACATCCACAACAGGAATTCCTGCAGGTGGACACCACCAATATCCTGTTTATTTGCGGTGGTGCCTTTGCCGGCTTGGAAAAGGTAATCCAAAAGCGTACGAGACCATCAGCCCTCGGGTTTGAGGTGGCAATTTCCGATCTGGAAACCAAGGGATTGAGTGAACTTCTGGAGGATCTTGAGCCTGAGGATTTGATGAAATTCGGCCTTATCCCTGAATTCGTCGGAAGATTGCCAGTCGTTGCAACCTTGAATGAGCTCGATGAGGATGCCTTGGTAAGGGTACTTACAGAACCCAGGAATTCACTTATCAAGCAATTCAAAAAACTTTTTGAACTGGATGGCATCAAGTTGACCTTCACGGACGAGGCAATCAGGGTCGTAGCGCGAAAGGCGACCGAATTGAAGACTGGTGCAAGGGGGCTGAGGTCCATCATCGAACAAATATTGCTTGATACCATGTTTGAATTGCCACTGGACGAAAGCGTGGTTGAGATTGTTGTCAATGAGGAAAGTGTCGTATCGAACACGCCCCCAATGAAGTTCTATTCTGAAAGTAACCTTTCCAAGGTTGTGGGGTCCTGAACGTGTCAGGATTGATTAACTTTGTTGTTCGCTTGCTGACCTGGTGGAATTCCCAGACCCTGGGTACCCAGTTCTACACGTGGCGCAAGGGCCAGAAGGTGGGGGAGGATCACGAGGGCAATATCTTTTACCAGACAAAGGATGGTAAAAGAAGGTGGGTGGTCTACCGTGGCAATATAGAGGCTAGTAGGGTTTCACCACAATGGCATGGCTGGTTGCATCATACCTTTGAACATCCGCCAACCGAGGATCCGCTGCCCATGAATGCATGGGAGAAGCCCCACATTGAAAACAAGACCGGCATGCCGGAAGCATATTCTCCGCTTGGATCATTACGAGGAAAAAGGAGGGATTTGACCCAGGATTACATTCCCTGGAGTCCCGAATAAACCAGGTTGGATTATGGCCGAAAACAAATTGGAAATAGTTGTTGGTGCAGCCGTCCTGTTGATTGCCGGAATATTTTTCTACCTTCTCCTGCTTGAAAACGACACCTTTTTGGAAAATGGGGGGTATGAACTGGTGGCAGAATTCAATTCCGCCCAAGGTGTTTCTGTCGGTACCGATGTCAAGTTGGCAGGAATAGCGGTGGGTTCGGTTACGGGCATGGCCATAAATCCGGCGACCTACAAGGCCGATGTGAAATTGATAATCAGCTCGGACCTGGACATACCCGTTGACAGTTTTCTTGCCGTATCCTCCGAGGGATTGCTTGGGGGAAATTTTATTGAAATCCTCCCGGGAATTGATTTCGAATATTTTCAACCTGGTGAAAAAGTGGTTCAAACCCAATCATCGGTTGATTTAATGAGCGTTATGGCTGGTTTTGCAAATTCACAAAACTGAAGATGTGGCATCTGGGATATATTTTCCTGACCGCTCTCCTGCTTCCAGGGATTGCCCTTTCACAGACAAGCCTTCAGGGTGATGGAGCCATTTTAAGATCACTTGATACCATTACTGGCAGGGCCATGGACCTGACAGTGGAAGTGGGGCAAAGCCTTGATTTCAAACACTTTGAAATTGCCCTTGAGGAATGCAGGTTTCTACCTGAAAACCCGGTAAAATTTTCCTATGCCTATGTCACCATCACCAATCAGAGAAATCAATCGGTTTTATATTCCGCCTGGATGATTTCACACTTGCCGGCCTTGTCGGCATTTGAACATCCCCGTTTTGATTTCTGGTTAATCCGCTGTATCACCCTTGCACCGGAAGATTCCAATGGCATGGAAGAAAACTGAACGTTTGTCTTGAGGCAGGTTTCACCAATCAAGCGCAGGAATTTGCTTTCCGAAATTCGCCTTCCGCCCATATTTGCCAAATGCAAACTGGGAATCTGGGCATCCAAAACCTCAAAGCCCGTACGATTCAGGTGATCAACAAGATAAACCAGGGCAATCTTGGACGCATCCGATTTGACAAAAAACATGCTTTCACCAAAAAACACACCCCCGATGGCAACTCCATAAAGTCCACCAACAAGATCATCGCCATCCCATACTTCAAGTGAATGCACAAGATCAATTTTGCTCAGTTGGATATAGATGTGCTTGACTGCTGGATTGATCCAGGTTGATTTTCGCCTTGAACACTGGTTGATGACCAGATGAAAGTTCTTGTTTATGGTCAGATGAAATGGGTCAGACCTGATTTTTCGCCTTAACCTTTTTGAAACCCGCAAATCATCAAGCGGTATGATAAATCGTTCCCTTGACCTTGCCCATTCGAAGGAATATGGGTCATCTTCATCACCCATGATGAAATTACCCTGATGATAGTTCAATATGAATTGATCGACAAACCCATCAGTCATGAAACAATCACTGCAGCCCCTAACCGTTTTTCAGCAAACCACCGTTTTTCTTCAACCATTTCTCCAGCCAATGGATGTCATAGCTCGATTCAAGGAAATCCTTGTCTTCGAGAAGCAATTGGAAAAGAGGAGCGGTGGTGCTGATTGGATGAACGATCAACTCCTCCAAGGCCCGCTTCAATTTGGCGATAGCCAAGGTTCTGTTTTCACCATGTGATATCAATTTGCCAATCAGGCTGTCATAGTTTGGCGGAACCGAATAACCGTTGTAAAGGAATGAGTCCATTCTTATGCCCAAGCCTCCGGGTGAATGGTACAAGCCAACCTTGCCAGGACTGGGAATGAAATCGGGTACGGTTTCGGCATTGATTCTGACCTCGATGGAGTGTCCCCTGGCCTTGAGGTCTTCCTGCTTGAGTTCCAAGGCAATTCCAAAAGCAACCTTGATTTGTTCCTTGACCAGGTCAATGCCGTATATTGCTTCTGTAACAGGATGCTCAACCTGCAGGCGGGTATTCATTTCAATGAAATAAAATTGTCCACTATCATACAAAAACTCGATGGTTCCAACCCCCTTGTAGCCCATCTCGGCAATTGCCTTGGAACAAATTTCACCTATTTCCATTCTGGTTTGGTCATCAAGAACCGGACTGGGGGCTTCTTCAAGCAGTTTCTGGTGCCGTCTTTGGATGGTACAATCCCGTTCCCCTAGATGAATGGCATTGCCCTGGCCATCGCCCAAAACCTGGATTTCGATATGCCGACCATGAAGGAGGAACTTTTCCAAATAAACTTCTTCATTGCCAAAACTGGCACCAGCTTCCTGTTGGGCGGCATGGTAGGCCTGTTCAAGATCACTTTCGGATCTTACCACCTTCATTCCTCGTCCCCCACCACCGGCAGAAGCTTTTACAATCACCGGATAACCGATGTCTCTGGCAACACTCCGGGCCATTTCAACGGAATCGATGCTCTCATTTGGCCCTGGCACACATGGAACCCCAAGATTCAGCATTGTTTCCTTGGCCGTTATCTTGTCTCCCATGAGTTTGATATGCCCGGAGGAAGGTCCGATGAAGGTGATGTCATGGTCCTCCAACTGTTCAACAAATTCGGCATTTTCAGACAGAAAACCATAGCCCGGATGAACGGCATGTGAACCGGTTATTTCACAAGCTGAAATGATGGCCGGAATTGACAAGTAACTTTCCTTGTTGCCAGGGGACCGGGGTTTGCCGATGCAAACGGCTTCATCCGCAATCCGGACATGCATGGCGTCCTGATCAACAGTCGTGTGGACTGCTACGGTATCTATTCCCATCTCCTTGCAAGTCCTGATTATTCTAAGGGATATTTCGCCACGGTTGGCAATGAGTATTTTTGAAATCATTGTGTTAAAGTCCGTTTGGCTTGACGGGAGATTCAATGGTCACCGGATTGACATCAATCGATAATCATCAATTCGGAACCGAACTGCACCGGTTCCCCATCATCCACCATGATTTTGCGAACGGTGCCAGCATGGGGTGCACCAATGAAATTCATTGTCTTCATCGCTTCGATGATAAGAATTGTATCACCCTCGTTGACACTTTGACCTAACTTGACAAAGGGAGTGGGGGCCTCGGGGCTTTGCTTGAGATAAACCGTTCCAACCATCTCTGATGAAACCAGGCCGCTTTTTTCGGATTGGTTCTCATCCGGTTGGTGTGAGGGGGTAGGGGCTTCTGGGCATGGGGCAGGCAGGGGCAAACTGTTGGAAACCTGGTATCCACTGGAATAATTGGCCATTCTCAATTTAATTCGGGATGTATCCTCTTCCTTGAATTCCACCTCAAACTCTCCAAGTCCCTTTTCCTTGAACATATCAATGAGTTTGGAAATCATTTCCAATTTCGAGTCTTGCTTGGCCACCTGAACCTCCAAAAATTAGCTTGTCGTATCTACTAGTTTGTTGTTGTTTCCAATTGATCCAATTCATACTGGAATTCTTCAGAAGTCAGAAAACCCCTGATGATCTTTGTACCCAAGATAAATGTTGGAGTTGCATTTATTTCCAGCGCCTGAGCAAGCTGATAATTGGTATCCAAAACGTCCATAACAGAGGAGTCAACCATTTTGTCCATCAAATCCTGCAAATCCAATGAGGTCATTTCCGCTACTTCAGAAATGACCTTCTCGCTGACTGGCCCCTCAAGTGACAGGAGAAAATCATGAATCATCTTGTATTGTTCGGGTCCGGCAAGTTGAAATACGGCTATCGCAAGTCTGGATGAAATATCAGATTGCTCGCCCAGAATTGGAAATTCCCTGACAACCAGACGCAAGTCAGAATTGGTGTCAATGATGTCTTCGATAACTTGTTGGGAATTACGACAATAGCCACAACGATAATCAATGAATTCAACCAGATTAATTTCTCCTTCGGGATTGCCGCCCACCCAAGAATTCGGATCATGGAATATTTCGTCCGCAAAGGATTCAATAAATCCCCTATCCCTTTCCAGGTTTGCCTCATTTTCCTGTTCCTGCAACCTTTCGATAACATCAAGCAATATTTCGGGGTTGTTCAATAAATACTCTTTCACCAGTTCACCAAAAACCGTCTTTTCATCAGAACTGAGGTTTTCCAGGTCAAAGGCATTTATAGGTGATGTCAGGAAGAAAAGAAGAAACCCAACACCAAGTATCCGCCTCACCAGTAAGGTTAGTCCAAAACCCGATAGATTAATATGAAAAAAATTGCCGAATTCGCTTTTCATGATATTGATACTCCTTTGGCTATTGGAACATGATTAAAGTTACAAGATTCATTATTTTCAATTTCCATGAAACTTCAAAGCAATTTTTTGGGGGATTACATGCATAGTCGCACCATTCTTGCTTTTACTCCTTTATGTCGTATTTCCACTTCATTTATGTGGTTTGGAAGGTAATCTGTTGGTGAAAAAAGTCAACTGCATCAAAATGAAGTGCAGCAAGTGAATGATTCTGCCAATTTTGGGGTTTGTGCAGCCATTTATATAATTCCCTTTTTTACCTGTAATCATTTGGTTTATTCCAGGTCTGAAGGAGAATAAAAGCTCAAATTGGTCCTGATATCCCCCCAGTCATTTTCATCCCCTGGAGCAATTTGGTTTATCGTGTTTTCAAATTCATTGTTACCTTGAGATTTGAGATGCGATGAATCCCCATCCTGAGAAGTTTTTTTGGAAACCGGTCTCTTTTTTGGCGCGGGTTTTCTTTGTTTGACTGTTTTACTGCCGGTTTTTGCAACCTTGGATACAGATTTCTCGAGAGTATCCGCCTTTATCGATTCCTTCTGCTTGTCTTTGCTTGGCGAAGTTGATTCATTTTCTGTTATTCCCTTTTTGGTTTCTTTCTTGGGAGTATTCTGTCTTGCCCTGGACTTTTGCCCATCTTTCTGATCCTTGGTCCTTGCTCCTTTTCTTTTTACCGATTTGCTTGACTTTTCCTCCTTGTTTGTTTTTCCAACAGCTGGATCAACATCACCTTGTTCTGATTCTATTGGCGAGGCACTTTCAAACTCCTTGGATGTATTGCCGATGGAACGATCATTTTCTGGTTCTGAAGTGATCTGCCCATCCTTGTTTGCAGTCAAATGGGTAGGGATTTGATCAATGGCTGCGTTTGAGGAAGTATTATCTCTCTTGCTGTTATTTTCATCTGAAACTTTGGTGTTGCCATTATATGATCTTGCTGTCGAACCGGTTTTGGACGAATTTCTGTTTGCTTTCTTGGATGACCAGGTCGGTTTGGGAGTATTATGGTTGTTGTGCAAATATTTTGGTGGATATCTGAAAATCTCCTTGTTTTTATCAGCACTGTACAAAATAAAACTGTATTCCTGGGAGAACAAGTTGTCGGTTGCTTCGAATCGAATGCGGCATCCGTAAACATCCTCCAATCTTGAAATCTCCCGGCGCATTTCATTGAGAAAATAATTCTCAAGTGGCGCTGAAACGGAAACCATCACATTCCCTGCTTTCTTCAGCGAACATTCCGCCTCAATATGCCGGAGAATTATTACAGCAAGGGTTTCGTCAAGTATAACCCGGCCGGTTCCACTACAGGCAGGGCAAACCTTGGTTGTGTTGGTAGCCAGATTTTCACCGGCCCTCTGTCGTGTCATTTCCAATAAACCCAATTTGGAAATATACCCGCAGTTGATCCAGGCCTGATCCCTTTGCAGCGCAGTACGAAGAGCAGTTTCAACCTCCTTGCGATGAGGTTGGTATTCCATGTCTATGAAATCAATTACAATGATACCTGCCAAATCCCGCAACCGTAATTGCCTGGCAATTTCCCTGGCTGCCTCGATATTGGTTTTTAGTGCTGTTTCGGAAAGGGTTTTTCCTTGGTTTGATTTGGCCGAGTTGACATCAATTGATACCAGCGCTTCGGTTGGCTGAATTATCAGGTGACCACCAGAAGCCAATTCCACACGCGGATTATAAAGATTCCTGAGGTCCTCATGAACCCCATGCAGAACAAACAAGGGTTTCAAACTGTTGTGCTTGATGACCTTGCCGGATTCATGTGGAACCAGTGAGTTGACAACCTCGACGGTGCGTTCATATCCCCTGTTCCCGGCAACAATGATTTCATTTATTGAATCACGGAAGTAATCCCTGATGGTCGTTTCAATCAGATCACTTGTTGGTTTCAAAAGTATCGGGGCCTTGGAAACCACTGCTTTTGCGAGGATATCCTTCCAGGTATCAACCTGACGGCTGATATCAGCTTCAATGACCTCTCCGGGGGGAATTGCATTGATGGTTCTCATTATCAGGCCAGCCCCCTGTGGGAAATTGAAGTTATTGAAGATTGATCTCAAATGCTGGCTTGTTTCCACCGAATTGATTTTGCTGCTGATTGAAAATCCCTTGTCGCTGTTTGGAAGCAGGACACAATATCTACTCGGCAAACTGATATAGGTGGTTAAGGTTGCCCCTTTGGCATTCAATTCATCCCTAGATACCTGGACAAGTACAATCTGGCCCTTGGTTATGACATCCTGTATCAGGAGGTCCCTGGGGATTTTTCGTGAAGTCCTTCTATGGTATTTGTTTCTACCCTTGTTGCCATGACCATTTAAATGAATTTGATTGCCCGGGGCAGCCTGCAAATTCATGGTACGTGTGATGATGCCAAAATCGGTCGTGTAATCTTCAAACTCCCTGAGAAAGTTTGAGTTATCTGCATCAGCCCCACCTGTTGAGGCCTCTTCTGGACCGGTGGGTTCAGAATCAAGGCTATTTATATCGATATTGTAATAATCGGGATGAATGGCCCGAAACGGTAAAAAACCGTGTTTGTCCGTGCCGATGTTTACGAAGGCAGCCTGTATTGAAGGTTCGATTTTATCAATTCTGGCAAGATAAATATTCCCTGCCAGTCGATTGGAGGTCTTGGCTTCCCTTTTGAATTCCTGTACCTTACCTCCTTCAAGTACCAATATCCGGGTTTCATCTCCTCCGGTGGTATCAATGAGTATTGAAGAATGCATATTTTTCTCTTTAAAATCAGTGCACTTTCCCATCCATGCTTGATAAACTGGGTAGTGTCAAAATTGGTTTGTTGAATTTTCATTCGCTTGTATTTTTCCGTAATTCGCGGCCACGACTCATTGGGTGGAGCATAGGTGGTTGACGTTTTGTAGGTCTTCATTTCACTATGTATCTTGTAAATCACCAGAAATCTGTTTGCCGTTTATCGGACCAAAATAAAAATCTTGGGTAAGTAATAAGTATGATTGTGAACGGACATGTTTTGCCATCGTGACAACAAGGATGATTTTATCTCCACATCCATTCTGCTACCCGAATTATTATTTTTTTAAAGGCAGCGACTTGAAAGGTTAACTACTGATACACAATCCAAAGTCAACAAAATACTAAAAAAAAGTTGTTCAAAGAAATTTTATCTTTCAGAATGTGAACAAACCCAAGAATCAATTACTATTTAAATGTAGTGCTAAATTGAAAACATCAATGATTATCGGAACGATTAGCCAAGCAGCAAACCATGAAACCCATCCGTACATTCACCAGATACCGTAAGGAGCCACTCAAAAAGGTGCTGCCCCAAACAGAGGAGTTGGGGCAAAAAGTTCTGAGGGCAATTGCCTGGGGGTTCAGTGAAGTTTGCCTCGGCATCACATTTGTCTTTGTTGCCTTGACCAGCATGGTTGTGGCTGTAGGTTCCAATCTGCCGACCTTTGAGGAGTTGGAAAATTATTCTCCTCCGACCATAAGCAGGGTCTTTTCTTCGGAAGGAAAGCTGGTTGATGAATTTGCCAGGGAACGCAGGCTGTTCAGCCCTTACGAGGAAATACCGGATTTGGTCATTCATGCAGTTGTCTCTGCGGAAGACAAATATTTCTTTCAACACCGGGGTCTTGACCCATTGGGAATCATCAAGGCAGGAATTCAGGCCATGCAGGGTGAACGTCTCAGAGGTGCATCCACCATCACCCAGCAGGTAATGAAAAATTTTCTTCTGTCCAGAGAACGTTCAGTGGAACGGAAACTCAAGGAAATCCTTTTGGCCGTAAAGATCGAAAAAGCCCTTGGGAAGGAAAAAATCCTGGAACTGTATCTGAACGAAATCTTTTTGGGCCAGAATTCCTATGGCATTACAGCTGCAGCCCAAACCTATTTCAACAAGTCACTCGATGAACTTTCCATTGAGGAAGCTGCCTATCTGGCAGCCCTGCCCAAGGCACCCTCGAACTATCATCCGGTCAGGGATCGTGTTCGGGCCATGACACGCAGGAATTTTGTTATAACCGAAATGGTTCAAAACAAGCACATTTCTGAAGAAGAGGGTAGCTTTGCCAAGTTGCAGAGTCTGAAAACAGTCATGAATGGTGATTACCCCTCATTCATGCAATCGCTACCACCAAGAAGTTATTTCACCGATGAAATCCGCAGGCAACTTTCCAGGGAATTTGGGGCTGACGAATTTTTTGAAGGAGGTTTGAATATTCGTGCAACCATTGATCCCCAATTGCAGGAAATTGCCACTTCGGAACTTCGCCAAAGCTTGGAGGACTATGACCACTCCGTGGGAACTTGGATAGGCACAAATCAGCATATCGCTTCCAGTTCCCAGGAAGGAAAAGAGCCCTTTGAAGTTGATTTGCCCAGAGATATTGACGGATGGTCATTGGCTTATGTTGTCCGTTTTGAAGGGAACAAGGCATATTTATCCATTGAAGGCCAGCCACAAGAGGCAACCGGTATTTTAGATGAAACAAGTTTTCAGTGGGTCCGGAGCTTGAATGGGGCCAGGCTGCCGGAGGGAGACCGCAAGGCCGATGAGTTTCTGCGGGAGGGTGAATATGTTTATGTTTCACCCAACAAAAATGATGAAGGCAATATTGTTTCATGGGATTTGCACCAACTGCCTGTGGTTCAAGGCGCCTTCATTGCAATGGATACAACCACTGCCAGGGTTCTTACCATGGTTGGAGGTTTTTCCTATCAACAGTCAAGTTTCAATCGGGCAACCCAGGCCCTCCGCCAACCGGGGTCGGCATTCAAGCCCATAGTTTATGCTTCTGCCCTGGATTCCGGCCTCACACCGGCGAGCATCATATTTGATGCACCGATCAACCTGGACACTCCCCAAGGTATCTGGCGGCCGGTCAATTACAGTAACAAGTTTTATGGGCCTGTTCCACTGAGAACAGGTATCGAGCAGTCAAGAAATCTCATGACTGTCCGCCTAGCCAATGGCATTGGATTGGAAAAAATATCCAGATTTGCTGAAAAGGTTGGTATTTATGATGCAATGCCTCCATTTTTAGCCAACTCTCTGGGTGCGATGGAAACAACTCTCATGAAGCTTGTTGTTTCCTATGCCATGTTTGCCAATGGTGGGTTTAAGGTTACTCCGACACTTGTTGACCGGGTTCAGGACAAGAACGGCAATACCATTTACAAGGAAAGCTTGCAGGTATGCGGCGATTGCACCAATCCCATTTTACCCAAAGGTGAAATTCCAAAGGTTCTGTCCCTTAGCCCCCAGATCATTGATCCTGTTACTGCCTATCAGATTACCTCGATGATGCAGGGTGTTGTGGAACGAGGGACTGCTTCCAGAACAGTCAAGGCAGATTTTCCGGTTGCCGGTAAAACTGGAACGACCAATAATGCAAATGATGTGTGGTTTATCGGTTATACTTCCGAAATCGTTGCGGGGTGTTATATTGGCTATGACGATCCCAGATCCATGGGCAAGCGTGCAACCGGTGGCAGCCTCTGTGCACCAGTCTTCAGCAATTTCATGAACAGGGCTGTAGAGATCTACGGCAATTCGGATTTCATGGTTCCCGAAGGTGGCGTATTCGTGGATATAAACAGATTTACCGGAGAGCCCGTACATTCAGGTGGCAAAGAGGAGGAAGGAACTGTAATTGCCGAATTCTTCCGTTTGGGCACAGAACCTCTAGAAGGGGATCTTCGCGTGATAGATGGTGGATTTCCAATGGCTTCCGATTTGCCGGTAATCAAGTTTGAAGATTGGGACGAGGGAATTTATCAGGCAGTTGAAGTTGCATCTGAGACCCATAATCAGGATTTGAATGCACCCGACACCGCACCCGAAAAGCAGGATGAAAGGGGATCATTTGGCTCCATTTCTGCCGGTGGGCTTTATTGATTTTTGGCCATCAATTGAAAATCAGGATTAACCCAGATTAGTTCACAAATTTAGATTTGCAATTTCATATCAGATCAAATTCTATTCCCAAACCTTCGATTAATGACTCCATGGATTATACCAAATTGCCACATCAAACGGGTTTGAGTCCCACAGCCAGATGTTATGCACTAGCCTCAAGGCGTGGATACCAACCGTAAGAGTGGGGAAGATGAGGGTTTTGGGATGTCAATGAAATCAGAAGGGATAGGGGTAGAAGAATTTTTCCGAAAAATGATCTGAAGCAATAAATGGAAAATCTAGGAAATTGTAATTTCCCCTTTACATGGTAACCGATTGCTAACCAAATTTTTGTGGATTGTCCAGAACAAGTGACCAAACAACCACCTTATTACGAATTTGTTGCCATGATTGCCTTGCTTTGGTCTCTGGTTGCTTTTGCCACTGATGCTGTATTGCCATCCTTCCCTGCAATCGGCAGGGAGTTTGGTCTTCTGGATATCAACAAAACCCAACTGGTAATCATTGTTTTTGTAGCCGGTTCGGGTATTGGCCAGCTAATCATGGGCCCCCTTTCAGATTCATTTGGGCGAAAACCCATAAACAATTTGGGAATAATTCTTTTTATTGTTGCGAGCGGATGGTCATTTTTCACGGAATCATTTTATGGATTGCTCCTGTCTCGTTTTGTACAGGGTTTAGGAATCTCAGCACCACGAACAGTAACCCAGGCTTTGATACGTGACCTCTACAAAGGCAGGGACATGGCCCGTGTCATATCACTTTCAATGATGCTTTTTGTACTTGTACCAGCCGTGGCCCCATTTATTGGCCAAACCATTATGCTTTCCCTGGGGTGGCGATTTATATTCGTTTCGTTTCAGATAGTGGCACTTGTTGCCCTGGTCTGGTTCATGGTCAGGCAGCCCGAAACACATCCCCCTGATCAGCGGATAAAATTCAGAACAGCGAACATTGCAAAATCAGTTGTAGAAGTATTCTCCTTCCCGCGTGTCATTATTTGTACCATCAGTCTTGCACTGGGATTAACCTGCATTTTTTCCTACCTTGTTTCAGCCCAGCAGATTTATGTGGTCTGGTTGGATACCGGCCATGATTTTCCACTTTATTTTGCCATCGTTGCACTCATCTCAGGGAGTGCAAGTTTTCTGAATGCATCTCTCGTATTGCGCCTGGGAATGTGGGCCTTGTCAACATTCGGATATTTTGCCATCTGCCTGCTTTCACTTGCTTGCTCCTTCATAATTATTACTGGCAACTTACCCATTCACTGGTTGTTGTGGCTGTTTATTGCATGGTCAGCCAGCATGTTTTTCCTGCTTGGATTGTGTCTAGCCAACCTTAATGCACTGGCTCTCGAACCGATGGGTCATATTGCAGGTATGGCAGCATCGATTATTGGTGCCATTTCCATACTGATCTGCGTTGTTCTGTCCATTCCAATCGGCCAGCTGTTTGATGGAACAGGATTGCCACTTATATTAGCTGTTGCTCTTTGTTCAGCGGGAGCATTTGCAGCGAATTTGGCCCTGAAGCTCAATCGTTTTTCGTTAAACCCTACCTGATGGCATGTTTATGGATGTTTCAACAGTCTATATGTCCTGATATGAAAAAATGGAAATGCCTCTTGGCATGATCAAATATACCATTAAAATCGAGTCAACCAAGACAAGTTCAACATCACTTCAGAGAATATTTTGCACTTGTCAGAAGTTATTTTGATAGGTAGTGTCGCACTTTGAAATTCTCTTCCTGCCTTTTGTGTCCGGCAGGTGCCGTCAACGGTATCCCGTGCCATCAGTCCGCAAACAGGCAGACGCAGCGGCTGTACCGCTTCGTCTGGCAGCCGTACTGCCCCTCCGCACATGTCCTGTTGGGACGAGGGTCTTTGATGCGCCCAGCGCGGCTTTTATCCCAGCCAATCTTGTAAGGATGGTGGTTCAGGCTCCCGATGTACGGTCTCGCCTCATCGTCCTCGACGGTCAACATCGCGAACACTGTTCCATTGACCTGGAAATTCCACACGCGATCACCGTCCTTTTCGCGATTTGGTATTGATACCATTTTGAAGCGAATGGTGCGGCGACTGTTGGCCGCCACAGGTATAGCGGAATAATTGAAGTTGTTTAAAGTAGGATTTATCTCATCCAGGTCGGCGCTTTCCCACATGAAGATGCCTGAGCTTGCAATGGTCGTATTACATTTTATACCGGAGCCGCTTTCCCTGGCGAGGGTCAGGTTCGCATTTGCGTCGGTGCCGGTCGTATTCTCTAGGATAAGCGTAAGCCGGCCAGCCCGTCCGCGGGGATTCCCATAGGGTCGGGGATTGCCGGAACGGCAAACAGGACCCATGTCGGTGGGCGTCTCGGGAAATCGGGCATGCGGTGGGGAATGGAAGGAGGACAGGTGGTTCCGGCCTTCCGGTCGCTGGTGAAATCCGTAAGGTTCGACAGCACATGGGAAAGGATCATGGTGGAAATTGACCGGAGGGAACCCGACAATGACAATCGGGAAGGACATGGCATGGCAAAGGCAGCTTGAAATGATCAATCATGTCGCAATATGAGATTCACACCCCTACCATTTTGATGTTGAATTTGTATAATTCTTCAACTCGATGAATCGTAATGTAATATGAAAAGTAAAATTGAATGCGTACGGATATCCTCAAGCTACTGGAAGAAATCAACAATTCCCTTGATCTCCTCAAGGAGAAAAACAAGCGGGATGATCTGGAACGAAAACTCAATGATCTCAATACTAAAATAGAGGATCCTAAGTTATGGGATGATCAACTTGGTGCAACTGCGATAATGAAGGAAAGACAAAGCATTGTTGAAAGGATGGAAACATTTGAGCGTTTGCGGTCAACCGTTGAAGATAATGCCGAACTGATTGCATTGGGCGAGGAAGAGGGTGATGAGGAGATTGTTCTGGAAGCAGAAAAATCAATCAGCGACCTGCATGTGGAAATCAAGAAGATAGTTGTGGAAGCACTCCTTGATGATGAGGCAGATAAAAACGATGCCTTTCTTGAAATTAAGGCTGGTGCCGGTGGGACGGAGTCATGCGATTGGGCCCAAATGTTATCAAGAATGTATGAAAGATGGGCCCAGAGGCGGGGTTTCAAGATTGAACTGATATCTCAAAATAGGGATGCGGAAGCGGGATTGCGATCAATTACTTTCAAAATAAAGGGCATGAATGCTTACGGGTGGTTGAAATCCGAATCAGGTGTTCATCGTTTGGTCCGTATTTCACCGTTTGACAGTGCTTCAAGAAGACACACATCCTTCAGTTCTGTTGGCGCCTTTCCGGTGATTGACGAAAACATCGAGATTGAAATAAATCCCAGTGATTTGCGGGTTGACACTTATCGTGCATCCGGAGCTGGTGGACAACATGTGAACAAAACAGATTCTGCTGTCAGAATGACCCATCTTCCGACAGGGATTGTTGTAACTTCATCTGAAAAATCACAGCACATGAACAGGGCCAATTGTATGGATGCCCTCAGATCCAGGCTTTATGAACTTGAACTTCGCAAACGCAACGAAAAGCAACAGGAATTGCATCAAAACAGGGGGGAAGCGGGTTGGGGGAATCAAATTCGGTCGTATGTTCTTACACCCTACCAAATGGTCAAGGATTTGCGAACCAATTTCGAATCACCAAATCCCCAAGCTGTACTGGATGGGGATTTGGATGGATTCATGGCTTCTGTATTGGCACATAATGCCGCAGGGTGTTCAAGGTAATTGAACCAGTTTGATTTTATTCAATTGACAACTAATAAAAGTGCAATCAGCAAGAAGATAAATTTTGAGCGATCCATTTTAAAAAGTAAATCGATGATCGTTTGTTTTTTGGAATTAGAGCCTGAATCAGAAGTCACAAAAGTGGTATGAATGATGTTGTGCAAACTAAAATCAAGTGTAACTATTCGGCCACTTGGAATCCAATTGTAGTTCAGGCAAGAATCACTTCCAATGCAATTGGACTTCCGGCACTTCATGCTGCTGGCCAATGCCAGGGGCCTGGGCACAATGGATCAAGAAGCTAGGTCTTGCCTTTGCCGATTGGTCCATCGGCAGTGATAATCGCTCGGTTTCCAAGGGGGAAATGGTGTTCTACATGGTCGGGCCTTTCGGAACTAAGCAGGGCATGCCCCTTGTTACTCATCTGTCCACCTGGCCTGCGTCCTTTCACACTGGTACGTTTCGGTGCCGGGGGCTTACCTAGCCCATCACTCGAAGGTGGCTTGCCACTGTTCCGGCCAGGACAGCGCTGGAGTTTGGATATCACCTCGGCCTGCCTAACCACGGTTTGTTCCAATGCCACATAGGCATCTTCCAATTCCTAAAACCTTTCCTCAAATTCCAGGAACTTTTTTCCTGTCCTCCCCAAGTTGGACTTCCAAATCCCAAATATACACATCCCTGACAGCAATGATCTCAAGCAGGGATTGCACATCTTTCAATTCGGAAATGGGACAGGATGACTTCACTTGCCTGTATCAAAATCTGGGCAACGGATTGTTGGCCCCATGTGAGGCCCGATATCTTTTCCGGCTTCGGCTCTACCAGATTCACACATTTCCTGCAAGGTCGCGTTCCATCTGCCCCCCCTCCAATGACGGGGGAGGGCATCGCCGGACAGGGGGCCGGCCCGTCAGTTGGCGTTGGCACAGCCCAAGGTCCTCCGTTGGGCGGTGTTTCGGTCATCATCATTCCAGATGCGCGACCGTCCGCACAGGCAGTTGCGAATGTCCTGGAAGGTCCGGGGGCTGATCGAGAAGCAGCCGCTTGTGGTGTTGGCCACGTAGCCGGGCTGGCCGCTCTCGTTCGACGGCGTGTAGGTGCCACCCGTCATGAAGCAGCGCCTCAG
>JAPORQ010000056.1 GCA_026710155.1 Paracoccaceae bacterium
CGGGTTGCCCGCTTTCATTGGCAGGCGTGTAGGTGCCGCCCGTCATGAAACAGCGTCTCATCAAGGGGCGTGCCTCGCCAAACCCGGATGCCGATGTCTCGAGCGTTACGACATAGGGAGTTTTTGGACTTAAGGTATGGCCTGAAGCGAGGGCGATCAAGTTTTGATTAGAAGAACTTATGGCTAGTCTGTATGCGTTATTTACGACTACTGCATTCGTTATGGCGTTCCTGATGTAAAGTGTGAGAGGAAATGAAGTTGGTCCACCATCGCCCACCTGGGCTCTCAACGCGCTGTACAGATTGCTATAAGCCTCGGTTGTGGTGTTTGCACGATTGGTCGTTATACCCGAAACCGATCCACTGACAGGGTCATCAGTCTCGCCTGGCCCTACACAGGCAGGCTGGCCGACCAGCCCCGGGGCGGTGATGGTCTGAGCTTCTGCTGGACCGGCGAACGCCATTACCAGCAGGGCGGCGATCAGATTAAAAGTGGGGGGGGGTATTCAACAGTCGTTTCATGAGTCGGTTCTCCTAATGTATGTTTGCGGATGCCTTTCCATGACATTAACATAGCACGGGAATCCGTGCAAGTCAAGGAAAAAACGGGGGAAGGCCGTGCAGGCCACCTCCCCTGTGGAACCATATGCGGACCACCGTGGATCCGGATGCTTTTCAGGAAATGGGGGAACAGGCATGCAACCACTCGAAAAAATGTGTGAATACGGTAGGTTGGCTGCCGGGCCAAACTTTGTGGTGACCCGGTTTCTTGCCCTGTTGACCTCAATCAGTGCCGATGCATGGCCATTCCTGAAAACGATTGCGATCACGGCAGGAAAATATATTAGCTGGTACATCCTTCTGTGTATCTCATAAACATCCCTGCGATGACCAATTGCCCTTATCACCACCTCTTCGTCCGTGAAAGTGATGATGATGCGGCAATCCGCCTTTCTGACACGATATGCATCATTGAAACCCTGAACAATCCTCTTGGCAAGCTAATCGGGGTTTTCACGAACCCTGTCAACAACCTCCAACAAATGTCTTGCCTGCTTCGAATGCTTCCCGGCAAGGTTGTCCAGTTCAAATCCTGCCTGAAGAGTATAAAGAACCTTACGCATTTTTTATGCGCTATATGAGGTCCTCTGCTTCCCGGTCACTTAAATAAACTTCCTCCACGGCCTTCTCGGCAATTTCGCCCCAAAGCCAGTCTTCTTCTTCCCTGTCTTTCCGGTAACAGTCCCTCAAGGCGTCAATCGCGTAACTCTTCAGGGTCTTTGCCTGGATTTGGCCATGCTTTTCACCTCTTCATGGAAATCAGGCAACAAATCAACCGATAACCTTTTTGCTTCCCTTGTTTTCAGGGCAAACCCTGTACGTGAATTGTAATGCTTGACTATGTACACACAAATCCCTGCTTGTCAATTGGCTGCGGATTCCTAGTAAAGACATAATCTGGAGGTATTCCGAACTCAATGGAAAAAGAAAATTGGTGGCCAAGCCGAAATTGCACGAAAACACTGGAATAACGTGAGAAAACCTGTCTCACTTTGCCGAAAAAATGTGAAAACAACACCCTTCAGCACAATCTTGGGAGTGATTCTTCACCAATTGCCCACCATTTGGAAAAAAAATGCAAAAATGCAAAAATATTGTAATATCAATCACTTACCTGCTGATTCATTCAAATTGTTAGCAAATTGCCATTTTTGAATTGGTGGGTTAACGGCAATGCACTAAGGATTGTATTGT
The DNA here is from genome assembly GCA_026710155.1 of Paracoccaceae bacterium. Classification (GTDB taxonomy): domain Bacteria; phylum Pseudomonadota; class Alphaproteobacteria; order Rhodobacterales; family Rhodobacteraceae; genus MPNP01. Next base: position 1,755 of record JAPORQ010000056.1, read on the forward strand.
CAATTTATTAGTGTCTAGTAGAGGGAGATGAAAATGAGAAAATTGGTTTCAATTTTCGTTGGATTTGTCTTGTCATTAGGAATTGTGGCATCGGCAAATTCGCAATCAATGGGGGTTGTGGTAAAAATTGGGGGAATACCCTGGTTCAATGCCATGGAGGAAGGAATCGAGGCTAGGGCAGCTGAACTCGGTATGGATGCCTGGATGGTAGGCCCTACTTCTGCCGACCCGGCTCTTCAGGTTAGAGCCATTGAAGACCTGATTGCCCAAGGGGTTGACATCATCGGCATTGTGCCGAATGACGAAGGCGCTCTTGAACCGGTCCTCACCAAAGCCATGGAAGCAGGCATCAAGGTTGTCGCACACGAAGGGCCAGGCCTGATGAATGTTGATTGGAATTTCGAACTGGCATCTGCCACCGGGTTTGGAGAGGCACATGCTAAACTGCTTTGTGAGAGGGTGGAAGGTTCTGGCCAATATGCCGTTTATGTCGGCTCACTCACAGTCCCATTGCACAATGCCTGGGCAGATGCAGCAATTGCCTGGATGGGAGAAAACTGTCCCCAGCTTGAACTGATAGGTGAACGTTATGGGGTTGCCGAAAGTGTCGATGACAGTCGTACTACAGCCTTGGATCTTATAGCAGCAAATCCAGATCTCAAGGGATTCCTGGCTTTTGGTAGCCAAGGCCCGATTGGTGCGGGACGAGCTGTCCAAGAAAGAAGGATGGGAGGACAGATTCATGTTCTTGGACCATTTTCACCAGGACAGGGCAGACAATTGGTACATGAAGGAATCCTCTCCGGCGGGTTTATGTGGAACCCCATGGAAGCAGGCCGGGTTTTCGTAACCATGGGCAAGTTGCTTGCTGATGGTACAACTATTGAAGAAGGAACCATGATTGAAGGACTTGGTACAGTGAACCCAGACCCAGCAACCAGAAATATCATTACCGATAACCTTCTTGAACTGAACGTCAACACCGTTGACGGTTTGGCTGATATGGGTCTCTAAATTTTTAAGGGTGGGGGAGGGTCCTTGCCTCCACCCGATTACCTTCTCCCTGAATATATGTGGTCTTATACCCATTGTGAAGCTGAAAATAATCGGGAGCGGTTGGTAAAAATTGTTCATCGGTAACCTTCCTCCCAATCGACAAAATGAATTCCAAGAACTGCAATGATGACGACTGATCCGGAATGGGTATTATCACTGGAAAATGTTTCCAAGAATTTCGGTGGTGTCAAGGCATTGACCGGTGTATCATTCCGGGTAAAACCAGGTGAAGTTCATTGTCTGGCTGGAGAAAATGGATGCGGGAAAAGTACCCTGATCAAGATAATTACCGGTGTTTATACTCCGTCACCAGGCGCAAAACTGAATATACTTGGGAAGGAAATAGAGCATATAACCCCTGCCCTGGCAAGGGAAATGGGAATTTCGGTCATCTGGCAAGACCTTGCGCTTTTTCCCCATATGTCCGTGGCAGAAAACATCTCCTTTGATGAAGTGCTGGGGTTCTGGCCAAGACTGGTTCGAACCGAATCATTCAAGCCAAAGGTTGAAGCTATTCTAAAACGCTTGAATGTTGAAATGGATCTGGATGAACCCATCAAGAACTTGCCCATTGCCCAAAGACAAATTGTCGCCATTGCCAGAGCCTTGATGGGAAATGCCAAGTTGATTTTCATGGACGAACCAACATCCTCCCTGACCCAATCCGAAACAAGCATGCTCATGAGGATAGTGCAGAAACTATCCGAAGACGGTGTTGCGGTTGTATTCGTAAGTCATCGATTGGCCGAAGTCCTTGCCATTTCCTCACAGGTAACCGTTTTGCGTGATGGGCATCTAGTAGGAGTTTTTCCAACAGAGGGGATGACGCAAACGAAACTTGCCGAATTGATGACCAATCTTACCTTGATAAATGAGGTTACGGCAAATCCAGGTATAGATACCGAATCAATTTTGGAAATAGAAAACCTGTCACACAAAAATGAATTCCAAAATGTATCATTACATATCAAAAAAGGTGAAATCGTAGGACTCACAGGCCTGATCGGTGCTGGTAGAACGGAGTTGGCACATGTCCTGATAGGAATGACAAAACCAACTTCGGGTACGATCAGACTTGGTGGCAAGGAGGCTAATTTCAACTCCATTCGAGACGCCATACTCGAAGGAATTGCCTATGTTTCAGAGGATCGCCTTTCGCTTGGGTTGATTCAACCTCAATCAATCGCCGACAACATTGCAACAACAGTACTGAATAGAATCCTGACATTCATGGGGTTTGTTTCCGCCAAGAAGAAGGAATCGATGGTCAATCATTGGATCAAGGAATTGGCCATAAGAATTGGTGAATCCTCTGATGCGGTTTCAACCCTCTCGGGAGGAAACCAACAAAGGGTTGTTCTGGCCAAGTGGCTGGCCACCGAACCACGGTTGATGATATTGGACAACCCGACGGTTGGTGTTGATGTGGGTGCCAGAGCAGGCATCTTCAGAATTGTAAAATCCCTCGCCGAGCAAGGAATGGGAATCCTTCTGATTTCGGACGAGGTCCATGAAGTTCACTTTAACTCCGACCGTGTTCTGGTGATGACCAACGGCGAAATCAAACTGGAGCACAACCCCCTGGAACATTCAGTCGAGCAGCTCGAAGGCATAGTATATGCGTAGGTTGAAGTTAGTTGCCAACTACACGGTGGAGATGCGTCTGCTGGTTGTTCTTGTCATCATGTGCTTTGGTTTGTCTCTTGCTTCTGATCAGTTTCTGAGTCTGGGAAACCTGACTTCATTACTCAACAACAACGCTGTAAACCTCATTTGGGCGGTTGGCTTGCTTGTCGTTTTAATCTCTGGTGGCATTGACATTTCATTTGCCGTAGCCGCCTCGGTTGTACAGTATGTTGCTGCCTACTGTTTCGGATTACTGGGTGGGGGAAATTGGATACTGGGTTTCTTGGTAAGCGGTTTGATAGGCATAGGTCTGGGCCTGGTCAATGCCACTTTGATTCATGGATTCCGAATCATCTCAATCGTTATCACCATTGCCACTTTCAATGCTTTTTTTGGGCTTTTGATGTTCTTCACTTCGGGTAAGAACATTTACAATCTCCCAAGTTGGTGGACATCTCGCATATTTATTTTTGAACATCAATCGACCAATGGTACGTGGTCCGAACTCAACCTTGCAGTTGCGGTCATGATTGGATGTGTTGTTGCAACATGGATATTGATAAGGTTCACCGGAACCGGACGCCAGCTCTATGCGTTTGGGGATAATCCCGAGGCAGCTCGACGAGCAGGTATCAACATTGCCCTGATGCAAGCCGTGGCTTATGGCTGGATGGGGATGATGGCTGGTATTGCGGGTCTGATGCAAGTCAACATCGTCAAAGAGGTAATCCCCAATGCCTTGTATGGTCGAGAACTTGAAGTCCTGGCGGCTGTCGTACTTGGAGGTGCAAGGTTAGGTGGAGGCAAGGGTTCAATACTTGGGTGTCTTCTAGGAGTCATGTTTGTGGCCATCACGCAAAATGGCCTTAATCTCCTGGGTGTTTCACCGTTTGCATTCCAGATGATTATTGGTGGAAGCATCCTCATAGCAGTATCAACCTCAAATATCCAAATTGGTTCCGATCTGTTCAAAAACCCCGGAAAATATATTCGTACTCGCTACTGATCATGCGACAGCTCGTTCAACATATTTCCGATCATATAGGCAAGGAAACTTTTGCCCTGATCTGTTTCCTGACATTCCTGTTTGTGACATTTTCCAGTTTGACACCACGATTTTTGACCGTAGCCAATCTTAGTTCGATGGCTTTTCAACTTCCAGTGTTGGGAATCCTGACTCTTGCCATGGTTGCCCCGATCCTTTCGGGAGGTCTCAATTTGGCAATTATCTTTACCGCAAACCTTTCCGGGTTGACACTCGCCTGGACATTGTTGCAGGCTGGTGGACCTGACGCCGGGATAGTTGCTTTCATCATCGGAGTTGCCGCAGCTCTTGCCGTAGGTGCCGCAGCCGGACTTGTCATGGGACTAGCCGTCGCTTACACGGGCGCCCATCCAATTTTGGTTTCACTGGCCATGATGATATTTCTGCGGGGACTCGGCGAGTTCCTTACACGAGGGGGCGATATATCCGGTTTTCCAGAATTTGTTGGAACCATCGGTCATGGCAGTTTGTTCCTGATACCCATTCCCATGATTATTTTTACACTAGTTGCCTTGGCCTGGCATGTAATGCTGGTGTCAACCAAACATGGATTTTCAGTTTACATGATTGGATCCAACCTCAACGCCTCTGAATATTCTGGAATTCCAACCAAGAAAACCCTAACCCTGATTTATACTTTTTCAGGTGTCTTGTGTGGTATTGCAGGAATTCTCATGGTTTCCCGTTTCAATTCTGTTCGGGTTGGGCATGGTGAAGCCTTGTTGTTGGTAACCGTTTTGGCTTGCTTCTTGGGTGGCATTGATCCTTTTGGTGGATTTGGAAAAGTAATGCCAGTGGTTATTGCCCTGATTATCCTGCAAGTATTGTCTTCAGGGTTAAACCTTTTGGGTGCAAACCAGCACCTGTCAACTGCTGTATGGGGTTTATTTTTGATTTTGGTCATGGTAATCAGGCATGTGGTAAATCAATTGAGGAATTATTTGGCTAGAAGGGAATGAGATGAAGGGATTCGGCGTACATGCTTGCATGTGGACAATGAAATGGGATCGTGAAGGAGCTGAACTGGGGGTTTGTTCGGCAGCAGGATACAATGTGGATTTTGTGGAAATTCCTTTATTGGATCCATCAATTGTTGATACGGTTCATACACGCAAACTGCTGGAAAAATATGAATTGAAGGCAGTGTGTTCATTGGGTTTGCCCGAAGGTAGTTGGCCTTCAAGTAATCCGGAAGGTGCAATATCTTTCCTGAAAATTGCCCTGAACAAGTCCAAGGAAATGGGAGCGGATGCACTGACTGGAGTCACATTTGGCGGAATAGGAGAACGAACCGGTTTTCCACCTACCAGTGCAGAAATTGACAATGTAGCTTACGCTTTAGATATAATAGGCCGATATGCCAAATCCCTGGGATTGCTATTTGGCATTGAACCGGTAAATAGATATGAAACCCATTTGCTCAACACCGGTTGGCAAGCTCGGGATCTAATTGAACGCATCGGCAATGATAATGTGTTCATTCACCTTGACACTTATCACATGAACATCGAGGAAAAAGGTGTTGTGAATGGTATCATTGATGCGTCAAAATATTTAAAATACATTCATCTCTCCGAGAGTGACAGGGGAACACCTGGGTGTGGAACCTGTGATTGGGATGAAATTTTTGCCGGGCTGGCAGCCGTTGGGTTTGACGGTGGAATGGCAATGGAAAGTTTTATTGAACTACCACCAGAAATTGCAAATGGATTATGTGTCTGGCGTCCCGTCGCCAACAGCAATACCGAGGTAATGGATGAAGGACTGCCCTTCCTTCGAAACAAGGCAAAGCAGTACAGGTTGATTTAGGCAGCCTTTGACAAAATCATTTGCTTGGAATGATCGGAGGATTGGCCATCCAAAAAGTTGTTTTACCTCCACCTTTACTGTCTTTTCCTTGGATCACAATATCTATCGTGGGGATAAAGGGATAAAACGAATTATTTTTCACACTATTAGTATGGTAGATTTAATTGAGTGGCTAGTGGCGAAATTGGTAGACGCACCCGCTTCGCATTCGGCATTCGGGGTTGTCGGTGCTAACCCACAGGCTTTATGGGTTTGAATCCCACCTAACCCACCAATTTCGCCGTGTCTTTCCAAATGCAGAGACAGTTGAAGCAGGGCCACCGCAGACATTGCAAATATTAGGGGATTATATACTTGTTTCCCCAAATGGTATTGATGTTATTTCAATCTTCTTTTTCGTTTTTTCTTGTTTTGGTTTGGGAAGGTTTCCTAAATCCTGGTTTTCCTTGTCCAACTTGAATTTCGTGAACAAAACCAATTTGATGTGCAGGAGGAAATTGTAATGTTAGCAAGGTTTCATTATTCATATTAGATCTTGCAAAATCTCCTGCACCAATAATATCCATCCCGATTAAAACATCACAGTTGATGAATTTACCATCCATTACACGCAAAGATTCAAACATGACTTGATTGGTAAAACTATATCAACCAGATAAACATCAGCTTGTCTTGGTCCATTTGCAGTGGTGTTTAGGTGATATTTTTCTGTTTTGACCAATGGCGGGGACAACCCGCTTTTCACTCAGTGAAATACAAATACGAATGATGGATCAGGATGATTTGTGGACAATGGTTTTCTCGCGAATGCCGACAAGGGATTGTAAATTTATTTACATCCCCGTCTATATTTCTTGCACTGGGAGTCGTAACTGTTGCACTGGTTCTGGGCGGCTTTTTTGCATGGAGACACTTTCGGGAAGTTGCCAGAAAACAGGCAACCGAAGAGGCAACCAAAATTGCAGAAGAGACAGCCGAGAGAAAATCCAATGAACATTTACAGGACAACCTGCATGATATTGTAGAGCACTACTTGCCAATTATTGCCTCGATTACAAAGGATCGGGCGGATGATATTGCAAGTTCCCAAGACGATAAGGAGGAAGAAACATAATCAGTTTTGCTGAACAGTGGCGGATCCTGGCCAAGGCCAGGGAAGAAGTACCTGTTGATGTTAACGTGCTTCCGGAAAAACTGGGAGTCCAATACCGTAAGGCCAATCTGGCAAAGGGTATATCAGGCATGCTGGAACGAGTGGGTGATACCTTCCTGATCACCGTTGCAGCCAATGATCCCCTTACCCGCCAGAGATTCACCCTGGCCCATGAACTCGGTCATTACATGCTGCACCGTACACTGATCGGGGATGGTCTGGACGATGACCGGGCTTATCGCAGTACCTAGTGTGGCAAGTACCACAATACCTTGATCGGACCCAAGGAGGAAACAGATGCCAACCGTTTTGCCGCCAACCTTCTGATGCCCAGGAAACTGGTGCAAGCCGAATGGGAAGCCAGGAACCGGGACAAATCGCCTGAAACCATCGAGGGAATGGCAAGGCTGCTCAAGGTTTCAAAACAATCAATGTGCATTCGCTTGGGACTAGCCAATAAACCCCTCATTAAAAACCAATTGGCGGGGGGAAAAGAAAGAAAAATAAACATTCCCATGAAGCGGAAGGTTCCACGAGTTGATCCTTTCACACAGTCAAGGAAAAAGCAAGCTCGATGACACCATGAAATGGCAGGGCAAGGGGTGTTATGGCTATGTAGTTGAACGCACCGACAGGAAGCTCAGCCTCATAGCCCGGAAGGTCTACGGCGACCATGAACGCTGGCGGGAGATCGCCCGGCTCAACGACATCTCCAGAGACAATCCCTACCGTGCGGGTGACTGCCTGAAGGTCTTCGACGTGGAGCGGTGGTGATGTGGAAGGTACCCCATTCATTCTACTGAATGGGGTACAGAATGCCATGGGCAATATCTACCAACCTAAATCCTTATCCGTTGTGCGATTGCTTCCATCGATTCCAAAACGGCATTTCCAATCTGCTCCCAGTAGGTGTCAAGTGCTTCTTTATATTCTTCAAAATTTTTGGCATTGTATTTCCATTCTGTTGTTGGATAGGTTTCTTCCAAGATATACATCTTCTCAAAGATTTCATCTAAACTCTTATCTATTTCAGTTAGTTCCACTTCACTAATAGCGTATTGGTGGAAATAAATGTTGCTGATATTGAAATCAAATATGCCGAGTCCTGTTTCTTGTTTCTTTCTTCTGTCATAGCTCTTTGCTTCCTTCCAACTGTGCAAGTATTCTGCTCCATAATGTAACTATTCAGGTATGAAACTTGTCAATGTATCGAACTTCATCGGATTTTTTGTCTATATCCTGAAGGTTTCGGACTTTTTACAGACAGAAATGTAAAGGATTGTGCAGAAAAATATATTGGGGGATTCCGGTTTTGCCTGTTTTTAGGGCACTCAGGATACCTGGATAGTTACAAATGATGAAGTCTTAAGTGAATCTTAATGAAAATCCCAATGGCAGGGAAACCCCGCACCCCATTCCGTGAAATCAAAAACAATCCTGAAGATACCACTTGCCAAATCGGTGCCGGTCATATATTGTAACGGTCATGCCGGAGCCTGAAAAACCATCGATCTTGACCGCGGGCTTTCGGTGTTGGAGGAACGCATGAACACGATATCTGAGAGTTATGACCGGGGCTGGAAACTCCTTGAGGCCAAGATGGGCGAAGACAATGCCAAGTTGGAGGCCAAAATGGGGGAAGCAACCGCCGGCATGAGGGAGGACAATGCCAGGCGGGACACCGAATTTGCCAAGCTCCGGGAGGACAGTGCCCTGTTTCGAGAGGAGATGGCCAAACGAGACACCGAAATGGCCAAGCGGGACACGGAGATGGCCAAGCGGGACACCGTCAACACCCGCTGGCTCATTGGCGTGATCATTGCCGCTTCCGCGATTGTCATTGCCGTTTTGTTGGCCGCTTCCTGAAGACCATCCGTTACAACTGACCGAAATGCAACGCCTTCACCAACGGGTCGCGCATCAGCGAGATCCATGAGTGCAACAACATGGAGAAGGGCCAGCTGTTCAGGGCTGGTGACTGTTTCCTGTTGCCGGAAAAGTAACACCTTTTTTTGTCTTAACTGAATGGCGGGGTAATGGTAAAAAATCCCCTGCAAGCAGTTCTCTTTGAATTAAAATCATTAGATCTTCAATTGATTATACGACCCGATGGCAACCAATGTTACATGGTTGTCATGAGGGTATAAAGCAAAACCAGGTCACCTTTGATATGGACATCCCAAGTGCCCCTTCTATAACCCTTCAATTGATACACTTTATATTTTGCAGGAGGTTTTTTCTATTTTTCATGCATGCCAGAAATTCTGAAACATCGGAATGAAGTCGGGACCATTTTCGTTGGACAAGTTTAAAATTCTTGTCATAGTTTTTCGTGGTCTTAACTATTCTTGGTTGCTTTGGACATTGGTTTTCTTAAGGTTTTCGAACTTTCTTGCCATGTTTTCTTTTGGGACCGTCAATTACTCATCGGCAATTCGCAAATCCTGATCAGAATAAGCGTCTTTCAAAGCCTGAATGGTTTCGGGATCTCGAAGTAATGAAGCGATTTCAGGATTTTGTTCGGCCAATCTTTCGGCATCCTTTTCCGTAAAACCACCATCGTTGCAAGTTTTTGGCTTCGGTTTTAAAACCACTTTTTTCTTCTGCCTGGCTTTATCAACAAGGTGTGGTACATCCAGTTCATCAAGGCTCATTTGATTCCTCCAATTTGAGGGTATGTATTATAAGGTCAAAATCGACCAAAACAATCAGGATTACATACTTGGATATGCAGGGTTGCAATTTTCCTCCCGATCCGGATAATACCGTCTGATGGAACCTTGGGATCGCAGAGTTCAAAAGGGGAACCCCGGTCGCGCGGAAGGATGTTGTTGAAGGAGATGTTCCGGTTGGTGCAGGGGGGAGGGAAGCCCGCATGTTTCCACAATGGGTCCAACCGGGAGGGGAAGGTGGTGGCCGCCGGATCGGGAGCGCATGCAGGTTTCGCTGATTTCCGGGCAATTCCCGTCTGGCTGTCCGGTTCCCTTTCAATCCATGCCGACGATTCCATCCT
>JAPORQ010000009.1 GCA_026710155.1 Paracoccaceae bacterium
CGAAAACAATAACGGGTTGGGAGACAGTTCAAGCCCATAACTTATAATTGCGAAAAGTTTTATGATCCGGGTTCCGGTCCGGATGTTCGCAGCATCCCCAGGTTCCATCAGGTGGAATTTTTCAAACCGGAAGGTGAATTGCAAATCCGCATGGCCAGGTATGTAATCCCCAAAATTTACCGCAATATGAAAAACACACCCACGCTGATCAGGGACTTGACAGAATTGTTGAACATTCTAAAATACAAATGTGTCTTGGCGATTTTTTTCTCATAAAGAATACCGTGAACAAATCCTTTAAGTTTATTATTTTGGCATGCTTCCTGTGGATCAGTGTGGTACAGGCAGAAGAGAATAGCCCAGTGGATGAAAAACTATCTGCTTGTCTAATGAGTGATGGCAAATCCTGGAATGAATGCTTTTCTGGAAATACCTCAAATTCAGTGGAAGAAATAGCAAATCCTTATTCGGATATTATCGATTTCTTAAATGAACCGGCTGAGGTTGGAATTATCTCCCCCAGTGAAAGCATAAGAAATAGTCTTTCTTCTACACATTAGGATATCATCATCCAATATTTTGTCCTTTTATTAAAGATTGGTGCTGCCAACTTTGGAATTGCAAGTATTGCGGCATTGGCCGGATATTTGGTTGCCCTGACACCTCAAGCACCTGTTGTAGCAGCTGTGATCACGGGATTTCTAGGATTGATTCTTGGAGGTTCAGTTGTCTTCATTCGAAATTCTGAGGAAAAATACTCTTTTGCGTTTTGGGCATTTGGGGCTGTGGTATTTTGTTTGGTATTCTATCTAGTCCACGATTACCGAAGAAATGCTGTAATTGAAGCCAGCAATGCTGCACTTTTGGATGAATTATTTACCAAGCAGAAAATACAACAGAAACATGTACAGGAATGTTCTCGTTTTGAATTTAAGATCAATCAAGAACGAAAAGTTGCCAATCTCGAACCACTTACTTTTGACCAGGTATGTCCTGATCTGTTTTCAATCATACCTTAAATTCCAGAATTTTTTTTGGATTTTTATACCTCATCAGTGGCCTGTATTTTTCAGCTGATGCCCTCCTGCATCGATGCTCTCTCGAAACTCGATGACACGATGGAAAAGCAGCGAATCCAGATACCTGGACTCCTTGGCAGGTTTTGCAGCGAAGCAGCGAACCGATTTTGTCTGTCGCATTCCCAAAATTGAAAAGTAGCCCTATCCACGAACTGACATACGAAACTCTGATTGGTAAATAAATCATCCTGGTGGCGGATGTGGATCGTTTCAGTATGATCTTCGATCTCGTATTGGGTCGTTACGACGCTGGATTATCTGCTGGGTGCGATAGTTTATGGCTATCTGACGACCTACCTCGATAGCTACCGCCTGCGTTCGAAATTCTTGGATGATTCCATTTGCACCCGCTTGCCGGACTGCCTATCTTCCATCATATGGAACAACATGTATAGCCAAATAATCATCCGTCAAGGTAATTTAATCACTCCGAATATATAATCCTTTGAACCTGAATCATAAGTCACGAAACAATAAAAATGATGATGCTAGACCTGAAATTCAGAACTGATTTTGAACCAAAAATGGTCTTTTGTCTGAAAATGTATTGAATTTGCTTCAGTTTTCGACTTATGGAACAAGCACTTGGAAAAAATCATGGCAGGTCAAACTGAAAAAGGCCTACACCTTTTGCCAGACGGGATATTGGCTGGTTTCAACCTGTTTGGCAGCCACCAAAACACGGCTTTTCGCCACTCTTTCGTCAGCCAACCAGATGCTTGCCAACCCTTTAGAATTCGGCCGCGCTCGGGAGGTCTGACTTCTTCCTCTTGGCAAGGGCGGTTCAGTATTTCTGAATTGAGGTATCGGGCATACCCCAATTCAGATTGTTTTATTTGGCCCCGATATTGAGCCAAGCGGGTAAGGTCACCAGATTGTCAATAACGGAGAGGGGTTCAGGTTAGTCTTCATCACCAATGTTGGGATTGTCTTGTAGGAGCCTGATGTTGTCGAAGAGAATGCAAAACTGATCCAGAAGAGCCTCCTGGACCGGAGAAGTCTCCATTCTTTCGGTGACCTTCCGAAGACCGTTGATGACCGTCGTGTGATCACGCCCACCCATGATCTTGCCAATTTCCTGCAGGGAATGGGGCGTCGTCTGGTAGATTATATACATCAGTAGGTGACGCCTCATGACGATGTCCATCCTGCGAGTCCTTGAATTGATGATTCCCCTTTCCATCTGTTCGGACAATTCCATGATTTCCGCAAAGAGATGGTGAGATATCCTGTCCCTGCCGCAAATGTCCTTGATGATCATGCGATCAAGTTTCAGCAAACCCATTTGGGTCCCGATCTTGAGAGCTTGAAATCGGTACAGGAGGGCATGGCCAAGACCCTTCTTGGCATATCTTCGTTCCCATTCCTTTCGAATGAGGAAAAACACATCATCCACTGATGCTTTTTCATCAACAAAACGATGCGTGTTTTTCAACTTCTCCAAGGATTGATTGATAAACCCGTTCTGGACTGATTGGTGTGTGAAGATCCTCTTGAGTGCATGTTTTTTCCTCCGACTCACCTTCCTGAGTACTGTCCCCACATAGATATCCCACCAGAGGTATTTGCAGTAGGAATTGTAATGCCTCTCGTGAATGACCTTGCAGCGACGATCGTTGGTATTGACAACCCAACTGAAAAAAACCGGTCTGGTTATATTCCCATCTTCGGTTTCCAGTGGTGTAACAACGATCCGGTCGATGCCTGACCTGGATTTGTGTACAACATGGTTGATGTGACGAAAGGTGGTTTCAGCAGCCAGAAAGGTGAAGATGGATGAATTGATCTGAACCCACAACACCTTTCCTCTCCTGTTTTCCATTTTTATGCAGTTTCTCAACGGCAAATTGTCGATAGCGATATTGTCCAGAATCTTGATAAGAATACCATCATTCTGTCTGATACTGCTCGACAGGATTTTTTGTATGATTTGTTTCATCATTGCCTCCTAATGTGGCTATATGGTTGATTATTACTTCAAGCTGATGGGACATTTGTACCGAGCAGCTTGCAACGAGTTAAGAGTTGAAAGATGATCCACAGAATTTTATCAAGCAGATCAACTGATTAACGTGCTCCCATGGGGCTAAGGTAAGAGACAACAATGTCCTTGAAAAAATGATGATTAATCCATTGCCGCATCCTTTCCTATTTTCTGATGTGTTGTGTGCCTTGAGGGAAACAGGTTGTTGAACCTGCACCATGGCAAGCCTGTTACCTCAAGCCCACCAATGGTCCGGAGAAATATTTTCCAGTCATCATTCCCTGTTGCAGTTTGATACTGTTACTCTTGGGATCAATTGGCCGGATGGACAGTTGAGCAAGGAAATTGCATGTTTTGTGAGTTCTCTCTGAAGATCTGACCCCTTGGTCTGTCTTCAATATCTCATTCCCTGATAGGTTGATGTATCTACTTGAGAGATTGTTTTCCGGTATGTTTGTAATGTTATTGTCTCAGTCATTGTTTGTTGCGATGAATGCATGAACTGCATTTGTTCAGGCAACTAAAAAGATTGCTCTAAACTATCAAGCCCACAAATCAGCCTTGGGCAAATCACTTGTGGATAAAGCATCATCTTATTTTCAGAAGTGTTTCAACCCCGGTCCTGAAGAATGTCTGTCTTGATGTCGGGTGATTCATTCGACTGTATATGCTTCAAGGGATAGTACACCCGCACTTTGAAGAGTAATCGTGCAATTGGCCTTGAGAATATACCAATCCGGCCAATGGTGATTTGGATTGCGGATAATTTGCTACAATCCCCTATGGATTAAGGATCCTGTGACACACCCAAAAAAATTGGATTTCCATGCTTTATTAGGAAAAATCAACCCTTGAAGCCTGTTCCTGCAGTCCAAAAACGATTGCTAACTAAAATTTTTGGGACGGAAAACTATCTTTGAAACCAAAATTTTGTTTCTATTTAAAAAAATCCGCCATCATATCGTTGTCATTACTTACAGCTTGTGATGCAAACTTCTGTCAAACCCCAGATGGCATTCAGTCAGTCATCGCTGGGTAAAGTCCCGATTACACATATCCCCTACCAAATTTATTGAGGTGACATTATGAAATTCAATTTTGAACAAAAAATCGATCTATACAAAGATGGCTTTGAAGACAAAAGGAATGATCTGCTGCAGCGTAGGAAAACGGGTAAAGCGCTTTCTTCGCTTTTGAACGGGATCGAGGATCCACTGGTAATAGCCCTTGATAGTCAGTGGGGTTCCGGTAAAACATATTTCCTGAAGCGGTGGGTTGGCCAACATCTCAAGGAAAATAATGACCAGACCGTGCTGTATTTTGATGCCTTTTCCCATGATTATATCAGCGATCCGTTACCAGCACTTGTTACAGCTCTGGAAGGACGTACAAAGAACAAAAATATCAAGAAACTCCAGAATGCAGTGTTCAATTTGGCAAAAGCAGGAACTCGAGCGGGGGTGGCGGTTGCAACCTCTGGGGTTTCAGAAGCCTTTGGTAAGGTAGGTGAAGGAATTACCAAAGCTTTGGGTGATCAAGCTGAAAAGAGCCTTGAGGAATACTGGAAGAGGGAGGAAGGAAGAAGTATCGCTATGGAACAATTCCGCGCGGCACTTGAATCTATGGTCTTGGCAGAAAAAAACAATAAGGTCATTATCGTTGTTGACGAATTGGACCGATGCCGACCGGATTATGCCCTGGAGGTGTTGGAGGTCATCAAGCATTTCTTTTCGGTTGACAATGTTCATTTTGTGCTTGGAGTCAATCTTGAGGTTCTAGAGAACATGATTGGGGTGCGTTATGGCAATGAAATTGATGCCAATGCCTACCTACAGAAATTCATTCAGATCAAACTTGAACTGCCTGATGAGGTCGAACACCCAGCCCATCAAAATTGGGATGTATCGTTATATCTGGATCGACTCCTTGAGCAATTAAAGATACCTGAGCATGTAGGAAGGCCTTTGAAATTTCAGATTAAAATAGTGGCCCGTAATAATTCCATCAACTTGCGGCAAATCGAACAAATTGTATCGGCGGTAAAATTGGCAAACAATTTCTACTTGACTAATGAAAATATAAGACCCGGATGGTTTGATGTCATGAATGACCTGATCATTTCGAGGATAGTACGACCTGATCTCTATCCAAAGTTTTTAGATGCAACCATCGCACCAGAAGATCTCAAATCCTATCTGGGAACAAATGATAACGAATTGGGGAGAGAACGGGACCCTGGTTATAATTCCAGAGCAAGTTCAAGTTTTTATTCATGGTTGTATATAACAGAAAATGAACGCTTCAATGACGCCAACGGAAATTTAAGAGATATAATACCAAATTATACCTTTAGTCGATATTCATTTTTGTTTCCTGACATAAGCCCAAGAGACATACCACAGAAAATTCAGCGTGAATGGCTTGATCTTTTACAGTTTTATAAGCCAGATTCAGAAATCAACCAGAACAACAAGCAACCTTAGTATTGTTCAACTCTTTTTGATTGGATCAGTTAACAGGAGAAACCGTTTATAGTTTTTTTATCTGACCATAAATGGGCAAAGAAACTGCCGCTTACCGAATATTAGCAAGGCAACATTTATCGAAATGTACCTAATCCAAACTTTAGGATCAATTGAATGTCGGAAACAAGGGACATGGGAACCATGACCCTTCAATACCTCTCCTATTCTTGAAATTGCTTCTTGAATACAATTATGGTACCTTAATGCCAAAATTATGGGTTGAATATATTTCCAGAACAAGAAAATGAATATGATATGCCCCTCACACTTGAACTCAAGGATTTGATCAAGAAGCGGGCTGACAATGACCACAAATTCAGAAGGAGATCATTGATTGATGCAATTGAAGCGCTTATCAATGATGATCTGGGTACCTGTAAAATCATGTTGCTCAGTTATATAATGCTACCATTGGCTTTGAAAAGATTGGGAAGGAACTGGGCAAGCACCCCAAAGCCTTAGAGGGATGTTGTCTGAAAGACGTAATCCATTGGCAAACAACCTTTCAAAAACTATAAGTTATCAGTGCAAGAGAGAAAATGTCAGAATTGTTGAGTTTTCCGCTATGGAAAGGAAACCTGTGAAAATCTAGGTTTTGATATCCCCTTTGAATTTTCTTCCAGATATTAATTCACATAACCTCTTTTTGTTTTCTTTCCTTGACCCTGAAAGGGTATGAACATAGCTTTTATGCTTTTGAAGTCGGATTTGGCATATCAAATCCAAAACGGCTGCCGGTATAGACTGGAAGTCTCATTTCCCAACCTGATCCAACCCATACAATAAATGTCTGGATTGAAATATTTTGGATCGGCAAACCACCTGGTAGGTACTACAGTTATTTTGTTTGGGTTTTGCCCCAGCCATGCTCCCCGCCAGGAGAAACTTCAATTGGCAATGACATGGTTTTTGCAAGCCGTCGTCAATCTCAAATCCTCAATGGCCTTGTCAGCAGGATTATGTGAAATTACCCTCATTTCAAACGGCTGTTTGAAATGATTGGTAACCCATTCGGGATCATCGGAAAACACAAATGTTCTTGGGGTTGTCTGGCATCGTTCGGCAATCAACCCGACAGTTTGCTCATAATATTCCCGGGAACAACTGCTGAAAATTGATTTGTTTTCTGATCAAGGTAATCGCCCCTTTGACATGTAGGGATATGGATGATTTTGCCTTCATGATTTCCCGATAGATTTTCAGATTTGAACCTGTTGGTTTTGATTTGAATTCAAAATCCGATCTGATCACATCCTTGCAATTCTGGAAATACCTTTCGGATTGCCAATATCCTCTCATGTAGGTGTTTCGGTTACCTCCTCGAATTTTGGATTATAGCCCAATACTCCCTGGCGAAACACTTTTGGCCTGGTAAGGCCCAGTTTTTATAACATCCAATGAAATTGATCCAAAGATCTACTTGGGGGTAGAGGTGATTCAGAGCTATTTTCAACCTGAATATTGAATTGGCTAAATTGCTTAGGAGTAATATCTGCCTTGCTATTATGTTCATATAAATCCAGATCAATACCCAAACGTAAAGACAATGCCCTTCCAACTGCATGCTGGAACATCTGGTTACCCAACCCGCCCCTGAGATCTGCAATGATCATGTATTCTGGTTTTATTTCACTTTAACGAATAGTGAGGTTATGCATGAAGCATTTCATAAGAAACTACTGTAATTTCCTTTTGGGTAGCATTTCAGTAATAAAACAAGATGGTTTTTGCCTTTTAGTATCGCCCCACGGCATCATCTTAGCTTGAGGATAAGTAATATATATCCATCTTCTTGATCGTGTGACAGCTACAAAAGCATTGTTGCGTTCTTCTTCGATTTGACGTTCGTTTTTGGCACGATAGTCTGGAAAAGTTCTATCATTCATACCCATAAGAAATACAATATCCTTTTCTAGCCCCTTCATAGTGTGGACAGTGCTAAGAGTGAGGCCTGTGGTGCTATTGTATTCTGTTAATTGACCCAAGGCCATTGAATTACGAAATGCAGTTAAGGTATTGCCAAGGCCTTTCCGCTTAAAATTCACCCAATATTGCTTGAATTCACCAAGTTCCAAAAGAGATCTTTCCAATTCCTCCAATGCTTCGTCATCAGAAGACTTTTTTGCCAAATCTTCTAATGCGCCAGAGAATTTTTCAAACAATTTTGGAAGGTTTGGATCATCAATATCCAGGGCTTTGATAGAGATTAATAGACTCGAAAGAATTTCTCCAAAAGGATGTTTGCCTTTGGTTACTTCCTTGGAGAATTTCTCTAAAATATCAGGCCGCCCCCATGTTTCAGGTTCCTGTATCTTTAATGTAGTACACAGTTTCTTACCATCTACCCAGTCTCTTGGATTGAGATGCAGTCGAATCCCTAAATCAAGTGTCTTTCCAAAATCTGAAGATGGCTCTGTCAGGCGTTCAGCTTTATTAAGAAAAAAAGGAATTTCCCTTTCTTTCAACTCTTCTTCTAAATTCCTGAAAACATACTGATTCCTGCCTATTACAACCATTTTTTCCAGAGAGATTTCACCTTCGATTTCCTCATCAGTTTTATTGGCTAAGAGTGCTTGGATTTTATTGGTAATCCAAGTAGCTTCAGCCAGTTCATCCTTTAGGTTATTCTGTAATTTAGCTATTCCTTCCAAGGCGTAATCTGATTTCACCTGTGAATTAAATTTAAGCCTATTTGCAATGCTTATAACGGCCTTGGATGAACGAAAATTTTCCTTAAGTATATATTTGTTGGCCGTGAATTCTTTTGGAAAGTGCTTGCATAGATATTTCTCAGATGATCCATTGAATCCATAGATCATTTGATTTGGGTCACCTACCATTAGAATGCTTGTAATTCGATCTCCACACAATGATTTTACAAATTCATATTGTGCCTTATTAAGATCTTGAGCCTCATCTATACATAGATGCTTGTATTTTGCCCGATAGATTTGTGCACACCAAGGCTGTTCTATAAGAATACGATTGGCATAAACCAATATATCATCAAAATCAATTCCTCCACTATCAAGTAGGGCTTCTTGATATGCTTGGTAGATTTCAAAAAACCGCTCATCTATATTTTTAAATTTTTCCCGTATTTCATGCTCAGACAAAAGCTCACGCTTAAGGACAGAAAATTGATTCATATATTGAGTAATAATTTTCTCAAGTTCTTTTTTTTCATCCTTATCTGAGATGTTTAGAAATGTATCAATATCTGTTCCTTGGTCCCATAAAGATTGAATAAAAATTGTTTTTCTGTCTTGATCCCTTTCAAAAACATGCAATTCAGAAGGTAGGCCAATAGTATGACCATACTGCTCTAGGATACGTTGGGCAATGGAGTGAATGGTTCCAATCCAGCATCTGTCTTGGATGTCATTCACCTCTGATAACCGATTTAACATCTCTTCAGCAGCTTTATTTGTAAAAGTCAAAGCTATGACACCATCCTTATTGGTGTTTTCAAGGATATATCGTACACGCTCAGTTAACACTCTAGTTTTACCTGTTCCGGCAGATGCAAGAACCTGCATTGCTCCACCGATTTTTTCTTTAACTATACTTTCTTGTGCTTGAGATAAATTCATCATGTTGGTATCCAACTTTCGATTGCTTCAAAAGCGCTTTTTGCAGCCTCAATAATTAACTCATTAGGTTTCTTATTATTGGGATTTTCTTTGGGAATTATATACAATATTAGCCATACCTGATTTCATGGCGTGACAACTTGTTTGGATTTGCAATCAATTGGATATCAAATTTTATTGATGGCACATCATTTTTTCTGCGCTATGAATCCTGAACGATATCTGCCATCCTCTATCAGTAGTCATTATTGCCGTTCCCATTTTAATCAAGAAAGAATTCTTGTATCCTTGTAGGTAGTGGTAGTTGACTACCCCATTCATTGCCCCCATAAAGATTGAACGGCTGGAGCGAGACAATGCCGTTTTCCTTAACAACCTTATAGTAGTCGTATTTTCCAAGCAAATAACTCATCATCTTTTTTAGGTGCTTATATACCTGGCTAGCCAGGTATATAAGCACCATAAATAGAGGCGTCCTTAATTTAGCAATATCCATTTTTCTATATCGAAAGAGGAAACATGAAGGTAAATTTTGAAGAACATGTCAAATTGTATGAGCAAGGCTTCAAAGAGGATGATTTACTGGGACGCCAAAAAACAAGTGAGGCACTTTCAGATTTATTGAATCGCATTGAGGATCCGCTTGTGGTTGCTCTTGACGGGGAGTGGGGTACCGGTAAAAGCTATTTCCTGAAACGTTGGGTTGGCGAACATCTTGATGCGAACAAGGATGGTGCAATCGTAGTCTATTTCGATGCGTTTTCCCATGATTATCTGACTGATCCACTTCCTGCTCTGGTTTCTGCCCTTGAGAAGCGTATTTCAACTGGTGACAGTAACATGAGGAGGATAAAAAGAGCAGCCTATAAAATTGCCAAGCCACTTGCTCGTACAGGATTGGCTACAGTTACATCGGGTTTATCGGAAATGGTTTCCTCTGGTAATGGGATTGTCAAGACCCTTGGCAATCAAGTCGAGAAGAATCTCAAACAATATTGGCAACTTGAAGATCAACGTTTAAAGTCAATGAAACAATTCCGTTCGGCCCTTGAATCAATTACCTCATCTGATGATGGCAAAAAGGTTGTTTTCGTTATTGACGAGCTTGACCGTTGTCGTCCGGATTATGCTTTGGAAGTTCTGGAGGTTATCAAACACTTCTTCACTGTTCCCCGGGTACAATTTGTCCTGGGGGTCAATCTGACGGCATTGGAAAATATGGTCAGTGTCAGGTATGGCAAGAACATTGATGCAAGTACGTACCTACAAAAATTCATTCAGGTCAAACTGAAGCTACCCAATGAAGTAGCTTTCGATAGGCATAAATATCGTGATGTATTGATTTTTCTTGACAACCTACTGAAGAAAACGAGTGTGCCAGAACACATCGAGAAGTCGTTGTTGGTCCAAGTCGAACTCGTCGCCAGAAAAAATCCAATATCCCTACGGCAAATCGAACAAATTGTATCGGTTGTAAATTTGGCAAGCAGTGAAGTTTATTCGAATAAAGACACCCCTTTGGGCAAGATATATGTAATGAACGATTTGATTATATCAAAGGTGGTCAGACCAGATCTTTATCCAAAGTTTCTGAATGCAACCATTTCATCAAGCGAACTCAAATCCTATCTGGGAACACCAAACTATGAAATTGAATTTTATAACGAAAGAGGTTTAAATCCATATGTGAATAATGAGGCTCGCAAGTTATATTATTCTTGGCTGTTTCTTGCACAAGATCAACATTTTCAAGAAGAAGATAAAGGATTTCAGAAAGATATAATCGCTAGCTTTTGTACTCCACAAGGGCTAATTGATATGAAGCGGTTAGATATAATACCCAGCAAGATACAAAGTGAATGGCTTGAATTTTTCCAATGTTATAAGCCAAATCCAACTAATAGCCGGAAAGACACTGACCTTTCGTAATTCTCCCTCATTTCATTTTACCACGTGGTGGGATTTCAAGTTCCACTCCCCCTACATCTTTGAAACACTCCCTGGTAAAAGTGACTAGATCTTCAGCAGTGTTTTCAACATATGTAAGGCTTTTTGGTATAAGTTTTCCCTGAGTTTTTGGGCATTCAGTACTATTTCTTTTGGACTGATTTGAACTGGAGACCAAATTGAGTACTTCTTGATTGAAAACCTTGTCACTGGATAAAACAGAAAAGTAAACATTTTTTTTGTTTTTGAATTTTACTTCCACAGCAGTCTCTGGAATATAAGTACTTACCTCTGTACCAAGAATAAATTCATCATTTTTGTTAAATTCACAATGCTTGGGATTAGATAGGTTTTCTATTTTCTCCATTATTGGCCCTCTCTGATTTAACCAAGAGAAATAAACGAGAATCAATGATGGAATATTTTCCCTACTGGAAAAAGCATCAAATTCTTATACTAATTGGGACCTTTATTCTAAATTGGAACAGTACGGATAAAAAAGGGTACTACATATTTGAATCCACAAGGCTTGCAATTCACCTCCCGACCTGAATGGTCCCACCTGATGGAACCTTGGGATGTTGCCGGGTTCAAGAGGGGAACCCCAGTCGCGCGCAAGGATGTTGTCTAGGGGAATGTTCCGGTTGCTGCGAGGGAAGCCCGCCTGTTTCCACACTGCGCCCCACAGGGAAGGCGAGGCGGCAGCCGTCGCCGGATACTGAGCTCATGCAGGTTCTGCGGGTTGCCGGCTAATTCCAGTCCGGCGGTCAGGTTCCCTTTCAATCCATGCCGACGGTTCCATTCTGCTGCAAGAACACATGCATTGGTTTTTGAGAAGGAGGCGACACCACATTCACCACCTGAATGAAGGTGCCGGGATTCGGCATGCATGCATTGGAGGCATGCCAGCCATACCCATGCACATACCCTCATCAAGGAACAGGGGAGGATTGCTGGAAAACCTGATTGCCGGCATGAATTGACGGGAAAGCGAATTGGGGCAGATGCAGTTTGAATATCATCCTGACAAACTGGTGGATTGAAATGTGTAATCCCCTTTGTTTTGGATTTTGCTTACGCCAATATCGAGTTGATTTTGGTTCGGCTTTCAACAAAGGGCTCATTGCATTGGTGATTTGCCATTCTTTCAAATTTGAAAGGTAACTATTCAGGTATAGAACTTGTCGATATATCGAACTTCATTGGATTTTTTGTCTGCATCTTGAAGGTTTTAGTCTTTTACAGACGGAAATGTAAGGAACTGTACAGAAAAATATATTGGGGGATTCCGATTTTGCCTATTATGAAGGAACTCAGAATACCTGAATAGTTACTTTGAAAAAATGGTCACTTAAGTATATAATCCCCAAATACAAAGTTAAATTATCTTTCTTATACGGTTTTGCTTTTCTATATGAGGGATAAAATTAGGTATAATGATCTGCGAAGTTATATTGAAAATGACATCAAGAAATTCTTTGCTGAAAATAAAACGCTATTAGGGGAAAAAAGCAGAGCTCGTAATGCTTTTATTTGATTCATTGTCATGTCCATACATTTCTGAAGACACAAAACAGAATTTACTATCTCAGCATGGTATCAATGACCCCATTGATCAAAATGAAATTATAGATTTCCAAAACAAATCTGGTCAACCACACCTTTGGTTTACCACATGGGAAAAATTTAATTTTGGGAAAGAACTTGACACTAAACATAGTCAGGAAGTATATTAGGGTATCACGCTTCGCTTAAATTTTTTGGCTTAAATGCCCACACACTTGCGTGCGTTTTGTTTTTGAATGCAAACGAAGACAGGATAAAAGACGGCCTAAGCGACCGTCTTTTTTTACTCTATAGGTAACTATTCAGGTATAGAACTTGTCGATATATCGAACTTCATTGGATTTTTTGTCAATACCCTGAAGGTTTTGGACTTTTTACAGGCAAAAATGTAGAGGATTGTGCAGAAAAATATATTGGGGAATTCCGATTTTGCCTGTCTTCAGGGCACTGAGGATACCTGAATAGTTACATGGATTGTAGCATTTTTTCCTAACCCCTAACCTGATTCACCCTAGTGCCATCTTCTCAAGGCCGATTGCAAGGATACCCTTCCAAGTCAGTGTATGCCAACTCCAGAAGTGGAATCATTCTGATTGCGTCTCCTGGTATTGGGAGCAGGCTTTCTTCAAGGTTGGTCGAAATATCCCCTGAATACCGAACACCTCAGTTATCCACAAGAGATTTTCAGTTGGCTTTCAAGATGACTTGATAGTTTCGGGAAACCGGTTTAGTTCCAAAGTCAAACGCAAATTTTGCAGTTATCACAACTGGGAATGGAGAGAACAAGATTATTACAAATACAATGGGAAGCAAACTCTCTGCCAAACACATTGAATTGACCAGGAAGGTGGTGTTGAAAACAAATCAAAGGGTCAGCCATTCAGGGAGAACACCGAAGCCGGATGACATTCTTGACCAATTGTCCATACGGTCGATTTACCTCAACAAGAGCACCATGATGTGGGAACGAAAAACGATCAGGGATATTCTGGCCCGATCCCTCGGAATGAGGGAGGAGATGGCAAAGGCGGGCAAAAGGGTGGATTTCGGGTCCACGATTGCCGAGTTGAACGACCTTCCCGAATGGTTCGTGTCAGCCCATTGGACAGACCTTCGCCTGCTTCATGAAGTTTTGGCCAATATCACAATCAAAGGATTGAAGGGCAAGGGCAGTGAAATCATGGACAAGGTATCGGCACCGCTCATACCGCATTATCCATTGCTCCTTGCCGCCGACATACAGTTTTTGGCCACAGGTATCAGTGATCGGATATTCAGCCCAACCAAAAGAAAGCCGCCAAAGGCAAACTGGCAATCCATCAGTCGGAAAGATCTGGAGAAGATTCTGGACAGGTTGCAGCCTGGTACCGAGATGGAGGGATTCTGCAACCTGTTTGCCAAGGGAAACAACAGTCCTGGAATGATCAGATTGCTTGCACGTGCAATCTGGTTGACCGGCATGAGATCAGGCGAGCTGTTCAACTGCAAGGTTGTGGACAACAAGAACGGCAAGGAGGTGTTTTCCTTTCTGGAGCCCGGTTATTTCCTGAAGGACAATATTGCTCCCGATCAGGACATATCGATTGACTGGCTTGAAGGTTTTGGCAAAACCCTGGACGGAATAATCGAGTCCCATTCAGGTAAAGACGGAGATAATGGTCTCGTTTTGCACATATTGACTTCCAAGACCAGGAATTCTTCCAAATTGATAAACAATGAGACCCGTGTTCAAAGGCTGGTGGGAATAGGTAGGGATGATCTGAAAACCATCCTGTTGACATCCTGCATCAGGAAAGGAATGCTGTCAGGAACACAGAAACGCGTCCTCAGTAATGATGGTTCAAGAAATCTTGGAAAAGCCTCCCAACTTGTCTTTCCGGACAGGAGGGACAGGATAACGTTTCATACCCTGCGGCATGCCTTCATTGATGAGGCCAGGAAATCATTGCCACCCGAGGAAGTTGGCACCCTAAGTGGACATACATCAATCAGGACAATGAGAGGGTATGGTGGCAAATATTCCAGATACAGCCGGAAAAGGAAAAGCAGTCGCTGGTTTCCAAAGCCTGAAGAAAATGCCCTGGCCACAACCAAGGAGGTCTGGAAGTCCAAAAGGTTGCGGATTCAGAAAAACGATTTGAGACATGAAGATCCCTGGACCCTGCCCGATCCGGACTTCAACGAACTGACAGGTTTTGAACCATGATCAACAAGCGGGCTTGGCAAATGACTGCTGCATGTATTCTGTGTGCCTTGCAGGTCTTGCCTGTGAAGACAACCGAGGATCATTCATCCAGGGATCTTTTTCAACTGAAGGAATCCTTTTTGCCTCGACCCGGTTTCAGCAGGGCCGAGTGGGGTTTCAATCTGGGCGGGATGGAATTCTATCTTGATCGAACAATGGTAATCGATAAGGCCAATATCGTTATCCGGAAACTATATGCCGAAGCAGCTGTAGATGGCATTCCCGGAATAGAGGGGCTGAGAGTCTTCATTGATCAATTCAGGATTTTGGAAGATGACAACAAGGGGTTGTTACTTTCAGGTCAGGACATCTTCCTTGGATGTAGGGGCAATACCCATTGCAGCGAAACGTTTCAAATTGATGAAGATGATCTGCTGATCGGGTTTGATGCCTTCCATATACATTCCAAAGGGCCCATATCCCCAAAAATCGTAAAGAAGACCGGATTGCCATTTGATTGGTTGGAACCAGGCAGTACGTTCACGGGAACAATCAAGGGTCTGAAACTTGGTGGTGTTCGTAAATACCTGGATGATGAATGGTCTTTTGAAAGCAATCTTTGGGCATCGCTGGCAAGGGATGATGTTTCCGTTGATTTTCAGGCAACCACATCAGGCACGGAAAATACCTTTACCGGTTTGGTCCAGATAAATGAATTGCCTCTGGCAAGAGTTCAGATAGTACAAGGAAAGGAAGTTGATGGTGAAACCGACAATGTACTGAAAGTTGCACTGTCGGAAATAAACTCACAGGAAAACCAGAACAATGGAACCAAAGAGAAGTCCAAGGCTGCCCGCATTGCAGCCATTGCCTTGACCAGGGTTATGTTTCAATGGTTGCCTCTGCAGCGGGAAAAACTGGATATGAGTGAATTCAACTCCTTCGTTGATAGTGGTTCTTCACTGGATATCTTTCTACCCTAATAAGGAAACAAACACACCTAAAACAATGGCAAGTTTGAGGTAATATAATTGCTTAAATTCTTTCCTGATAGTCCTTATCTCTTCAGGGTAAATTACCAATGAGTATATTTTCTGAAAATTTCACACTGTATCCCTCGTTTCAGCTTATACCTTTTTCATGTTGTTGAGCCAATCAATTGAGGACCAATTTTGGAAAAAGTTGGGATTGAGTGACAAAATTATTTAATAGAGGTGCCCTCAATTCAAAGCAAATTTAATTAGGTAAATACATTTTGGTAGAGACCCAAATTAAACAAGATATACTACTTCACCCAATTATTTTTTCAGATTTTACCCTATTTCTAAAGCAAGTTTTATGTGTATAGAACTCATAAAACATACTTATTGATCGCATTATTTCCTCTTTTAGTGCGAAGTTTTGAAATTTGGTTTCTGAGATGAAAGAATACCTTTTTCCTTCATCTTCATGAAATACGATTTGGGGCTTCAAAGTATATGTTTTCAAACCATGCAGAAAATATGCATGAAGGGCATCATCAATAGGACCTGTTACTTTAGGCAATATCCTCAGAAACTCTTTGGCTGCCTCCCTCGTAATTACAAATCCCAAAGCACCCTTTTCTTTAGCCTTGCTAAGGGAAAAATTGAACTTGTCATTCAATGGAAACAAATCAAGTAACCCTTCTTCTGTAAACCTGCTTGCCAAAAATACTATATCAAATCGCTTGGTTGTGGTCTCAAGAGCATTGAGTACATCCGGAAAATCGTTGCTTAACCTGACATCATCCTCCAAAACAGCAATCATCCTTTCTGTACTATTCACTAACCATTTCAAGACTTTTCGATGGCTAAGATTGCAAGCCATTTGACTAGGTGTCAGGGTTCTATATGAATTTTTGATTTTTATGTTGCTGGCTGTTTGGGTAAGACTGCCTGGATCAATATCCTGCCAATCTACTCCTTCAACGAATTCGAATTCCTGGGAAAGCTTATGCAACTGGTTTGAAATATACTGCTTTCTTTCTACAGCCCTTTTCAGATTGATGACGAAACATTTCATAATTTAAGGAAACCTTGTAAGCGATCAAAGATAAATTTCTGTATGAATATTTTCAATTAATGCTGTCAGATTGAGAGTAAAAGTATTTGAAAGGATGAGAAAACAATACTGGACAGTCTCATTATAAATATAATGACAATCACATCTTTATTTAGCAGTATGTAGAGAAAATAACCGGGTGGATTTGTGATTTGAAAAATTAACCAGTTTATTTCTTTAAAAACACAACCTCTAGTGTAGTTGATATAAAAAAAGCAATATAATGGAATGATTTGATTTATGGATAGGTTCCAGATACTTTGTCTATCTGGTGGTGGATTTAGAGGTCTATACACAGCCAGTGTTCTAGCTCAGCTTGAAAACCGTTTAGGAAAGCAAGTACACGAATGTTTTGATTTAATTTGTGGTACTTCAATTGGAGGTATAATTGCTACTGGCTTGGCGTTTGGCTGTCCAGCTCAAGATATAAAAGAGAGCCTGATTGGTAATGGCCCTGCAATATTCAAAAAGAAATCGCACGGTTTAAGATTTTGGAAGAAATTTACAGAAGCTCCTTATCAAACAAAAGTATTGAAGCAAGCTATTGAACAATTGCTCCCTGAGGAAGCCATAATCCAGGATGCATCTGTACCCTACATTACATCGGCAATCAACTTGCACACGGGCAAACCTCGTATATTTTCTACACCACATCACGAGCGAATTAAGGTAGATGGTAATCTATATGCCTATGAGGCTGCACTTGCGACTAGTGCTGCACCCTTATTCTTTCCTCCAGCACTTGTAAATGGCGAAAAACATATTGATGGTGGATTGTTTGCAAACGCTCCTTACCTAATAGGGCTTCTTGAGGCTGAACATTTTCTTAGTGTTAACATAAATAAAATTCATATTCTCAGTATTGGAACGACTGGAAAGATTACAGGATTTGGTCACACGACCAAACGCTGGGGGATGGCGGATTGGTTTAAAGAAAAGCTACTTGTCGAACTCACTTTTTCAGCACAGCAGGATTTTGCTACTAACATAACAGAGCATCGTTTAAATAATCGATTTATACAAATAGATGAAACACATAGCAACCATGATAGCTTTTCAGCGGCTATGGATGACGCCTCTTTAGAAGCAATAGAACAATTGGAGGGGATGGCCAATAGATCATTTATGTCGGCAATTGATAATTCAACTGTAACAGACTTTTTCCAACATACTCCTAATAGAACAGGCCTTGCTTACAATTTTAGAAATAATCCAGAGGAATTATAATGGGCATAGCATCAGATTTATTTTATACTCCTAATGGTGAAAAAGAAACTCTATATAGACGCGTTGTTCCATCAGAAGAACAGATAGATTATCTTCAGGAAAACTGGAACAACCTTGCAGGATTCCTTACAAAAAGTATCTCACAACTTTTAGTCCTCGAGTGCAAAACATGGATACAAGGGTCATATAAATTTGGGACATTAATTAGGCCGGTCTCAAAGGGATTGGAATATGACGTTGACTTGGGTTTGTACTTGACCCCAAAGAACAATCAGCAATTATCATCAATACCAGAACCAAAAAAATACCGCAGTTTTATACAAAATCTCCTAATTATGTATGCTAACGATGATGATGAAATCGAAAAGGTTGCGTCTCCTCCAAAGGAAAAATGCGAAAGAATCCATTTCAAAAAAAATTTTCATATAGATACTCCTGCTTACAAACTCATTGATAGTCAGCATATGCTTGCAGTGCTGCCCAATGAGTGGGAAAATAGTGACCCTCGGGAGCAATATTTATGGTTCAAGCAAGTATGTGGAAATGTTCGAGATGCTGGACAGTTAAGAAGAATTATTCAATATTTTAAAAATTGGTCTGCACAAAAATTTTCAGGTCTGGATAAAGATCATCAACCTTCTTCCATAATGTTAACTGTACTGATAGCAGAGGCATATGTGAAAATTAATCATAGGATGACCGGTGCAGACGACGATGTTTTCAGGCTTATAATAAGCGAGGTTCTTGCAAGGATTGGTTCAAGTAACATTGTATTTAACCCTGTAGAACGCTCTGAAAATTTGAATCGACTCAGTGATCAGGGTTTTCAGAATTTTATCAATGAACTTAAAATGCTCAGAGACATTTCTGATGCTGCATGCAGTACTAATTCCCGTTTTGCTGCTTCACTATTTTGGGAAAAGGTATTTGGACACTTCTTCCCCATTGATGCTGAAAGCTATAGAAATGAATCTCTTCCTGCCCGAATAGCCCCTGAAATCGAGGTCGATATTTCGGAAACTTCCAATGGCAAGCCATTTATGAAGGGAGTAAAGAATAGTTTAAGCAACATCCCTAAAAATTGTTGGTTGAACTTTCGTATCACAAACCCTTACAGTATGCCTGTAGGTTGTTCTGTCAAATGGGTTGTAAGAAATCGTGGCGAAGAAGCTAAAAATACCAATGATTTGGGACATTGCTCTAGAGGGAAAGGTAAGTTTGAACAACAAGAGCGTACGGCATACCGAGGAACCCATTTCATGGATTGTAGCGTATTTGACTCATTCGGCAACTTTTATAGTTTTAGACGAGTACCCGTTTCAATAATAAATAAAACGAAAAAAGAAATATGGCAGCCTGCACAAAAAAATTACCGTAGTTACGGTAATCGTTGAATTAGTATTTTTAAGGGAATTACATACCAAAGTACCATGAACCTTAAGCGGCAATATCATCACTATTTGGCAAAAAGAACTCAAAAATGGAAATACCAAGAAAGCTTTATCGTTCTGTAAACAAAAAATATGATGAAAAGTTATCTTGTTTGGGAAGAGTCCGGAGCGCAGTGAAATGTTATCTGGAAGGGAACTTCTTTTTCGTTCTCATAAATACTTCAGAGATCAGGGAATAGACTAGGAGGAAGGGGTTCGAGACTACGAATTTGAAGGTATTATTAATCGGGATGTCTGTAAAGACTGTCCAAACCCACCTGCGTTTTTCATGAGTTTCAGTGAAACAATTGAGGGTTCACTAACCTGTGAAAGAAATAAAGAAACAATCTTGGGGTATGAATCTCATATTGCGACATGATTGATCATTTGAGGCTGCCTTTGCCATGCCATGTCCTTCCCGATTGTCATTGTCGGTTTCCCTCCGGTCAATTTCCACCATGGTCCTTTCCCATGCGCTGTCGAACCTTCCGGATTTCACCAGCGACCGGAAGGCCGGAACCACCGGTCACCATTTCGACACCACCCGGCCCATGGCACAGGACGCGGCGCCATTTGTGATGCCACTTCTCCCTTGAAACCGCATGTTGTGGAGCCCTGGAAAGATGCCGGGTCACATGGTGGAAGTCCAGGACCTGCACATCGGACACCATCCGCAATGCCGGCCAGGTCCGGACAGGCCTTCCCGATCGGCTCGAACCCGTTCTTCAACCAGCGCCTGAGGGCCCACTTCTCACTCTCCGGCATCCGTCCCGAACCGATGGTCCGAAGGAACCTGCCATCCCTGTCATGAAAGGATACGGTACCACAGGCCACAGGCTGCATCCCGCCGGCCGGTATCGCACCTGTCCCTTTCCGGATCAATCCCGATCGGGTATTCACCCTTGCGAAGATGGACCTTCACCCCGTCCGGCATCCCCTACCCTGAACGGATATCCCCGAGCACTTCCTCCTCCATGCCCTGCCTGGTATGATGGGCCTCGGACAGCAAACGCCGGAGACTGACGGCTGGTGGGTTCATGCCACCGGCCTGTCCGAAAGGGTCACGGCAATTGCGGGAAGGGCATTCGGCAACCATCTAGGCCGCCAATTTGCCGGACGGACAGGGCATCGACCCGGGCAAAAGCCCAGGGCTTCCATCCGCCGGACAGATCGAATACCTTTCCCCTCGACGCTGGTACAGCAAGCGCCAATACCCGACCTTCCCGAGAAGGCAGGTCAAGACACCCCTTGGAGGGTTCCACACGATACCAGGACCGGCCATCATGGACAACCTCCGGCGCTCTGTCATCACGCTTCCCGATCATGGAACCGAACAAATCGGCACCCGCCTTCCGGCTGAGTTCCACGACTTCTGTCCCGGCTTCGGCAACATCCGCACCAATGTAGTCCGACCCGTGAAGGTCCTCCATCCCTAGGGCCGTTTCAATGATGATGGATTGCAGGGGATTGGGCATGTTCGGAAACTTCCCGGCAAATGCTTCGGGTGGGGGTCATGTCTCCGGTCATCGGGAATGCTCCCTTTGGTGTTGCAAGGCCGTTTACCAACCTTTTGACTTATGGAACAGGCTATAAGCACCTGTTCCATAAGTTTGAAAATGTAGCAGATTAAATACAGTTCCTGAAAATAACCATTTTGGGCTACTAGTCATTTCTAAATTGCAGGATAAACAGCATCATTTTTATTGTTTTTGTGACTCATGATTCAGGCGCATAGTGTTTGCGCGGTCATAACCATTCCTGATCCTCAGTGAATCATCTGTAGCTATACATAGGAATATGAAACCAATCTACCTGTATCAATTCCTTTCAACAAGGAGGGGCAGACCGGACTGTAAACCCTGGTGGCTGGGGAGATAGCCACTGGAACATGCCGGGATGCCATTCAGTGGAAGTTTTTTTCAGATAATTGACATCTTTCCGATTGTTATCTATTATCTGGAATAACAGGAAAACGGTAACGGAGGACAAGATGGCATCAAGTGGACAGCATGTTGTTTACCGGGGAGGAA
Source organism: Paracoccaceae bacterium (assembly GCA_026710155.1). GTDB lineage: Bacteria > Pseudomonadota > Alphaproteobacteria > Rhodobacterales > Rhodobacteraceae > MPNP01. The sequence goes on from JAPORQ010000009.1 coordinate 21,649, forward strand.
AATGGGCAGTCCGGAGAACTGGATCAGATAAGTTGACCAAGATATTCAATAAACAAGATGATGCCATAAGGGTAGCCCGCAGGATTGCCAAAAACCAGCGCACCGAACTCTATATACATGGTCGTGACGGTCGCATTCGGGATTATGATTCATACTTTCCTGACGCACAGCCACAAATTTGATGATTTCCGTTTGCCCCATAAAGATTTCCATAAAAATGTTTTTATCAATTGTCCATTTGATATTGAATACAAGTTAATCCTTGAAGCAATCCTTTTCTGCCTGATACGTTTGGGATTCAAGCCAAGGATTGCCACTGAGCGGAGTGATTCAGGTGAAAGCCGCTTGGACAAGATTCAGGAACTTATCCGCTGTTCGAAATATTCCATCCATGATTTGAGCCGATGCATGTCAACCTCTTCAGGTGAACTCCACCGTATGAACATGCCTTTCGAGCTTGGACTTGATTTCGGATGCAGGAACTTTGGTGGTACTCCATTCGATCAAAAAAGGATTTTGGTGCTGGAAGAAGAACAATACCGATACCAGAAGTTCATTTCCGATCTCTCTGGTAGTGATATTCAAACCCATAAAAAAAGGTATGATGAAGCAATTGAAAAGGTGTATTACTGGATCAGGGTATTTGACAATTCCGGACCAAACGTTACCGATAGGATGGTAACAGGGGAATTTGATGATTTTTGGGGTTCCCACTATAAAAAAATGTGGGCCGAGGGTTATTCCGATGATAAAATAGAAAAACTCCCGATCAATGAATTGATGGACGCAATGAAACACTGGTGCAATGGGCTAGGTTGAAAATCACCCTCCTCCCATATCCAAGTTTTTGATTTTGCCGAATGAGCTTGTCATACATGTACAAAAGCCCTCATCTTGCGATATTCATTGATGGTTTGTCTGATGCCTTCCCTCAATGGAATTTGAGGTTTCCAACCCATTTTGTTTATTTTGGAGGAATTCATGAGTTTTCGGGGGGTACCATTAGGTCTGGTGGTATCGAATTCGTAACCCTTGGTATATCCACATAATTCTGCAATCAGGACGGCAAGTTCGGCAATGGACAATTCATCTCCAGAACCTAGATTGACATGCTCATGGCCATTGTAGTGTTTCATGAGAAACACCAGGCCGTCGGCACAATCATCGACATGCAGAAACTCCCTTAGGGGAGTACCTGTTCCCCAGACATTGACAGTACCTGTCTTATATTCGACCGCTTCACAGAACTTTTTGATTAGTGAAGCCAATACATGACTGTTTTCTGGATGGTAATTGTCGCCAGGGCCGTAGAGATTGGTGGGCATGGCCGATATGAAATCCAACCCATATTGTTCCCTGTAGGCCTGACAGAGTTTGATGCCTGCTATCTTGGCAATAGCATACCATTCGTTGGTTGGTTCTAGCTGCCCTCCAAGCAATTCACTTTCCTTAATGGGTTGCTTGGCGAATTTCGGATAGATGCAGGAAGAACCAAGGAACAGGAGTTTCCTTGCATCATTAGAGGCTGCACTTCGAATGACATTTGACTGGATGGCCAGATTGTCTGCCAGGAAATCCACCGGGTATTGCGAATTCGCCAAAATGCCACCCACCTTAGCAGCTGACAGAAACACATAATCTGGCTTGTTCTCTTTGAACCATTGTTCAACAGGCTCCTGCCGTGTCAGATCAAGTTCGATCCTGTCAGCTGTTAATATCGCACACTCTTCTTCAGCCAATCTGCGAACGAGTGCCGATCCCACCATACCATTGTGACCGGCCACGAATACACGTTTGTTTTTGAGTGTTGTCATTTACAGTGAATTTGCCTTTTGTTCAGCAGCCAGATCAGCACCAACCATTTCCCTGACCAGATCCTCGAACACCACCTTGGGTTGCCAGCCCAATCTGGTTCTTGCCTTGGAAGCATCACCAAGCAATGAACTGACCTCGGCAGGCCGGAAGTATTTAGGGTCTACATAAATCATGCCATTCCCCTTGTCATCATAACCGACTTCATCAACCCCCTCGCCCTTGAACGTAATGTTCATCTGCAGGAAACCTGCAGCCACCCTGATCAAATCCCTGACCGAGTACTGAACACCGGTTGCTATGACATAATCTTCAGGTTCATCCTGCTGGAGTATCATCCACATCATTTCGACATAATCCCTAGCATGTCCCCAATCCCTTTTGGCATCAAGATTTCCAAGTACCAGCTTGTCTTGCAGACCAAGCTTTATTCTGGCCAACCCCCTGGTAATTTTCTTGGAGACAAAGGTTTCTCCCCTCAAGGGGCTTTCGTGATTGAACAATATGCCATTGCATGCATAAAAACCATATGCCTCGCGGTAGTTGATCGTAATCCAGTGTGCATACAGTTTGGCAGTTGCATAGGGACTGCGGGGATAGAAGGGAGTGGTTTCCGTTTGCGGAGTCTCCCGTACCAGACCGTATAATTCGGATGTTGATGCCTGATAGAACCTGGTATCCTTTTCCAGTCCCAGGTTTCTCATGGCCTCAAGCAGACGCAATGTACCCAGTGCATCGGAATTCGCCGTGTATTCGGGCTCTTCAAATGAAACCGCAACATGACTTTGGGCCGCCAGATTGTAGATTTCATCCGGCCTTGTCGCATTCAGTACATGCATCAGGCTGCTGCTGTCTGTCATGTCCCCATGATGGAGTACGAATTGACCTGACAATCCAGGCCCACCCTCGAACAGGTGATCAATTCTGGCCGTATTGAAAAGTGATGTACGTCGTTTTATGCCATGTACCCGATAACCCTTGTCCAAAAGGAATTCAGACAAATACGCACCATCCTGACCTGTTATCCCTGTAATCAGGGCTACCTTGTTATTCAAATTTCCTGTACCTACGAAAAAATCAATCAATCTTTGAAATATAGATACTAACCTTGCGAACAAACAAGACAAGTATTCTTATTCGCTTAATTTCCGGCAAAACATAACAGGGATTCAGTTTCTTGTGAAAATGACATTAAGTTGGTTTTACAAACCTTATTGATTTGTAACTATTCAGGTATTGAACTTGTCAATATATTGAACTTAGGTAGAATTTTTGCCTATATCATGAATGTATTTGAATGTTACAGCCACAATTGTAAACGGTTGTGCTGAAAAATATCTTGGGGGATACCGAATTAATATTGGGTTTTAACACCGATAAAACCAAGGTGGGGCAAGGTGGAATTGCCAATTATCTTATGGGATCGTTGAACTCAAATCCTGTTCGTGAATTGGTAGAGGATATTTTGGAAGGAGGTAAGACAGCCTTTGAGATTTGTTGCTCCAAATATGGGTTTTGATCATGATAACTCGGACTGAATTACTGGAAATTATAAGAAACCCCGAAAGTACTTATGTTGAGTTTAAAAGGGACGATATTGAAAATTCCAAACTTGCAAGGGAAATTGTTGCATTTTTGAATACTGATGGTGGTATGGTACTACTGGGAATTGAGGATGATGGAACCATATCAGGCATAACCAGATCAAAACTTGAAGAATGGGTGATTACAACTTGTCGAGAAAAAGTCAAACCTCCCATCACTCCTTTTTTCGAAACCATCAAGGATGTAGAACCTGGCAAGGATGTCGCTATCGTTAGGGTAAATCGTGGCTTGGGATTACATAGCTTATGGCACAAAGGCACGAATTATTATATCAGAAGTGGATCCCAATGCCGTGCCCCTTCTGATCAGGAACTTGGTTTACTTTTTCAAAATCGCAAACTTCTGAAGGCCGAATTGTGTCCGATTTCCGGGGCAACGCTCCAAGACTTGGATTACAAACGCTTGCGAGATTACTTTGGCCGTATTCGTCAACAACAGATACCTGAGGAGGGGGACGATGTCAGCATACAAAAACTCCTTACCAATACTGAATTAATGGTGGAGCAGGGTCTAACCCTTGCTTGTTTATTGTTATTTGGAAAAAGACCAAACCGGTTCTTGGACCAAGCAGGAATTGATGCTGCGGCTTATCCAACAATTGAGAAAGATAATGCTACCTTAGAGCGGGCAACATTAAGAGGACCTGCGGTACCCCTGATGAATGAAAGAGGAGAACTTATTGAAACCGGACTTGTTGAACAAGCGTTGGATTTTGTTAAACGCAACACTTCAGTTTCGACTAATTTAAAGAATGGTGTCCGTCGGGAAGAGATATTAACTTATCCTTGTGAAGTTATTAGGGAGGCTGTAGTAAATGCTCTAATTCACAGGGATTATTTATTTGGCTCAACCGACATTGAACTATCAATCTATAAAGACAGGTTGGAAATTATTTCTCCTGGCAACCCACCATTTGGAATCACTCCCGAGAAAATGCGGGCCGGGGCAAGATCCTCGCGTAATCCACAACTCAAGGACATAATGAGAGACTACGGCTATCTCGAAAGCATGGGTATGGGAATACCGAGAAAAATCATTAATTGCATGAGAAATCATAATCAAACGGAACCGGAATTAATTGTTGAAGATGACAAGTTTGTTTTGAGGTTGTTCGCATAAAGAAGCCAACAAATTCCTGATCAACCCATTTATTCCTAACTTTGATCTACCTTAAAAATTGAACTAGATTATGCACACCTCTATTTTTAGCTAGTGTACTGTAACTGAAATTTGTTTGAAAATCTTTTCTCTAACACTAATTCCAGAATAAGCTATAAGGTCCTATTAGGAAAGGAAAAAATTAAACTCTTGATGGTACAAATAATGGGAAATATTATGTTACGAAATTCAGATTCATTACACTAAAAAATTATAAAAGAATCATTCTTTTTGGAGGAAAATGGAAAAATTTAGTCATATTCCTGGTGTAAAGCAAAATGATGCCTTATCACTAGAATATAAGAGAATGAAAAAAAATGCCGGGAGAGAAGTGGATATCAATGATATCATCGGTTATCCCTTCGTCAAGCGCCTTACTAGCACTAAGGTACTCCATGTTGAGAAAGAGTTCATTGGTTAGGTCCACGGTCAAATCAACCCTTTTGACCAAAACTAAGAAATTCATTCTTGGTAATTTTTTATACCGTATGTTCTTCCAGTTGTTTCTGCTCAAATCTGGCATTTGTACCTTCAATACCAACACATTTTTAATATCTATCAATCGTTCCATGCTAGATTGAGCTCAATACTACTACATGAATTGGTGGTAACAAGGCCCAGTTCACAATTTCTGGGGTGTGAATCTCATATTACGACATGATTGATCATTTCAGGCTGCCTTTGCCAGATCATGCTTTTCCCGATTGTCATTGTCGGATTCCCTCCTGTCAATTTCCACCATGATCCTTTCCCATGCGCTGTCGAACCTTCTGGATTTCACCAGCGATCGGAAGGTCAGAACCGCTTTATTGCTCAGTTGCTTAGGTGATTTTTTTATTGGTTGATTCAGCAGCCCAAAGTTAATTAAATATCGACCATCATTCTACTGATTGTAGGTTATCCACAATAAAATAACCCTTACCCTATTTTCCTGGCCGAAGTTTCACCATTCACTGCTATGACCAAATTATGGTCAATAACTGCATCACTGCTTATTCAAAACAATTTAAGGGATTTCTACTCTGGGGGTCACTGGTATTTCTAATTGGGTGTTCCTCTTCCAATCAACGGAATGAACCACCCTCGATTAAAGAACCGGACCCTGCCGACTTGATGATCCTGAATGCAGTTGCAAACATTTCGGAAAATATCAGGAAGCTGGAAACCAAAGACATTTCCCTGTCATCATCAGACCAACCTGAACCAACTGAAAAGGAGGAGAGGTTGATTGATATAAAATGGAATGGTCTCCTGGAAACCTTGGTGCTGCTGTTGGGTCAGAGTTATGACAAGGAAGTAGAGATAATAGGCAAACGACCAATCACACCTGTAATGATTAATCTAAGTAAGGAAGATTCGACACTGGATGAAATCATCGATACCATAGCAGAACATGAAACTTTGCCCGACTGGGTCAATCTATCGATAACCGCTGACGAAATCAAACTGGTCTATGTATCGTTCTGATTGCCGGATCAACCTTGGTTCACTCCTGAAATTCCCTGTAATGGCCATCTTGCTGGCTAGCTGCGAAACCCAACAGAAAATATCCCAACCACTTCCGGATGTACCTACAACAATTGGACGACAGGATCAGTTGATGCCCTCAGACCAATCGCCAAGGGATTCCGACTATTACCTTTCACGATTGTTTTCGGATCGGCAGGAATTACCGATCAAGAAACTCCGTTACAATGCCCTCAAGGAAACTGCACTTGGGTTTGGCAGTCAGACCGGTTATCAGGAACGGTATAAGGACTTGACCCGTAAACTTGAGACTCAAAGCAACCATCTCTCGGTTGTTTTCGACTTTGGACGAGTGGCAAGTTTTCTGGAAGCCAGAAATGGCTACCTGCTATCACCGGTAGTTGCCAGAGCATACAATGCAGTACAAACCAATCCGACCGGAAATACCCTTACATCTTCTGATGAATATCTCATCATTCAACAACCAGGACGTTTAATTCCGGTCTTGCCAAGCTGGAGGGACTACCTCCTCATACCAACGACCCCAATCAATAACCCACCCTCAAGTCTTATTCCCAGGGATAAGGACGAAAAAAAACTGTTTGATCATTATTTTGCCAATGGATGGCGGTTGGGGGAGTCCCAGGCCAATGATGAATTCAAGATAAGAATAGGAAACCTCCAGCAAACCTATCAGGGTATGCTCAACTACCTTGAATTGGTCAACCATGGAATAATCACCAGAATGATAGTGGTAAATGCTGATATGGCCAACCTCAAGGACAAGAACTCTCTGAGGATAAACAACCGCATCGTCCAGATTGTATCCCAATCCACCTTTGAGGCAAATCCTGACAAATGGCGAATACCAGACAAGACAGACATAAGTAACAATCTGGCCATAAAGACCAATCATATTTTGGAGTAATACCAATCCCGGATTGACCTTATGAACAATGAACACACACTACCCGGATGCCAATCATGCAAAGCACATTTCAGCATTCAACCCAAGCAAAAAATGAAACCAATCACCTCTAAATCCGAACCATTCTGAACTCATAATATGCTCAAGTCATCAACCTCAGAGAAACCAATATCCCTAGGTGGGAAAGCGGTAATTCCCTTCAGGACAAATCATCAAACCAGACAAGCATTGATGGTTGAACCTCAAATTGGTAAATTAACCAGACGCCAGCTGAGATCATTCCTGATGTCGTGTGTTGCCAGTGGGGCTTCGGACATAACCCTGCAAACAGATCAACAACCAAGGGTTTTGATTGAAGGTATCCTGTATCTGGTTAAAACCAGATACTGGTCTCCTTCGGATATCCAGACAACTTTGGAAGAACTATACCGGAGTGCCAACGCCTTGGCTGAAATCAGTGGTCAGAAAATCCTTGACTTTGCCTATGAAATCAAACCGGATTCTGGCCCCAAACAAAGGTTTCGTGTAAATGCCGTAGGTGTCCAGGGATGGGATGCTACAGGGGTTGAAATATCCATCCGTATCCTGCCCAATTACACACCATGCCCAGACTGTGTTGGACTTGCCAAAATGGAAACAAGTCTCCTTACTCCATCCGATGGTCTTGTCGTTGTTTCGGGATCAACTGGAGGCGGTAAATCCTCAACCCTTGCAGCAATGGTAAGACACCATCTTGAAGATAGGCAAACACCTAAGAAGATTGTCATTATCGAATCCCCCATTGAATTTACCTACAGGGATATAACGGCAAGGGAATCCGGATCACCCACAATCGTCGGTCAATCCGAAGTAGGGTTTCATATACCCACCTTTGCTGGTGGAGTACGTTCGGCCCTTCGTAGGAAACCGGATATAATCATAATAGGTGAAGCCAGAGACAAAACCACAATAACAGCAGCAGTTGAAGCAAGTTTAACAGGACATCTTGTATATACGACAACACATTCCTACTCGGTTTCCAACACCATACAAAGGTTACTGTCAGCATTCAGTGGAGATAACCAGGCCCACAGGATTATTGATATAATCACCTCCTTGAGGGTCATTATGGTTCAAAAACTGGTGCCGGACATTGCAGGCAAACAAAAATTGCATGCCATAAGGGAATATCTGCAGTTCACTCCAGAGGTAAGAGAAAAAATGCTTTCAATTGAATCCCATGAATGGCCCAGCCTTGTTGAACGTTCGATCAGCGACCCTTCAGTGCTTGGTGTTGAACCCTATCCAAAGACTGGATCCTTTCAACAAGGCAGTCTCAATCAGGAAAAGGGTTGAATATATGGCCGACAAGTACAACTATTGGCGGGAAACACAAAGACCAACCAGATTCTTTTTTCTGGACCCCAGAATAGTACTCTTTCTAATATTGGCAATCCTTCACCTGAAGGTATGGACCATAACCCTGTTTGTTTCAGCCGCAACATTCAACATCTGGCTGGAAAGCAGGGGACTGAAAGTAATGCATTTGCACCGCTATATCAAAACCCACCTGATAGGCAACTACATCCCTGCCAAAGGCTTCAGAAAACAACGCTACCCGGTTTCCCACGGCTTTGAAATCGATCAAATGTAGTTTGACCTGATTACAATTATTTAATGATATTAATCGAATTGAACAAGCTTCAAAAGTTTTAATACCAATTTAAAACTGAAGGGTTTCTCTCTATTTGATAACCAAGACAAAAAATCATAATACACTAGATTTATTTATCATAAAGAATCGGATAAATATGGAAAGCACGAAATATACAGTTTGGGTGGTTTGTTACTAACTCATCGGACGTACCTGTTGAGAAATTGTTTGGAGCCTTAACTGACCAAGAACCTGATAGTTACATGGAAAGCCGGGTTCCCAACCCATAATTTCCATTTTCAAACAATGCTACAGGGGTAGCAGAAACTGAAATAAAAACAATTAATGTTGAACCCGGCAGGGATTTTGGATTATTGAACCTAGGATGGAAGTGAGCGATCCTCCATTTCCAAATCTATTGGATATTAAACCAACTTTAGGTGAGATACAAAATAGGATTAGGGGATTAGATGGTGACCTCTTATGCGAAACAACAAGGTTGACTATATTACCAACACTAATTTTTACAATGAATTCCATTGTCAATGTAAATCGCAAATTAGTTAAAATGTTTGATATTACTTTGAATCCTGTGGGGTTAATGAATTACAAATACGATTGAATCGAAGAAAAAAGATTAAAGGCGGAGTAGATATCAACCGCATTGCAAATTTTTCTACAGTACAGTCATCACTTGTAATGAAGAACATGCAAACTGGCGATGAAGTTATGACAAATGAAAAAAATACGGTGTACAAGTACAGTTGGATTTTAATCCTGTCCCGACAGGAAAAGTGTTTAGTGTGAAGCACACAACAAAGTATTTTTCAAACGTTATGCAATGAAACTTTATTTTTTGTTAAAAACCCTCACATCAGCTTCTTTAATAAATAGAGAACCACAATGTACAAGTATACAAATTTAGAATCTACCAACCCAATGCTTCATTGGGTAGAGGAATATTCTGCAAATGAAACCGATGGAAACAAAAACAATTGGACTTTTATTCGTAAGGATAATCATAATAATCTCAATCATTTGTTATCAAATTGGGATGTTCGTGTTTATTTGAAGATACATCAGGCAATTGATCAAATGACAAGATTACCTGAAGAGGATCAACTATATTTAGACCAGAAAATTGCTACTAGGGCTATAAATTTGCTTGGTTTTTTAAAGGAACAATTAAAAATTCCCCCGCCTAAAATAATAAACCAAAATGGAGAAGCACTTGCCTATACTTGGGTTTTGGGAAAAATTAAAAGGTACCTTATTGTGGCTGATGATGCAGTTGACCTGATGGAACTTTCCATAGATGGAAAGGACTCTTATGAAGAGGTCTTATCACAAGATGGGAACCTTCCATTTGACAAAATTATGGAGCGATTGATTTTACAAACTAAGTCTCAAAGTGCATAAAGCACAATATTTTTTACTAGGGACTATTCTGTGCAATCTAATGACAAGTTATGTCGGATAGTTTTATACCCAGTAAGTTTTATTGATGGTATATTCGGTCCTGAGCAGTTTTTAACATTTGAATCTTTAGACAAGAAAAAAAGTATTTATGCTTTATCAGTTGTTTTAAAATGGCTTATAAGAACTGATATTGCAGTTCATGATTATGGTGAAAATGTAGCAAAGACCGGAAATGAAAGGTTAAATCAGAAATACAATTACATTATTGCAATGCAAAAATATTTTTAGTGCCAAACCATTGCTCCAAAGTCTTTATAGCACTATGACTCAATTTTTGAGTAAAGAGTAGGCATAAACGTTTTTTGGGACGAGAACATGTAACATAAAATAGGTTACGGTTTCGTTCAAAAGTTGGTTCTTTGCCAGCCGGAATGGTTCCACTTGCCCATTCCAAGAATTGATTGAAATTATAATGATTCCAACCCCTGCCGAATACGACTAGTACATTTTCAAATTCAACTCCCTTTACACCGTGTTTAGTACTAAAGAGAGTGGACTCAGTCAGGAAATTTGTAAGTGCTATAACCTCACTGTAATTAATTTTCCTAAGATCGCTCAATTCTGACAAAGTACGACTTTCTTCTCTTTCATCCGAGGATTTTAATAACCATTCCTGTAACCTTTGTTCTTTATTTTCTACACTTTCCGGTAAGCTTGGTCGTTTTTTCTCGATAAGGTGATCCATAACATCACCTACCGTTTTAAATTCCCTTAAATTCAACAGGGTATTCATTTCTTTTACCCATACTTTTTTATCGTGATTTGAACTCAAAAGTGGTGTCCGTGATCCCAATAGAGAAAACATTTCTCCATAGCATTTTTTTTGATAAGCTCTACATGCTGGTTCTAATTTATCGACCATAAAGGCAATATGCGGATCTTCTTTCTTGATGAATGAGTCAGTAAAACGAAAAACATCAGTTAGGTTTCTGTATCCTTGTTCAGCAGCAAGAACATTATGTGTCAGCATTAAAATTTTGGTTTTATCAGATGAAAATTCCCACCCTTCACCTTCCAACAGGCCTTTAAGATTTTCTAAATAATTATGTGCATCTTCAGATGGAAGATCACCGCCCCAATGTCCACCAGTTTGCCTCGTTCCCTGCCAGTTGTTTGTATGGTATATGCTAATAGCCCCTGATGCTTCTGGGTCACGGACCATTTGAGGCAAGTCCTGTCGGATATTATTGAGTGAATTGACAATAATTGGTACGGATCTAAAGTTTGCCTCCTTACCAATCCGTTCAAGCTTTGGATGCTCGATTTTACCGCAGCCTGCACCATAAATTTTTTGCCAGTGATCACCAAAGAAACCTATTAAAGGGCCTGTACCTGTATCTAAAAAACAATTCTTTAAAGCATCAGAAAAATTTATTTCCGTATCTTGGTACTCATCTATAAACAAAAAAGGATAACGCTTTGTAAATAGGTTTTGGAATTTTGTCTCATTCAGGATCATCACCATAAAAGATAAAATATCGTCATGGTGCAGAGTGATTTCTTCATCATCAATTTTTCTGTAACCAGTAGTATACTTGACAACCTTGTCATTAATACCGCCCACTTCTCCGATTTTTTCATGCCATTTGTTTATCTCTGATATTTTTTCGCGCAAATAAGGCTGGAAATTCTCTATCAAAGACCAACAAAAGTGATGTATCGTTGATGAATGAATGGCCGGATGACTATCTGTTCTTGCCATTATTTCATTGGCAGCAACATTCGTATAGGTAATACAGGCAATTTGTTGATGCTTGCTTACCAAATCATTACCCATTTCCATTATAAGGTACTTAAGTGTTTCGATAAGTGAGTATGTTTTTCCTGCACCTGCACCAGCCTCAAGCAAGAAGCTTTTTCTTTTACTGATACATTTTCGAATTTTTTCCAGTGCTATTTCTGCAGCCTGCTCAGCAGGGTTTAAGACAGTGTCAACTATCATGCAACATTCTCGACTGGTCAGTTTTGATTATACTGTGGATGTAGAATTTCTGTAGTTGCCAACCAGTGAAGCCCTTGTACTATATAAAGGGGAACAACCCAATCAGTATTATCAATACCATATTCTATGGCAAAATTTGTTTTCTTAATCTTTTGTGCTTTATTATAGGCAATTGTGGAGTCAGGGGTTTCTAGCTCAAATTTTGAATAATTCGCAAGAATAAATGCATCTTCAAAGCTTCTTCCACATGGTGCATTATTATTTTCCGGTATTTGGTAAGCCAACCTAACCCGCCCTTTAGTTTTCTCATTATCAGTCTTTGTAATAAGATCAGCGGGTTTAATATCCGAGTGAAACCATTCCTGTAAACATCTATTGCTTGTTCTATTCCCTTTTGAAACTTCACAAGCTTTATTATTATATTTATCCACTGAATCTATATCTGTTATGATTAGCGTGCTGAGATCCAAGAAATTGAGTAAATTTAAAAATATATGGGCATGAGCCCCACCAACTTCCATAACAGATAAATATTGGCTTGATAATTTCAGCTCATTTGCATCAGAGTTTGAATCTACTTTTCTAATGATTTCTGGTAGCATAATTCGTTCAGTTGGTCCTTCAATAAGTACGATCTTATCGGCAAACAACAAATCACAACTTGTAAGTACCATATACTTATGTAAAAAATCTTTATCAGATTCTGATGTACCCGAAAGCCCCTCATTTAAATCTCTTATTTCAGTTTTATGAATTAAACCTTCATCGTTACAGGGCCGCGAAAGGAAATACCTCATTGCTTCAAATTTTGCTTTATTAGCCATATGTGGTGAATGAGTTGTTACAATAAACTGCACTGGCCAAGATTTTTCAGTGTCATAAACTTGAGCAAACCCTTTTGAAATTTCTTCAATTTGATTTATAAACACTTCTTGCATTTGTGGATGTAAATGTGCTTCAGGTTCTTCAATAAATACCAAATGTATTCCTGGAGTAGATTCCTTAGCCATGAAGTTTTTATAAAATTCTAAAAGTTGAAGCAGTATGTATACGAGGTTTCGAGTACCAAGACCGTTATAAGCTTCTGGCAGTTTGATACCGTTTATCCCAGAATAATGTACCTTAGTATGGTTTTTGAGTAACCTTTCCACATCTAATATTGTTTCTGTCAATAATCCTGATTCGTTTAAACCAGGATAGCCAAACATTTTAAATGTAGGAAGAAGCTTTTCAAGTTGCTGGTTAAATCCTTTATCTATGTTTGCTTGAATATTAGAAATAGCCCCTTGTAGATCGGCAATTATCTGCTGATCTTCGGGGCGGTTTGAATTATTTGCCGCTGAAAAAAGCTGTTCTAAAATACTGCCTAAAATATTGTTTTGTTTCTGTTCAGCACCCCTGCTACCTATTGCATCCGCCAAACCACGTTGCGCATTAATAAAACCAGATTGTAATAGAACATGAAGCTTGGAGACCTCTAGATCTTTTTGGTTTGATTGATCGTTTGGGTCTTGTGCGTAAATTTTAGCTTGATATAACTTGGGTACACGATCTCTTATTTCCTTTAATAAGCCTGCCTTTTTTTCTGCAATTGGAGTATCTTGATCTATTTTTATACCGTCAAACAGAACTTGCAACTTACCTCTTCCCAGTTGATAATGGACATTGATCAGAGTTTCATTACATGCAGGATTCAGGTCAATAATGAAATCACTCAGAGGCCCATATGATGAGGTGTCGCTTTCATAATCCACAGATAAACCAATTTCTATAACCGGAAGAGTATTCTTTACGGTAGTTTCTTCTTGGTCAGCTATAAATTGCTCGTATGCCTTTAAAAAATTATCATGCGATGATAACGAAAAATCCTCTAACTTAAAACTTGGAAACTTATCATTTAACAACCTTCGAAATAGCTCTGTTAAAGAAGTTTTTCCACTGTTGTTTCGCCCAACAATTACAGTTGTTCTCCTTTCAAGGCTAAGTTCTACATTCTCTAAAAGACGAAAATTTTTGATTTTTATTTTTTGTATATGCATTCATTCAGACTCTAATATTTCAAAGCGATATGATTATGTATTATCAAAGCTGTTTTTTACAAACGAATGGTAACCTGTTCCCATTCAAGGAATTATAAGCCCAAATCAAACCAATAATTCGTAACTATCCAGGTATCTAATCATTCAATATCCTGGACAGTTTGATTGTTCCTGCTGACCTCCTGCAAGTCAAGCCTGTTTTCTGTCCTTGATCAGACGGCCTGAGCCGCAGGTCCGAAACCATTGGGGCAAACAATTCAATACAGGTACATGACTTTGCGTCTCCCCTTTTCACAAGCAAAAGATGTGGCAGCCTTGTTGGAGGCACTTTCTACCAGGGATGCAACAATACGGGAGCAGGGATGTCAACTACAGGAATTGAGGAATGTCGGCGTGGAATTGGAACAGACCATGGCCAGGCAGGCCGAGTTGATATCCGACCTTGAACTACATCTTGGCAGGAACAGCAGCAAGCCCCCGGCACTGAAGCGCACCAATGTGAAGGGGCGAAAGCCGGGTGGCCAGAAGGGCCGCAAGGGAAAGACACTGTGCTGTTCCGACGGGACCGACCATGTCGTGAACCATTTCCCCTCCGGCTGCAGCCATTGCGAGCATGGTCTGGAACATTCAAGGATGTTTTCGGCGTTAAACCGTCGGAAGGAACGATCGTCGACATGGCTTCACGGATGGCCGGCGGGTTCCGTGGACCTGGGGAGTATGTTAGGAAGGTGGTCCGTGTCCAGGTCGTCCACATGGATGGGGCCGGTCTCTAGACCGGGGGCAGGATCCACTGGCTGCATGTTGCGTGTACAGGTCTATTGATGCACTTCGGGATCGGCAGGGATCGTAGTGACGCGATGACTTAAGCCATGGGCATTGTCGTGCATGATTGCCGGAAGTCCTGCTTCGGGATGCCGCATTTTGCCAGTCACGGCATGTGCCGTGGCCATGTCCCGGGGGAGACCCGGGACAGTCACGACCACATTGTCAAGGATGGTCTCCGGCATCGCGAATCACTGAAACCGTTGTCATCACCAGGCAAACGGAGAAGGATTAGGCGGCGCAAGGGTCACACGCCTGCGGGACCGCGATGCCGTCCTCCTGTTCACCCGCAATCCGCCTGTTCCCGCTACGAACAACATCGCGAAATTGGATCTTAGGGTGTCACCGCAGCAGGGAGGGAGCGATCAGCCGCACCATTATCAGGACGGTTCCGGCGACGGCACGCAGGGCTAGAACATGCTGGACACACTTCGCCGGCCTTCACAGAAGCCTGATGCGTCACTTGAGGTGGACCTCCCCGTCAAGGCACCGGGATAGGACATTTCCGGATTGCCGGGGAATCACGAACCTGCCACAAAGAGACAATCACCGTATGTACCATTGGCATGAACAGTGCCATTGCATTGGTTGGCATTCCTGCCTAAACTGCAACTTCATTGCAGGAGTGCTGAATAGTTACAGTTCATTAAGTTTTTTGATCACTTGCTTAAACCAAGAATTTTCTAACAATGAATCCTCGGGATTTTCTTTATCTTCAATGGAATAAGTTTTATCATTCTCTTCGTAACAGAAAAAACCTCCTCCTTCGCCGTCAAAAGTTACTTCTTTATAACTCTTGCCAGTACCCCAATAGATTACAACCTCTCCTAAAGAACTTGCAGCCACATCCAGTGGTCTTAATTTGGGATTTGAATCTAAAAAATCTCGGAGAAAATGTGTAGCTTGTAAAATAGCAACTTGAGGTATTTTGTTTGCACCTTCTCCATCCCAATTATCATCTAATTGATAGAAAGATTCTAGCTCCTTTAGGAGAGGATCGTTTGGGTCAATGGATTTTTCATTTATGCTTTCAATCATTGCTTTACCAACAGTACTGTTCTGTAATGATGTACCAAAAAGATTTTGAGAATAAAATTCCCTTAAATAATTCCGTAAAGTTATTTGAGGTTGCTCAAACTCCTTTTTAATCAAGATAGGTTTTTGAACATCTGTACTATTTTCATTGTTCTTTTATCCAAATCCTTGATATCTGAGTGTAATGAGTATCAATACACCACAACATCATTTCAAAAGTGTTGAGATACTAGTCTACTAATACTGTACATTGAATTATAACGCATCTAAATAATTCGTGAAAATAACTTCCCTCTCCCTAGAGAAATAGAAAAACCATACCCGGAAAAATAAGAAAAGCTTCAAAAGAAAAAACCCTCTATTTCCAGATCAGTATATGGTAAAATAAAAGGATGAAGAAATTCGCAATAAATGTCCTTGGGAAGGGCTTAAAAAAAGTGAAATCGAATAATTGCCATTTGATCGATATCTTTTTACTGAATATAAATAACATTTATAAATTCCTAGGTTACCATCTTAATAAATCAAGTTTTGGTCATTGAATAGTATATTACTGACTGCCCATAACCATACCTGCGAAATAATTGTCCAATATACCTTTGCTTCCTTCTTGAATTTGTGTTCCTTTTCTTAATTCATTTTCGGAAAGAAGAATGCCCAATAGCAACTCATCAGGGAAAGAAGGGGGTAATTCCTCCTGCCTTTGTGCCAGTAGATCATCACTGAGGAGAGTTTCGGTAATGGCCTCGACCGACTCCATGAAATTCACATCCCTCGACTGGTCCAAGCCCGGTGCCTTGTCGGTAGGACCGCGTACCAGCAGGAACTTGTTGGCCCTTATATTCGGTATCCAGTATTGACCTGTATAGAAGGATCGGGCCTTGACCAGCACTGATCCCATCATGAAATAAAACTCACCCTCCCTCAGCTTTTGCAAATCACCTATTTTTACCCTGCTTTCCACAACGAATTCCGCATCTTGGCGATCAACCCACTTGGTTCCAAACAGTCCGGGTTTTTGCTTTCTACCAGATACCAAGGGAACCCTGTGGGTCGAGAATTTCTTGCGAAGAAAATCCCAGGTCTTGTGGGCATCCTCCATGGCTCCTGCTACGGTCAAACGCGAATTGGCCGCGGCGGATTCAGCTATTTGTGGTGAAACCGCCTGCATGGCAGCCATATCCTGGCCGGAAACCACGATCATGAATCCGAGGGAACGGGCCTGTGCCATCATGGTATCAATGCCCTTGACCATGTAATATCCCGCTTCATCAAGAATGACCATAAATGGTGTGGGGGATCTGGTTGGCTTGGCATCGACAAGTTTCTGCTTGCTTCCCATGATGGCTGAACCGGAAACCTTCCCCATCATCATTTTGAGAACGGCCACGATGATCCGGCCACAGCTCCTCATTTCTTCCGGTGCTTTCTGTAGAGCAGGTAATAGAACAACCAATATGCGTCTGTTTAAGACTACATCCTCCATATCAACCTCACCAAAGGGTGTTCGGAAAATATGCCCATAATCATCAGCAAGGGATCCCAACGGTTTGGTGAGTTGCATGGACAAAAAGCCATGCTGTTCCACTGTCTTGCTTTCCTGTGGCAGTCCATTGATTGCGTTATAGAGGTTGAATCCGGGCAATGAGTCAAAAAATCCTTTCAATGCCAATCTTGAGGTATCTGAAAATTCCCCTTTCAGTGAACGCAGATAAAGTTCAATCATACCTCCCCTAGATCTTATATCCTTCCATGCTTCATCCGGTATATCTGCAATGCAATTGATTTTACCATCCACCAAATGAGTTTTGTCTACACCTTGACCTAGTGGGAGATAATCCCTGATTGATTGAACATTCAAAAGTACATCTCCGGCATCTCTCATTTCGCAAAGAGCCCTGATTGCTGAAGTTACAAGTGACATGGCCCGGTGTTTCCACATGTCAGAACCACCAGCGGCATTGCCCATAAGGGAGACGATAAGGTTCATCAGTTGATCTGGAGTACCATGTGAAAAAGGATTCAGGGTATTGGACTGAACATCTGGTCCACCGGCACGTTTGTCCTGATTGCCTCCGAGATCGGTGAAATTCAGGATACGGTAATCATCCTCCCTGCCGAATTTGGATGCCAGTGACCATGTTCTGCCATGAAATTCCGTGGTACCCTTGCCATCCACGAACAGAAAACCCGAGTTCCACATGATTGATTGGGAAACCAAACCCAATAGGAATTCGGAATTATGCGTAACAAGGTAGGATTCCATCACAAACAGTCCCTCAGCGGATTCCACCTTGATACATGTCATATCCTTTTCCAGAACCTTGAAGGATTTTGTCATTTCACTTCCCTGACAGGGTGTCATTTTGCCCAAGGCAACCTGTCTCTTGATATGTTCCCTCTTGACCAGGGCTTCCGATTGAGAGTAAAAACCCTCTACCTCGACTATTTCCAATCCAGGTTTTTCATATTTATCGGTGAGTTCAAAATCCCCATCAGAGTTTTTGATTAATCCTGATAGGGAAGCCTTGATATAAATCCTTCCTTCGACGATCAGCTGTAAGGCCAAGCCTCCCAGCGACCAAATGAGATATCTGAGTTGAATGCCTTCCTTACTTGAAACAACAGGGATTTTCAGGGAACCGTCAATCACCTCTATCGGCTTGGTTTTGTTCCGAAGTGTCAGAAACTCCCGTAGCCAATCTTTCCTTTCAGACGCTGTACCCTTCTGATCAAGGTCACTGGTTTTCCAACCCATGCCTCTTGTTGCATGGTCCCTGACAGTCAACTTGTTGGGTCTGCCTCCGGGTCCCGGTATGTCATCAATAACGGGGATGAAATAACGGACCAATGGTTTGGTTGAACCTGACAACCTGCCGGTTTCGAGCTGTATGCCCAGATCACCTGCACTCATTGTTTCCCATTTGGGCACTTCATGTGTACTGAGACAATCCGCTTCGACATGGCGTTTGACCAACCAGAGATGATCCCTAGAACATTCTGCCCACCTGCCATCCTCGAAATGTATTCTGACAACAGGAAGTTTACCCTGCGGGAAAACACCTGATACCTTGGTCAATTTGCCTGATGGAATTCTGATCCTGTTTCCGGGTTCAAGATTGCCAATGGGGACCCAGCCATATTCTCCAAGGACAAGTGTGTCACTTGTCAATGATTTGCCTGATCCCGTGGTTCCCAGGACCAGGGCATGCCTTCTGGCATCTTCGTTGGAAATCCACAGCTCTTCATTACTGTCGTAATCATTACCCAGAAAGAGAAGTCCTTCACCCTTTCGAAACCTGCCATTGCCCCCAGGTTCAGGATTGGAATAATCCTTTTTTTGCCAGCTGGCAGGCAACCTGTATGGAAGCCTTGCCTTCTGGTTGAAGAACCACAAGGTATAGACAATATCGAGGGGGATGACAACAAGCCAAATAACCGGTACAAAAAGAAAGGAACAGTATCCAAGCACAATAAGGGCAACAAATACATCTGGTCTGGACAAGGTCTGTATGAGTAGGTTGTTTTTGGTTGCCTTCAGATATGAATTGACTGGCTCTGTTTCTGAAATCTGTCTCTTCCTTAGTATTTCATTGTCGGAAATGGTTTGTTTCTATCGGATTGGACCTTGATGATAAATGCCTTTATTGAGGAGCAATATTCCCATAGGAATTATCAGTTATGGTGCCCAGAATGGCGGCAAGGGCAATTGAGGTTCTGGTTTCCTGAACCAGCCTCAAATAATTCAAGCGTGTATTCAGGCTGTTCAAGTCAATCAGGTCTTGCAACAGGGCTCTTTCGTTTTTCTCATGTCTTGCCTGCAGTGTTTCCACGGTTGGTGAAAAATACCCCGATGTACGTATATCCAAAGCCTGCAACTGGCTTATCCGATCTGGTATCTCGGCTTGGTAATAGGATTGTTTGGCCAAAGTTTTGTATCCCTCCGAAGATTCACTTGGCAATGAGAGGCCAATGACATATTCAATCAGGGATGCAGCTGCCTGCTTTCTGGCTGCAATTGAATCCCTCAACACAGCTTCCGACAAACCACCAGGGGTTTGCAGATTTTGTTCGGAGAGTGGAATGGGAGGGAGTGGGTCTACCGTATTTGCAACAAGTCTGTAAACGGCTTCCATTACCTTTGGTTGATCTGCTGCTATGGTTGCATGATCATTTACCAAACCCCAGTCGGTTGTAGGTTGCTCAATAGCCCCGATTGAGCCAATGGCTTCTTTTTCCCTATGCAACCACGCCGCAAGGTGAATTCCGTTTTTCCTGACTATTTCCGGCTTACCTCCAGACCAGTCACCCACTGCCCTCGTAATAACTTGGGGAGGTACCTTTTTGACCCTATTCCTTTCCCTGATCAATGACAGGTCAACCAGATGGCAAAAATCCCCATTCGGATCATACCTGCCACTTTCCGCCTCTGCCCGAAACTCTTCCCTAAGACGCATTGAATGGTTTTGCTGTTCACCATCCACCAACCTTTTTTGTGCCTCGACCTGTCTGTCGAGATATGAACTTTGTTGACGGGAGTGAGCCTGCAAGGCTTCAATTATATCTTTGGCGGCCTTTGTTGCTTCCTTGCTTACATGGTATCGGGTCGATTGATGAAACGACCCGATGGTACCACACTGACATCCAGGACCAAAGATTGCCCATCCAGGAGAGGCAACAGTCATGAGGAATAAAAACGGAACAAGCAGTTTGATGCAAGTTGATTTCCTAATATTTATCATTGGCTTGACTCCTTCCCGTAAATCGTGTCCCAGATTCCTTCTATGGATTGATCCACACCCAGCGGTTCTTCATTTTGGGTATGAGTACCTGATGATACCTGTTGATTGACTGGGGTTTGTTGGGCACTGTTTACTGTACCCCCAGTGGCTGGTGCATTCGCTTCACTTACGATTGAATCAGTTGGAATATTCTCCTGATCCGTTTCGTACTTTGTCATTCGTGTCGAGAAATAGCTTGGCAGAACAAATTTGTTGTAAGAATTGTTATTCCGCCCAAGTGATCTGGTTGCCTTGCGCCACTCGCGTTCAGCACGTGCACAGTACTGGTTGATTATATTCCCGTTGGAGTTGACCAGACTGTTCAGTGAGGTGTTGAAGATACCACCCAAGTTCCCTGTTGAAGCAAAAGTTCCAAGAGGCAATTGCATCAAACCTGCAAGACAGCCGAGTTCACCAACAGGAGTGGGAACATCTATGGAGGCTTCAGCCCTTCTTACCGCGTATTCAATCTGGTTTCTGGTACTTTCCGCCAACAGCCTTCTTGATTCATCGCTGCATTTTGGGCTGGTCATGTCATAGGCCCAATCGCCAAGAACCTGGGTACTCATTGCAAGAAGTACCGGTATGGCAGCCACCAAAATAAGTTTCATAATTACATCCATTGAAATCAGTGTTTGATTCCAACAATGTCCATTTTGGTGAAACCCGAAAGAAAAAAGTGCCCCAATCTATCAGGTCAGGCAATTTACATGTGGATAACTTTTGGGGTTTGCATAGGTCTATAACAATTCAGGAAGGAGAATGTAAATCAATAATCAAGCAGGGTTGGTCAAGGTTCTGGCAACTGCCTTTTTCCAACTGGCAAGGTTTTTACCCCTCTCGGTTGTATCCATTTTCGGCTGAAAACTTTTCGCACGTGCCCACTTTTCACCGACTTCATCCAGCGAGGTGAACAATCCTGACTGGTAGCCAGCCAGGTAGGCCGCTCCCAAGGCCGTTGTTTCAGTAACCTTCGGAACTTCCACGGTGGTATTGAGGAAATCAGCAACTTTCTGCATGGTATAATTGCTTTCGGTCATGCCACCATCTGCCCTGAGTCCGACATTCTTCAATCCGGGATAATCCATATTCATGGCTTCCCACAAATCTACGGTCTGGAAGGCCACACTGGATAATGCCGCCTTTGCCAGTTCCTCAGGACCGGTATTTCTGGTAATACCGTACAATGCCCCACGGCATTCGGAATCCCAATAAGGTGCTCCCAAACCGGTAAAGGCCGGAACCAGAATGACATCCTGTTGCGGGTCTGCTTCCGAGGCAAGGGCTTGGGTTTCGCCAGCATCACTGATTATTTGCAATCCATCGCGAAGCCATTGAACAACGGCACCGGCAATAAAAATTGAACCTTCAAGTGCATAGTGTGTTTGACCATCTATTTTATAGGCAATGGTGGTTAAAAGCCTGTTTTTGGAAGGTACAAGGGTATCACCTGTATTTAGCAATGCAAAACAACCTGTACCATAGGTTGCCTTCAACATTCCAGGGTTGAAACATGCCTGCCCTACTGTGGCTGCCTGTTGATCTCCGGCGACACCCCTGATCGGAAGTTCAACCCCAAAATGCTGTTCTTGGGTGGTACCAAATTCAGAGGCACATTCCCTTACTTCCGGCAGTATGGATCGAGGTATTTCAAACAGGTCCAGAAGGTCTTGATCCCATTTTTCCTCGACGAGATTGAACAGCAATGTCCTGGATGCATTGGTTATGTCGGTTAAATGTTCCCTGCCGCAAGTCAGTTTCCAGATCAAAAAGGCATCAACTGTGCCAAAGAGCAATTCACCTGCTTTGGCCTTTTCCATTGCCCTGTCAACATTCTGCAATATCCACCTTATTTTGGTGGCCGAAAAATAGGGATCCAGCAACAGACCTGTTTTCTCGGTAATCTCCTGTTCCAAGCCCCTTTCCTTGAGTTTGGAACAATAATCGGAAGTACGTCTGTCCTGCCAGACAATGGCATTGTAAACCGGTTGGCCTGTGTTTCTGTCCCAAATCAGGGTGGTTTCCCTTTGATTGGTTATTCCTACCCCCAGTATTTCTGAGGTATCCTGGCCTTCAAGGGCTTCCCGGCAAGTTGCAATGGTTGTTCTCCAAATATCACTAGGGTCGTGTTCAACCCAGCCAGATTTTGGATAGTGTTGATCAAATTCCTTCTGGGAGGTTGAAACCGGATTGAACTCCTCATCGAACAATATTGCCCTGGATGAAGTTGTACCCTGATCAATTGCCAGAATGTATGACATAATCACTTCCTTTGTTCCTGAAATTCACAGTACCGATATCTTATTCAATACCCTCAATAATTCTCCAGACCTTGCAATAGATTTTTCCTCTCTCCCCCATAGCTTGGTTCCATTCGGTTTGACTTAAACCATTTAACTGCTTCCTTAGTTTTGAAATCGGTTCATCAATGAATGGGTGTAGCTTTTGGGCTAATTCAGCAGCTGCCAATCGTGGAACTCCAAGTAATCTAATTTTGATGGCTTCATTGCTATTCACCCCATAGTAGGCTCTGGCAGGTAGATTGTTCAGTTCTTTTTTTTCCTCTTCATCCAAATTATTGGCGGTAATTGACAGGAGAGCACTGAGACCCCATGAAGCAGTTTGGGCAAGGTTTCCAAAAAGCATTTGACCGCATTTTGTTACATCACCATCAAAATGAGTATCCGCTATTTTATTTACTGGCGATCCGTCTACCCAATCTTTAAGTATTTCTGCCAATTTATTTCCATCCGGATTATTATCTCCGATTATTTGTTTTAAATCATCGCGAATTTCTGGTACTCGTAAAAGGATACCCATCATATCTTGCAAAGTTGAATTATCAGACGCATAAAGGGTAGTTGAATTCCAGGAAGATTCGTTAATTCCACCACGGTTTGCCAATATTGTCTTTACGCTTTGGAGGGAAAAACCTGTGCTATCGACCAAACCCAATGGTTGATTAGCCTTCTGAATGTCATCACAGTATTTGTGAATTCCATTTAATAGTTTCTGTGCGATGCTACTGTTCCTGGTTTTGAGTTTTTCAAAACCAAGGGTACCTCGCAATACTTGTTCAACCTGTTGGGTAAAGGTACTCGGTTTCCCCATTTGTTGGTATGAATGTGTCAGATACTGCAAAAAACTGGACCACTCAGGTTTGCTGTATACCAACTTTCCCAAATCATTTAGCTTGTCTTCAGCCTCAATCGACATCCTTATCAATGCAGAGTTCAAATCTTCTGTTTGCTTATTTATGAAATCTTGTAATTTATCTGCTTTTTCTTCATTGTCAGCAGCCAGAGCCACTATTCCGAGCTGGCCCTGAGAAATTCGACCTGCCCTACCCGCTATGTTCCAAAAATCTTCCGGACTCATATCCACCACACCATTTTGACTGAAAAATTGATGCGAAGCCATGACCACTCCACTGACAGGAAAATTAATTCCCTGTGCAATGGTTGTTGTTGCGACCAAAAATTTTAATCTTCCCTTTTGAAAGAGCCATTCAATAATTATGCGAACCTCTTCTGGCAACCCTGCATGATGTACTGCAATACCGTATTCCAACAAATCGATTAAAGGAAAATTCTCTCCCAATTCCAACCCAAGGTAATCCTGAAGCAATCTGATGTCATCATGCAAATTTGTCTGTCGATTTTCTTCAATTTTTAATTTATCTGCCAATGCCCAAACCCAGTCTATTCTGCTGTGCATTAGAATTACAGGACCCCTCTCCTGAAAAAACTGTGCTGCGATTGCGGCAATTTCACTAGATTTACTTGCCTGAGCATATGTTTTAGCAATTTCGCTCTGGTTTGGTATCGGAATTTCACAGTCCGCATTTATTGTCTTACGATTAGTGTGTACAGTCTCGAAACTAAGTTTATAATCAAAACTTCTTTTGTTCAAAGGGGCACCTTTGACAGTTTTCACTATACCTATAGCCCGGTCATTCGGTTGCCAATCCAGAGTTAGGCTAATGTCATCTGAATTGGTGCCCCCCAACCATCTTGCTACTTCTTTAGCATTGTTTATAAAAGGGGTTAGAAGCAAAAACTGTGCTTTTTCACATTCCTTGTTGATCGTTGCCAATAGAAGTTCAAGCTTAAGCCCTCTGCTGCCCATTTGAATATTGTGTGCTTCATCAACCACAATCAAGGTTAAGGGTCGACCTATTTTGTTTTCCCAACCCTGACGCAACATCAAATCCAATTTCTCAGGCGTGGTTACCAATACTCTGAATTGTTGCTTCTGGGATCTTTCTTGAAGCAGATCCATTTCAACACTATCAATTTCAAGCGCTGGACTCACTTTTTCAACGATAACTGATAAAGGTTCAAAATCAGTACGTAACTGACTTGTTACCTGATTAACCAAAGCTCTTGTCGGGGCCAAATATGCTACCCAACCTTGTTCTTGGTCAAATTGGTTTAAAGCTTGCAGAATCCTAAATTGTGCAATCATCGTTTTCCCACTTGAAGTAGGCAGGCAAACAACTACTGCACGACGACTGGACCCAAGCAATCCTTTTTCAGCCAAGGTTAGTCGTTGGGGTGGTAAAACCTCAAATAAAGCTCTATTACCCCGACCCCTATCAACAAGGTTTTTAACAAAATCGGTAACCCTGGTATTGACCGACCGTGTAACTGTCCAAATTGAGTTTTCAACCATTTGCAATGCTGAAGCTCTCAGCAAAGGTGTCATAAGTTGAAGGTCTACCAGCATTGCATGTTTACAAGGTTTCAATGCTTTCTCAAATTGTGCTTCAAGCAAATACTTGATTTGGTAATCCCCATCCACAACACCATCAGTGATAAATCGTGCAAATATCTCTGCAGCGCGAGCCAAGTGGTATAATCCAATCAATTCAAGTGCAGCAGCTTTTTTCCCGCTTTGTGTTTCAACACTATCGAGATAGTTTCTCTCATATTGGTTCTGATGCTCGCGCAATTCTGCTATCCGTTTTAAAACAATATCTCTATCTTCCCAACCGTTTTTACGAATTAACCTAAGCCAAACATCTACGATGGTAGACCAAGTACGGTCATGCCAATCATCAGAATTTATAGGTAGTTGAGGCCAGCCTTCGGTTTTTAGAATTCTTGAGATATCTGCCCCTCTATCTCCCAAAACTGCTAGAGAAGCTGTTTTCAACACATGCCTGGCACAATGTAAAGGTTCTTCCGGTTGGGGTAAAATTCTGTTAATTCGGAATGCTTCGGCAGCGTATTTACGCAACAATTCCAATTTCCTTTCATCAAACTCATTTTGGTGAGGGACAAGGGAAATTATCTCAATCTCCAGAACAAGGGAAACACTATCCAGCAATGATAAATCCACATCAATTTCCTGCTGTAAAATTTCACTATAAATTTGATGCAGATCGTATAGATCCAATGCATTGTTTCGTTGTTCAGAGAAATCTTCTGCAAAATTAATTTCCATTATATTGTTCCACTTGCATTAATTCTGGAAATTAAATCATCAAGGGGCCATGGTAGATACAATGCCGTTAAGTTGCATTTGGTAGGAAGGGATAAATTGTTGGTTAATTGAGTTGCTGTATTTGAAATATCTTTTTGTGTTGGCCGTGTATCTCGTAAAAGTACGCCAAATAGCACATAATTTTTGTATTCTGAAATAATATAAGCCTCAAGCGCTTCCATAAATCGGTCTAGGTGAGAATTTCCTTTTACTTTGGAAAACAACCAGAGAATTAATCCTCTTCGAATAACTTGATTATTTATTAATTTTCTCAATTGACCCTCCATACCATCAATACCATACATAACCGATGGTGGAAATTGTTCATGTGAAGAACCTTTCACTTCACCAAATGCAAAGCGTGATTCTGAACCTGCTTCAACTATACCAATTACATCCGGACCAGCAAGGCTTGCTCTGGGATTACGTTTATCCCTTTGCATATTCCAAGGAAAAACCACTTGATCATGCATTTCCAGAAATGCTTCAGCTAGAGCCTCACAAGCATCCGATTTGCTTTTTTCCTGTTGATGTGGATTTAAAATATCTGCTAAAACCTCACTTTCCATTTTTGCAGTTGGAATTCCATTTATGTGTTCAATAAATTCATCTACTAATTCAATATCATAAAGGCGGTTTCGAACATTTGAATTTAGAAAGGAATTGAAATCTTTAGTATCCGTACACTCCAGACTCATCAAGGTAATACAACCATCATTTTTATCCTCGTAAGCCATTTTTAGGAAGGATTGATTCAAGGTTTCATCACTCCCTTTATTATTTCTCTGGCTGCAAAAGCTTGATTAAATGCGTTTGAAAAATTGTAAAGATACCTGTTTTGATTAGTCTGAAATTGTATACGGAGTATCTCTGTAAAACCATCCACAAGTTCCATTCCAATTATTATATTCTTTTGTTTGAAGACATTCCCTGAATGTAATCTGTTAGTTTTTCCAAGGAATAAATTAGGTGATCGGGCATAGTGATTTACTCTGCCCGCATTACAGAAACAAAGGTTCAAATAGGACCTGCGGTGAATATTGTCAAACAACAATTTCCATTTCAAATGTTGAATAAGTGACTGGTATTGCTGGAAAAGTATCTTCTTTAATTTTTGGGAAAATCTTTAACTTCTATATTTGGTAATTGCCTAGTGGGAAAATTTCTATATTATTTCCATGAAAGCCATATTAGAGGGAGAGTGATACAATGAAGACAAAAGCGGCAGTTGCCATAGAAGCAGACAAGCCCTTGGAAATAATGGATGTTAACCTTGCTCCACCAAAACAAGGTGAAGTACTGGTTGAAATCAAAGCCACAGGAATTTGCCACACGGATGAATTTACCCTGTCCGGGGCTGACCCTGAGGGTCTTTTCCCATCCATCCTGGGACATGAGGGCGCAGGAATTGTAGTTGATGTTGGTCCGGGAGTGACATCCGTCGCCAAGGGTGACCATGTTATCCCCCTGTATACACCTGAATGCCGAACCTGTCCATCTTGTCTGTCCAGGAAAACAAATCTTTGTACCTCAATAAGGGCAACTCAGGGTCAGGGGTTGATGCCTGACGGAACTTCGAGGTTTTCAACGATGGATGGAGATCCAATACTCCATTACATGGGTTGTTCAACCTTCTCCCAACATACCGTTCTGCCGGAAATTGCCCTCGCAAAAGTCAGGGAGGATGCACCTTTCGACAAGATTTGTTACATTGGTTGCGGCGTCACAACCGGCATTGGTGCTGTCATGAATACAGCCAAAGTCGAACCCGGAGCCAATGCAATTGTGTTCGGCCTGGGCGGTATCGGATTGAATGTCATTCAGGGGTTGAAACTCGTTGGCGCCGATATGATCGTGGGTGTTGATGTCAATCCGGGTAAAAAGGAGTGGGGTGAAAAATTCGGCATGACCCACTTCGTCAACCCAACTGAAGTTGATGGCGACCTGGTATCATATCTGGTTGGATTGACCCAGACTAAACACGACCCCATGGGAGGTGCGGACTATACCTTTGACTGCACCGGCAATGTGGATGTCATGCGGATTGCCCTCGAAAGCGCTCACCGAGGATGGGGAGAGTCGATCATAATTGGCGTAGCTCCAGCCGGTGCTGAAATCTCAACCAGGCCGTTTCAACTGGTAACCGGCAGAGTCTGGAAGGGAACTGCCTTCGGTGGTGCCAGAGGGCGAACGGATGTTCCCAAAATCGTTGATTGGTACATGGAGGGGAAAATCCAGATTGATCCCATGATCACCCACCAGTTGGAATTGGGTGATATCAACAACGGTTTCGATCTGATGCATGCAGGAGAATCCATACGATCGGTAGTGGTTTACTGATTACCTGCCTACCAGAATCGAATTTTATCAAAGCAGAATAACTCCCTGCAACACCCTGTTACGCTTTACTGTAGATGTGCCTGTCTGGCCTTGTTGAACTCTCTCATTCGTGCAAGAACATCCACACCAATCTGGGCATAGACATGAAGGAGGTCCACCAGAACCCAGTTTTCCCTGATCATGCCATTTTCGCATCGCCAGAAATCCAAGCTTCTCATGGTGATTTTCTGACCTGAGGGAGCTATGCCCAAAAAACCATCACCTGTTATGGTCATTTTCATGCCGGGCCATTCGGTAAAACCGACATAATCACCCTCGGCGAACAAATTCCCCTTGCCCAAGGCACCAACGCGATCAGGCATGGCATTGAGAAAGGGTATCTGATGCCAGTTTCTGAACCCTTCTATCCCCCTGCAGGTTCCGATTCCTGATGGTCCGTACCAACTGCATCTTGGATGCCAATAACGATCCAGTTGCATGGCCTCGACACCACCTTTTGCAAATTCTCCAAGCTTGGCCAGCATTTCGGAAACAAGGGTGAGGCTCTCCTCACTTCTGCTGCGGTCATCATCATTGATTGCCAACCCATCCTGTGTGGACGGTCCCGGAACATGCCATTCCCGCCCCAAGCTTGGGGACAATGGCCAGCTATTGGCTTGCATCATCAATTCGGGAATATCCCATAAGGCCTGCATTTCGACAACCTTGCCTTCCTCGACACGGTAAAATTCATGAAACCTCATGGCAACCTGATGTCCGGTTGGCAGTATATCCAGCCAGGGCTTTTTGAATGTTCCCGTGTAATAACCGCAAACACCGACCCAATCCTGACCCAACTGGGACCTGTTGGATAGAACGATCAATTCCCTTCTTTCCAGATCTGGAATTGCCTCATAAAGTGGATGCAGTGCCTTCAGATAGAATTCCTCGACATCATCATGTGTCTCAAACGGTGTCGCCAGATGAATGGGAGTTTCCTTGGCAAAGCAACTCTTTAAACTACCCAATACCTGAACCGGATTGAAGTCATACATTGCCTTTCTGAATGGTTCGGTGAGGCTTTTATTTTTTTGTTGCAGATCATCATGCATTTGATCGTTCCAAAAATTGGATGAAACTAAAAAAAGTCATTTATTACATGGATTAAAGTGGGGAGTGCTTTTCACAATCCTGTGATTTATAATCAGTACCATGGTTGAGTTCAAACTTGATACCCGATTTAATTAAAGGTTTAGTTTGAATTTAATGAAATCCTGATTGTATAAGTAAACCAATTTCACAAAATTAAACTCCATTGATTGAATTAACAAAAATGCGTAACCTCAGGTTTGTCAACGCATCGGGAGGTAGTGTCTCACTTTGAAAAATGAAAAAAATTCTGCATTTTGCACATAAAATTT
>JAPORQ010000048.1 GCA_026710155.1 Paracoccaceae bacterium
CAAAACGTACGGTATAGGTGCTGTTACAAACCCTGATTTTTTCCTCCAGACCCGGAGGAAGATCCAAAAGGCTGGCAGCCTTTTCAAAACTGATTTCAACGGACCTCAGAAAAGATGGATCGTTATTGGACATTTATCTTCTCCCACATCACTTTACCAAATCGAATCTCAATTGAACAAAGAATTAACTTTGACTTTTATTGCCAAGGCTTGGAGAGAGTTTCAAGGTAAACTTTTTCTGAGGAGAGGAAATTGGGTCTGATTTCCCCGAAAACTGGTACCGCCTACTGGATTCGAACCAGCGACCTCTAGAGCCACAATCTAGCGCTCTCCCAACTGAGCTAAGGCGGCATAGTCAGAAAAATAATTTAAAAACCTTCTTTTTCAACAAAGAGTTGAAACTCAAACAAGATATTTTCTACCAACTTCTGCTGGAATGACCAAAATTGTTTTTGGCAAGGTGCCTTGTTTACAGGCAGGTCGGTTTTACTTCAAACCCGGGTAGGTCATTCAATTTGGTACTGCCAGAACACTAATATCGGTCAGGGCCTGGGTTTAAATGGCAATCCTTTATTGAACCTTTTGTTTTCCCTTTGATGATGCAATCTGTCCTCTGCATTCATTGCAAATTTTATCAACAGGGCTTTTCTTCTGGCTGCAGTCAATTCTAATTTGGGTCCAAACCGAATGATTTCGGCACCGAATTCATCGGCAATGATCAAACCGTTATCCTGTGGCAATATTTCTTGGGGAAAATATCGGTCAACTGCAAAAAAGAAAGCATCGCAATAGGGTAGGTAATTTTCCCATTTATGATCGGAAACAAAATCAGCCCTTGACGATTTGCACTCGACAATCCAAATTTGACCCTTGTTATTTAAACCTATAACATCAACTCTTAGGCCATTCGTGGGTGCAAACTCTTCCAAATAGCTAAAACCCCTTTCCTTAAGGTGTCTGCCAACACCTTTTGCTAATTTCTGTCCATGGGTAGGAATGGGCAACATGTGTTAAAGTTTCACTTGAGATTAGGCCTTGTTGGTTTGAAAATTTGGGTGCAAATCTGGTGTTTCGATAAAATATTTATCAGTAAAAGGGTGCATCATTGGTGTTTTGAGATTTCCCGATTGATTCATTTGCGGAACATGTCCATTTTGCGTTTTTTTAAACGGGCATATTGGCATCCTTTTGGAAGGCTAGGCAAGGCCATAAATTGTAACTTTAACAGCACCAACAGAAGCCTTTCCAATGACCGCAAAGATAATCACCCAGAAGAGTTTTGCCAAGAATTATTTGTCGCTGCTTGGTCGCCTTCAATCCATTCTTGCGGAAGCTGTCGGCTTGATGACCAGCACCTATTTTCACACCATTTGGCTGCCAAACATCTCTCCGGAAACCAAACAACCCTTTTTTGTTCCAAGGTGGTACAGTTTTCAAGGACACCTCTATATTATTGCCTTTAAACGGTCATGTGTTGAATTTCAGACTTCCCGTGCTCGGGGTTTCTGTCCAACATGGATGCAATGATCTTGACATGAAAGAACCCAATGTCGCAGTTGATGTTACCATGTTCGAAAACACCACGGCCCATTATCATGAGGGTAAGCAGTAGTTGGTAAAAAGTTTGAAGTTTTTCGGATGAAAGACAATGATTGCATGCAAACATGGTCATCAACTTCGTTTGGTTCATCCCTTTAAACCCCTTGTTGATGGGACAGGCCATGAATTATCCTCCTGAATTGCTTGTCTGATGTCAGGAAGTCTGAATTTACAATATCTCCAACTGTTACTGGTGTACTGTAACTGTAATCCGTTGTAATTAACATTCTCACCAGCGCCGATTCCAGAATTAGCCATAAAGCCCTATTGATAAAGGGAAAGATAAAATTCTTGATGGTACATATAATGGAAGAAATTATGTTACGAGCTTCAGATTCACCACAATAGAGATAGCGCCAAAGTCTTTATAGGGAAAGGAAATAACTCATTCCTTAACGACACAGGACAGGTAAATCCAATGTTCCAAACTTTGGATTCACCAAATTAAATAGATGTATCCTATAGTTAACAATTTTGTTAAAGTTGGATACCTTAGGTTAAATATATAAGCAAAGATGAAAATTGAAAAAAGAATGGCAATAAAGATACTGAAAGTCTTGAAATCGGTTGGGCAGAAATTTATGAATGAGTTGTAAAACAAAGCTAGAAGGTTTATGAATGAGAGACCCCAAAGCCATAATAAATCATATGCTTAATCTTGTTAGGCGGGTAAATAATCCACATTTATTGCATTCAAACTGTTCAGGTTTTGAATTTCCTGTTGGTTATTTAGGTGATGGTGCCAATATCAAGGCAATCAAACGGTACCGCCTAGACATGGGTAAAGCGTTGTTGGAGGGTCGTCCCTCTCTTCTCATCATTGATGATGCTGACCGGTATCGAACAAAAAATATTATCTGCCTGAGCATCATCTCAATGCTTTTGCCATCTCCCTGTAACACGAAACCAATCCTGACAGAAAGGGTTTTACGATTTCTGAAAGACACCTGTTTTGCCAACACACTGGAATGGATCACTTCAATCTGGTCTCATACAGCAGAAAATCGAGTGGATGAAGAGAATTTACAGTACTTGTTACACAAGCGAAATAATCTGATTTATGATTGATGAGTTGTTTTGGTATTTCAAGCGATATCGAAACGTTTGTGCGGGGCAGAACGTTGACATGTCTTTGCCAGGATATACGATTGGAAGATTTTGTTTATTTTCAGACAGGTTGTTGCTCAATCGAAACCAGTCGGTTTGCCTATTGGTTTGTACTTTGCTAATGATGCTTTCCGGCTGTTTTGCTCCTGATGTTGACAACCAAGACCTGAACGTTGAGGGAGCGGAGATAGGTAATGACAGGTCCCAGATCAAATACAGCAACCAATGTCCTGAAGAAAACTTCACTGACTCCGAGAACGAATGTGCATTGACATTGGAAGAAGCGATTCAATTCGCGCTTCAGCACAATGTCGATTTGTATCTTCTGCGCCAATCGCAAAAGGTACAGAAGTTAAGATTGGCGATTGATGAGAATCAATTTCGCCCTGAACTTACTCTCCGAAGCGATGCAGATTTAGATGCTGAAACCGGGAGTGTAACATTGGATACAAACATTAAGGTTCCAACCGGTGGCAATGTTGCCCTTGGATTTACCCAACGGTTAAATCAGCCCAATACAAGTCTTTCGCAGTCTCTTACATTTACCCAACCTTTGCTCAAGGATACTGATGTCAACATTTCTGATAAGACTCTACGACAAGAGCGATTGGAAGATCAGGAAAGAATACAGTCGTATCGCCAGTCGATTGCCAGTAAGGTTAATGAAATTATTGGGGCATATCGATCGCTCAGTGAGGCTATTAGACAAGTGGAGATCAGCGAGGAATCACTTGAGCGCACCTATGAACAGCTTGAAGCAACGAAAGCATTGATAAGTGTAGGACAGGTTGCCGCACGCGAGGCTGAGCGTTTGAAGTCGGCTGTTGCGAATGGGGAATTGTCGCTCGTGCGTGCACGCAACGGTCTTGATCGGTCTCAATATGCCTTGATCGACTTGCTGGAACTCGATAGTGGCATTCGGATTCGTCCACTTGAGGTCTTTGAGGTTGAAAGCGTCCAGCCAGTTTTGGAGCCTGATTTGGTGCAGGTGTTGAGCCGTCGTTCTGATTATATTAGTGCACAGATAGCGATTGAGAATGCTAAGGTAGAAGTGAAAAAAGCTGAAAATGAATACCTGCCTGACATTCGTTTTACGCTTGGGGCCACGAAAGGCCAAAAGCCGGACTTTGGATTGAGCGCATCATTGCCTCTAAGCAATCGGCGGCAACGGGAAATTTCGTTTCGACAGGCAACTAATGCCCTTTTCAAGGCCGAGAGAGACATTATTGAGATGCGCGAAAAGATCCGGATTGAGATCCGCCAAGCAGTCCATGATATTGATGTTAATCTCCGCATTATTGAACTTGCTCGTGATTCCCGTGATTTGGCAAAGGAAAATCTTTCCGTGGAACAGGGAAAATATGAGCAAGGACTTTCCTCAGCTGCCGACCTCACAACCGTTGAACGAGAGTTGGCAAGTGCCGAGGGGGCAGTGGTGGTGGCCATCGTTGACTATCTTAATGCCTTGACCAGCCTTGACACGGTCACCGGGCTCACCCTGGAACGATGGGGCATCACGGTGGAGGCAGTCGAGCCATGACAGCGCCCAACTTTGCCATGTTGCAAGCCATCCTTGACAATTTGTCGGATGGTGTTTTGGTGATTGATTTTGACAGTTCAATCCGTATGGCCAATCCGGCTTTTTGCCAAATGTTTGCCCTTGCCAATGATGATGTTGTGGGTCGCAATTTTGGCGAATTGTTTGTGCTCTCGGAGGATTTTGATGCCTTCAGCGAAGCGGTCCTTGATGCGGTGACCAAGCACGGTGATGTTGACAAACGTGTTGTGCAGATCCGCTCAGAAGAAAAATTGGTTTCCCTGACCTTCACCGCCTCGCTTCTCATGGAGGCAGGCGAGCGTACAGCGGTGATTGTAACATTGTCCGATATAACTGAAATTCGGGAATTGCGCGATACACAGCTCCTTCAGGCCGAGGTTATCGGAGACCAACTCGGCCAGTTGCGTGATGCCTATCGTGATCTCGAGTCCCGCAACGAAGCTCTTCAAACCATGACCCAAAGGGTGCGAGCGGTGCGAGGCGTTGCAATCACTTTTGTTGCGGTGCTGTTTCTTGGCATTGGGGCGTGGTATCTTCGTCCGTTGGACCTTTTTAATGCGGTTGTGGCACCCAATCCTTCCGTTCCCATAGAGCTGGCGGCACAGCGTCCAACATTTATTGTTTCGCCAAGGGATTTGAGTTCGACAATTAATCTTCGTGGCAATCTTTCGCCAGGGCGTGCAGCGGAAATTGTCAGCCCGATTGAAAGTCATGTAAGCACAGTCTATGTATCACCAGGTGATCTCGTCATGGCGGGCGACCGTTTGCTTGATCTTGAGACGGGCAATCTCGCGGCAGAACTTCGGCAGGCGGAAGTTGACAATATCCAGGCGACCGAGCGACTTACCGAACTGGAGAATTGGGAGAACAGTGCAGATGTAGCCCGTTCTCGCCGTGCACTCCGCCAAGCCAAAGTTGCTCTGGATGACGCTGAGTTGCAACTTAGCCGCAACCAGTTTCTACTGGATCGTGGCCTGATCCCTTCTTCACAATTTGAAGAGGCGGAGCGTAATCGGGAAAGCCGACGATTGGAAGTTGAAGAGGCTGAGCGGGAGTTAAAATTGGTTGAGAGTAAAGGGACTGGAGATCCGCTGCGAATAGCACGCCTGCAAGCGCAATCATCGGATGAGCGGCTGCAAACAGCGCAAGCAAATTTGGAACTTGCACAGGTATCGACACCGATCAATGGAATTGTTATTTCGGCACCGAGGTCACAAGCCGGGCCTTTAGCGAGGGGGCGTCCGGTATCCCAGGGTGAATTGTTGCTGACGGTCGCCGATATGGAGCAGCTCTCAGTGGTCACAAGTGTAGATGAAGTTGATTTGCACAAGGTCAAAGCAGGACAGGATGCATGGATTAGTGGTCCCGGTTTTGCCAATATCCAAGTTGATGGACAGGTAGAACGTGTTTCTTCACGCGCCCTCTCAGGGGCGCATCGCGGTGGTCCTCAATTTGAAATTGTCATTCTTCTCGACAAACTTGAAGGGCCTGCGCTTGAAAAGTTGCGTGTTGGCATGTCGGCCTTTGTGACTATTGTTATTCATGATCAGAAAGATGCCTTGCTTGTTCCGCTCAGTGCCGTGCAGCAACGCAATGGCAAGGCATGGCTTTATATTCTACCCGAGGGCGAAACGGAAGCCGAGCTCCGCGAAGTTGAGACGGGTTTGACCACCCTTGACTCGGTGGAAGTGTTAAAAGGTCTTGCAGCAGGCGAGACCGTGTTGTTGTCCCCATGACCATGGTGCTCGCATGTTAAGACTTGAAGATGTTCGACGCTCGTTTCAGCTTGGACCGGTGACCACGGAGGTGCTCCACGGCGTGAATCTCAATGTTGTTAGAGGGGATTTAATGTCAATCATGGGTCCCTCGGGCAGCGGCAAGACGACCTTGATGAATATCATTGGACTTCTCGACCGACCGAGTTCGGGTACGTGTTGGATTGAAGAGCGTGATATTGCCAATCTGCGCGATGACGAATTGTCCGCCTTGAGGAACCGAAAGATTGGGTTCGTTTTTCAGTCGTTTCATCTTTTGTCGCAACTCTCGGCCATAGAAAATGTTTGTTTACCGCTTGTCTATCGAGGAACCACTCGCGGTGCTGCGCGAAAGCGAGCTGGTACTCTGCTTGAGCAGGTCGGTATGGGTCAAAGAAAGAACCATCGTCCAAGCCAGTTATCGGGAGGACAAAAACAAAGAGTTGCTATCGCCCGGGCGCTGGTTGGTAATCCTGCACTGTTACTTGCCGATGAGCCCACTGGGGCTTTGGACCCGGAGACGACCGCCGATGTAATGGACCTACTCCTCAAACTGAACACTGAACAAGGGGTCACCATTCTGATCATTACGCACGACTCTTTGGTCGCGGCCCAATGTATCCGGCAAATGCAAATTCATCAAGGTCGTCTCATTGAGCAAACTGCTTCGGGTGAGGATGTATGAGGGTTTTCTCGGTCCTGATATTCAATGGCAGAGAAGCTGTTAGCAGCTTACGCCGCAATGGGTTGCGCACTATACTGGGACTGATCGGCGTCATTATTGGTGTTTCCTCGGTTATCGCCATGGTTTCTTTAGGTGAGATGGCCAAGCAACAGGCCCGCAAACAGTTTGAGGCTCTGGGAACTGACCTCGTTGTCATTCGCAATAATCAGGGCCAAGGCCAAAGCGGGATTGGCATTGCTGATGCCTTGCAACTTGCCGACAAGGAAGCATCAATCTTGAATTCCGCCCCACGTATCCTAGGCAATGGCTCATTCCGCTACGGCGGCAAGGAAGTTGGGTATGGTTCCATCCAGGGTGTTACCCGAGCCTTTGCCGGTGTCAGCAAACTGCCGCTGAAAGAGGGGCGGTTTGTGACCATTTTCGATGTCAATCAAAACTACACCGTTGTGGGCCACACAATTGCCGAAAAAATGCTTGCCACCGGGACCTCTGACCTTTTGGGTGAACTCATTGAACTCAATGGAATCTTATTTACGGTCATTGGTATTCTGGACCATTATGAGGAAAGCTATGCACTTCCTGTTCATGTTGGTGCCAACGAGTCTGTCTTTATTCCTATCACCACATCAAGGCGTATAGATTCAAACCAGCCTATCGATGTCATCATCGCTGTCGCCGATCGCTCTATCGATCATGAAACTGCCAAAAGTGACATTCAAAAATACTTGAATTCTGTTACACCACAAGGCCAATTTGACATCACCACAGCCAAGGAACTCATCGCCCAAATGGAGCAACAGATGGGTATCTTTACACTCCTTCTGGGAGCGGTCGGCAGCATCTCCCTTGTTGTTGGTGGGATTGGTGTCATGAATATCATGCTTGTCTCGGTGGCTGAACGGCGCATGGAAATCGCTATTCGGAGGGCTCTAGGGGCTCGTAAGCGGGACATTCGCAGCCAATTCCTTATTGAATCAATCATTCTGACGACTGCCGGCGGTATTTTTGGCACCGGCCTTGGTCTGGTGGCTACATGGGGTATCAGTCGTTTTACCAACTGGGATTTTCTGATCTCATGGATTTCAGTTTCCAGTGGTCTTGGAACAGCTGTGGGGGTTGGCCTGTTCTTCGGTTTCCAACCTGCCCACCAGGCCTCACAACTTGATCCGATTGCGGGGTTGCAAGGCAACTGACCGACTTCTTCCCGATCTGTTAGCGCATGTTGACATTCACCTTGTAGCAGGATTCCTGTCACCCATCTAATTGCGGCATATTAACTGACAGCAGTTTTGTCATGGCGTGTTGCCGCACCCGTAGAGTTTGATCAAAAGTCATGATTCGCTTCCAATTACCTACTCACGGGTAATCTGGCCCATCAGGAAGCGACATGCTTCCAATTGCGACTAAACCAATGAACTCACCAGACTTCTCTCGCGTACTTTTGGACAACTTCAATCGCCTCATCCTCGACCTTGGCAAAATCGGCACCAGAATCATCGGTCTCCAAAATGCTCTCAGATAATTAAACAAGTTCGGAAGCGATATCCTGCAGTATTTTTGGCACCATCATGCGGTAATGATATGTACACAAAGGTGTTAAGCCCTTTCAAGTATGTTAAATTACTCTCTAATGAGAGCAGTAACAATAAAAAAATTCTATACACTCTAATCGTTGTTCTTGTAATCTTTCTGGTTGTCAGAATACCTGTCCCTATGATACTTTTGACATTAGGACTACTATGGTTAGAAGCATATACAATATACAATCAACATATCTGGATTGATTTTCAGAAATTGTATGGGTAGTGAGGCTAGAAAGTAATGAATTCACTGTTTGACGTACAAACAGAAATACAAACTGGAAAAATCTACAATGAGTGTTGTTTGGACACCATGAGTCAAATCAGAGACAGGTTTGTCGATTTGGTAATTACCAGCCCTCCATATGATGAGATGAGACAATATTCAGGAAACGATTTTTTCCAATTTGAAGATATTGCCCATGAATTGTTTCGTATCGTTAAAGATGGAGGAGTTCTCGTTTGGGTTATTGGAGACCAAACCATTCAAGGTAATGAAACAGGAACGAGCTTTCGTCATGCTCTTTACTTTAGAGATGAAGTTGGTTTCAATCTCTTTGACACGATGATTTATGTAAAACCACCCAGAGGTGCTGTAGGAAACAACAAAACATATTGGCAATCATTCGAGTATATGTTTGTTCTTTCAAAAGGAAAACCCAAAACAATAAACTTAATTTATGACCGACCCAACAAAGAATCACGCAAGGGTGACAAGGGTACAAAACGACTTGCCAACGGTCGGTTGCTCAACTTGCAGAGAACTGGTTATGGAAAGTTTGGAAGACGAACCAATGTTTGGGAGTTTATGACTGGTAAAAACCACTCAACAAAAGATCAAATTGCATTTCAACACCCTGCAATATTCCCAGAACAACTGGCGCATGACCATATCATTACCTGGAGCGATCCAAATGATATTGTTTACGATCCGTTTATGGGAAGCGGCACGACTGCTAAAATGGCTATCCTTACTTATAGGAGATGGATCGGAAGCGAAATATGTAAGGATTATTGTCGCTTAGCAGAAGAAAGAATATCAAATGCTATGTGATGAATGTCGTAAACAGCAAGTCATTGATGGAGAAGAGTATTGCATTGACTGCATGACTGCAACCAAGGAATGTAGGGGTTGTCATGCAGTTTTAAGTATATTTGAATTTGAAAAAAATCAAAGAACGCCATCAGGAATAAGAAATAGAAGAGCTGAATGCAAGGAATGCAGGAAAAAGCGTGAGGGTAAAAAACCTACAAAAAAACAGTTAGAGGAGTTTTATAGAACCAAACCCAAACCTCCCTTAGGGGATACTTTTGAATGTCCTATTTGCTTGAGAATGTTCACGGTTACCAACAACCAATCCATCAATTTGGATCATGATCATGGGACAGGAGAAATTCGAGGATGGATTTGCGGTTCTTGCAATACTGCAGTAGGAAAACTCGAAGACGACATTTCAATTTTGGCAAGAGCCATAATTTGGATCAATACTGCTGGCAAAGGACTGCCAAATTCAAATTTCTAGTTTCAATAATTCAAGGATCAATAATCAAATTTTGGAACTGTTCACGCACTCCTTCAATCAGATGAAGTCTATCTTTCCAGATAAATCGATTCGAATATTTAAACTGCCCAATTTCTATGGTTAAGAAGGGATTTAGAGCCTTTGTTTTCATTTTATGATGTGCTATATGTTATGAAAAACAAACAACTTATCAGGAAAATTTGGATTTTTTAATTCCTCCTTTAAAGCAAAGACAAGATAACACCATATATGTTTTACAATATTATTGAATCGGGTTTGTTTTGACAGGGAAAACATCGATTTTCAAAAACGATTTACGTAAAGTTGCAAAAAGCAGGCGAAGCAGGATTTATTCTGTCGAATCGGAAAAAAATGCACAAAAAATGTTGGCAGATTATCTTCTTCGAAAGGTAAAGGTACATCAAATCATAGCCAGCTATAGCCCCATTCAATCCGAAATCAGCCCCATGGGAGCTATAGAAAGGTTGGCCAAGAGGGGATATCGGCTGAGTCTGCCGGTTGTCATTGCTAGGAACCAGCCCCTGAAGTTCAGATCCTGGAGGATCGACGATGAATTGATTGTGGGTGATTACGGAGTGTCCATTCCCAAAGGAGGAAATTGGGTTGTTCCGGAGGTAATAATTACACCTCTTCTGGCTTTTGATGATAAAGGATATAGACTTGGGTATGGCGGTGGATTTTATGATCGTACCTTGGAGAAGTTTAAAAGGGAGAAAGGTGTAAAAGCTGTCGGGTTTGCCTTTTCCGGGCAATATTGTGAGGATATGCCCCAAGATGAATATGATTATAAACTGGATACAATTGTTACTGAGCAGGGAATAACCGAGATTGGTAAAACACAATAAAGGAATGATTAAATGCGGATACTGTTTTTGGGAGATGTCTTCGGAAGAAATGCCCGTGATAAGGTTGCCTCTTCCCTGAAGGGGTTAAGAGAGGAGTTGAAACTTGATTTTGTCATTGCCAACGGCGAAAATGCAACCCAGGGCAAAGGAATAAATCCCAGGCATGCAGAGGAACTCTTGAAATCGGGTATTGATTGCATGACTCTGGGAGATCATGCCTTTGACCAACGAACCCTTTTAACCTCACTTGATAGCTATACCAATATTATCAGACCACTGAATTTGGGCAGGGGGCTGCCTGGCAAGGGTTTTGGGATATGTAAAACCGAAAAGGGACAGAGGGTTTTGGTCATGATCGCCCTAGGGCAGGTCTTCATGAAGCAACCGTACGATAATCCGATCAGGTTTGTTGATGATGTCCTGGCTAAATATCCTTTGGGCAAAAGTGTTGATGCGATAGCAATTGATTTTCATTGTGAGGCGACTTCAGAAAAGATGATTGCCGGTCGGATATGGGACGGCAGAGTCTCCCTGGTGGCAGGCACACACACTCATATACCGACCTCTGATGCAAGAATCCTGCCCGGTGGAACCGGTTATATCACAGATGTTGGCATGTGTGGTGCCTATGATTCAATAATCGGCATGGATCCAATCGTGCCAATGGAACGATTTTCAGCGGGTTTTTCAAAAGGCAAAATGATACCTGCCGAGAATGACACAACCTTATGTGGTGTTGTCATTGAAACGGATGATGAAACCGGATTGGCTATATCAATCAAGCAATTGTTGCGGGGTGGGATACTTGGCGAGTGATTCTATAAATGGCCGCGCCTCTTTCGATCATCATTCCAACCAATGATTCTGCAAGGGATCTTCCAGATACCGTTGCTTCCTTTTTCGAAGGTTTGCAGGATGGTTTGATAAGGGAATTGGTCATTTGCGATTCCACTGATGACAACTCGGTTGAAACAATTGCTGACAAATTGGGTGCGGTATTCATACAATCAGCCAAGGGGAGAGGCACACAATTGAGGAAGGGTGCCAAACACTCCTCAGGGGAGTGGATGTTGTTCCTGCATGCCGATACGCATCTCGGTGAAGGATGGAACAGGATTGTTTCAGATTTCATCAACTCAAATCCAGACCAGGCTGGATACTTCCGCCTGAAATTCAGGCACCAGGGCTTATTTCCACACATTGTAGCCGGTTGGGCCAATCTAAGATCAACCCTTTTTGATCTTCCTTATGGTGATCAAGGATTATTGATTTCCAAAACCCTCTATGATCAAATTGGTGGGTTTCAGGCCATACCCCTGATGGAGGATGTAGACCTTTGCCGCAAGTTGAAGGGTAAACTTATAATGCTGGATGGATTGGTTTCGACAAGTGCCAGGAGGCAGGTGAAGAATGGCTGGATTAGAAGTGGTCTGGGTAATCTTTGGA
This sequence comes from Paracoccaceae bacterium, assembly GCA_026710155.1. Classification (GTDB taxonomy): domain Bacteria; phylum Pseudomonadota; class Alphaproteobacteria; order Rhodobacterales; family Rhodobacteraceae; genus MPNP01. The sequence continues at coordinate 12,119 of JAPORQ010000048.1, forward strand.
TATTGACCCGGTATTGTCTAGGCAGTTCACCTGAAACCTTGTTCAACAAATACTATAAATAATCAGGCATTGCTAAGATATCAAAGCTTGGCTTTGGTATAGACCGGAATACAGTCCCCCCTTTGCCACCAACTCGGAATGTGTGCCTTCCTCGACAACCCGTCCCTGATCAAGGACAATAATCTTGTCAGCACTCCTTACAGTTGCCAGCCTGTGGGCAATCACCACTATGGTCCGGTTGCTCCGGAATTCCTCCAGGGCATCCTGGATCAGTTCCTCCGAGTTGGAATCCAAGGCTGAAGTGGGTTCGTCCAGCAGCAGTATCGGAGAATTTCTGAGAAAGGCTCTCGCAATTGCTACCCGTTGTCTTTGCCCTCCGGACAAATTTGCACCGCGCGGGCCACAGGGAGAATCAAGTCCAAGCTGAAGTTCATTCGAAAAGGAAAGAACCTGGGCTGCCCGAGCTGCCCCGGAGACCTCGTCATAAGTGGCATTCGGTCGACCCAGTAGGATATTGTCCCTTATGGTTTCGTCAAAAATCCCCTTGTCTTGTGCAACGACCGAAAACAGTCCCCTGAGTTCAGGCAGCCCCATGGTCTTGATATCAATCCCGCCAATCCTGACCTTGCCTTCGGTTGGATCGAAAATCCTTGCCAAAAGGTTGAACACAGTGGTTTTACCTGCTCCCGAGGCACCAACGATGGCGGTCGTTTTCAGCGGGGGTATCTCGAACGACAGGTTGTTGAACACTTCCAGGTCGGGATAGCTGAACGCCACATCCTCAAAGACGATTTCCAGATCATCCCCGGTGTAATCCAGGGTTTCCGGCTTGGTGATTTGGGTAATGTTCGGCTTTGTTTCCAGCAACACGTAAACACGTTCCAGCGAAACCCTCGTACTCTGCCAGGCAGTAATCAACGCCGACATTCTTCTGAAAGGATCGAACATCAGGACGATGGCGGTAAAGAAACTCATGAACTGGCCGGTGGTTTTTTCGCCGTTGATCACATCGGTTCCACCCAACATCAGCAGGCCAAGGAAACCCAGGCCTGCGACCAAATCCACCAGAAAGGGCACTGCGGCATTGCCACCGGCGGCCCTGATGGAAGCTCGTCGACTTTCGGCAGCCTTGCTAACGAACCTCGAAATCTGGTTGTTTTCCAGCAAATTGAGCTTGATGGCATGAATGCCATGGAATATCTCGTCCAGCCTGACGGTCGTCTCGGAGGAAGCCCTTCGGTGGATTTGGGTGGATTGCCTGATTTGCTTCTGGAGCCAGATGATGGGGAGAACAAGGAGAGGTATGCCCAGGCAGGTAACCAATGTCCACAGGGGATCAATCGAGATGGCGACAAACATGAGGGAGGCAATGGATATGCATCCCCTTACACCCGTGGCGATATAGCCGGACCAAATCATTTTGACGGCATGTGTATCACCCAACACCCTTTCCATGATGTTACCGGGTGAGTTGACCTCAAAAAACATCGTGTCGAGAGTCAGGACATGATTCATCAAATCCTTCTGGAGGTTCAATTTTATCCGTTCGCTGACCGACACCATGATCATGGTGCTAATGAAGCCTGCGATGCCTCGCAGGCAGAACAGGCCCAGGATGGCCAACCCAACCCAAACCAGTGCCTCGGTCAGTTTGTTGGCAAAGATCTCGTCGAACATCGGTTCGATCATGTAACTCAGGGCACCAAGGGTCGAGCCCTGGACCGTCATGAAGATCAGTGCAAAGGAAATTTTACTGGTTTGGGGTTTAAGGTAATAAGACCATAACCATCTGAAGAGTTTGCCGGAAGGGTGACTTTCGGATTCCTGGGTCAGTCGGGGAGAAGTAATCGGCATATCAGGACGTTTGAACCAAATCTAATTTAACTTTGTCGAATAAAAATGAAAAATTTCTTCATGAGACAGTTGGTAATTTTACTACCCGAAATCTACTTACCTTTGAGATAAATTATTAATTTCAAGGTAAGTTTCAATAAACCACAAATCATCTAAAATTTTGTGTATTTGTTGTTAACCATCAGTTAGGGCAGGTTTGATTCCTAGGTTAAACCCGTTAATAAGAGCAGACCTTACCAAGGGAAAACAGATTAATGACCAGATTTTTTGGCAGACACCATATAGCAATTCCGGGCCCTTCAATATTGCCTGATCGCGTAATTCAGGCGATTGGCAGGGCTTCACCGGACATATACGATCCTGAATTGGCAGAAATGGTTCATGGTGTAATAAAGGATCTCAAAGTCGTCGCCGGTACCAAGGAATATGCCAGTATCTACATTTGTAACGGTCATGGTGTATGGGAAGGTTCCCTAACCAATTTATTCAACAAGGGTGATAAGGTTCTGGTTTTGGCCACAGGGATCTTTGCTCATGGTTGGGGAGGTTTTGCCGAAGCATTGGGTCTAGAGGTGGAAACTCTAGATTTCGGCAAGAGAAATCCTGTGGATACGGAAACATTGCTTGAGAGATTATCCCGGGACAGGGAGCATAGAATCAAGGCTGTTCTGGTTGTCCAGGTTGATACATCAACTTCTGTAAGAAACGATATAAAGGCTATTTCAAAGGCAATTAAAAGCATTGATCACCCTGCCTTGCTGGCAGTTGACTGCATCGCCAGTCTGGGATGTGAGAATTTTTACATGGATGAATGGCATGTAGATGTTATGATAACTGGTAGCCAAAAGGGATTGATGACACCTCCGGGTCTAGGCTTCATTTTCTTTAATGAACGGGCACGAGAGGCTGGTAAAAATGCGAATCTCCGAACGCCTTATTGGGATTGGGAAAAAAGGGTTAATCCCGAGGAGTTTTACCAGTTGTTTTGTGGCACTGCCCCAACGCATCACCTTTTTGCACTCAGAGAAGCGCTTGACATGATTCTACATGAAGAAGGCTTGGAGCAGGTTTTCAGGCGACATGGAATTATTGCAGAGGCTGTCTGGACCGCTTTTGACATCTGGAATTCGAAAGGCCAGATAGAAATGAATATCAGGGACAGACACTCCCGAAGTCATTCGGTATCCACCATCAAATTGTTGCCTCCCAATGGAAAATTGTTGAGGAAATGGACACGAGACCATGCTGGCCTGTCTCTGGGTATAGGATTGGGTATGGGGACCTCAGAGGATCCCCACTCTACAGGATATTTCAGGATTGGTCATATGGGACACATAAACCCCAATATGATTTTGGGTCTTCTGGGTTCAATAGAAGCTGGTTTTGAACATCTTGGTGTAGCAAGGGGAGGTGGAGCCTTGGATGAAGCTGCCAAGGTTTTCGCACAATCATAACAACACACTAATAACAATTGATTGTACAAGTTGATCATAGAGTCATTCACTACCAGCCTGAACAATCGGTTTGAAAATTACGAATATCAAGATTTTTTTGGGGAATTGCCTGAAAAGAATCTGGAAATCATCTTGAAATGATGAATATAAAACCGCTTTAGGGCTTTCTGAGTATTGAATCCCTTTGGGTTCGAACCTTCTAATCTCAAGTATGAGTTTCCAAATCAATCACTCTGAAGATAATCAAAAGCAAGTGTAATTCTGCACTCCCTTGCGATTTTTGAATTCTGTTATCGGAATGATCTCAATCATGCCTGCGAAACCATAATACCAATTCTGTATTCCAATCCCTTTTTGGGATTTCTTTGGAAACAGAAAAAGGTTTTTTATGCTGCCTGTTGGAACCACTCAGGGAATGGATCCTGCATTTTCAGATATGTATTCGGTGCAGCGAGATAATCTTCAATCAAGCAGGCATCAAGTTGTTGGCGTATTTTCTGTTCGTCCATTTCAGCTTTAAGACCAATGAAGACAATCTCTTGTCTTCGGTCACCAAAGTCTCTGTTCCAATGAGGCTTAACCACTTGTTCGAAATAACCACCATCCGGCCAATGTTCTTTTGGAACAGCAACCCACCACCGTCCAATTCCCCGATGACGTACAAATGCCCCAGCTTGTGAAACTTCACCCACAAAATCCGGGCGAGTTGAAATCCAGAAAAAACCTTTTGATCGTACAACCCCCGGCCATTCCTGATTAAAGAAGGTATGGATTTTAGCCGGATCAAATGGTTCACGTGCTCGATACACAAAACTTGTTATGCCATATTCTTCTGTTTCAGGAACATGGTCTTTGAAGTTATATAGTTCTTGAACCCACAAAGGATGCTTTTGCGCTTCCCCAAGATCAAACAAACCAGTATCCATTACCTCATCAAGACTTACCTGTGCAAGGGTGGTTTCTATCATCTTGGCTTTGGTATTCAGGCTGCGGATAATTGCTTTGACGGTTTCAAGATCATTTTTGGAAACCAAATCAATCTTGTTCAAAATAATGACATTGGCAAATTCAATCTGGTCAACCAGCAAATCCACCAAAGTTCGCTCATCTTCTTCACCAAGACTTTCACCCTGGTCTTTCAGAAAGTCAGTTGAACTGTAATTCTTGATCAAATTGGCAGCATCGACAACAGTCACCATTGTATCAAGCTGGGAGACATCCGAGAGGCTATTTCCCTCCTCATCACGAAAATCAAACGTTGCAGCTACTGGCAAAGGTTCTGAAATGCCTGTACTTTCGATCAATAGATAATCGAATTTACCCTCTTTCGCCAAACTGCGAACCTCCATCAAAAGGTCTTCACGTAAAGTGCAACAAATACAGCCATTGCTCATTTCGACCAGTTTTTCCTCTGAACGAGACAGATGACCGTCGCGTTGAACCAGATCAGCATCAATGTTGACCTCACTCATGTCGTTGACAATAACCGCGACCTTATGCCCCTCACGGTTGTTGAGGATATGATTCAGGAGTGTTGTTTTTCCTGCACCCAAGAACCCTGACAAAACTGTAACCGGAAGTTTGTTTTCTGATACTTGCATGTTTGGTTTCCTTGAATTATTTAATGTTATATTATAACACTTTAAATCATTTTCTTTAAATTCAAGAGAAAGGGCTTGAAAAAATTGATGAGTATTTTTCGAACCGACAACACTGTGGAACTAAAAGGTTTTACCAAACGTTCAGAGCAGCTGGGAATCATGGAACGCGAAGCGCCAGCGGGTGCGACGCCCTTTTTTGACAAACTGATGTCAAGACCATTCAAAATCTTTGGAAAAGTCAACAAGGATTCCGCGCTCAAGGATATCAGAGTTATTTTGGCAGAAGAACTTTCTGAGGAGATAAAAAGTGCCCCGTTTTATGAATTCTGGCTATCTGACATGGCCATGATTTGCGACATATTTTGTGAAATTGAGGATAGTGATTCCATTGGATTTTGGCTTGGGTCAAATCGTGGATGCCGTCGATACCATATTGATAATGTGCCACAAAGAATGTTGGTGACCTATGCTGGGAAGGGTACAGAATGGCTTCCGGATGAGGCTGCTGATCGTGAGGCCTTTGCAAATGGAGAGCCAAATGAAAAGATTGTCAAGGACCGATCTGCGATACAATTTTTGAATCAATGGGATGTGGCTGTTTTTCGGGGTGGTCCCAAAGGTTTGCTTCATCGTACGCCAGACGCTGCTTTGAACGGCCCTTCGATCCTCATGCGCCTTGATAACCCATCATTTTGGGATTATTTCCTTAAGCATCAGGAACAAAGTGGACATATGGCACTGTGAACGCATCAAGAAATATGCACAATAGTACTATGCAACAGCAAAAAAACATCATTGACCAAGCAAAACTATTTTGCGAACGGCGAAAAGAACGTCTTACAAAACCTCGGCTGGAGGTTCTCAAAATTGTTGCAGCCAGCTCCAAACCTTTGGGAGCTTACAAAATTTTGGAAAAGCTTGGAAAAGTCATTCAATCACCCAAGCCACCAACTGCTTATAGAGCTATCGAATTCTGGCAGAAGAAAGGGTTTATTCATCGCATTGAAAGCCTCAATGCCTATGTTGTTTGCCAAGCCGGACATCGACATAGTGGTGGACAATTCTTGATATGTGATGATTGTGGCACGGCTATTGAGACTCATATAAATGACCTGCAGGAGACGCTGAAAGACTGTGCAGCAAATAATACATTTACACCATCAAGTTTGAATGTTGAAATCCACGGCCTGTGCGATCAGTGTCAATCCGAATAATTCATGTTCCGAAAAAGATTGATAAAAACGTTCGTTTGTTTCAAAAGGTAGCTATTCAGATACCTTCAGAATAATACGATTTATTTTTTTGCTTAATCCATATTTACAGTTGGCCGACGTGTTAAATCCAATTGTTCGGCGACACGCGAATGTGCAAGAGGCTGGCCAGGTCGCGAAGGTTCAAGAAAGGTAATGGAATTGTAAAAATCGTCCAGGGCAATGAACACCCCATTTCTTTCAACCCATTCCCGCATCAATCTTTTACAAGAGTGTCTCCATGAAAGCAATTCTATTCCCCACCCCTTTTCATGGAGAAGTTCAAGGGCAGTATGAAACCCACTCCCCTGGCTGTACCCGGAACCGTCACCAGTCAATAAAACCAAGATTCCGGGGTTTTTATCATTTCGAAGAGCATCTTCGAGCATCCTTTCCCGAAGCCAACCATCAGGAACTTGCTGCTCGCCCAGATTTGAATTTCCCCTGTCAAACAGTTTTACCTCCACTCCTTCATTTTCCAATCTATTTCATAAATTCTGTAGGTCGGGTGGGATTGAACCTGCTGCAAAGGCTGATTGTAATGTTCGGTTTGCTAGGGCAAGATTGAGTAGATTATTAAAATGGATCCTAACCCTGTATCGCGCATCTGTGGATCCATTATGCTCTTCTGCCAATCTTTGGGCCTCATGAAAGATGTTGGAGTTGTCCCAGTATACAAAAACGTTATTTGGATTTGTTTGCATAGTATTTACCTATATGTGGATTCTTTTAACCGCATCTGTGATTGTCCGTACTTTTGTTTCAAGATTATGTAGGTTTTCCTTGGTTTCTTCCACAACTTCGGGCGGTGCCTTGGCAATAAAGCCCTCATTTCCCAAACGCCCCTTGAGGTTTAAAATTTCATCCTCAAGCGCTTCCACAGATTCATGGAGTTGTTTTATTTTAAGATTCCAGTCTATTTCACCACTACAAAAAAGTAAATAAGTACCTCCATTGAACGATCTTTCAATGTACCCACTTCCGATTCCCTCTCCTGCCAATGGTGCTCTTGCCATTTTTTCTATTATGGTCCTGTATTTTCCATATGTGCCTTCGTAACTATGAGAAATTATTGGTCTGATGGGAGTAATTTCATTTGGTGGAATATCGAGCAGACCCCTGGTTGAACGAATACCTTTAATGATGCTGATGACCCACTCTAACTCTTTGGAAAATACCTGCTCGGAATTCCCAGAATTTGAACTTGGGTAATAAAGTTCGGGCCAATCTGCGTGTATGAGTAGCCTTTTCTCATTTGTATAAAGTTGACTCCACAACTCCTCAGTTTCAAAGGGCATAATCGGGTGAAGTAAAATAATAGATTGCTGAAATACCCATGCTAGGGTTGACTTGGTCTCAACAACTATTTTCGGATTCTCTGTATGCAGCAAAATCTTGCTGAACTCCAGATACCAATCGCACATTTTCCCCCAGATAAATGAATAAAGGGTATTCGCAGCATCATTAAATCGATATTTATTCAATGCTTTGTCAAAATCTTTTTGTACTTTGGCTGTCTCACCTATTATCCAGGAATTGATTTCACATTTTGTATTCCTGGGGTCAAATTGAGGATCAATCTTGCAATCATTCAGGTGTAGGAACCTCCCAGCATTCCAGATTTTGGTACAGAAATTCCTGTATCCACTTACCCTTCCTTCCGATAGTTTGAGATCCCTCCCCATCACAGCCATTGAAGTCAGGGTAAATCGAACCGAATCAGCTCCATATTTTTCAACCAGTTCAATGGGGTCTATCACATTACCAAGGGATTTTGACATCTTCTTGCCAAATTTGTCCCTGACCAGAGCATGGACATAAATGTCAGTGAAAGGTATGTTATCAACAAGTGACAGTTGCATCATCATCATGCGGGCAACCCAGAAGAAGATGATATCAAAACCGGTTACAAGAACATTTGTCGGGAAATATCTTTCCAATTCAGGGGCTGCTTCGGGCCATCCCAGAGTACCGATTGGCCATATGCCCGAGGAAAACCATGTATCCAGCACATCAGGGTCTCTGGTGAGAGATTTGCCGTTGGCCATTTGTTGGGCTTCATCTTCGGTCAAGGCACAGTATTGGTTGCCTTCGTCATCATACCATATGGGTATCTGGTGTCCCCACCAAAGCTGGCGTGAAATACACCAGGGCTCAATGTTCTCCAACCAGTTGAAATAGATTTTCTCATATTGTTTGGGGTGTATGCGGGTCTGCCCATTTCTGACGGCATCGATGGCAGGATCCACAATCCTTTTGGTATCCAGGAACCACTGGTCGGTGAGAAACGGTTCAATGGTGATATTCGATCTATCCCCATGGGGAACTGTATGAGATTCGGTTTTAACATCATCCAGAAGACCTTTTTCGGTCATTTGTACGACAATCCTCTTGCGAGCCTCGAATCGATCCAGCCCATCCAGTTCAAGTGTGCTTTCAGGAATATCAAGATTGCCCAGAAAATCGGTGTTTCCCTTCAGATACATACATGCCTTGGATGTCATGACATTGATTGCCGGCAATTTCGTGCGCTTGCCAACCTCCCAGTCATTGAAATCATGGGCAGGAGTGATTTTGACTGCTCCGGACCCTTTCGTGGGGTCAGCATGGGAATCTGCAACAATTCTGATTTTTCTGCCAACCAATGGCAGTACGACATCCTTGCCTATCAGGTGGGTGTATCTTGAATCTTCCGGATGAACCGCAACCCCCGTATCACCCAGCATTGTTTCGGGCCGGGTCGTGGCAACCACAAGATAATCCCGCTTCTCGAACGTGACAGGGACACCATCTGCATCAAATGCAACTGGGTAATCAAAGGATTCGCCATCGGCCAGAGGGTATCTGAAATACCACATGTTTCCATTTACCTCGACCTGTTCAACTTCCAGATCGGAGATTGCCGTTTCAAAATGCGGATCCCAATTTACAAGCCTTTTTCCCTTGTAGATCAATCCTTGTTTATAAAACTCAATGAATGCTTTCAGAACAGCATCATGAAACCCTTTATCCATGGTAAAACGGTTTCGGGACCAATCACAGGAAGCTCCAATCCGCTTGAGCTGGTTAATGATTTCACCCCCGGATTGTTCTTTCCAGTCCCAGACCTTTTCCAAAAACCTATCTCGGCCAAGCTGGTTTCTTGAGGGTAACCCTGCTTCAGCCAGCTGTCTTTCCACGACCATCTGAGTTGCGATTCCGGCATGATCCTGACCGGGTTGCCATAGAACATCACAACCTTTCATGCGATGCCAGCGTATCAGGATATCCTGAAGGGTGTTGTTGAAGGCATGCCCCATATGAAGAGCCCCTGTGACATTCGGGGGTGGAATCATAATGCAGAAGGAGTTCTGACCATCCTTGGCATTTGCTCCCGCCTTGAATGCCCCACTGTTTTCCCACATGGAGTAAATTCTCGGTTCGACTTCGCTGGGTTCGTATTTGGGTTTCATGGTGCAATAATGACTTCTCTTGAAAAACTCATGTTAATTTTCGATGCGGGGTACTGGCTAAATTTGCTGGGAAATTTATATAAACCTAAAATAAGATATTTCCACTTTTCTCTATGTTCATATTGCAACAAATTCATATTTATTGATATTGTCATGTCCGTATGCCATAGATCAATTGTTTGGTAGATTTTTTCCGTTAAATTCAGAAATGTGAGTTCATCAATGTCAAAGTTTGGAATTAGTCAAGGTGTTAAACGAAGGGAAGATTCCCGATTTCTCAAGGGTGAGGGGAGTTATGTCGATGACATCAAACCTGCAGAAAGTCTCCATGCACATTTTTTTCTGTCACCTGTGGCACATGCCAAGATAACAACGCTTGACGTGGCTGACGCCAAGGCATCACCTGGTGTGGTGGCGGTTTATACCGCCAAGGATCTGGTTGCTGGAGGCATGAAAAACAGAATGGTTGCCGAGTTATTGCCCGACAAGGGCTCCAAGGTTCCAGACCCAGCGCGAACAATTCTGGCCGAGGAAAAGGTGCGTTTTGTCGGTGAACCTGTTGCCATTGTAATTGCCGAAACAATCAATCAGGCCAAGGATGCAGTTGAGTTGATCGAGTTTGATTTTGACGAATTGGATGCCCATCTGGCTCTTGAAGCAGGTGGTGAGGATTTACATGATGAGGCACCGGGCAACATCTCATTCCAATGGGCCAAGGGTGACAAGGAAGCTGTGGACAGGGTCTTCAGCGAGGCACCACATGTTGTTTCACTTCAGGTTGATGATAACAGGGTCATAGTCAATTCGCTCGAGCCCAGGGGGTGTTTTGCCGAATGGGAAAACAACAGGCTTCACATGTGCATGAACGGACAGGGTGTTTGGGTAGGCAAGGGTGAACTTGCAAACCTGCTGGGATTGTCTGAGGACAAGGTACGGGTAACCACCCCAGATGTTGGTGGCGGCTTTGGAATGAAGGGATTCAATTACCCTGAAAATTTTGCAGTGGCTCAATCAGCAAAGATGCTGGGTAAGACAATCCATTGGATGGGAACCCGGTCAGACGCAATGCTGAATGACAATGCCGGAAGAGACCTGACCACGAGAGTCGAGGCAGCCTTTGATGACAATTACAAAATTGTTGGGTATCGTGTCATCACTCATTGTAATATCGGAGCATATAACTCCTATTATGCACAATTCATTCAAACCGATTTGTTCAGAAAGGTAATTTCAGGTGTTTATGATATTCCCAATATCTATTTCGAGGTAACCGGGATCTTCACCAATACGGCACCGGTTGATGCCTATCGGGGTGCAGGGAGACCTGAAGGCATCTTTGTCATGGAAAGATTGATTGATCATGCTTCTCGTGAATTGGGAATTGATTCCATCGAGCTCAGGCGCAGAAATTTCATCAAGCCCAGCCAGCTTCCCTATAAGAACTTCGCCCATGAAACGGTTGATGTCGGCAATTTTGAAAAAGTCATGGACAGGGCTGTGGTCGAAGCCGATATATCCGGGTTTGACAAAAGAAAGGAACAATCCCGGGAAGGTAATAAATTGCGGGGTTTGGGAATTTGTTATTACATTGAAACCATTCTGGGGGATCCCAGCGAAACAACCAAACTGGAGTTTTGTGAAGATGGCATGGTCAATGTCTATGTAGGTACCCAATCAAATGGGCAGGGGCATGAAACAGCCTATTCACAGATACTCCACGAAAGATCGGGAATTCCCTTTGACAAGATCAGAATCGTCCAGGGGGACAGCGACTTGATAAAAACCGGTGGAGGTACCGGTGGGTCAAGGTCGGTCACGACCCAGGGAACGTCCATCAACGGTACAGCCGATAAAATGATTGAAAAGTTCAAGCCTTTTGTGGCTGAGGAACTGGACAGTGATGAAAGTCGGCTTGAATATGAGGATGGTGCCTTCAAAGATCCAAAGTCCAACAAGTTTCTTGGAATCATGGAAGCGGGTTCACTTGCGCTGTCAAAGCAGCGGGAAGATTTGATTGCTACTGAAGTTACGACTGAAATCAGGGACAAGTCCTTTCCGAATGGGGCACATATCTGCGAGGTGGAGGTCGATCCTGAAACAGGATATTCCAAGGTGGTCAAATATACCGTTGTTGATGATCTGGGAGTGATAATCAATCCTGTTCTGGCACAGGGTCAGGTCCATGGTGGTGTTGTTCAGGGTATTGGCCAAATCCTGACGGAACATGTTGGTTTCGATGAATATGGCCAGTTGTTGACGGGTACCTTCATGGATTATGGCATGCCCCGGGCAGATCATGTTCCGTTCATTGAATTTCATTCCGAACCCACTCCTTCCATAAACAATCCAATTGGAATGAAGGGGTGTGGAGAAGCTGGTACAATTGGTGCATTGGCTGCAGTTACAAATGCTGTTCAGGATGCTTTGTGGGACAGGGGAATAAAGATGGTCCAAGCTCCCCTGACACCAACCAGGGTATGGGATTTGCTAAACGGTTGAAGGGAATGGGAATTTGCTATTGGCCGCTAACAACTTCAGGTGTCAAGCCAAGATAGTCCAAGGTCAATATTCCAATCTTGGCCAGCAGGTTGAATTCGGCTGAATCCCTTTCGATTATGGCTTCAACAAGTCGGGTTTCGTCTGAAAGCAAATCCTGTTCGGCTTCAAGAACATCCAGGGTCGACTTAGTTCCCAGGGACTCCTCTACCCTGGTCCCCTGAAGAACCAACTCGGAATATTCCTTTTGCTGAAGATTAACGTCAATCATGGATTCTGCTATATTCAACATATGCCAAGCATTGACGACTTCATTCTCTTGGAGTTTCGCTTCATGCCTCAAATCAATTCTTGCCTTTTGCAATCTTTGTTCTGACTGCCTTAAAGCCGAGGATAATCTTCCACCACTATAAAGAGGAATGCTTGTCCGAATACCAATTGACAGATTGTTTTTTGGTGTTTCATTAAATTCTTTGAAGTTCAGATTAGAGGAAGCACTACCACTAAGATTTATTGGCGGTCTTGATGTTTGGATACTGACCAGTTCGCGTTGCTGCTGGGCAATCGTAACTTCCAATTTGGCATTTAACAGGGCTGGATTATTTTGATTTGCCAATTCCATGGCACTTGCAATATCGATTGGAATTTCAACATCAAAGTAGGTGGCAGATAGGTTGTCAGGATATTTGCCGACTGCCAGGTTAAAGATTTCCCGCGCAATCTCGACTTGACCATCACGTGTTTTGATATTCCCCATTGCGGAGGTTATTCGGGATTCGACCAGACTCAATTCAGTGCGGGAAATGTTGCCCAATTCAAAGCGGTTTTTCGCAGCCACCAACTGAGATTCAAGACTATTGAGATTGTTCTTCTCCAGTTCCAGAAGGTTATAAGCCTTGAGTACATCCAGATATGCGTTGACTGCATTTAACAAAACCGTCTGCTCAATCTGGGCCCGATTCAATAATACCACCTGCTTGTTGATTTCCTCAATATCCACAGCCAATTTGTTAACCCCAAAATCAACCAATGGGTATTGGGAAGACAATTCAACTGTCCCACCGAGAGAATTGTCTCGGTCATCGGAGGAATTGTTGGCCTGATAATTGGAACTCAAATTGAGTGCAACCGTCGGTTTCGATCCAGCACCAATTTGCGTGATCTGTTCTTCCTGGATTGCAACCAGATATTCGTTACCCTGCAATAGGGAACTGTTACTGTATGCTGCAATCAAAACATCTTCCAAACTTTCCGAATGAGCTGTTTGTAATGGCCCAAACAGGAACAGCAGCATTATACTGATTGAAATATGGGTTTTACCTGGAAAAAATCTTGAAAGTTGCATTGATAAAATGAATGTTGGATTACTAGAAAACAAACTCCCTGGTCTTGGTGAACCCATTGAGTTCGGGGGCTTCGGCATCAAAGGCAGTATGCCAGTCTATTCCTCCTTCGGTTTTATAGCCAATCTTGCACTTGCCACCATGCCCGGTATTGACAACAGCACCGATTCTTCCTCCCAGTTTCAACTGGTCAAGAATCTGTTGGGGTACGGTTTCAATACTCCCCTGACAGGTAATTACATCATAAGGGCTGTAGTGGGATACTCCCTCCGCCAGGGTCCCAGTTACCGGTAGGGCATTATCAACAGAATGATGCACAAAGGTATTTTCTGCCTGATTGGAAAATTCACTCACCTCCTCAAGTGAGACTACAGTTTCGGCCATGGAAGCGATAATGGCGGTAGAATAACCAAGACCCGAACCTATGTCAAGAACGAGTTCATCAGAACGAATGTTGAGGGCAACAAGCATTTTTGCCAAAATTCTCGGTTCCAGCAAAAACCTGTCAAAACCGATGTGCAGATGGTCTCCTATGTAGGCCAATTCCTTTTTGGATTGTGAAACATATTCTTCTCGGGGAATGGCAAGCATCGCCTGAATTATGGGGAATCTCGTTACATCTGACGGTCTGATCTGGCAATCAACCATGTTAATTCTTCGTTGTTCGAAATTACATGACAATGAGATGCCTCCCATGGCTTAAAACAGCGGACAAGTTAAAGGCTCGCCAAATCAATGAAAACCTGAGAATCGCTGATTGTAGAATCCACATATTGATTCAACCACTGAAGATATGGAGCGGACGATGGGATTCGAACCCACGGCCCTAACCTTGGCAAGGTTATGCTCTACCCCTGAGCTACATCCGCTTAATTTCCATTTAGAGTCGTTTAAAAGTTACCTAATTACCTAATTCATCTGCTTCAAGCAAGTACTGATAATTTTGTACGAAACCAGACAAAAAATTGTTACTGATTCATTTTATACCCTGCCTGAACCAATAATGGGAACTCATTTTCCTAAGATTCCAAGATTTTCAAGAGTCGGTTTTTCAATTTTTTCATCCACCTGGCAGTCTTCGGTTGGTGCCTGTGGAGGTCGTGGCAAATTCACTCCAAAAAAATCTGATTCGGGTATGGGCTATAGCTATGATTCAAATGCAATCCAGGCACATATTACGGTATCTGGTACAAGGATAAGCAACACGGCCAAGAAAAACAGATTGCTTGTCAGTTTGGGAATCGATTATCATGTGGGTGATGATGTTGTTATCAACGGAGATATTTTTTTCCATGGTATTTCATCTGGCGACATCGTCAACGGATTGAAGGTTGGAGTGAAATTTTCATTCTGATTAATGTGCTATACGGCTTCTTTACTCTGGGTACTGAATGGTTTTTGGATGCCGTTATTTGGGATTGTGGTCGAGCCAGTTCACATGGATGCTTTGACATTAGGACCGAGAATAGTTCCATGGGATACCTGAGCCTACCTGAAAAAATTACAGGGTTATATGACGAAATAAAGTGGAAAATATCAATGGTGTGGCAAAGGCAGCTTAAAATGGTTGGGTATGTCGCAATATGAGATTCCCACTTATATTATAAAATTTCAATATCTCCTCTGGATAATACAACCATTGCAACTGGTACATGGAATAGGAACTCGATTGGAACCAAATGACCAACCTGGAATACCTTGAAGGATTAAACACGGCACAACGGGAAGCCGTCAATCATTTGGACGGTCCACTGTTGATTGTAGCAGGGGCCGGAACAGGCAAAACCCGAACACTTGTCACAAGATTGGCTCACATCATTAATTTGGGATTGGCTCGGCCTTATGAGATTTTGGCAGTAACATTTACCAACAAGGCCGCCAGTGAATTGAAGCACAGAATACATTCCCTGGTAGAAACCGATTCCCTAGAGTTATCCTGGGTGGGTACTTTCCATTCGATGGCTGCCAAAATACTGAAAATTGAAGCTGAAAGGATAGGTCTCAACAGCAATTACACCATACTTGATGACAATGATCAAAACAAGATCATCAAGGATTTGCTCAAATCAAGAAATATCACTCCTGATCAAATTCCTCCTAGAATGCTGATTGGGCAAATCAATAAATGGAAGAATGATGCAAAAACGCCATCCAACTTATCAAGGCAGGATAAGGAATTGTTCCAGGATCAGGCAGAAGATCTCTACCAATCATATCAAAGGGAGTTGCTCCATTCCAATTGTGTGGATTTCGGTGATCTGTTGCTTCATGTTGTCACCCTTTTTACTAATCAGGTGGATGTGCTGAAAACCTATCAGAATAAATTCTATTACATTCTGGTTGATGAGTATCAGGATACAAATATCTGCCAATATCACATGCTGAGGCTTTTGACCCAAAGCAACAAAAATATCTGTTGTGTAGGAGATGATGATCAGGCCATCTACAGTTGGAGGGGAGCCAGACCCCAGATAATGTTGAATTTCTCCGAACATTACAAGGATGCCAAGATTGTCAAGCTTGAAGAGAATTATCGCTCAACCAAGCATATACTTGGTGCCGGAGTTGGTCTTATCCAGCATAACCTTATGCGACACGACAAATCACTTCGGGTTGGATTGCCAAATACGGATCAGGCCATCAAGGTTAGGGTTCATGCGTTTGATGAGTTGTTTGCCGAGGCAAGGTTTATTGGGAATGCCATAAGGAAATTGAACACAGCCGGAATAAAGGGAAGGAAATTCAGCTATTCAGAAATTGCGGTGGCAGCCAGAACATGGGCTGCAACTGCAGATATAGAAGAAAGATTTTTTGATTTGAATATTCCCTACAGAGTGATTGGTGGTCCAAAGTTTTTTGATCGCAAGGAAATCAAGGATGTTTTGGGTTATCTGAAGGTATGTCATAACCCACTGGATAATTTCAGTTTTGGAAGGGTAATCAACACCCCAACAAGAGGAATAGGTAAGGTAACCCATCAAAAAATTACCCATTATGCCTCAGAACACAATATCTCGCATCTGGAAGCAGCACGAAAAATGGTATTGGATAAAGGCCTTGCTTCAACATCTTTGTCCAAATTGGGAAAATTTCTGGCACTTCTGGATGAAGGTTCAGGAAAATTGAATGACCCTGCTCTATTGTTGGGCAATTCCATTAACACCCTCGTATCTGAAATTGGATACAGGGATTATCTGGTGAAGAACTATCCGGAGAATTTTGAAGAGCGAATTGAAAATGTTGAAAAACTGTCTGATATAGCCGGGCGCTATGACACACTAGGCAGTTTTATTGAGCAGGCGGGATTGATGAATGCTGAAGAAGACCCCGATGATCATTCCAAGGATCAAGTGTCCCTGATGACCTTGCATGCCTGCAAGGGTTCGGAATATCCTGTAATGTATCTCATTGGATGGTATGAGGGTGGACTTCCTTCAATCCGGAATATCGAAGAACAACATCAGGAAATTTCTCCTTCTGTATATCAGTTGGCGATGAAGCTTTTGTACAATCCACCCAAATCCACCCGTGAAAGTAGGAGATTTCTAAATTCGGCAAAGTTTGTAATTGAGGAAAAGCCG
This sequence comes from Paracoccaceae bacterium, assembly GCA_026710155.1. Classification (GTDB taxonomy): domain Bacteria; phylum Pseudomonadota; class Alphaproteobacteria; order Rhodobacterales; family Rhodobacteraceae; genus MPNP01. Next base: position 29,150 of record JAPORQ010000048.1, read on the forward strand.
GAGGTGAATTCAGATAGGAACAACTTGGGTAAAAAGCTGGCGAAAATGATCCTTGGGGGGAATGGAATTAAATTCTCCAAGGAGGAGGAATCCCTCGCGAAAAAGATCACAACATCTGAAGCAATTGAAGAAGAAAGGCGGTTGGCGCATGTTGGCATTACCAGAGCAAAGGAACTTTGTGTCATTTCCTACAACCAAGTAATCAGGTTCAGGGGACAATTGATTCCCGGTTTGCTTCCCTCCAGGTTTATCAATGAGTTGCCCGATGCTGATGTCGAACATTATGTCAATGAAAGGGTGGTCTCAAGGACATCTGTCAGCAATCAATTCCCACCCCCCAAAAAAGCAACTCAAAATGGAAGGAAATCATTTGCTCCCGAAGCAGAAAGAATCAATTCAATCGTGGAAGGAGACCGGGTGTTGCACAAGGTTTTTGGTAAAGGTTCGGTAATAGCCAGCAGCAATAATCGGTTGTTGATCAAGTTCGACAACAAGCAGGAAAAATTGATATTGAATGATTATGTGACGCTTCTGTGAAAAATGGGATGGGGTAGATTCGGAAACACCTTGGCAGGTGTTTCCGAAGAGAAGGAAATTACTTGTTAAAGCAAGTTTTACGGGTGATGGATTCCAGCTCGTATCTGCTGATTCCGATATCTTCCAATTCCCTGTTAGAAAGAACCGAGAGTTCCTTGATGGTGCGTCTGTAAACCTTGTATTGTTTCCATTTAGTTTCCAGGGCCTTCTTGTAGGTCCCAAGAATATGGTACAAATTCACGGTGGGCAAGGATACATTATCAAGAATAGCCATTTTATTTACTCCTTAAAATACAAGAGGTTGTTGTGTAAAACATTTGAGGGAAATATTGTGATTTGTTTTGCCAACTCAACATCAGTTTTTGCAATCCCAAATTGCATTGGGTGCAATGCTCAAACACCAACCTTTTTGTATTCTGGAAATCGTCTTTTTGGTTAAATATCTATGTAGGAACACTATATTCATTCACTGGATAAATTCGAAATGTCAGTCACAAAAGAAACCATCCTAAATGAGCTCTCGAGGATTACAGTCCCTGAGGGTAATATTGTTGATCTGAATATGGTCAAGGCACTGGTAATTGATCAGGGTAATGTTAGTTTTGTCCTTGAAGTTCCCCCCGATAAGGGAATGCGTATGGAACCGGTCAGAGAATCCGCCGTAAGGATTTTGGAACAGCTTACAGGTGTAGATAAAGTCTCGGTTGTTATGACTGCCCATTCGGAAAAGGCATCAAAACCAGCCGAGAAGGGTCCGCCACCTGATCTGAAATTGGGTGGGCATCCCCGCCAGGAAACAAATCTGACCAATCTGGAGGGTGTAAGGAAAATCGTTGCTGTTGCCTCGGGCAAGGGGGGTGTCGGCAAATCCACCGTTTCCCTCAATCTAGCGGTTTCGCTGGTTAAGTTGGGGTATAAAGTTGGTTTGCTTGATGCAGACATACATGGACCTTCATTACCCATGATGACAGGAATGTCTTCCAAACCATATTCACCGGACGGGAAAACCATAATTCCTTTGGAGGTTTTTGGAATCAAGGTCATGTCAATTGGTTTCCTGCTGCCAAAGGAAGAGGCGATAATCTGGCGAGGTCCAATGTTGATGGGTGCCTTGCAACAAATGCTGCAGCAGGTAAAATGGGGTCAATTGGATATAATTCTGGTTGACTTGCCACCAGGAACGGGCGATGTTCAATTGACGCTATGCCAAAGGTTTCCCCTGACTGGTGCAATTATCGTTTGTACACCACAGGATTTGGCCCTGGCAGATGCAAGAAGGGCGATAACCATGTTTCAAAAACTCAACTCGCCGATTTTGGGTATAGTTGAGAACATGTCCTATTATTCATGCCCTAAATGTAATAACAGGGATTTTGTTTTTGGCAGGAATGGCGCCCGCCAGGAGGCACGCAAACTGGAGCTGCCTTTCCTTGGTGAAATTCCCTTGGAGATGTCAATCCGAAAAGGTGGTGATGATGGAAAACCCATTGCCTTGAATCCTGGCGAAACAGCAGATGTCTTTGCCTTAATTGGTGAATTGATAATTTAATGTAACTATTCAGAAACCAGATTTGCTGATATGTTGTCATTTTGAAGGCCAAGAGCACTTATTCGATGGGAATTAAAGGGCCAGAGATTGAGCGTCTTCTTCTGGAGTAAATGCGATTGAGGGATGTGGACCACATGTATGTGAAGCCAAGCGGTATAGAGTTGTCGCAGTGCGGGCATTTTCAACAAGAATTGAAGTGGATTCATGGGCAATACGAGGTCATACAAAGGCTATCTGGCAAGTATCGAATATGACCATAAGGACGTTATCCTATGCGGGAAACTTGTTTGGCATCTATCTGGCGACTGTACAACTGGTCTTCCCGATTTCTTTCCTGCTGGATTCACACATTTTCCATCAGGTCATATTCAAGCTGATTTTTAAATAAGTCAAAGAGTGAAATTATTAACTGGACAGGAATTTCACCGCTGGTTCCGATTAATCCAAAAAAATTTCAAGCTTCAGAACATTTCCTGTGATTTTTGAAAGCGCCCACAATTTAATTTAATTATTTTTTGAAATTTCATTTTTTCAAAAAAAAATTCTGAAAGTTATTTTCTCAATTCACAAAAAAATCTCCCTAAATCAATATATAGACAATATATTAAAATATAGCCCATATATAGTTTAAATTAGTGGTATAAAATGGTTTGCATTCCCATAAAAAACCTGCTATATCCATAATACCCTAACCTTTTCTAGTTGAGTGGTTTGTTGTCATGGCAAGTGGCATTGAGGTAGGCGCAGGTGAGTTACGTAGGAAACCGACTTGGGAGGGGTATTAAGGGGGTAGCGGTTAACAAGAATTATAATTCCACGACCGACTACCCCAAATTTATAACGATTTAGGGATTGTTGAATTGCTGACAATTTTTCGTGGGGAAAGCACCCATAAAATGGATCAAAAGGGAAGGGTATCCATACCGGCGGATTATCGCCGGATCATTATTGAGGAAAATGCCAAGGTCGGAAAGGAGTTGGATCAAAACACCCTGGTGATTGTTTTTGGTGACAACAGGCAGAGCCACCTGGAATGTTATCCATTGACCCTTTCAAGGGAAATTCATGAAAACATCAAATCCAAATTTCCAAGGGGTACCCCCAAGCGGGAATTTCTCGACAACTTTTTTGAAACCAAATCAATTGCAGTGCAAATTGACCCAAATGGCCGGATGTTATTGCCACAGAATGTTAGAACAAAGGCTGAATTGGGTGCCAATGTATGTTTTGCGGGCAAAGGCGAGAGTTTCCAGATATGGAATCCAGAGAAATATTCACAAAGGCAAAAGGAACTGGAAGGGATGTTCAGAGACGATGAGGTCATTTCCAATCCTTTGGTATTGCTTGAATGAACCTGGAAAATGACACAAGACCTGGAACAATTGGGGAATTCCGGCACTCATGTTCCGGTGCTTCTGGAAGGATTTCTAAAAGAGGTTTACCCAATTGAAGGAAATTGGCTTGATGGAACCTTTGGTTCAGGAGGTTACTCAAAGGCCTTGATTACTGCGGGGGCCAACAAAGTCATAGCCCTGGATTGCGACCCAGAAGCAAGGAAGCACTATTCCAGCCTTCCAAATGAATACTGTGAAAAGATTGTATTTTTGGCAAGCTGGTTTGGTAATTTTGATCAAAAGAGTGAAATCAAGGCATACTGCCCACTCGACGGTGTCGTATTTGACCTTGGTGTGTCATCCGCACAGTTCGATCAGGATATACGGGGGTTCTCCTTCAATAAGGATGGACCGCTGGATATGAGAATGTCACAAAAGGGTACAACGGCTGCCGAGCTTATAAACCGGTATTCCGAGTCCCAATTGGCCGATTTGTTTTATTTTTATGGCGAGGAAAGGGCAGCAAGAAAAATTGCAAGGGGCATTATAAACGAAAGAAAAAACGGGCCAATAACCTCAACGCTTCAGTTGGCAAATCTCATCAAGCGGTTTGTGCCTGTTTCCGGTAAGGGTAAAATACATCCAGCAACCAAAAGCTTCATGGCGTTGAGATTGGTGGTCAACAGGGAACTGGAACAATTGGAGGAAGGTTTGCAAGCTGCTGCCAGGGTTTTGAAAGCAGGGGGAATATTGGCAATAGTTACATTTAATTCTCTAGAGGACCGGATTGTAAAATACTTTCTTAATCCCATAGAAGAGAGGAATCGCTATTACCCCCTTGAGCATAAGAAACAATTTCCCTTCAAGGTTAAGAATTCCAAGCCGATCAAACCATCAGTCATGGAAATCACTAGCAATCCCCGGGCTCGTTCGGCAAAATTGAGAGTGGGAATTCGAAACTGTATTGAGGACGAATTGACCATGCCCGAATTGCTGCCAAGGCCCAAGAATAAATTTGTTTGGGTATGAGCTGGCCGGCTTTTCTTATCTGGTTGTGCCTGACTCTATTGTTGGGATTTGGAACCAATATAGTCAACCAGCAAACCAATGAAGTAAAACATGAAGTCGCAAAGCTGATAGAAGTCAAGGAATTGAATGACGAAAAATTACAGATATTGGAGATTCAGTGGGTCCATTTGACAAATCCGAAATTTATCAGGGAATTGACCTTGGAAAACTATGATCTGCTAGGGATGGCACCAGGAACCAATTTTAACTATGGTAGTATTGAGGAATTACCCTATTATGAAGAGTCACAAAATGATGAAAATCAATAAAAATTCATTTTTGTCGAGCATTTACGATCAACTGATGGACAATTTGTGTTCCGGAAGATCAGGGGCAGGTAAGCAGCAAAATGGCATCATGGACAGGTATTAGAAAAAAATATTTTGGAATGGACCCGGTATCAACCAGGCCCATCAGACTGAAGCTTCTGGTATTCTTGATTCTTTTGGCCTTCGTGGCTGTAGGAATAAGAATAACTTATTTTGCTATTGATCCTGGGCAAAATTCAGTTTCAAGCCCTACCAATAATTTGAAGAAGGTCTTCAATCGAGGGGATATTCTTGACAGGAACGGAGTCTTATTGGCCTCGAATTTGCCAGCCTATTCCATCTATGCACACCCGAAGGAAATAGATAAAGACAAGGTGGATGATTTTCTTGATGCCTTGGAGGCAATCGATCCACCAATCTATTTTGACCGTGACAGGGAAAAACAGAAGTTGCTTTCCGACAAGAATTTTGCCTGGATCCATAAACGAATTTCCCCTGATCAAAGTCAGAAGGTAAATCAAATCACCATCAAGGGAATCTATACGGGAGAACGAGAGGTTCGTGTTTATCCCAATGGCAGGTTGGCAGCCCATGTACTCGGCGGGACCAGTTTTGGTGAGGAGCATGTAAACAAGGCTGAAATTATCGGAGTGGCAGGTGTTGAGAAATATTTCAACAACCTTTTGAACAATAATGATTCAAGTCGGACAGATCTTGAACTTTCGATTGATATAAGAGCCCAGCAAATCCTCACTGAAATGCTCTGTTTGGGTATTGATGAGTTTAATGCGTTAGGTGGCAGTGCCATCTTGATGAATGTCCATACCGGTGAAATAATTTCTCTGGTTTCCATTCCCGATTTTGATCCGAATCGAAGGGATGAATTCATTACCACTGATGCCAAGGGCGCCGACGATAACAAGTGCATCAATGATAGCAAGAACTCCAACGATGGCAAGAAACTTGATCCACTTTTCAATATGGTCACACAAGGGATCTACGAACTTGGATCCACTTTCAAGATTTTTTCAGCTGCAATGGCCCTTGACAAAAACCATTACCAGCGGGATTCAATTATCTCAACGCGACCCATTGAGATCATGGGAAAACAATTCAAGGATTATAGAAATCATCATGAAATGACGGTGATGGAGGCCGTTGCCCGAAGCAAGAATACAGCGGCCATCAGAATGGCACTTGTTATAGGGAACCAAGCCCAAAGAAAGTTCCTTATGGATTTGGGTTTCGACAAGAAAAGCGATGTCCAACTGCATGAATCCTCTTCTCCTTTGGTTCCAAGCGAAAAAAATTGGAACGACTTGACCCTGGCAACCGTTTCCTTTGGGCATGGGATGTCAATTACGCCCCTTCACCTTGCATCGGCATATGCCATACTGGTTAATGGAGGCTATAAGGTTTATCCAACACTGCTTCGAGCAAATGGCATAGAACAAGGTGAAAGAGTAATTTCCCCCAACACATCCAAGGATGTTGTATCCTTGTTGCTGAATGTGGTGGAAAACGGGACAGCAAGGGATTCCAGAATCGAGGGTTACCTTGTTGGCGGAAAAACCGGAACCTCTGAAAAGGTAGGGGCGGATGGAAAATATCTTGAAGATAGGAACTTTGTAATATTTGCATCAGTATTTTCGGGCGAGAAACCAAATTATTCCCTTGTCGTGATGCTGGATGAGGCTTCTACCGGAGATGGTTCCGATTACGAACGACAGGCAGGACATACAGTTGTTCCATTGACTGGTGAAATAATAGCCAGATTGGGACCGGTTCTGGATGTAGTTCCCGAAAATCAATCACCTGAATCAAACATATTGGCTTCAAAATGATGGATACCTCTTGCGCAAAAAAAGGGAAAATGGAATTCGCCATGGAGAATTTGGGTTTTTCCGGGGGAAGCAATACTCAAATTAAGGGCTTGGCCGTGGAAAGCGGCAAGGTCAGGGAAGGTTATCTCTTTGCAGCTTTGGCAGGTACCAATACCCACGGGGCCAATTATATACCGCAGGCTCTTGCAAGAGGTGCATTAGCGGTTCTAACCGATGCCGAGGGGAAGAAAATAGCCCAATCCAAGGGGATGGAAGGGTTAGACAATTTAATTGTCGATCCTGACCCAAGAAGCAGATTGGCAAGAGTTTCTGCCAAATTCTTTGGCAATATACCTGAAAACCTCATAGCTGTAACTGGTACCAATGGTAAAACATCGGTTGCTTCCATGTGCCGCCAAATCTGGGAAGCATTGGGTCATCCGGCTGTCAATATTGGAACGATAGGTATTGAGGGTGCCTATTCGGCGGCTATCAAGCATACCACACCTGATCCAATAACTCTTCATCTTCACCTGAGCAAAATAACAGGTGAAAATATTACACATGCCGCCCTCGAAGCTTCATCTCATGGACTCCGGCAAAGGAGATTGGACGGTCTGGAATTCAAGGCTGCGGCCTTCACCAATCTAACAAGGGAACATCTTGATTATCATTCCTCGATGGAGGATTATTTTGCATCAAAAGCAAGTCTATTTGAACGCAATCTCCATGCCGATGGATGTGCGATAATTTGCATCGATAGTGATTGGGGCAAGCAACTCCATTCAATTACAGAGAAAAAAAAGACAAGGTCGATAACCGTTGGACAGGGTCCATCTGATTTGAAACTCATTCAACAAAGGTACATGAAGACTGGTCAGGAGATCTTGTTTGAATGGCAAGGTCGGATCTATGAAACCCATCTCCCTCTTATCGGTGAATTCCAAGCGCTAAATGCCCTGACTGCAGCTGGATTGATCATGGGTTCGGGTACCGAACCGGATGAGGTGTTCAAGGTGCTTGAAAAATTGGTACCTGTCGCAGGTAGAATGGAGAATGTAGCCGAGAAGGCCAATGGCGGAATCGTCTTTGTTGATTATTCCCATACACCAGATGCCTTGGAATTGGCCTTGAAGTCGCTGAAACATCACTTCATGGGTAAAATCCGTGTGGTCTTCGGTGCAGGTGGGGACCGGGACGAGGGTAAAAGGATGATGATGGGCGCCGTTGCGAAAAGCAATGCGGATATGGTTTATGTGACTGACGACAATCCAAGGACAGAAAATCCTGCCTGGATCCGCAAGGAAATATTGAAGGGCTGTCCACGGGCTCTGGAAATCGGTGACCGGTCCTTGGCGATTATGCAAGCGGTTCATGATTTGGATACAGGTGAAGTTCTTCTCATTGCCGGCAAGGGACATGAACAAATTCAAATAGTTGGTACTACAGAGATACCCTTCTCAGATTCAGAACAGGCAAGTATCGCAGCACGCATCAGTGATGGGAAAAATCCGGGATGATTTGGACTTCGGCTGAGGCAATTTCGGCAACGGGCGGCAATTCCACTTCAACCTGGGTTGCAGAAGGGATGTCCATAGACTCCAGAACATTAAACAAAGGAGATCTTTTCGTTGCCCTTTCAGATGTGAGAGATGGGCATGATTTTGTTGAAAAGGCATTTGAAAAAGGTGCTTCAGCTGCGCTCGTATCAAGGATTCCAAAAAATTATGAAGGTAAGAAACCATTATTGACTGTCAATTCAGTTCAACAGGCACTTGAAGACATGGCCCGTTACCGGCGCAGAGAATCCCGAGCAAGGATAATTGCGGTAACTGGATCAGTTGGAAAAACCACCACCAAGGAACTTCTGAGATTTGTGTTGTCAAAACAGGGTAAAACCCATGCTGCTGAAAAAAGTTACAATAATCACTGGGGGGTCCCCCTGAGTCTGGCCAGAATGCCGAAGGATACACAATTTGGAGTTTTTGAAATAGGCATGAACAATCCTGGCGAAATCATGCCATTGAGCAGGTTGGTTGAACCGCATGTCGGAATTGTAACATCGGTTGGAACTGCCCACCTTGCCGCTTTTAACGATGTTAATGCCATAGCAAGGGAAAAAGCACAGATATTCAGGGGACTCGTTGAACGGGGGACGGCAATAATCAATGGCGACCTCGATACAGTTGGAATTCTTGAGGGTGCGGCCAACAGTCTGGGTGCCAAAATCATTAAATTCGGTTATGGTTCCAAGGTGGATTTCCAACTTAAGGAGATCAGGTTTTTAGCCAGCGGTGGAACCCAGTTCAATTTCCTTGTCGATGGTACCGAGGTTGTTTCAAAAATTTCGGCAAGAGGAGAACATTTTGCCTTGAATGCCATGGCTGTCTTGGCTGCTGTCAGGGAAATCGGCGGTAATGAGGTCACCGCTTCACTGGATTTATCCTCTTGGACACCACAGGATGGCAGGGGAGTCCTGAAGAAAATAAATCTGGACAATCGTGAAGAGGGTTTTTCCTTTGATCTGTTGGATGACAGTTACAACGCCAATCCAATGTCTCTGATGGCAGGTTTCAAGGTTGTGGCTACCATGGAAGGTTACAAAAGAAAAGTTGCAATCCTGGGTGATATGCTTGAATTGGGCCCGGACAGTCCGGAAATTCATTCCAATTTGGCTGGTAATCCGATCTGCAGGTCGGTAACACAATTTCATTGTATTGGACCCTTGATGAAGAATTTTTATGACAGATTGCCTCAGGAGAAAAGAGGAATCTGGGTGGAAAAGGCGGATGAAATCTCCTCCAGGTTGAAGGAAATAGTCTCAGTGGGGGATCTGGTATTTGTCAAAGGATCAAAAGGATCTCGGGCGGCGGATGTCGTCGAGAAGTTAAAACTGCTGCATAAACCTGGATAAAAGGAGTTACGGCCAATAATGTTTGAAATGCTTGCCCAATTGTCTGATGGAGGGGATTTCTTCAATCTCTTCAGGTACATTACATTTCGAGCCAGCGGGGCATTGATAACCTCTCTCCTGATCGGATTCCTGCTGGGTCCTTCCATGATCAGATACCTCAGGCGGTTACAACCACATGGTCAACCAATAAGGGAGATCGGTCCCGATCATCAGGCCAAATCTGGAACGCCCACAATGGGTGGCATGTTGATCATAGGTGCTTTGGTCATTTCAACCCTGCTTTGGGCCAAATTGGATAATGTTTATGTCTGGATAGCCCTGCTTGCAACTCTGGCTCTTTCCTTCATTGGCATGATGGACGACTGGTCCAAACTCAGAAAAAACACTCATAAGGGATTATCAGGTAAAAGGAGGCTGGGGGTTGAATTGATCATTGGTTGTATCGTGGGTTATGTTGCAATCGCTGTCCATCCGGGTGGATTATCCGGCATGCTGGCATTTCCCATTTTCAAGGATTGGCTGGTGAATCTGGGTATCTTCTTCATACCTTTTGCTGCCTTGGTCATCGTCGGGTCTGCGAATGCCGTCAATCTGACAGACGGGTTGGATGGCTTGGCCATAGTACCAATCATGATTGCAGCCGGAACCTTGGGTATTATTTCCTATGCAGTCGGAAGGACTGATTTCACAGAATACTTGGATGTTCATTATGTTCCAGGTACTGGAGAACTATTGATATTCACATCAAGCATAATCGGTGCCGGTTTGGGTTTTTTATGGTACAATGCACCGCCAGCAGCTGTATTCATGGGTGATACCGGGTCTTTGGGATTGGGCGGAGCCGTAGGAACCATTGCCGTATTAACCAAGCATGAGATTGTTTTCGCATTTGTGGGAGGATTATTTGTTATCGAGGCCCTCAGTGTTATAATTCAGGTTCTCTATTATCGGAAAACCAAGAAAAGAATTTTTGCAATGGCCCCCATTCACCACCATTTTGAAAAGAGGGGTTGGGGTGAACCCCAAATCGTTATTCGCTTTTGGATAATAGCCCTTATTCTCGCCCTGATTGGCCTAGCTTCCCTGAAAGTAAGATAGGTGTTCAAGGCACCTGGCGTAAAAGATAGACAATTTGCTGTCCTTGGTTTGGGCCGTACAGGACTGGCAACCTGTCATGCGTTGAAGCGGGGAGGGGCTGATGTACTGTCCTGGGACGAAGCAGAACTTTCTCGGGAAACTGCCCGAAAACAGAATATCGAACTTGTGGATATCACCAGGGAACGGGTTTGGGAAGAAAACAAGATATCCAGACTGATCGTCTCACCAGGAATTCCCCACCTGTATCCCGAACCCCATCACATAATCCGAATGGCCATGAAAAGGGGAATACCGGTCGATAATGACATTGGTTTGTTCTTCCATTTCCATGAACATTTCAAGCAAAGCAAGCCGGAAGACGAGGTCCCGAAAATAGTTGCTTTAACCGGTACAAACGGAAAATCAACCACAGCCGCCCTGATCAACCATGTCTTGCAATCACATGGGTACAAAAGTGCCGTGGCGGGGAATATAGGAATAGCTGTATTGGGTTTGGAAAATCTTGAGGAACTGACCCACATCATTCTTGAGATTTCGTCCTACCAATCGGAGGCAGCCAGCAGGTTAGATCCAGATGTGGCCATTTTTTTGAATCTTGATGAGGATCATTTGGACAGACATCAGGGCAAGGGAGGTTATTTTGCTGCCAAGAGAAGGTTGTTTGATGGGGCCAATCTGGAGTTGGCCGTAATCGGAGTTGATGAACCAGAAGGAGAGTATTTGGGTAACAATATTGTTTCAAGGGGGCAGGGAGCCCGCTTGGCAACAATTACAAATGACAAATCAAAGAAAATTCCTCATTATGGCATGATCGCATCAGGCAAAACCTTGACAGAGTTTTCAGAAGGCAAAGTCATCAACACATATTCAATGGGAAACAATCCCGGCCTATTGGGCAATCATAACCTTCAGAATGCAGCCGCAGCCTATTTTGCCTGTTGTCATCTGAATGTCCCCGGCGACACGATCATCGACTATTTCAATGGTTTCAATGGTTTGCCCCACAGAAGTCAGGTTGTGGCTAAAAAGAACGGGGTTGTTTACATCAATGATTCGAAGGCCACCAATGTCAAAAGCACCTCAAGGGCTCTGGAGTCCCACCATAGGATACACTGGATTGCCGGTGGATTGGCAAAGAACGGTGGTATCAAGACACTCGGAAAATCACTCAACAACGTCAAACATGCGTATTTTTTTGGTCACTCCGCAAAGAGTTTTGCTCTTGAACTCGGACAGGTTCCCCATTCGGTATTCCCCAACCTTCCCGACGCCATAAGGGCCGCTTCAACCAATGCCCGCACAGGAGACACTGTACTGCTTGCTCCTGCAGCAGCAAGTTTTGACCAATACAGGGATTTTGAGGAGCGAGGATTTCATTTTATCCGTGAAGTCAATAAAATCACTTGAAATATCTGCTTTCATGATTTATTAATTCCTTTGGGTCTTGGGACCTTTTAACCAAAATAGAATCCATCAAGGATCAATTGGTAAGGAAAGAGCAGTATTATGACAACAATTACCCATACATGGGAAGAGAGCCCAAATTCCGGTGCCTATATTGTAAAATGGTGGCGCGAAGTTGATCGGTTTTCACTCGCTGCTGTTCTAACCCTATTCATCATCGGGGTTATTTTGTGTTCCTCCTCAACGGCCCCGCTTGCCGAGAGGAACAACGTACCTTCAATGTATTATTTTTTTCGTCATTTGATCCTTGGATTTGGAGGGGTGTCAGTAATGGTACTGTTATCGATGCTCAAACCCAAGGCAGCTCTCAGAGTTGGATGTTGGGTATTCCTCGTTTCATTCCTACTGTTATTGCTGCTACCGATAATTGGCACTGATTTCGGCAAGGGATCGATTCGATGGTTAAGTCTAGGATTCACTTCAATACAGCCATCGGAATTCCTGAAACCCGGCTTGATCATATTTTCAGCTTGGTTGTTTCGCGGTGCTTTTGAAAATAAAAACAATTTTGGAATTTACCTTTCCATGTTCATTACTTTTATTTGCTGTTTGCTTCTGGTATTGCAGCCTGATTTCGGTCAAGCGGGACTGGTCATTCTAGGCTGGTGTGTCATATACTTCGCTGCAGGTGCTCCAATCATGCTCCTGATTTTCATCGGTGCCGTCCTGATCGCGGGTGCATATTCAGCCTATTCATTTTCATCCCACTTTGCCAGCCGAATCGATTCCTTCATATCTTCCATCCATGGTACAAGTACAAACAATGATCAGGTTGGTATCAGTTTTGCATCCATTCAGAATGGCAGCATTACGGGAACGGGGCCAGGCGGAGGCGAGTATAAATGGAATCTTCCGGATGGCCATACTGATTTCATTATTGCCATTGCTGCCGAGGAATACGGGTTGATTTTGGTACTGGCCATAATCGCCATCTACCTTTTTGTGGTTTTTCGTTCATTCTATCGTCTGAGCAAGGTCCGGGACAATTTTCTGTTGTTTGCCGGAACTGGTTTGGTTATCAATATCATAGCCCAAGCCTTTATCAACCTGGCAGTGTCGGCGAAGCTTTTTCCTCCAACGGGAATGACCTTGCCTTTGATTTCCTATGGTGGATCCTCCATGCTGGCAATTGGAATATCCTTGGGAATGTTGTTCTGTTTCACCAGAATACCGGAGGAAAACGAGAGGGATAATTATATATTTTAGAATCTTGATTATTTGTTGAATGTCCGGAAAATCGAAACCTCTCATCATTATTGCAACTGGAGGTACAGGAGGGCATGTCTTTCCTGCCCAGTCATTGGCCGAAGAAATGGTGGCCAGTGGATGGCGAGTCAAGGTCTGGATGGATCATAGGGTCAAGGCCCTGGCCAAAAACTTCCCGCCAGAGTCACAATGTGACCTAATTCCATCAAAACCTTTCTCGCAAAAGTCCCTGCTGGCCAAGGTTGGTGTTGCCTTGATTTTGTCATGGAGCTTGCTGGTTGTGCTTGGAAAAATCCTGGGAGACAGACCCGCCCGGCTAGTCGGTTTTGGCAGTTATGCCACCTTTACCCCCCTGTTGGGTGGAATGTTGTTGGGTATTCCAAGCATCATTCACGAACAAAACGGCAACATGGGAATCGTCAATCGTCTTTTCTCCAAAAGAGTAAGGGTGGTGGCAAGTGGCTCACATTCTCCCCAATTCCCTTCCGGAACAAATTGGGTGTTTACCGGCAACCCCATTCGCAAGGAGATTCTCTCCAGTTTGGGTCATGTGTATGAATTTACTCACGATCAGAAAATAACTGTTCTGGTTATTGGAGGGAGCCAGGGAGCCAGGATTTTTGATCAAACAATTCCAGCTGCCATATCGGGATTACCTAGTGAACTTCTTCAAAGATTGTCCATACATCAACAGGTAAGGGAGGAAAACCTGTCCGAAGTTGAAAGTCTTTATCAGGGTTTGGGAGTGGATTATGCAATCAAGCCCTTTTTCAGCAACATCCCTGAATTGATGACCAAATCACAATTGATCATAGCACGCTCGGGGGCTTCCTCGATTGCAGAAATCACGGCAATGGGCTTGCCGTCAATCCTTGTTCCTTTTGCTGGAGCTTCAAACGATGAACAAGCCATCAACTCAAGGCCTCTCGAAAAAGCGGGAGCGGCAATAGTGCTGGGGGAAAATATTCTCAGGCCAGAATTGATGAGTGAAGCAATTTCAAGTATCCTTGGAAATCCTGAAAAGGCCAGACAAATGTCTGCAGCCAGCAAAAGTCTGGGAGTGGCCGATGCAGCCAAGAGATTGGGGGATTTGATCAACAATCCCGAGAGTGGAGATAAAAATTGAATTGGGTAACAAAATTCTCGACCCAAGTTGGGACAATCCATTTTATCGGTATTGGTGGTATTGGAATGTCGGGGATAGCAGAGGTTTTGCTAAACCTTGGTTATTCAGTGCAAGGCAGTGATATCAACGATACAAAAATTACCAGAAGGCTTAATTCACTGGGTGCAAGAATATTCCTTGGACACTTCCAGGATAATGTCATGGGAAGCGCAGCAATTGTTGTTTCCTCGGCGATATCACCAGACAATCCAGAATTGAAGCGGGCAAGGGAGTTGGGAATTCCCATTGTCCGAAGAGCCGAAATGCTTGCAGAATTGATGAGGTTCAGATCCAACATTGCGATTGCCGGAACCCATGGCAAAACCACCACCACCACCCTGGTTGCCACCCTCTTGGAAAAGGGTGGATTTGACCCCACGGTCATCAATGGCGGTATCATCAGAGCCTACGGTTCCAATGCCCGAAAGGGAGAGGGAGACTGGATGGTGGTCGAAGCCGATGAAAGTGATGGAACCTTTCTCAAACTTCCTGCTACAATTGCAATTGTTACCAATATTGATCCCGAACACATGGATCATTATGGATCATTCGACAATTTGCGGCATGCTTTCGAATCTTTTGTCTCAAACATTCCATTCTACGGGTTTGCTGTCTGCTGTATTGATCATCCCGAAGTTCAGGCAATGGTCGGTAGAATAACCGATCGAAGAATCATTACCTATGGTGCCACCAATCAGGCTGATATCCAGTTCAGGTCACTTGGTTTCGAGAACGGTTTGTCCAATTTTGAGGTAAATTTCAACCTGGATGGGGGTTCGAGAGGGTTGTTTCAACTTCCCATGGTCGGTGAGCACAATGTTTCAAATGCAGTCTCGGCGATCACGGTTGCCTGGCAATTGGGTATGACGATTGAAAGTATCGCAAGTGCACTCAAGGAATTCCGGGGGGTAAATCGGAGGTTTACCCAGATGGGAATTGTCAATGATGTGGAAATTGTGGATGATTATGGTCATCATCCGGTGGAAATCAGGGCAGTTCTCAAGGCTGCACGACAGAAAACCAAGGGCCAGATCATTGCCATTCACCAGCCGCACAGATTCACGCGTCTCAAGAATCTCTTCAATGAGTTCTGCCGCTGCTTCAATCAGGCTGATCTGGTTGTCATTACAGATGTATATGCTGCAGGCGAGACCTCCCTCAAGGGCACCAGCAAGGAATCATTGGTTGAAGGACTTATTCAACATGGCCATAAGAATGCAATGACGACCCGGGGGCTTGATGAATTGGCAGAAATTATAGGTACGACAGCCAATCCCGGTGATATCGTTATCTTCCTCGGCGCCGGCAATATTTCTGAATGGGCCAAGGCCTTTCCTGACCTATTGCTAAAAAAGGGTGCACGATAAAATGAAAATGGAATTGTTCAAGGAAGTTTCGGGATTTGAATACCGGGGAATACTCAAATCCGACTGTTCACTTGGCTCCAGAAGTTGGCTGGGTGTTGGCGGGAAAGCCAATTGGTTGTACCAGCCATCGGACCTTGATGATTTGGCAGAATTCATCAGGAACATCAATGATCACATTCCCTATTTTGTCTTGGGTGCAGGTTCAAACCTGATTATCAGGGACGGGGGATATCGGGGTTTGGTCATAAGGCTTGGTCGTGAGTTTTCATATATTGAGTGTACCAATAACGAGGTGATTGCCGGGGCTTTTGCCAAAGATTCCCAGATCGCAATCAATGCAGCCCAAAGCGGCATTGACCTAACCTTTTTGAGAACCATACCAGGTACCATAGGCGGCGCTGTTAAAATGAATGCAGGGTGTTATGGTTCGTACCTTGCCGACCACCTAGTGAGAGTTGGAATGATTACCCGTAATGGGGATTTGAAACATCTGGTCAGGGATGAATTGGAATTTTCCTACAGATCAAGTGGCATTGAGGATGATGCAATTGTTGTGGAGGTTGTACTGAAAGGTGAAAGTGGCAACCCGGACAGGTTGATGGAAAGGATAGAATCCTACTTGGAAAAACGCAACAAGACCCAACCGACAGGATTGAAAACAGCTGGTTCGACCTTCCGCAACCCCGTTGGATATTCTTCAAACTTCGAGCAGGATGATGATACGGAACACTTGGCTTGGAAACTGATAGACAAGGCGGGTATGAGGGGAATGAGAAAGGGAGATGCCCAGGTATCGGAGAAGCATCCCAATTTCCTCTTGAATCTTGGAAATGCAACGGCATCCCAAATCGAAAATCTGGGTGAAATGGTTCGTAGGGTAGTGTACAGGCAAAGCGGTACCTTGCTGGAATGGGAAATCAAGCGGATTGGAGAATTGGCTCATCACGAAAGCCATGAAGTTCAACAAGGATAGATAGCGCATAATGTCTAGTCGTGGTTACAAGAAAGTCGCAGTGGTCATGGGAGGATTTTCCTCTGAAAGGGAAGTGTCCCTGATAACAGGACAGGAATGTAGCCGCGCCCTGAAAGGTGAAGGTTTTGAAGTTATTGACATAGTCGCTGACATTGACCTGATTGGCCTGCTGAAAGAGGCAGAACCTGATGTTATTTTCAATGCATTGCATGGTCGCTGGGGCGAAGATGGTTGTGCTCAGGGTATATTCGAATGGTTGCAAATCCCCTACACGCATTCAGGAGTGCATGCATCTTCAACCGCTATGGATAAAATAAAAACCAAGGAGGTTTATGAAGCCAATCAACTTCCTACTCCACAAGGAATAAAAATCCCAAAGTACAAGGTGGTGGACTATTTGCCCTTCAATCCGCCATACGTCATCAAGCCAGTCAGGGACGGGTCCTCAGTAGGAGTTGAAATAGTTCATTCGGAAGAAAACTGTTCGTTTTTGGGCAAGAAATTTAAAGTTGATTACATGCTGGAGAAATATATTCCCGGCAGGGAACTGACCGTCAGCGTCCTTGATGACAATTCCCTGAATGTTACCGAAATCGTTACCAAGGGATTTTATGATTATCATGCCAAGTATAGTGAAAATGGCTCTTGCCATGAAGTTCCCGCAAAAATTCCGAAAGATGTATTCGAAGCCTGTCTCAGCTATGCTGAAGTTGCTCACCGGGCATTGGGATGTGAAGGGCTGTCACGAACCGATTTTCGTTGGGATGATACACAGGGGCTGGATGGTTTGATGATTTTGGAAACGAATACCCAACCCGGGATGACCCCGACATCACTATCACCCGAACAAGCGAGTTTAACAGGCATGGACCTAGGGCAATTGTGTCGAAAACTGGTTGAGATGGCCAATTGGAACAAATAAAATCAACATACGGTTTCGAAAAGTGATGAATTATCTCAAGACCATTTTTTTTCACAAATACATGCTGATAGCCATTAATTATGTCCTGCCGTTGGTTGTGGCCGCTGCATTCATTTTCATGTGGTTCAGGTTTTTCCCGCCAGACCAGAGTTTCTGGAAAGAACCCTTGTTTGCTATCACCAGCTGGGTTGACGAAAAAAACTTGAAAATCACAGATGTGGAGGTATTGGGAGCATCGGAGGTTCTTGACACTCAAATATCCCTCTATTTGACCGAGGAGCTCAAGAAAATCAATCTCAACTCCCTCAACCTCGACCTGAACCAATTGAAAAAGGGCATTACATTTATTCCATCGGTCTCTGATGTTGAACTTGCCATTGAAAAAAATGGTGTTTTGAAAGTTGTGGTTGAAGAAAAAATCCCACTCGTTTTATGGTATGAAAATGAGCAATACCACCTTCTGGACAAGGACGGGTATTCTCTGGATACCGTCACCAATCGAGATACCTATTACGAATTTTTTGTTATGGCTGGCAAGAATGCCGACAAAAAGGTATTGGAGGCCATGGAAATCCTGTCCGTATCAAAGAAGATAAATCATCATGTCAGAGGGTTGGTCAGGGTCGGGCAACGACGGTGGGATGTAATAATGGATAGGGACAGAATAATCAAACTACCTGAAAATGGACCACTGGAGGCCATGCGGAAATTGAAGGTTCTGGACGAAAAGGAGAATTTGCTTTCAAGGCAGATATCCATAATTGACCTCAGAATCCCAAAAACGATTTATGTGAGGAATGACATTCAACAATAATGACATGAGACAGAGCAATGAAAGAACAGTTCAAATTTCAAAAAAGGATGAGGGAACATCAAAACAATGCCCGGTCAAGGGGACTTATAAATGTCTTGGATATAGGATCCTCAAAGATATCATCAGCACTGGTCCAGATCGGTGATGCCAAATCTGACAGGGTTACTCCTAAGGCCGGATTATTTTTACCCAATCTGGGTTGTCGAGTTCTTGGTTTGTATTACACGCGATCAGAAGGAGTTGAAGACGGGGAAGTCATAGACCCTGTTCAAACTTCAAATGTCATCAAGAAAACCCTGCACCACACGTTTCGAATTGCCGGGCGGAGATCAAATGAAGTTGTCATTAGTTTTTCGGGATTGACGCACTCATCCAGCATTTACACGGGGAGTACTGAATTATTTGGGAATCAGGTTACCGAAAAGCATATTGCCAAGGCCATTTTGGAAAGTAAGATACCCACAAGCATTGAAGGCAGGGAATTCATTCATGCCCAGCCCATACACTTTGCCATTGATCATCGGGGAGGAATATTGGACCCAAGAGGTCAATCCGGCAATAAACTTACGGTATCGATCAATGCCGTAACCATATCAACAGAAGCTCTCCAATGTATTTTGGAGGCACTGGTGATTTCCAAGCTGAATCTGGCCGGATTGGTCTCCTCGGCCTATGCATCAGGTTTGTCCACATTGGTGGAAAATGAATTGGAATTAGGCTCAGTCATTGTTGATATAGGGCATGGGGTGACCAAACTGGCCGGATTTATGAAAAAGCACATGCTTTTTACGGATTCGTTCAACATAGGAGGCCAGCTGATAACATCCGATATTGTAGAGGCCTTTGGTGTCTCAGGTGGCTTTGCCGAGAGATTGAAGATATTGCAAGGTGGTGTTAATGCCACCACAAGGGATGACAAAATCCTTTTTGATACTCCCGATGAACACCGCAATGCTCTAAAGATTACAAGATCTGATCTGATAAGTGTCATCCGACCAAGGGTCGAGGAAATTCTTGAAACTATCAGCCATTCACTTGAGGCTTTTGAGTGGGGTATTGGTGGAACCCAGCCAATCGTTTTCACCGGCGGCGGCAGTTTGATTGCCGGATTCGATGATCTGGTCAGGTCAAAATTCGGTCAGGGCGTTCGAATTGGTCGACCGGTCCAGTTGACCGGATACCCGAGTGAAAAAGCGGAGACTCCGTTTTCCGCATTGGTGGGATTGTGTATTCTTGTTGTACAACCTCAAGATGAAGTATGGGATTTTGATATTATTGAAAATCAACAAAAAGGGATTCCCTGGGAGAAAATGGAGGAAATATTCCCATTGTTCAGCTCAGAATGGATACAGAAAAGCAACATTTACCTGAAAAATATTTTACATTAAATTTATTTTGACAAATTATCCCTATTCCATTATAAAAGCCTCTTTAGAGCGGTAAACTAAATAAGGTACAGACAGATGACTCTCAATTCAGTAAGGGTTAAGGTTAAGGATAACCGATCCCCCAAAATTATCGTTTTAGGTGTTGGCGGTGGCGGTGGAAACGCTGTCAAAAACATGACTCGCAAAGAATTGCAAGGGGTTGAATTTGCCATGGCCAATACGGATGCGCAGGCATTGATGGACACTTCCGGTGAAATTGAAAACATTCAATTGGGAGAGGTAACGACACAGGGAATGGGTGCTGGCGCCAACCCAGATATTGGAAAGACTGCTGCCGAGGAGAATGAAGAGGAAATCAAGGAAATTCTCGCCGGCACCCATTTGTGCTTCATTACTGCAGGAATGGGAGGAGGCACTGGTACTGGTGCAAGTCCAATCATTGCCAAAATTGCCCGTGATCTAGATATTCTTACAGTTGGTGTGGTTACAAAACCGTTTTTCTTTGAAGGATCAAGAAGAATGGAGGTTGCAGAAAAGGGTATCAGGGAACTGGAAGAAATCGTCAATACACTTTTGGTTATTCCCAATCAAAATTTATTCTCGATTTCAAATGACTCCACCACAACATTGAAGGCATTTGAGTTGGCGGATGATGTCCTTTATCACGGTGTGAAGAGTATTACTGACCTGATGGTCAGACCAGGTCTCATAAATCTGGATTTTGCCGATGTGAAATCAGTGCTGAAATATCCCGGAAGGGCAATGATGGGTGTTGGTACCTCCGATCATGGCAAGGAAGATGAAAGTCGGGGTAAAATCGCTGCACTGAATGCAATGAACAATCAGCTTCTTGAGGAAACAAATATTGGAAATGCCAAGGCTGTTCTGATCAATATCATTGGCGGAGAGGATCAAACACTGTTTGATTTAAGCGCTGCTTCGGAAGAAATCAGGAAACATGTCAAAGATGATGTCCATGTAATCGTGGGTACGACACATGACCCTGAATATACGGGCAAGATATGTGTTTCCCTCGTTGCTGCCGGTCTCACCAGTTCAGAAGAATCTGTTTCGACAACTTATCAGAGAGAGGAAATTGCATCTGGTGAAGCGTGGGAATTTGAACCAACAATGCATGAAATTGATGAAGAAGGTTCTACAGGTATCTGGATGGATGAAGAATCCGAACAAATTCCAGAACATCTGGCAACCAGTGATGAAAATCACCGGCAGGAAAGTTTCGATCTGAGTGAACCAATCATGGATAATGAAGCCACGGAAAATGGCAACATGGAAAATAGTATCGAAACCGAAGCCATTCCTGAAATGCCAATCAGGTCATTCACTGCACCCAAAAGAATGACTGATCAGGAATTGGATGAAAATTATCATCAGGGATTTGATTACAATCAGGATGAGGTCAATCTTGGGTTCAGGGAAATGATAAGATCCATGCAGAATGAGAATGATGATTCTGTTGATCAACACGAGCAAATGTCGGATTCACCACAGAATGGAAAAGGCAACAATTCCAAATTCAATTTTCTGGGAAGAAGGACCAAGGTTGTTGAAAAGGTCAAGGTCCCTGCATTTATAAGGCGACAGGCCAACTGACCTCAATTTTACTGCCTTTTTAACCTTTGCCTCCCAGGAAGGGGTGGCTGGCGAACCACCCAGTTCATTCTTTGGAACTTCGTCCTTGTTAGTGTGTTTTACACCTATCCAATATATGGTTGAAGTTGACATGTGGAGTTGATTTCATAACAAACCATCTGCACTCACTGGGCAAGGTATTAGCAAAAGATGCTTGTCGAGTTTAGGTGGGTCGATTTTCAAGAAGAAACTGCAACCATTGCGTCACCAGCCATTTGTTATTCGTGAATTACTCCGTGGAGAAGGAGAAACAGACACACTTTGTTCACAATGGCAGCAAATCACTGGAACTACAGGAATTGATGTCTGGATTTAGACCACGGGAGATTCAACGGGTAAATTACCCATCATTTTGGATGTAAAGCCATTTTCAAACTGAACTTTTCCAACCATTGTCAAAAACCATACTTTGATTAGGGAATTATGTATTTAAGTTGACAAATTTACAATTTGTAATTTACTAAAAAAGTGGTATTATAATACTACATTGTATAAATATGCATGAGTCTTATGAGCATATTATGAAAATTTGGAGAACGAAATGAAATTATCAAAATTATTAAGATTTACCCCCCCCCCTTGCTAAATCAGCAACACTCACCGCCGCGCTGGCGGCAACGTTGATGGCCGCGCCGGTGCACGCCTACACCGCTGAAGACTGCGAGCGTGGATACCGGATA
>JAPORQ010000063.1 GCA_026710155.1 Paracoccaceae bacterium
GCAGTAATTCTGGTGGGCCAGGATCCTGCGAGCGAGGTGTATGTCAGGAACAAGGTCAGACAAACCTCTGAAGTCGGTATGGAATCTTGACTTGAGATATTTTATCCTTTTGAAAAAAATTGACTCCCCATGAACAGGACGTTTCAGCCAAAAAATGTCTGAAGTAAGAAATCGGGCATTTTCTGGGCATGCACTAGGTAAGAATTATTGTCAAGGCATTTATTCTTTTGAGCTGCCATTATAGTTCGGGTACGGGCATTTTGTTGAACCAATTACTGGTAGTTCCAAATCAAGCCAATGTCCAATATGTTGAATATGTATTATGCTCAACCTGTTGTTTGCCCATTCATGCTCAATGACTTCGTTCCCAGTCAAAATTTTCCAGCCTGGGGTCGGTTTTCCAGATTTCGGGTGAAATGTACACTTCCTCATCTTGAAACCCACAGATGGCATAAACACCTGTCCTGTTGAACCAGAGGCGCTAGGTTTGGAAGGATTTCGGGGCCGATTCTGCGAATGCGTCACAATTCAGGATTGCGACATTTGTTTTCTGTTCTGGGGTACGGACTGAGTTATAAAGGATTATTTGGATGCCTTCGGTACGTGCCATTTCTTCAAGTATCTGACAAGTCCCGTAATCGGTTGGATTTATCCAGAGATCACTGGCATCAGTAAAGGGCTTGGCTGTTAGATCTATGGCAAGAGATGTTTTGACGGGAACATCAAATACCGTATGCTCACTTGGCTGGGATGGAAAAGGTGTGTCAGGAGAATCCACAAAGAAAAGAATTAAGTGGAAAGCTGTTTCAATGATCGCTGTTGAAGGTTCCTTGGACACATAACAGACACCTGGGGTTGGTCCTGCTTTTCGAAAACGTGATCCGTTAGGATAGACCCCATAACGGAACGGCGTCATATAAAGATAGTGTAAACCAATGCATTCAGCAGGTACTGATGGTTTTGTCTCTTCAAGAATATCTTCCAGCAGATACTGTTCATCCAGTGTATCCACAAGTTGAAGCGTGGAGACAATATGTTGAGCCTCCACGCATCTCCAGCAGATCTTTTCAAAATTTTTCTGCTCAGAGCGGAGCGCGTCTGGAATCCAGATAGGCAAGGCCAAGGGTTAATCCTGAAATTGTCATGATCTGGTCGAGTGGACAACCTCCAAGTACCCTGTTCTCGTTTCGCAACCAAGCATTCGCAACCTTACGATCACCACCCGTGATTGCATCAAGTGAACGAAACAGGCGAACAAAAAGTGCACCAAGTTCAAAAGACTTCGATCCTTCTTCCAACCGAAACTTATCCTTGCGCATCCTGGACACGGTTGGTTCTGATACCCCCAGAATCCTAGCGAGGTCCTTGCCCGATAATTCTAATTTTTCTGCGGCACGTACAACAGCCATCGTTAAGACCCGTGCTCGTTCCCGGCTGTCAACTGCAAGCCCTTGAGTCATCATAGTATCCTTTCTTGTGAAAGAAAATATATTATTTATTATTGTGGAAATCAATATGATATTTACTTTTATGATAATTCCCGATTGTTGTGCTTGGGCTTATTCAAAGAAAGTGAGAACGCAATAATCATGGAATTTATAATATCATCAAGAGCAGATGCATAACTACTAGATATAGATCGTGACCCGCCACACAACTATCCAGTTAACTAGTATTGGAAGCCTCCAGGGATTCTTATCATTGAACAAGGGCCACGAAAACTCAAAATAAATTTAACAATTAAATGATCTCGTTCAATGATTTTTCGTAACTATTCAGGTACCCCAAAATCACCAGTTTACAGTTTGGGTAAGGATTGCGTTTATTGCAACTCTTGACTTCAGATATTTTGCCCTTTTGAAAAAAAAATTGACTCCCCATTTGCAAGGGGTTTTAGGCTGCTCAAATTGAATTGCAAAAAAGTAGTGCCCTCGGTTTTCCACCTTTGATCCTTTTTTTCTTGCATTTCCCCCAAACCTCAATTACCTATCCGTAAATCGACCTTGGTCAATTGAAAATGCTTGATGGCTGGAGCTGATTTTAATCGGTTTCGCAATAGAGGGGATGGTTTTGGCTTGGGAAGAATAAAAAGGTCAAAATTGATGCAAAAAAAGGTGGGGAAAAAGCAGTGTCCTTTTTAGGGTATAGACCCCCATGAACAGGACGTTTCAGCCAAAAATGCCTAAAATCAAGAAATTGAAAGGATCTTTCCCGGCAAGGGCAAGTACTTCAAGGAGGCAGCATGTGAGAGGCGGGGTGTTACAGCCTGGGTGGAAAGGGAAGGAGACATCTCAATCGGGGATAGTGTGATTTGTTTTGTTCCTGCCCAGAGACCCTGGCTTGCCAATCAGTGAATACACCTCGGAAAAAGGAATACCATGACAGCAGAAATCATAGATGGAAAGGGTTTTGCCCGGAGATTACGTTCAAGAGTTGCTTCAACGATAGCTGAAATACGCTCTTCCCAAGGTATGGGGCCTGGTTTGGCAGTAATTCTGGTGGGCCAGGATCCTGCGAGCGAGGTGTATGTCAGGAACAAGGCCAGACAAACCTCTGAAGTCGGTATGGAATCTTTCAAATATGTTCTTGATGCTGATGTTTCGGAAGAAACTCTTCTTGATTTGATTGATGAAGTAAATCGAAACGATTCAATCCATGGATTGTTGGTTCAACTTCCCCTGCCCGACCATATAGATTCGGATTTGGTCATAAACTCGATCTCTCCACAAAAGGATGTGGATGGATTTCACATATCCAATGTGGGGCTTCTTTCTACTGGTCAAAAAGCAATGGTGCCCTGTACACCCCTTGGGTGCAAATTGATGTTGTTGGATCATCATGGTTCCCTATCAGGAATGAATGCTGTTATCGTAGGAAGGTCCAACATTGTCGGGAAACCGATGGCCAATCTTCTTTTGCATGAGCATTGTACGGTTACCGTAGCCCACAGCAGAACTCGGGATTTACCGGCTGTTTGCAGGGAAGCTGACATTTTGGTGGCTGCAGTTGGCAGGCCGAATTTTATTCAGGGTAGTTGGATCAAGCCTGGAGGAACTGTCATTGATGTCGGCATTAACAGAATAAACAATCCCGATCCTGCCATTTCCAAACCCAAGTTGGTTGGTGATGTTGATTTTGACCAGGCCATCAGTGTAGCCGGTGCCATTACACCGGTTCCGGGTGGAGTAGGTCCCATGACAATTGCTTGCCTGTTAGCCAATACAGTCACTTCATTTTGCCGGACCGAAGGTTTACCCGATCCAAATTGGGTAAAATAATAAACCCATCAGATCTAGTCAGAATACGGATTGATCGCAGTCCATTTACCTGATTCAGTTATAATTTGATAATTTTTGCCATCTGGAGTTGAAAACAGTTTTGCAAGGCCTCATTTTTGGTAATGAAAACGAAATGATGCAAGGCGAGTTGGCGGAGTGGTTACGCAGCGGTCTGCAAAACCGTGGACACCGGTTCGATTCCGGTACTCGCCTCCATTTTCAAAGTTTGCATCTTCAGGCTGACCTTTCCTTTAAACCTTTCAATCGGTCTTTAACCAGTTGATCTCCCTTTTCAGATCCATCATGGAAAGTTCCAAACCATTTATCCAAAGGTATCGAACCATCCGCATAATTCACTTCAAAATATTTGTGATGGAGATAATGGGCAAAACAATGGGTTTCCAATAATTTCCTGTCTCCAACGATAACCTTGTCAAAACCTGCATGCCCTGGCGTCGGGGACATGACAAGATGAACCAGATGGAATAAGGCATGGACTGGATGGGATGGAATGATCCAGTGGATTATTACACCTGAAAAATAAAACAGGTGCTCAACTGGGTGCATCGATAATCCTGACCAAGGGCCGGGGTTTGAATTGGCATGATGTATTTTATGCACGGTGCGATATAGCGGAGGCCAATGGATTAGCCTGTGAATGCAATAGAAATGCATTTCCCTGAAGAGGGGAAGAAACAAAAATATTGCAAAAAACAGGATTGGATTTGTGTCAAGGTTCAAATATGGAATGTATCCATTGGACATCATCCACAAGGTAATGACTTCAAAGGCAGTCCAGATCGGCAATCCACTGGCAAAACACCAGATCAAATTATCAGTTGTCTGATTTTTGAACAGGAAGGCTGAACTATCAGTTTCCGGCCATTTGGGGTTGTACTTGAAAGCTGTTCCCTGATTCCTTCGAACATACAGCCAAAGATGAAACACACCATACCACAAAGTCAATAATACGCTGTTTCTAATGGCTATGTAAGCAATCCAATCTATGGAAAAGGATTTCATGGTTTCCATTGGGGGTGTAAAGTAGGTCCAAACGAGAATTGCTGCCAAAGCATAAATGAAATTCCAGGGAAAGATGTAACCATCCCAACGAAAGAGCCATTTGAAGAGTTGTATGGGTTTTGAGGGCCAACGGAAGAAAGGACCATAATCGACCCTCTTGAACGGTCTCCAATGACCCTTTTTATCTCTTTTGCCAAAATGATTTTCAATAACCATGAATATTTGTTTCCAAATAAATTATAACATCCAGAAAACTAATCAGGATTCTGATAATGGCATTAGATATTTTGAGTCTTCATACTTAAACTCATACAAGATTATACCTTATTCCAAGGCACTTTCAATCCCATGTCAAAAGTTAATTGGTGTGGATTATACGCTTGATGACTTCCTGGATCTTTGAAACCACTGAATCTGAAAAAGCAATAACACAATTAGTGTTTGTGACAAGAGTAGGTTTCTTTGTGTAAGGTCGATTTAGCGTCATAAAACTCATAATAAGCCCCGGAATCATCTCTGATATAAAAAGAATATTGTTCAGCAGGTGCATCTTGTCCATACCAACGCCAAACCCTCAATTCCGAATAAGGTTGTAATTGTTGGGAATTATATACTTGATTGAATTTCCCATTTACCGAAAATACAACAGGTGTTCAGACACCGCGGGGGAATACAACTGCACTCCAGGGGAATGTGTGTGGTAGGTTTTTTCACAAAATCGCCGGAAAACCAGCGATGCCTCCACAAAAAAATAGGGAAATTCAATCAAGTATATAATTCCCTAATTGTTGGAAGTTCCTAGATTTTGCTGCTGCCAATTCCATCTTCGAGATTTAAGACAAGCTCTATTGGGTGTGGATGTGATGATGATCCCCACCAGTCAGAACATCCCCAAAGTTCGGATTTTGCTGGCATGGCTATTGTGATCACAACAAAGAATGCCAAAGTATAATAAAGGCTACGAATCGCAATAGATTTTATAATAAATTCCTTCACTAAACTAAAACCTGATAAATAATCTGATATAACATTGAATTGAGATAAATTCAGGGTGTCAAGCGTATATAACCCCAGGACTATCGCGCTTGAAATTTCAGATATGTTTTTGTATCAAAATTAATCCTTTATGGGGTTGTTCAGGAGTGAAATTGGTATCAAATCCTTGTTTTGAGATAAGTTACATTAAATTGGGCATTAAATTTACATGATTTTCTGAGAATCCCTTCAAATCATTTCGACCTATTCTCAAATGCGGTAGCCCTGATATAACCACCTAGTCGGTTTAAAGTATTGTTATTATGGTTTTTAATCCCATTCAGATTGTAAAAAATTACCATTTCGATACTGGCTAGAGTAGGCAATATATACCTTGTAATTTCGGAATTTAATTCCTAAAATAGAAGATATGATAGAAAGATGGGTTACAGACAGACTAAAAAAAAGTATCAGCCGCTACCCTGCAGTAGCTTTGCTTGGTGTTCGTCAAGTAGGAAAGACGACTTTGGCGAGGGTTTTAGCCGAAGACATCAAATCTGTCTATCTTGACCTGGAATTCCCAAGAGACTTGGTAAGATTGCAAGATCCTACGACTTATCTGGAATCTCACAGTGATAAATTAATAATACTGGATGAGATACAACACATGCCAGATATATTTTTGGTCCTACGCGGGTTGATTGACCAAAACAGATGGAAAAGTCGCAATGCGGGTCAATTTTTAATTTTGGGATCAGCATCAATGGACTTGCTTCGCCAATCATCTGAAAGTTTAGCAGGACGTATCAGCTACATAGAGATGACAGGTCTTAATATTATGGAAACGGGTGATTCACGTAAAGATATTCAAAATCTATGGATGAGGGGTGGTTTTCCTGACAGCTACTTGGCTGAAGATAATGAGATATCTATAGACTGGCTTGAAAATCTCATAAAGACATACTTGGAGAGAGATATTCCTCAACTGGGGTTTCAAATTCCAGTTGTCCGTCTAAGGCAACTTTGGACAATGCTTGCTCATTTGCAAGGCGAAACGGTTAACTATTCAAAACTGGGATCCAATCTTGAAATTGATAGCAAAACTGTTTCCAATTATATAGATATTCTAACCGATCTATTATTGGTACGTCGGATTGAACCCTGGTACACGAATGTTAAAAAGCGATTAATCAAATCACCACGATTTTATGTTCGGGACAGTGGGGTATTACATCGGTTGCTTGGTATCAATAGTTACAATATGCTACTTTCCAATCCCATTCTTGGAAAGAGTTGGGAAGGTTTTGTTGTTGAGAATATTCACTCTGTTATGCCAAGTTTTGCAGAAACCTATTTTTATCGTACAGCAGCTGGAGCAGAGGTAGATTTGGTAATTAAAATGCCGAATGCAGAAATTTGGGCAGTTGAAATCAAATTTGGTGTTGCACCAAAACTCGGCAAACATATCAGACAAACCTTCAAAGATATAGGAGCAACGCATAAATTCGTCGTCTATGGTGGAAAAGATGAATTTTCCATTGGCGATAATATTTGGATGATTTCCCTACCTAAATTCATGAATAAGCTTATTTCACATCAATCATGATATTGCCCCAAACTTATTGGAACAGTTAAGGATCATTTTTGAAAATTCCTTGCCAGAAAATGGCTTTATCATTATATTTGGCTTGCTACAGAATGACAGCAATTAATGAACCAGTTGAGCGAATACAAATATGTGGAGGTAGCATCCATCCGCAGACAGTACAATGTTCATGGTTTGGAAGTATTCGGCTCGGTAATCTGGGGTATGGATTTTAATCCAGTTGATAGTGATATCGATTTGCAATTAGCATTCGGTAAACCAATCAATATCCCCCGCAAGGGGTGTGATTCCTGTATTGCGGTGCATTTTCAATCAAGCTGCCTTCTTTTTTCCTTCCAGTGATTCCAATTGTCATTGGCCGGATTCCTTCTCTTCAGTTCCTCCACGATATATTCCCATGACCGGTCACAAAGATCCGGCCCGATCGAATGCCCGGAATGGCCTGGCCACCTGCCATGCTCCAACGCATCCCCGACCTCTTCATCCTCTCCCCGACATGGGTCTTGTTGACGGCCTCCACATGACCCGGGCCAATCGGCCAACCCCGGCGTTTCAGATCCGCATGCTGCATTCGTCCGCGGCGCCCGTTGAAGTCATTGCAAATCGTTCGCAATTCCTCCCTTGATGCGTCGTCGCATGGTGACAGTCGACAATCTCTCCATCGACTTCCTGGCCGGACAGGAACATCCGGCTGTCCTTCGCACCATCCGCTGCACCAACACTGGTCAAATCCGGCCGCTTCTCCATGATCACCTTGAACCCGTCCGACAGCCATGTCCTCATTGCAACGGATATCGGCATGCGCCTTCACGGATGCATTCCGCTAGGACCAGTCAACCATCCGTGACAGTTTCCGCCAGGTGGATACTGCAGGAGAAACACCAACGAAACCGTCAAAAACATCCCTGGAAGTCCTGATCGGCAATTCCGGAAGCATGTGGGTCGCCATCCTGCCCGCCGGACAGTTCATCCTTTCGGCCGGCAAGCCAAGGCTTTCATCAACGGGACAGATCGATGTGCTCACCGCACCGTTCCGATATCCGGAACGTGTGCACTCCACCTTGCCAAAACAAAAGTGAAAGGTTCCTGCGGAAGGTTCCCGCAAAAGCCGGCACGTTCGGAAAAGGCTTCATGCAATGTCCCTGACAACGCCAACGCAATCGGTCCCTTGTCAAAATCATTTTCCCGGGCTATATTCCCAGTCATCGGGAATACTCCCCATTCATGGTCAAAAACACGGTTGTGGTGTTCTCGGTCCTTCCCCGGAAAGACATGGTCCTGCATGTTCTTGACCCCTGGGGTCGGAAAACGAACAAAATTGAAATGGAAGTTGGACGAATCAAGCCGGAAAAGGTCAAAAACACCAAATCAGGGCTGTTTCATGGCAAAATCTACCGCAATAGCAAAAACACACCCACTTGGAACCATTGACTCCGATTACCTGAAAAGTTCGATTTATGAAAATTGTAAAATGGTTTATGAAGACGGATAAACATATGGAAAAGCCCTGTGGAAATCTCGGTTAAGAATGAGTTTGATCTTCCCTCACCTGCAGGAAGTATACTTGCTCAAATAGGCTCATCACTACTGAAACTCTGGCGTGCTGAAAATATTGTTCTGGGAAGAGGTACTACACTTTCTGCTAGATGGAATCATCGAATCAGTACCGATATTGACCTTTTTGTCCCATTTGATCAATTCTATTCCGTTTCAAACCAATTACCAAACCTGTTTTCAAGCGCAAAACTCATACGATCCAACTCCGGAAATGGTTGGTTTACTGGTACGTATCCGGAAGGTGAATTTTCCATTTCAACCACGCCTTCCTTACTCCCAAAACCCGTATCTGTTCCAAATGACTTGGTAAGGGATTGGGGAATGCCCATTGAATTACCATCGGAGATTCTTGCAAAGAAACTCAAGTTAAGAATATATGGAAATGGAGAATTTGTCTCAAGGGATTTCTATGATTTGTGTACTGCTGGTGAAAAGGATCCCCAGTCTTTAAAAATGGCCCTTGAAATTCTGACAGACAGTGAGAGGGAAGAAATTAGCGAAGAAATCCAATCTTTCGGTACACGTGCTTCTAGAATGGGCCGTACTCTCCTAAAGGTTCACCGGCCAGAATGGCTCTCGGATTTGGATAGACGGACGGCAGACCTGATCAAGCCACCGTCTGAAGAAAAACCAGTATAAGGATCAGGGTTCTGAGAATGCCATCTTTCAACCTCAATGAAGTTCGCAGAGAATTTGACCGGCTTGATCGGGAAAAGGGAAAAATTCGCAATGATCGAATACCTACCA
The DNA here is from genome assembly GCA_026710155.1 of Paracoccaceae bacterium. Taxonomy (GTDB): domain Bacteria; phylum Pseudomonadota; class Alphaproteobacteria; order Rhodobacterales; family Rhodobacteraceae; genus MPNP01. The sequence goes on from JAPORQ010000063.1 coordinate 9,187, forward strand.
GGGAAGACCTTCATGCCCGTTGGCATTGGATCAGGGAAAACAGAATGTTAAAAAATGGTCGCAATCCGGCCAAGCATGATATTGGTCGCAAAAGCTGGATTATTAGTGGCAAGGGAGAACCGCATTTTAAGGAGGAAGGTCCCCTACTGGAGCACAGGTTTCGTTATGATCCAATGCCGCTTGACTGGTTTGATAACACGGCCGCGAGAAAGATATTCCGCGATCCTGATCCTGAACATGGTCTCTTGGAACACATGTGTGCCAAACATCTTGCCGGATGGCGAGACCGTCCTTCTGGAAAAGAAATGTTCCGAATGTTGCGTGAGGGTACGGCTAATGAGGATGAGAGGGATGTCGTAAGAGAGTTGCTGGTAGACCTTTATCCGGAAGTCTATCCTCAGTTGCGGCGCAGGGACGCACTTAGTATCTGGCACATTGCCAGGGCGGCATTGGAGTGTGATGTCAAGCGGGGTGCCCTATCATGGTGGTTGAACCAGTTCGCTGTCAAGCCTGAATCAAACTTGTGAGGGGGGATATGGATTGTTCAGGAGGTATCACAGTACTAAACCACCAATGAATTTAGTCAATCTCATAGAGAGATTATCAATATATTATATATACAGGAGTTTAAATGAATGTAAGACTTTGGTCTCCTTCACATGAAAGGCAGATGAATTCCAATCTGGCTGACTTCATGAAATCTATCGGAGTTGGATACAGTCAGAAAAATTTGGATTACGATGAACTTTGGCGATACTCTGTTCAAAATTGCGAACGATTTTGGGATGAGACATGGAAGTACTGTAAAATTGTTGGAGACAAGGGTGAAAAGGTTCTTGAATCTGATACTCATTTGAAAGACACCCGCTTTTTTCCCGACGGTAAAATCAATTATGCCGAAAATCTGATCTCAAAATCGGGACCGTGCCCAGCAATTATTTTTCATGGTGAAAATGGATTGGTCAGGGAGATTTCATGGGATGGATTACGTGAAAAGGTTGCAAAGGTAAGAAATTTCCTGATTGAAGAAGGAATTGAAGAGGAAGATGTAGTTGGAGGAATAGTTACCAATTCCCCAGAGGCGGTAATCACAATGCTGGCAACAACTTCACTTGGAGCAGTTTGGTCCAGTTGTTCACCTGATTTTGGAGTGAATGGTATTCTGGACAGGTTTGAACAAATTGATCCCAAGATCATTTTCGGAGTAGAGGGCTATTATTATAACGGTAAATGGTTCGATACAGTCAGTAAGTGCAGAAAGGTCGCAAGTGAAATAACATCGACAAAAAAGCTGGTTATGATACCTTATGATGGAGCCGCTTTTGTTGATCAAAGCAATCTGGAGGAATATCCATTCTGGCAAGAAATCATGGCAATTCAAGGTTCTTATGAAATTACCTTCAAAAGGGTTAACTTCAACTCGCCCTTGTTCATAATGTTTTCTTCGGGAACAACAGGCAAACCCAAATGCATAGTACATTCCGTGGGCGGTACCTTGCTCCAACACCGCAAGGAACATTGTTTTCATTATGATGTACATGAAAACGACAGAATGCTGTTTTTTACAACCTGTGGATGGATGATGTGGAATTGGCTGGTGAGTGCTTTGGCAGGCAAGGCCACAATTGTCTTGTATGATGGTTCCCCCGTATTTCCAACTGTTGAACGGATGGGAGAAGTAATACATGAATCACAACTTACCCAGTTCGGTGCTTCGGCCAAATATTTTGATGGCTGCCTGAAAGCAAATTTCATACCTACCGATAAATACGACTTCAGTTCACTGAGATCGGTTTTTTCCACCGGCTCCCCACTTTCGGGTGAAGCGTTTGACTATATTTACTCCTATTGGAAGAAAGATGTTTGCTTGTCTTCTATTGCAGGTGGCACTGATATCATCGGCTGTTTTGTGGGTGGAAGTCCAATTAGCCCAGTATACAGGGGACAGTGCCAAAAAAGGCTTCTTGGAATGGATGTAAGGGTGTTTGATGAAAATGGAAAATCGTTGGAAAACTCACCCGGCGAACTCGTATGTGCATCACCCCATCCCACCATTCCGCTTTGCTTCATGAATGACGAAGACGGTCAAAAGTTTGAAAATGCCTATTTCAGCAAGTTTGAGGGCGTATGGCATCATGGAGATTGGGTCCAGTTGACCGATCAAGGGGGAATGATATTTCATGGCCGTTCAGATGCCACCCTTAATCCAGGAGGTGTACGAATAGGAACCTCGGAAATCTACCGACCTGTTGAGCAATTGGAAGAGATTGCAGAGGCACTTGTTATTGCCAGGGACATCGGTGGGGATGTTGAATTGGTTTTGTTTGTCAGGCTGCAAGCAGGCATATCACTTGATGAAGAACTCATAACCATTATCAAAAACCAAATTAGAAACAATGCTTCCCCCAGACATGTCCCAAGGAAAGTGATTCAGGTTTCAGATCTACCCCGAACAAGATCGGGTAAACTGGTGGAAATTGCTGTCAGGGATGTCATTCATGGCAATGAAGTGAAAAACATTGAGGCCATTGCCAATCCCGAAGCATTGATGCAATTCAGGGACATGAAAGAACTTGCCTGATAAAACGATGTGGGTTTTTGCACGGGATGGTGGGCGACCCTGGAATCGAACCAGGCACAGGTCTCCCCGGCGGAGTTACAGTCCGCTGCCGCACCTTGCAGCACGTCGCCCAAATTTGGTGGTTACCTTATTGATAATTTAAGGTTGGTATTTCAAGTCATCAAGCATAAATTTCTTGCATGCAGGATAAAATATTCAGGAAAAAGGTGCAAGGGTTGGGAAAAAATTCAAATCGGCAAAAAGCCCGCAATAGATATTGGGTCTTCGGGTATCATCCTGTCAAAGCTGCCCTGTTAAATCCAAATCGAGTGAGCCACCGATTGATCCTGACTCAAAATGCAGCCAATAAACTACAGCAGGATATCAATACCCTTGATGATCTGAATCCCGAAATCCAGCCTTCAAAATTTATCGCTGATCTATTGGTTTCGGGTGCTACCCACCAGGGTTTTGCATTGGAGGTGGAGCCACTACCGGAATATCGGTTTGACAATCTGGATTTGAACAATGGGCCATTGAAGCCTGTCGTTTTGTTGGATCAGGTCACAGATCCACAAAATGTTGGCGCAATTTTGCGATCAGCCGAGGCTTTTTTTGCCAAGGCTGTCATTGCAACCACTAGAAACACTCCAGTTGAATCTGGTGTTTTGGCCAAAGCTTCTTCAGGAGCCATTGAGCGCATCCCCTTGATCAGGATTTCCAACCTGTCTGTTGCCATGAAGGTTTTGAAGGAAAACGGTTGTTGGTTGATTGGTCTTGATCCTTTGGCAGAGGATGAATTGGAAAATGTATTACTATCAACCTCAGATGTAAATATTGGTTTTGTGATGGGGGCAGAAGGCAGGGGATTAAGAGAATCGGTAAGGAAGCAATGCGATTATTTGGCAAAAATTACCATCAAGACTACGATCGATTCACTGAATGTATCAAATGCAGCAACAATTTGTCTTTATTCGGCTCACGTAATCAGAAACAAAAGCAACTGACTTGAATCCATTTTTTTCAAACCAATTCACATCTTTTCATTTGCGGACCATCAAACAATTGGTTCTAATTAGTATAAAATTAATCTAAAAAATTATGACATAATCCTATAATTTTACTTATATTAGGATAATTTACCATAATATAAATTATTCATTCTTGCAAACTACATTTTTTGAAAATCGTGATTAAAACAATCTCCCATAGGATTTATTTTCAATTAGGAAAGAAATATGAGCGATAACCCGACTTATGGATTTGATACTTTGCAAATTCATGCTGGATCCTCCCCTGACCCGGCAACTGGTGCAAGGCAAACTCCCATCTATCAGACAACAGCCTTTGTTTTCAGGGATTCCGAACATGCTGCGGCTTTGTTCAATCTTCAGGAAGTAGGTTTCATCTACTCAAGACTAACCAATCCCACTGTTGGTGTTCTCCAGGAGAGGATAGCCACGCTTGAGGGTGGAGCCGGTGCAGTTTGCTGTTCTTCCGGCCATGCAGCCCAGATCATGGCACTTTTCCCCCTGATGGGACCTGGATTGAATATTGTCACATCCAATCGGCTTTATGGGGGTACAGTTACCCAGTTCAGCCGGACCATTCAGCGTTTTGGTTGGGAAGCCAGGTTCGTTGATACTGAAAACCCTGATGAGGTCAAGGCGGCAATTGATGAAAATACCAGGGCCATATTCTGTGAATCCATTGCCAATCCGGGAGGTTACATTACCGATTTGAAAGCTTTGGCAAATATTTCCAATGATGCAGAGATTCCCTTGATTGTAGACAATACATCGGCAACACCTTACCTGTGCCGACCCATTGAGTTTGGCGCAACCCTGGTTGTCCATTCGCTTACCAAATTCTTGACGGGCAATGGTACCGTAACTGGTGGGGCCATTGTCGATTCCGGTAAATTTGATTGGTCTGTAGGAGGCAAGTTCCCTTCCCTTGCGGCACCTGAACCGGCTTATCATGGATTGAATTTCTATGAAGCACTTGGTTCAATGGCCTTTACTTTCCATGGAATTGCGGTGGGACTACGTGATCTTGGCATGACCATGAATCCCCAAGGAGCCCATTATACCTTGCTCGGTATCGAAACCCTCTCCATGAGGATGGACAAACATGTTTCAAATACAGAGAAGGTCGCCAAATGGTTGGAACAGGATAGCAGGGTCAACTATGTGACTTATGCCGGATTGCCATCATCTCCCTATTTCGACAGGGTTGAGAAATACTGTCCAAAAGGTGCCGGTTCGCTGTTTACCTTTGCATTGAAAGGTGGCTATGAAGCATGTGTCAAACTTGTCGACAGCCTGGAATTGTTCAGTCATGTGGCAAATCTGGGTGATGCCAAGTCGCTGGTTATCCATTCGGCTTCCACCACTCATCGTCAACTTACTCCTGAACAACAGGAGGCAGCCGGTGCCATTCCTGATGTGGTGAGATTGTCGATTGGCATTGAAGATCCGGATGATTTGATTGCTGATTTGGATCAGGCACTAACCAAGGCCCACGCCTAGACAAAACAGGACTTGTGAAGCCTTCCGTTATCAGGAAGGCTTTCCCGGTCAATTCAAATTCACGACTTTCCCTGGATTCAGAATGTTTTTTGGATCCAGGGTTTTTTTTATATTGGCCATTACTATCCAGGATTCACCATGTTGTTGGTGCATGTATTTCATCTTACCCCGACCTATGCCATGTTCACCTGTGATGGTTCCTCCAAGTTTCAGGCTCCGGGCATTTAACCTGGACGTGATTTCCTTGGCTATGGCCAGTTCCTCGGGATTGTCAGGATCGATTAGCAAGGCTGTATGGAAATTGCCATCACCCACGTGGCCAACAATTGGTCCTTGCAGGGGACTGTTTTCGATATCTTCAACCGTTTCAAGAATAGCTTCGGTTAGTTTGGAAATGGGAACACAGGAATCGGTTGTTAGCACCTTGCATCCGGGTCGAAGTGATTTTGCTGCATAATAGGAGTTATGTCTGGCTTTCCATAGATGGTTACGATCTTCGGTCCTCGTTGCCCATTGGTAATCACTTCCTCCATAATCGGAAATAATTTCACCAACTGTTTCGGATTGTTCCTCAACACCCGTCTTCGAACCATGAAACTCCAGAAACAAATGGGGAGTTTCAGGTAGATTGAAATCCTTATCCCATAGGTTCATGCCCCGCATCATGGCGGCATCCACCAACTCTATCCGAGCAATCGGAATACCCATCTGGATTATTGTAATTACAGAATTGACCGCTGATTCTACATCCTCAAAGGCACATACTGCTGCTGATATTGCCTCGGGTTGTCCCTGCAATTTCAGGGTAATTTCCGTAATTATGCCAAGGGTTCCCTCGGAACCAACAAACAGTGAGGTCAAATCATAACCGGCAGAATTCTTTTTTGCCTTGGTGCCCGTCCTGATAATTTTTCCATCAGCCAGAACCACTTCCAGGGCCAGGATGTTATCCTTCATCGTTCCATAGCGAACGGCAGTTGTTCCTGATGCTCTTGTGGAAGCCATACCTCCCAATGTTGCATTCGCACCCGGATCAATCGGAAAGAACAACCCGGTATTGCGAAGTTCCTGATTCAATTCCTCACGGGTTATCCCGGGTTGGATGACAACATTCAAATCCTCCTCATTGATTTCGAGAATTCTTTTCATCTGGCTTAAATCAATGGTAATACCTCCATTAATCGCCATGGAATGACCTTCAAGGGAAGTTCCCACACCCCAGGGTATAACAGGACAATTTTCCTCGTTGCAAATGACGGCAATTTGTGAAACTTCCTCGTTATTGGCAGGAAACACAACACCATCAGGTAGTGAAATGGGGAAATAGGATTCATCAGCCCCATGAAGTTCCAAAACAGAATTATTGGTGGAGAATCTGTCACCAAACAACTCCCTCAATCTTGTTTTGGCATTTTCAATGGTCACGGGTGATCTCGAAGTTTATGAATAAAGGCAAAATGTTACTGAATCAACAAGAATTAATTTGGCAGTTTCTGGTACCTTAAATATACTAAAAAACAGTAATTAGGAAATTCGATGGTGCCAAATTTAGCATTCAAATTCAGTTATACCATGGTTCATCTTTTTCACCGCAAAAAGGATGGTGTTTGGTTCATGATGGATTCTGTTCATCATGGTGAGCCGGATTTGCACCTGAAGATGGAAAAGCTGAAGCGTAATGCCATTAAACTTGGCGAAGCGAATCTGGCAACATTACTTGTGTTGCCCACAAACGAGATAAGTTGCAGAAACATGATAATTGGACAAAAGCCTGGCAGATTGACACCCAAAAAAGTCAGGCGATATCTTGATCAGATTTCTAAGGAATCCACCAGCGATTCATCTTATGACTGGTTTTTTGAGGATGGCAAGTTACATTTTGCCGTAATACCTTCTAAAACAATGGAAAAGGCAATCGAATTTTCAGAAAAACATGGTTTTAAACCAAGCCTCGCTATTGGAATACCGCAAAGCAAGGAGTATGGTAAAACTGCCATTTTCAAGGTAATCTCAAGCAAAAATGTAGATCTTTCCGACTTGAAGCAATCCCCTTCAGAATTTGAAATGGAGGCAGTCAAACTACCTAAATCCACCAGCAGGGATTCTCAAACTATATACTGAAGTGGGCTTAATAGGATGGATATAACAAGCACAAAATACTTTGACAGTTTATCGGATAGCCGAGTCATCTGATATGAAATTGACCGATTTACTTTCTCCAATTACAAGGCCATTCGGTTTATCAGGACCCAAACAGGTCTTTAACGGTATAAAATTCAGGCCTGGAAAACTTTCTGGCGTGAAAACGGATATTCAGAATGTTGTGTTGAGACCGAGAACCCTCAATCGGCCAAGCAGTTCATCCAGAGAACAAAAGAGAGATTATATTACGGGTGGGCTTTCGGTCGAGGACAATCTCCTGAATTTGGATAAATTCAACTTGATAGGGGTTTTTGGCCCACCTGAGGACAGGGAGGCACTTGTACTTTCACCAAGGGGAAAAATCACAAGATTAAAGGTTGGAAGCAGATTTCAAAGGGGGAGGGTAATATCCATAGGAAAGGATCAAGTGGTCTACATAAGAGACAACAAGAATTATGTCTTCAGGATGAAAAATTGATTTGAAATCCAATTTCCAATCAATCGTATTGTGTTCGGGAAATTGCTTTGTCTTTACGGTGATACCAAGAGTAGTTGCCATTACTGTTATATGGAACAACCTGTTGGAAATTATTGCAGGAGGATTTGTAAATATCCATGAGATTGCTGGAAAACCTGGCCATCCTTGAATTACAATTGACATTAATCCAACCCACCATAATTTTGGCAGTAAAAGGAAAGCAACAATATTGAAGGGGACATAATGCAAAATGAATTGAACATGAATGAGAAAACTACCCTTGCCGATGATCAAGGGAGTCAACAAATGACAACGACCGATATGTTTAGGGAGTTGGTTTCCAACAACTTGATTATTCCTGAAAACAATAATTTTTATCTTCCTCCCATGCCAACTGCATATGAACCTATTCCAAGTATTTCATCAACAAACACTATTCCACTCAATTTAGGGGAATAGCTTTAATATGCCAAACTGGAACCATGTACTTAAAGAAATTGAAAAAGAGACATCACAGGGCAACCCCACTCCATATGACACAATTCGACGAAAATATTTGATACAGCTTCATAAGCATTCTGGAAGAAATACGATAGGATATTATTCCGGCTCCCTGGTTAAACCAACTGTCAATGGAATCAGTATTTCTGACGAAGACAAAAATGGTTTCATGGCTTGCATTCACAAAATGGATAGGTCCAAGGGGTTGGATTTAATCCTCCATACCCCGGGAGGTGATATAGCGGCAAGTGAATCCCTTGTCCACTATTTGAAGGGAATGTTTAAGAACGATATCCGAGCAATTATTCCACAAATTGCTATGTCTGCAGGAACAATACTTGCCTGTTCATGTAAATCAATCGTAATGGGGAAACATTCCAACCTTGGACTTGTTGACCCACAGATTAACGGGATTCCCTGTATTGGAGTCCTTACCGAATTCAAAAAAGCCTATTCTGAAATACAGAAGGACAATCGGGCTGCATTGGTTTGGAATCCCATTCTCAGCAGTCTCACACCTTCTTTTCTACAGCAGTGCGAATGGGCAGTTAAAAGGCTTTTCTGGAGAAGACCCTGAGGGAAAACATGTTGAGTGGTTTTGAGGAAAATAAACAAAACGATACCGTTAAAATGATTTTGGACAGATTGACAAATTTGGAATTCAACAAATCACATGATCGGCACATACACCATCAGGAATGCCAGCATATTGGTTTAAAAATCGAAAGGCTTGAAGACAAGAAAAGTCAAAAGTTCCATGATCTTGTCCTTACTGTCCATCATTGCTTTATGCACACCCTTGCCAATACCAATGCTTTCAAGATAATCGAAGACTATCGGGGTAGGGCACTGGTAAAAATCCAAACTTTATGACATCGGATAAACTAAAGTATTTTTTAGGGATTATATACTTGTTTCCCCATTGCCTGATTTCAGTTTTTTTTCTTGTTTTCCAAAAACCGCTAGTCCTTCTTTGGCGGTTGCATTGTTATTGCCTCGCCTGCATTTTCAGGTGAGTCCTTGATCATGGGAGACTCCTCGTGGCATTCGGACTGGTTTGCCCTGGGTTTCTTTGTTTCTTAGGCTTGCGTCTTGACTGTCGGACGATCATTGCGGGTTGGCATGTTCTTCTCCAATTATGGATGATGGCAATGTTTCAACAGGATTGTTGTTCCGAATCTGAACGATCTTCACTCAAGACGAATCCGTCATTTTCGACATTGAACTGTTGGCAGGAAGAATATCGACCATCGCCAAATCGTTTCTTCCCATTCTTCCAATCTTGTCAAAATGATTTTCTCACCCTATGTTTTCAGTCATCTGGAATACTCGTTCTCTTGGATGCAAAATGTGTTTGTGGTATTCCCGACCCTTCCCCCAAAAACCTGATTCTGCACGTTTTACCCCTTTGGGACGGAAAACGAACAAAATCGAAAGGGAAATTGAACGAATCAACCCGAAGAGGCAAAATCACCCAAATTGGGCTGTTTCATGGCAAAATTTAGCGCAATATGGAAAACACACCCGAAAAGCCCAGGAAACACACCCATGAATTACCGGCTGGCTTTTACGGATTGGGCTAACATTCGCTCGGCGATGGGCATAGCCGACAATCCGGTTTCCAGCATTGGTGTCACTGCCAAGATCATAAACACCAGCGCCGAAGTTCAGGAAATTGACTTGGGAACGATGACTTCAACGCAAGATCTATCAGGCGTGAGAACGAACGTTGCCCTGACTGAAAAGACACCCTATTCTACAATCTTATACACGGATTTTGCAGGGCAGGGGAAGACGATCCCATGTCGGTGAGATGTTTCATGACGGGCAGGAATTAAAGCGTCACTGATGGTATTGAGGGTTTGCCTACTATCGGCGGCACGGGTTCGGGATGTTTCCAGACGGGTCGATTTCTGGATATCAGAAATTGCATGTGCGGTCGAAGTTATTTTTCAAATTCCATTGAAAACGCCAGCCATAAGATTTTGTTGGGATACCGTTGATGATGTCCTGAAGGTACTGTTTTTGAGGTAGATGCATCGAAGACTTTTTTATAATCTTCAATGAGTCATTATCTTTGGAGAAATGGTATTAATTCAAGGAAGTTTATGCTAACCATCATTTTCCTTGAGGGCTTCAACCCCATTACCAAATCCCGTTAATGAAATACTTTATGATAGGGTTGACAGGCGTAACAACGATCGATGGCAAAATGGATGTCTTCGTGCCCTTGAGTCCTTTTGCCACGAAATTGGTTTGCAAAACTGCTGGTAGGATAATAAGTAAGGGAAATTCAATCCTTGGGTGTAATTGCAAGAGATGGATTAGAGATAAATGAGTTACAAGAAGGTATACAACACTTGGAAAAATGATCCTGAAGCCTTTTGGCTCAATTTATGTGAGGATATTGATTGGGATAGGAAACCCTCCAAGGCACTATTTACCAGAAAGGAACCTTTTTACAGCTGGTTTGATGATGGGATGGTCAATACCTGTTGGAATGCAGTTGACCGACATGTAAATGCAGGCAGGGGAGACCAACCCGCATTGATTTATGATAGTCCGGTTACGCAATCCAAATCAATAACAACATATTCCGAATTACAGTCAAAGGTATCCAAGGTTGCCGGCGTACTGGTGAATCTGGGTGTGAAAAAAGGGGACAGGGTCATAATTTACATGCCCATGATTCCAGAGGCTGTAATTGCCATGTTGGCATGCAGCCGAATTGGAGCCATCCATTCGGTTGTTTTTGGAGGGTTTGCAGCAAGGGAGTTGGCTGTAAGAATAGATGATGCCAAACCAAAATGCATTTTAACTGCTTCCTGCGGGATTGAACCCAATGGTCTGGTCGAATACAAGCCACTTTTGGATGAAGCCATCGAATTGGCAAATTGCAAGCCACAAAGTTGTGTGCTTTATCAAAGGGAACAATGCCATGCTGATTTAATCGAGGGAAGGGATTACGATTGGAATGAAATGACTTCATCGGCCACACCGTCTGATTGCGTATCCCTACCCGGTGATCACCCCCTTTATATTTTGTACACATCTGGAACCACTGGCCAGCCGAAAGGCGTGGTTCGTCCGAGTGCCGGTCATCTTGCTGTTCTGCATTGGACCATGAAAAACTTTTATGGTGTTGAACCAGGAGAAGTTTTCTGGGCTGCCTCCGATGTCGGTTGGGTGGTTGGACACTCCTACATTTGTTATGCACCTCTGATTCATGGAAACACAACCGTAATCTATGAAGGCAAACCTGTTGGAACCCCTGATGCAGGCGCGTTTTGGCGGGTGATTTCTGAATACAAGGTAAGTACCTTATTTACGGCACCAACAGCCTTCAGGGCAATCAAGAGACTTGACCCCAATGCAGAATTGCTGGCTGGGTATGACATGTCCTGTTTCAAAACCCTGTTTCTGGCTGGTGAAAGGGCAGACCCGGATACTCTTCAATGGGCCGAGAAACATCTGAGGGTACCGGTCATTGATCATTGGTGGCAAACCGAAACCGGATGGGTGATTACAGGAAACCCGATAGGGATTGAAACACTCCCCGTGAAACACGGTTCCTCCTACGTACCAATGCCTGGATATGATATTCAAATACTGGATAATGAAGGTCATGAACTTTGCCGTGGCGAACTTGGTTCGATTACGGTCAAATTACCCTTGCCACCGGGTAATTTCCCAACCCTGTGGAATGCCGATCAGAGGTATATTACAAGTTATCTTGAGGAGTTTCCGGGTTATTACAATACGGGCGATGCCGGATATATGGATGAGAATGGTTATGTCCATATCATGGCCAGAACGGATGATGTGATCAATGTTGCCGGTCACAGATTGTCCACGGGCGGCTTGGAAGAAGTCCTTGCAAGTCATCCGGATGTTGCAGAATGTGCGGTCATTGGTGTCGCCGACGAACTGAAAGGTCAACTGCCCATGGGGCTTGTTTGCCTGAATTCAGGTTCGGAAGGAAGAACAGAAAAGGTTGTACCGGAATGCATCAAGTTGATCAGGGAAAAGGTCGGTCCGTTTGCTGCCTTTAAACTCGCAGTCGTTGTAGACCGCTTGCCCAAAACAAGATCAGGTAAAATCCTGCGGGGTATAATGGTCAAGATTGCCAATGGAGAATCCTACAACATGCCTGCTACAATAGATGACCCGGTTATATTGGAAGAAATAACCGAGAAACTTGCAACCATCGGTTATCCCAAAACCATTATTTAATTGAGGAGAGTTGAGTGGAAGACAATCTGACCATAGTAAACCACCCCCTTATCCAGCATAAACTGACCTTGATGAGGAAGAAAAAAACATCCTCGTCGGAATTCAGAAGATTGCTGAGGGAGGTTTCGATGTTGCTGGCATATGAAATTACTCGGGATCTTCCTGTTGGCACAAAACCGATTGAAACACCCTTGATGCCCATGGATGCACCAACGCTGAAGGGCAAGAAACTCGCGCTGGTTTCTATTCTCAGAGCAGGCAACGGACTTTTGGAAGGTGTTCTGGAATTAATTCCATCTGCCAGGGTAGGTTATATCGGTTTATACCGCAATGAAGAAACACTGAAGCCTGTCGAATATTATTTCAAGGTGCCCCTGGACCTGGACCAAAGATTGGTTATTCTTCTTGATCCCATGTTGGCGACAGGGCATTCAGCAGCAGCAGCTGTTGCAAGGTTGAAGGATGAGGGTGCAAAAAACATACGATATGTATGCCTGGTTGCTGCACCTGAAGGTGTCAAGGTCATGAAAGATCTGCATCCGGATATTCAGGTAATAACCGCAGCACTTGACACCAAACTCAATGAGGTGGGATATATTCTTCCTGGATTGGGTGATGCAGGTGACCGATTATATGGTACAACCTGAGATTGCAATAACGCTATTGGCTTGAATTGTGGGTATTGACCTTCTCGCCATAGACCCAAACATCCTTAATGGCTTTTTCGTTTCCCATCATGATCGTGGGAAAGAGGGCATCCCAGATATTGTCTGAGCGTTTTGCCCTCTGCGAAATCACCTCGGTGGAGTATAAATCCAGGGCAATGATGTCCGCTTCCATGCCAGGCTGTAAGTTCCCTATGGTATTCTCCAAATGGAGTGATTTGGCGTTTCCAACCGTTGACAACCAATATAGCTGTGAAGGATGCAGTGAATATCCGCAAAGTTGACTAACCTCATAAGCAGAGGCCATTACCCGAAACATGGAGAATGATGATCCTCCACCGGTGTCAGTTGCCAGGCCGGTATGAAAACCTGCAGTTTTTCTTTCCCATAATCTGAACAAACCGGAACCGATAAAAAGGTTTGATGTCGGACAGTGTATCAACCTGCCATCAGCCTCTTTTATTCTGTCAAGTTCGCTGTCGGACAAGTGGATGCCATGGCCATACAATCCTCGATCACCAAGCAAGTTGAAGTGTTCGTAGACTTCCAGATAATCTTTGCTGTTTGGGAAAAGTTCACCAACCCAAGAAATTTCTTCCAATTGTTCCGAGAGATGCGTCTGCATCAGGCAATCGGGATATTCCTTCCACAAGGAACCCATCGCTTCCAGTTGCTCAGCCGTCGAGGTCGGGGCAAACCTCGGTGAAATGGCATAGGACAAGCGGCCTTTCTCGTGCCACCTGGCAATCAATTCCCTTGAATCATCATAGGCTGATATTGGCGTGTCAAGCAGTCTCGGTGGAGCATTGCGGTCCATGCATGTTTTGCCCGCAATAATTCTCATGCCCCTCTGTTCAGCGCCTTCGAATATGGCATCAACACTTTCAGGATGTATGGTGCAGAAAGAACTGACTGAAGTAACACCATTTTGCAAAAGGGTGTCGAGGTAAAACCCTGCGGTTTGACTGGCATATTCACTGTCTCCGAATTTTTCCTCTTCCGGAAAGGTATAGGTATTCAACCATTCTATCAATCTGGCTCCCCAACTGGCTATGATCCTGGTTTGAGGGTAATGGGCATGGGTATCGATCAGGCCAGCAGTAAGTATGCAATCCCTGTAATCAAAGGTTGGGACTTCGGGATATTTTGACAATAAATCCGAACGATTGCCCATATCGGCGATAAGACCATCGACAATGTATAATCCACCATCCGAATTATAATCCGTGGCATTGTCAAATGACTCCTCAAAGGGTTCTGCCTTAAAGCCAAGCGTTTGACCAAGTAATATCTTTTTCCCGCTCATTTCAAAATTTCATATTTATTTTTCAGTTTGGTACAATATCATAGGCAAGTAAATTGAAGCCCCAAGAAAAATCGTACAACAAATAGAGGCCTTAACTCCAGTTTGTGGGGAAATCAACCGCTGAATGGGTGATGGAGGGTAGCATGGTAGAAAATATTTCCAGTCACGAAACATCTTATGAGTTGAACTCAAATCTGGTTGAATCTGTTCTTACGGCAATTGAAACCAAAGACAGGGCATTACTCAAACAGCTGTTCGAGGATATCCATGAAGCCGATATTGCTGATTTGCTCGAACAATTTGATGCCGATATCAGGGAAAAGCTGGTAACAATTTGGGGTTCGGATTTTAATTTGGAAGTTCTCCCCGAATTGGAAGAAAAAATCAGGGACGAGATTGTATCGCTGCTCCATCCAAATCAAATCGCAAGCTCGGTTGGTGATCTCGAATCTGATGAAATTGTTGATATTGTCGAAGATCTCGAAACCAGGCAACAGGATATGTTTCTAGGGGCCTTGGAAGAAACCGAGCTTGCTGCAGTGCAGATGTCGCTCAATTACCCAGAGGATACTGCCGGGCGATTGATGCAAAGAAAATTCGTCATGCTTCCCGAGGGCTGGAATGTGGGTCAAGCCATTGATAAAATAAGAAGTTCGGAGAATCTGCCCGACGAATTTTATCATATCCTGGTGGTTTCACCCAAGATAGCACCATTGTATCAGGTTTCACTGGGACGATTGATGTCTTCCCACCGTAATGTTGAACTGGCCTCGGTCGCCGATGAGGATTTCAGGACCTTTCCCGCACTGGAGGATCAACATGACGTGGCTTATGCCTTCAACCAGTACCATCTGATTTCTGCACCGGTTGTTGATGAAAACGACCGGGTTGTAGGAGTTATAACGATCGATGATGCCATGGGTGTCCTTGACGAAGAGGCTGAGGAAGATTTAATGAGGCTTGGGGGCGTAGGTGATGAAAGCCTTACCGACAGGGTATTTGGCATTGCCAGACAAAGGCTGCCTTGGTTGTTGATCAATCTGATAACGGCAATATTGGCATCAATGGTTATCGCTCAATTCACTGACACCATAGAAGCCATTGTTGCTCTAGCGGTTCTGATGCCAATCGTTGCCTCCATGGGCGGTAATGCCGGAACACAATCTCTGACTGTTGCCGTAAGAGCATTGGCAACCAAGGACTTGACCGGCTTGAATTCATTCAGGGTCATAAGAAGAGAGTTTTGGGTAGGTTTGATAAACGGCATCCTATTTGCCTTGATTGTCGGTGGGGTTGGATATTTGTGGTTTGGCGATCCAATTCTCGGTATCGTTCTGGGTCTGGCCATGGTCGTCAATATGGTTGTGGCAGGCCTTTCAGGAATACTGACTCCACTGGCCCTTGAAAAAGTCAATATTGACCCGGCGGTTGCTTCCAGTGTTTTTGTTACAACAGTTACAGATTTGATCGGCTTTTTTGTTTTTCTTGGACTGGCTGCGGTAGTCCTTCTGTAATGATTTGAAAATCTACGAGTTTCGTTGGGCGTTATTGAGTAACGCCATCACTTCACGAGCGGCATCGGTAATCTTGGTTCCGGGGCCAAATACAGCCTTGACACCAGCATCAAAGAGGAATTGGTGATCCTGCTTGGGGATTACACCTCCACAAATCACGATTTTATCACTTGCTCCTTCCTGTTTCAGATGTTCGATAAGTTTGGGTGCAAGCGTGGTGTGACCAGCCGCTTGTGAACTCACACCGATAACATGAACGTCATTATCGATGGCATCCCTGGCAGCTTCTTCGGGAGTTTGAAAAAGCGGTCCAATATCCACGTCAAAACCAAGATCGGCAAATGCGGTTGCTATGACCCTCGCTCCCCTGTCATGCCCATCCTGTCCCATTTTGGTAACCAATATACGTGGTCTTCGTCCCTCCAGCTTGGCAAAATCGTTAACCAATTTCTGAACATTCCTAAATTCCTCATCCCCATCCAGGGCATTCCCATAGACACCGGTAAGGGTATTGGGATTGGCAAAATACCTTCCATATATTTCCTCAAGGGTCAATGAGATTTCACCAACCGTGGCTCGTTCCCTGGAAGCTTCAATTGCAGCCGTTAATATATTGTCATCTCCCGTTGCAGCCTCTTTCAGCTTCTGAAGAGCCTGTTGGCATTTCTCCTCATTTCTTGCAGCCTTGATTTTTATCAGTTTGGCAACCTGTTCGTCCCGAACCTTGTGGTTTTCAATCATCCTGATGTCCATTTCCTCCTCTTCCCGAGGTTGATATTTGTTGACACCAACGATGACTTCCTCTCCCGTATCAATCATGGCCTGGCGGCGGGCAGCGGTCTCTTCAATCCTGAGTTTTGGCAGACCGGAATTAATGGCCTTGACCATGCCCCCCATTTCATCCACTTCTTTCAGCAGTGACCATGCTTTTGCAATGATTTCATTGGTCAGTGTTTCCACGTAATAAGATCCGGCAAGGGGATCAACCGTATCCGTGATTCCCATTTCCTCCTGGAGAATCAACTGGGTATTGCGGGCAATTCTGGCCGAAAATTCCGTAGGAAGGGCAATCGCTTCATCAAGGGCATTCGTATGAAGGGACTGCGTTCCACCCAATACGGCAGCCAATGCTTCATAAGATGTTCTGATAACATTGTTGTAGGGGTCCTGGGCTTGTAAACTTACACCGCTTGTCTGGCAGTGGGTACGCAACATCTTGGAGCGGGGATTCTGGGGATTGAATTCCGACATGATCCTGTGCCAGAGTACCCGTGCAGCCCTCAATTTGGCAATTTCCATGAAAAAATTCATTCCTATGGCAAAGAAGAATGACAATCTTCCGGCGAAGCCATCAACATCAAGTCCACGAGAGATTGCAGCCCGGACATATTCCCTTCCATCAGCAAGGGTATAGGCAAGTTCCTGCACGATGTTTGCCCCGGCTTCCTGCATGTGATATCCGGAAATCGAAATTGAATTGAACTTCGGCATTTCCCTGCTTGTAAAGGCGATGATATCACCAACAATTCGCATTGAAGGTTCAGGTGGGTAGATATAGGTATTTCGAACCATGAACTCTTTCAAAATATCGTTTTGAATTGTACCGGACAGTTTTTCGCGAGGTACTCCCTGTTCCTCCCCGGCAACAATGTAATTGGCCATGACCGGTATTACTGCACCGTTCATGGTCATTGAAACGGAGACTCTGTTCAGGGGAATACCCTCAAACAAAATCTTCATGTCTTCAACAGAATCTATTGCTACACCGGCCTTGCCCACATCACCTTCCACCCTGGGATGATCACTGTCATAACCCCGATGGGTTGCCAGGTCAAAAGCAACTGATATTCCCTGTTGGCCTCCATCCAGTGCTTTCCTGTAGAAAGCATTGGACTCCTCAGCCGTGGAAAAACCGGCATATTGTCTTATGGTCCAGGGTCTTCCTGTATACATGGTTGCTCTGGGGCCCCTGAGAAAGGGTTCCTCTCCCGGAAGGGAATCGAGATTGGGATTATCTAACAGATCTTCTTTGCTGTAAAGGGGCTTAACAACGATATCTTCAAGCGTAACCTTGTTGAGGTCTTCGGGCTCCTGTCCCCGTAGTTCCTTACGGGCTCTTTGTTTCCATTCGCTTAATTTTTTTGTCATTCGATTTACCGGATATGTTTTGATACTGGTTTGATTTACAGGTCGGGTCTTGAACACTTAACAGGAAAATGACCCAAGATTGGTGATAATTTCTTTTAATCCACATATATTGTAGAGGTTGAAGTTATTAAATGTTTTCCAGATTTAGAGTTCAAACCAATTGTCAATTTGAATTTCTTCGTGACCAAATATCAAAAATGAAACCTGTTGTAACATTTTTTCTGGTGCCAATATTCTCTTTGCTGCTACCTTCCGTTGTTTTGAGTCAGGAAGATTCAGCAACAGTTCTGGATATAACCGATTTAACTCTAGAGGAAAACACCGGACTTACCATTGATGAATTTCTGTGGCAAAAAAGACTTTTCATTATTTTTTCTGATTCGCCATTTGACCCGAATTACATAGAGCAGTTGGGATTTCTCGAAGATGGAGTTGAAAATCTGGATGAAAGGGAAGTTGTTGTCATGCTGGATTACAGCCCCGATGCCGAGAGCGCTATTCGTACCGAATTCCGTCCAAGGGGTTTTGCCATTTTATTGATCGGCAAGGATGGAACGGTTTATCTCAGAAAGCCAACGACATGGAATGTCAGGGAAATCAGCCATACAATCGACAAATTCCCCATAAGACAACAGGAACTCCGGGCCAAAAACTAGGTTTCGGCCCCACGATCAGGACGCTTATACTAATTCAAGTATTATTTAATCGGTAGTCGGGAAGTGCCAGATGATACGGCTATGGATTTGATTGTTCCCTTGCGGTTGGCCTACAAATTCGACATCGCTACAAGCCAACTCAAGTACCAAAATAAAGATAAGTTTGAAGAATGGATCGTCTGATCGTTATAGAAAGATACATACGCTCTGCTAAAAAAATTGTAATTTTACTTCCTGACATCATAAAACCTAAATATGGCTACTCAATCCAGCATAGAATAATCCATACTTGATAGCTAAATTTTGGGGGATTATATACTTGTTTTCCCTGGAACTGATTTCAGCCTATTTTCTTCTTTTCCACAAATCTTCAATTCTTCTTTGGCGGTTGCTTCGCATGGCCTTGGCAAAATTCCGGGGGAGGGTCCTTGATAATTGCCTCCCCGTCATGCCACGGGGGTGGTTCGCCCCGGGCTTGGATGCTTCATTCAAGAACATGGGGGAACAAGTATACAATCCCCTTAATTTCAGCCGGTTTCGCAATGGAAGGGATGGTTTTGGCTTGGGAAGGATAAAAAAGTCAATATTGATATGAGAAAAAAGGGGGCAGTGCCCTTTTTGGAGTGCCCCTGCCCGTTCGTCACCACCGCCACATGGGCTGGATTCACCGAGCCATGCCCGGCACG
This sequence comes from Paracoccaceae bacterium, assembly GCA_026710155.1. Taxonomy (GTDB): domain Bacteria; phylum Pseudomonadota; class Alphaproteobacteria; order Rhodobacterales; family Rhodobacteraceae; genus MPNP01. The sequence goes on from JAPORQ010000063.1 coordinate 28,607, forward strand.
GCCAGTCCGATCGCCACCAGGGCGGTGGCGAGGACCGGAACCCCAAATGCGGTGGAGGGAGGGCATTCGGGATTTCATCCATCCCCTCCCTGCTAGTTTCCCGCGTGACCGGGCCGCCATCAGCTGCCGTCGACTGTATACCTGAAGTCGCACCACCGCGCAAACGGCTCCCAGACCGCAGCCTCTGCTTCCACTGTGGGCCATTCGGCTGGCGCACAGCCCGGCCCCGGTCTGAAGGTCGCGCTGTAGCCGGTTCGGAATTGACCATAATTGTTGACTGCGGCGCAACCAAGTTCAACCGTCCACAATGCCCCGCCCCCTGGCGTGACCTTGCCATTGGGTCCGAAGGTGTTGCATACGGAGATGGTGTTGTCGTAGACCTTGCCATACACCCGGACGGTGAGGGTGATTGTGTTTCCTGTCAGCTCCCAGTTGTTGGGCCAGGATGATCCCTCGCCCGTAATATATCCACCGCACTGCCGCCCGATCGGGCCATTCGTGTACGGGCTGTTGACAACATAGTCGACCTGCTGCGGGCGCGGGTTGCGGACATACTTCCGCTTCTCAACCCCGTCCTCTATAACCGTTTGCCAGCTGCCGCCGGTCGATGCTTCATAGGCACACCGACCCGTCTTGCCATCCACCCCGGCCATGCCGCCATCCACCCAACCAATGATCTCGGTTTCGAGGCCGCCACCTGCCGCACCGGTCGTCACACTGCCGCCGGAGAACAGGCTCCGACCTTGTGGCAGATTTGCCGGGTTCACGGTTGGAATGGAACCTTCCACCACTTCACCCCGAAGCACATGAACAGATACATCAACGAATTCGTCACCCGCCACAACATCCGCAGGCAGGACACCATCGTCATTATGGGGGACACGGTCGGCCTGATGGTCGGGAAGCGATTGACCTGCAAACAACTTGTCGGAGGTTGAAATGGCGGAAAATCAGGGTTCTGATGATTTAAAAATCGCATAATCAAGTATGTAATCTCGTTTTTTTGGGGGGGGGTTGAAATTGTACAAATTGCCATGCTAAATGGGGTGAATTCAGAAACATTCAGTAGGAGAATAAAAAAATGAAACGATTGTTGAACACCTCTATTTTTAGTGTCCTGGCCGCCGCGCTGCTGACAGTAGTGGCGGCAGTTCCGTCATATGCCTCCGTAACGGAGGGCGAGACGGCGGTTTTCGAGATCACGGTGACGCCTAAATACGGTAGCCATATATTCACACATATTCGCGTGTGGTATGAAACAAGCGATGGGACGGCGGTTGCAGAAACGGACTACCGCCCCACCTATCCCTGGAAGGACAACCATGTCCACGGGCTCATTGGACAGCCGCTGACAATTTTGGTGGAGACTTTCGAGGACAGTGACGTTGAAGGCGACGAGACCTTCAAAATCCGGATCAAAAAACTGGAAGTTGGGAGGTTCCAGCAAGTGTGGAGCAACCAACAGTTGCGCTGGATGAGAACATCAATGTCTGGTTGGAACATCAGCGGTGGAATGACTGCCACCATCTCGGATGCGCCATAATGACTGCGTAGGGGATGCTGTAGGAGGGTGCTGACCAGCGCTGAGCACCATTTTGGTCAGTCGGGCGCTTCATGTTGCCCGGGAAATAACAAATGGGATGTACCATGCCTGAAGGGCGGCATTGCCCAGCGCGAACCCGCCGGCAGAAAGGGGCGGTCCGCGGACCGCCCACTGTGCGCCTTCCAAGGGATGCCGGATGTTCGCCAGGGCAAAGGATCATGGAGGTAACCTGACCATGTTCCATGGCATCCGGACGCGCCCATTTCAAATGCTCCAAGACCAGCCATCAAGCGTAAGGAGCCTCTTTTTCTTCCCGTTTGAGGGCATGGATGAAAACACCTGCGGAAGCAAGGTCAAAAATTAGCGGGAACTACGGGAATAATTGCTGATTGTATAAAAAAACTTGAAACGGTATCCCTGATTTGTCGTATATGGGAGTGAGTTTTCGTGGCCCTTGCTCAATGACAGGATTCCCTGGCGGTTTCTTGTATTTGTATAGGATAATTGTGTGGCAGGTCACGATTATGTATCACTTACTTTGTTCCATAGGTAATATTCAGTTGCAATTTTATCCTGAATGATTTCCACATTCCCGGAAGCGATTTTCCTTCACACATTCAGGCAACAGCCTAAAACAGAGGGGTTACCTGCAGCCTGATGGTGCAGGTAACCCCTTGATTGACCTCTGGCAGGGTTGGCGCAACCCCTTGATGTGAGTTTCCGGTATTCAGGCCTTTTGTTCACGGTAGAACTGGGGGATCTACCACCGAGGGAAATCAGGCTCCACTCCCTTTCCCTAGAATGCGACCCCTAGGGGTTGATATAGAAATTGAAGATTGTTTCCATGAAAATGGATCATTCCCACTATCACTCGCACATGTCGGATCTGGCCTGGCGAAGGGATGACCGGGGAAAATGGCAGGGAAGTATGCGGTCAATTCAATTGCAGGTGCCGCTTCAGACTTCCATTCCCCGCTCCGGCAAAACCGTCTGGAGGTTGCCAGTCAAGGATTTGCATTTAGGGGAAATACCGCAGTGTGGCAGGGCGAAATCGGCCTTATCAAGGGGGGGGTGATCTTGACCTTTGGATGGATACCATCCATTACGGACAAGGTAGGGTTGAACTCTTGCAAATAACCGAAGCCATGAATGGCAGGTTTGCAGTTGCCAATACAGGTGATCTTGTTGATCAAAATCCTGCTTATTGGCTTCTGGAAAAGGACTTTGGGAATTATCTCCGGATGGGGCCATTGAATATCGAGGGAATAGGGAATTCAGCGGGTCTACAGCTGATAATCCGGAATCTCCTGCCCTGGTTTGATGAACCGGGAGCTGAAGCCCGTCAGGTTGCGGAGGAAGTCGTGATTGTCCTTGGCAATTGATTTACCCCATGCGAAACCGGTTTCGTAATGTGAGCAATAGCAGGAACAAAAGGATTGGTCCCACCATTGCCTGAATGGTACCCACCGTTGAGAACAGCCACATCACTTGATCCAGAACTTTTTCGAGATCCTTGTAGTTGCTGCTGAGATATCCACTTTGAAGGCGTAGAAATGAAAGGGAGTTGGACAAGCTGACCAGAAAACCATCAAGTGGTATCCACCAATTCAATTGATCACCATTTTCATTGGCTTGGTAGCATGCTGCTCCTGCCAAAACCAGCCAAAATAGTATAATATGTCCGAACCACCAAGTTAAGGAACGGCGTATCCCCCAGCCATAATCAGAGAGTATATCGAACAACCAATTCACTGTAGATGAAATTGATATACCTTCAGCCTGGCGTTTTGCCCTCATTTTCAATCGAAAGAATTCATGCCGCTCCCAAGGCTTTTCCTGCTTGCTCATGATCAGGGCAAGCCTCTCCCAAGCCAGGACTGCATTTTCTGCCCTTGTTGTAATTTCGTCGGGTTTTACATCCTTGTTTTTACGATTGCTGTAGGAAAGTTCGGCTTTGTTCCAGTCAATGCCATTGAAGTTGATATCCTCGTGGACAACTGCTTCGAAGAACTTTGGCGGTTGTCCGAAAGTTGCCTCACGAAAGGATGTTGTGTTATTGAATTTGGAATTATTGAAATTGACATCACTGAAAAATTTGGTTTTCCTGAAGTTGGCACCATCATTGAATTCAACATTCTTGAAACCACCAGCACAAAAAAACATCGCTTTCGAGAAATTGGGTTCCGCACCGAATTTGGCACAATCAAATAACACCCCGCTCAATTCTGAATCATTTCCGAATATAGCCTCCTGAAAATATCCGGCAGACAGGAATTCGGAATTGTCGAACCTCGAAATTCTTGGAAATTCCGTACCCTTGAAATAAACGGTATTGCAGAAAATCGAATCGGCAAATGATACCACACCGTGACTGGCCGGTTGCATGGTTTTATGCCCTTCGAACCTTGCACCTTCAAAATGGGTAAGTCCAAGAAAGGCAGCACCCCTGAAATCTGCCCAACCATTGAAAACAGCATTCCTGAAATCGGCACCAATCAACAATCTTCCGGCGAATGAGATGTTCTCCGGGAACTCCACATTTGAAAAATCCATGAATGATTCAATGGGATAGGTAAAATTGCTGGGAATTTCGAGCCTTCCAGCGGCGTAAGCCTTCCACTTTTCCCTTTCTTCATATTCTATTCTGGCAGGATCGAACTTTATAGTCTCCACGATATTTTTAGGGAAATTGTTGGGAAAAAAGGATTTTATTGGTCTGATATTTGAACACAAACACTTGTTCCAATTCCCCTTTTTCTCGGCATCGGAATCGCCTTCTTCCAGAAGTTTCAACCAAAAACCTGCATTGTTTTGTACATTCCTTTTCATTCGAACCTTCACCCCTTCCTTGTATCCAAAATCGATTCGTTAACATTTCATGAACTTGATCTTTTGGGAAAATTCCGAATCTTAGCAAACCCTGGATTGAGGCTTTTTTTACTTACCTGATTTTACCGTATCTGATTGGGCAGCAATCGGGAAGCAACCTCATCCAATCTAGCGGCGATGCCCTCTGCATCGAGCCTTCGCCGGATCCGTTTGGACAGGTCCATCTGGCCCGGCAGTTTATTCCCCTCGACCTGCCCTTCCAAAACCTCTTGAATCAAATCTTCGGCCGCATTCTCAGCTTCCACGGTCAACCCGGCCACCTTTTGGTGAAGATCGTTGTCCGGGTCAAATACGGGAATGGGTACCCTCCTCCAGGGATATTGGTGAAAGTGCCTGCCACTGGACCGGCATTCACTGAATGCCATGCGCAGGGAAGGGGCATTGAGCAATCCCACCAGAAAGGCAGCCTCTTCAGCTTTGTCAAATGATTTGTAATATACCGATGAATCGATTATCCTGGGAATGGAACGGGTTGCCCGCATGATATCACCGGATGTTGGGTACAGGACCAAACGGGGAACCCGATTGGGCATCGAGGGCAGTTGACTGGAGAGTTTCTGGTTATAATTAATATTGCTTATCAAGGTTCCAGGAGTATTTTGGCCTTTTCCTCGGTGTTCCCGGTAAATTCTTTCCAGTTCTCCCCAGAACCCGCACTCAAGACCGGGATTTTCATGCAACCGGCCATTCCGGTCAACGGGAATGATGAACTCATTCTCCCGAAGGGTGGTGAAGGGCAGGAGTTGTCCGGACCTCAAGACAGGCTTCAACCAGGTTCTCGGCACCTCACCGGTCCGTGACTCGATGACCTTCCAGGGTGCATGTTGTGACCGGCGTGTCCTAACACTGAAAGTGTCATTTGACTGGGTTTCCTCCTTGCCATCGATCAGGGTCAGGACATGCGGGACAATGGTTGCCCCTTGCCGAAAAACCGGTTTGCCGTTTTCATCAAGATAGCCGGATGGCCCCTGCTCTATCGAGTCGGATGCCGGTTCGAATCGAAGGAGATCGCCAAGCCTGTGCAGCCGTTCAAAACTGTCCAATTTCCTCCCTGATGGCAGTTCGATTGCCTTGAGCGCGTCTGAATCCGCGGGTTGCATCCGTACATTTTCCAGAATGAGGCAGCAACGCCGTGCATCGCCGCCGCCAAATGGTTTCAAAACATCCAGGTCCACGGTTTGGATTGAGTTTTCCAGGCGTCGGGAATGAAGGTTCCTGAATTTCTGCCAATGGCTGGCCCCCAGGGCAGACCGCTTGACCAGCCATCCGGCAGAATCTACCTTAACATCCTGCATGAACGAGTTGCGGCAACGATGGATGAAAAGCTGGGCAATATCAAAATGGGGAGCATTGTTGCCACCCTCCCATAAATTTTCCCCTTCGATTTTGGCCAGATCCTCAAGTGCCCGCTTCCTGGTCTCCACTTGGATGTTTGCCAACTTGACCCAGGGCGGGTTGGCAATGATGCGGTTGATCTTGCGGTTCCGGAGGCGATCGACGGAACTTCTGTTTGATATGTACCAGGACCAGACGGAATTCCCTTCCCTTGAGATGATTCCCGTCAGGCAATCGTGCAGCTCGCTCAACAGTTCCTTATCCCCGGCATCACCTGCCGTTATCTCGGGCGGCAGGGATCGCCCCTCCCTGGCTGCCAGAACCAACAGCCTGAGCTGGTCATCGAAATCTTCACCTTCCACCCATTGACGGGGTATATGCATTTCGGTGCCACGTGGAGAGGTTACCTGAAGGGTTCCATTCCGGTCACCGCCAAAGAGACCACCTGTCTGCTGGGGAGTATCCAGGGAATCGCCTATGTATATCCGGATGGCGGAAATTCCGGCCGAAGGTTCGGCCGGAAGGGCACGCAACAAGGTGGCACGCGCAATCTCGACAGCCACCGGATGGACATCCAGGCCATTGACCAGCGAAGCAACCACATCAGCCTGTCGTACCGGCGTAAGTTCCCGGATTTCCGGACGGGACAACAGGTGTTGGGCGGCATGGTAGAGAAAGGTTCCGGACCCACAGGCCGGATCAAGGACACCTATTCCATTCGGCAATCCTTGAGGGGTACGGACATCCCTTATCGATTGCTCGCACCAATTGGCATCAAGAACCGATTGGACGACCAGTTCCGCAAGCCAGTCCGGAGTATAGAACTCCCCAAAATCCCGGCGGTCCCCGGGATCGATCAGGGCCGCGTAAACCTCCCGCAGAATATCTCCTGCACGTGCCCGCCAGTCCCATCCGTGAATGTGTTCCAGCAACGCACCTGCCATTTGCCGTCCGGCCTGCTGTTCCAGTACCCAGGCGGCAAAACCGTCACCATGGATCGTTTCCGGATTTGGTTGATCCTGCTCCCGGTGCGTCAGGGTCCAGACCACCCCACGTGCGATCATGACCAGATAGGAGTGGGCAACAAAGAGCCGATTGCGGGCCTGTTCATTGTCAGGCAGCATTCCTGACACGAACATCATGTCACGCCAAAGCTCCCACTTGGTCTGGGTATGGACGGCGGACTGTCCGGTGAGGTTGGCATATAGATCCTGCCAGCCATCAAGACCGGGCAGGAATTCCTCGGACAACCGTACGGGTGGCCAGGGTCGGCCAACCCGTCCGCCTTCGGTGACAAGTCGGTCCAGCCAGGTAACCAATTCTCGAGCACATGCAGTTTTGAAGTCACTGTAAACTTCCTCGGCTGCAGCCCCATGCCTGTGTGGCCACCTCCAGACATGCCAGATTCGGCCATCGGTCACAATTCCAAGCCAGGAACGGTCACCAATATCCTCCAAATCGAAGCGGTTCAAAAAATGTGATCGGAGGGCGACAACATATCTCTCCAATTGCTGGAAGGGGGATTCATTGTTGTTCCGGTGCTGGGGTAGGTTTGGTTCATTGGCCAAGCCTGGGCGTTTGGTTTCAATGACAATCCGGTGCTGGGGCAGGACGATGTCCGCTTCCCCATCACCGATATGGGAGGCTAGTTCGTTGGGAGCATCCATCGCGAACAGCAAGGCACGCAGGTCGGCCTGAACCTCTGTTTCCGAAGTGGTCTGAAGGAGGCGGGCATGGATTTCCTTCTGCAAGTCCGTAGTCATTTGATATTACATCTCGAATAATCTTGAAAGATCTGGTTGGACATTTTCTCAAAGCCAGTTCCATAAGTCCAAAAATGAAGCAGCTTCAATACACTTCCAGACAAAAAACTATCATTGATTCCAGAATCAGCTCTGAATTTTAGATCAAACAGCATCATCTTTATTGTTTTTGTGACTTATGATTCAGGCTTTCAATCACTAGAATTATGAGAAAGATATTTTCGCAGGTATGTACTTGCGCCAAATGTTGCCTTGTTCCGATTATCATTATCAGTGGAAACATGACTCAATAGATCATATTTTCCATGACCTATTTTTCCCTGGAATTTATTGTACAAAGAACTTATTTTGCCGGCTTTTGCATCAGAGAATCCAGCTTGTACCATCTTGGATTCAATTCCCAATTTTATTAATAATTTGTCGTGCATTCGGTCAATAGGTATATACTTGTATTACTGAATTACAAACAACATAAATATAGAGTTGAGATACAAGGCTTCAGCCCTTGGTTCGGAGCACTTATTCGAATTCAAGTATTACCTGATCTACTGTCAGGGAACTACCCGGTGATACGGTTATGGATTTGATTGTTCCATTTCGGCTGGCCTTCAGAACATTTTCCATCTTCATTGCTTCTACGGTACACAAGGGTTGACCATCTTCAACCTTGTCCCCTACCGAGACATGGATATCCGCAATCAATCCGGGCATGGGACAAAGCAGATATTTGCTTGTATCAGGCAGTTCCTTTTCCTTCATGTATGAACTTAGTTCCTGTTGCCGAGCTGTACGGACGAGAACATCCAGTTCGGCACCCCGATATTCTATATGATAACCCTCGGAAATGGGTTTGACCCGCAACAGCATCTGATCACCTGCAACAGCAAATTCTGCAAGGGTCTTACCCGGGGTCCATGCCGAGGTTATTGTCAATTCCCTGGCATTGTTGACGTTGACCCTGCATCCATTCTCGAATGGGGCAAGGGAGATGTTGAGTTCTGTTTGATTGATCCTTGCAATCCAGTCATTACCAACCTTGTGTAGATGGTTGGCCAACCGGCCCGAAATTCGTGTTCGCCGGATTTCAGCAAAGCGATGCATCATGGTAACACAGGAGGCAATCCTCGCAATGGTCTCCTCAGAGTGCTCGACTCCGGAAAAACCTTCAGCAAATTCCTCCTCAATAAAGCCCGTCGTAATATCACCACTTATGAATTTGGGATGATCAAAGACGGCTGAAAGAAAAGAGATGTTACTGGTAATACCTTCAATCTCGAAGGAATCAAGAGCCTTTCGCATGGTTTCAATGGCCGATAAGCGATCATTGGACCAAGTACAAAGTTTGGCGATCATTGGGTCATAATGGACACTGATTTCACCTCCTTCAAATACACCTGTATCGTTCCTGATGGCATTTGAACCGTCATGAAATTCGGCCGGTGGGTTATATTTGGTAATTCGTCCGATTGAAGGAAGAAAATTTCTTTTTGGATCCTCGGCATATACCCTTGATTCAAAGGCCCAGCCATTGATCATTACCTGATCCTGAGTCAAGGACAGTTCATTCCCATTGGCCACATTGATCATCTCCTTGACCAAATCCACTCCAGTGATGAGCTCGGTAACGGGATGCTCGACCTGCAATCGGGTGTTCATTTCAAGGAAGTAAAAATTCTGGTTACCATCAACTATGAATTCTACTGTTCCCGCCGAATAATAATCAACTGCCCTGGCCAAACTTATGGCCTGGTTTCCCATGGCCTTTCTGGTCTTCTGGTCCAGAAAAAGTGAGGGTGCTTCTTCGATCACCTTCTGATTTCTACGCTGGATGGAGCACTCCCGTTCATTGAGGTACACGAAATTGCTGTGTTTGTCGCCCAGTACCTGAATCTCGATATGACGAGGCGAAGTGATGAATTTTTCGATCAGTATGCGATCATCGCCAAAGGAACTTGAAGCTTCATTTCGGGACGATTGATAACCCTCGGCAACTCCTTCCTTGTTCCAGGCAATACGCATACCCTTGCCACCACCTCCGGCAGAAGCCTTGATCATGACAGGAAAACCGATTTCACAGGCAATTTCCAACGCATGTTCAGGCGAGTGAATTTCCCCCAGATAACCAGGAACGGTCGAAACTCCGGATTCATGGGCAATTTTCTTGGATGCAATTTTGTCCCCCATGGCTTCGATGGCCTTTACAGGTGGTCCTATAAAGGTGATACCGACTTCTTCCAGCCTTTTGGCGAATTGGGAATTTTCCGAAAGAAACCCATAGCCCGGATGGACGGCATCAGCCTCGGTTTTGGCGATTGCATCCATGATATTGTCGATCAGAATATAGGATTGATTGACTGGAGGAGGGCCGATAAAAACTGCTTCATCCGCCATTTGAACATGCAGGGAGTTTTTGTCAGCTTCCGAATAAATGGCGACAGTCTTAATGCCGAGTGATTTTGCTGATTTGATAACCCGACAGGCTATTTCACCCCGGTTAGCTATTAAAATTTTGTCAAACAATTTTCATGCCTTTGCATATCTGGATAATCGAATCAGAGGGGTATATTGTCATGCTTTTTCCATGGATTTTTGGCTTTCTTGTTTCTTAAGGTCGCAAAGGCCCTGCATATCCGAAGCCTGGTTGAATGAGGCATTATCACTTCATCAATAAAACCTTTTTCGGCTGCAACAAACGGGTTGGCAAACCTGTTTTCGTATTCCTCGGTTTTTTGCTTGACCAGCTCAAGGTCATTTATCTCCGAGCGGTATAGTATTTCAACCGCCCCTTTTGCTCCCATGACTGCAATCTGGGCACTGGGCCAGGCATAATTGTAATCTCCCCGAAGATGCTTCGAGGACATGACGTCATATGCCCCTCCATAAGCTTTTCTTGTGATGACGGTTACCTTGGGAACGGTTGCCTCCCCAAAGGCAAAGAGCAGTTTTGCACCATGGACAATAATTCCACCGTATTCCTGTGAAGTCCCGGGAAGAAATCCGGGGACATCTACCAGGGTGAGGAGGGGAATGTCGAAGGAATCACAAAATCTTACAAACCTTGCCGCTTTTCGTGAGCTGTCAATATCAAGGCAGCCGGCCAGTACCATGGGTTGATTTGCCACAACTCCCACGGTGGAACCCTCAAGTCTGATAAATCCGGTAATCATGTTTTGGGCAAAATTCTCCTTTACCTCAAAGAGATCACCTTCATCGGCAATTTTCAGGATCAACTCCTTCATGTCATAGGGTACATTGGGATTCTCCGGGGCCAGGGTATCGAGGGAGGGTTCTATCCTTTCAGGGTCATCATAGAAAGGTCTGGTTGGTGACTTGTCCTTGTTATTCAGGGGAAGAAAATCAAAAAACCTTCTGACTTCAGCCAGGGTCTCAACATCGTTGGAATAGGCTCCGTCAGCAACTGATGATTTGGTTGTGTGGGTTGTTGCTCCTCCCAATTCCTCGGCCGTGATAATTTCATTGGTGACTGTCTTGACAACATCAGGTCCGGTTACAAACATGTAAGAGGAGTCCTGAACCATGAAAATGAAGTCGGTCATGGCCGGTGAATAGACCGCACCCCCGGCACAGGGCCCCATTATCACGCTGATTTGAGGGATGACACCAGAGGCCAGTATGTTCCGTTGAAACACTTCCGCATAACCTGCCAGGGAAGCAACACCTTCCTGAATTCTGGCACCGCCGGAATCATTCAAACCGATTACCGGAGCTTGGTTTTGGACAGCCATATCCATGATCTTGCAAATCTTGCCGGCATGTGTTTCCGAGAGAGAGCCGCCAAAAACCGTAAAATCCTGGCTGAAAACATAAACCATTCGCCCATTGATCGTTCCACAACCGGTAACCACACCATCACCGGAGAATTTTGTCTGTTCCATACCAAAATCCGTACACCGGTGAGTCACAAACATGTCAAATTCTTCAAACGAGTTTTCATCCAGCAACAGATCGATTCTTTCACGGGCGGTCAGTTTTCCCTTGCTGTGCTGAGCCGCAACTCTCCTGGCACCACCACCGCTTCTGGCTTCAATGCGGCGTCTTTCCAATTCTGAAATTATATCATTCATTAAATTGCCTTAGTTCAAATTCAAGGTTTAGAAACTTTCTGCTATTTGTTATGAAGCGAAGTTTAAAGCAATCAATATTTATTTCAAACAATAGTGATTTCAGATTGAGGTAAGGTGGTTCGGTTTTGTAAGAAAAAACTACATAGTTAATTATATGGCAAAATCAGCAGTAAAATTTCTTGACCGGAAAACACCACCTCATATTTCGACCCTGATCATTTTATCGGCCCTTCCGGCCCTTTCAATGACCTTGTTTCTTCCTTCCCTTCCCAACATGACCGAGTATTTTCAAACAGATTACCGGGTCATGCAACTCTCGGTTGCCACCTATCTCTTTGTTAATGCCGTATTGCAGGTTGTTGTAGGGCCCATATCCGATTTCTATGGCCGTCGGGTGATTGTTCTATGGGGAATCGTATTGTTTCTCATTGCTTCCCTGGGGTGCATGCTGGCTCCAAATGTCGAGTTGTTTCTGTTCTTTCGCATGAGCCAGGCCGTAATTGTAACCGGAATGGTTTTGGCAAGAGCCATTGTCAGGGATCTCTTTCCGGCAAACGAAGCAGCATCAATGATCGGCTATGTTACGATGGGAATGGCCGTTGCACCCATGCTGGGACCAATGATCGGAGGTTTTCTGGATGAGGCCTTCGGATGGAAAGCAAGCTTCTCCCTGTTTCTGCTCATAGGTGGCATGACCCTGATCATTTCATACTATGACCTTGGCGAGACCTTGCCAGCAAGAAAAAAGAATATCTGGTCACAGTTCAGGGAATACCCAGAACTATTCCGCTCGCATCGTTTCTGGGGCTATTGTTTTGTTGCGGCCTTTTCGTCAGGGGTATTTTTTGCCTATCTTGGAGGGGCACCGTTTGTAGGAACTGAAATTTTTGGATTAAGTCCTGGCATATTGGGATTCTATTTTGGCCTTACCGCCTTCGGCTATATGAGTGGCAATTTCCTATCCGGCCGGCTGTCAATCAGGTTGGGAATAAACAAGATGATCATAATTGGTTGCATGATCACCCTGATAGGACCAACGGGACCAATCCTGGCTACATATGCTGGCTCAACGCACCCCCTAAGTTTTTTTGGATTTGCTGTCCTCATGGGTATCGGGAATGGATTTATCATGCCCAACGCTACTGCCGGGATGTTATCGGTCAGACCTCATCTTGCTGGCACGGCCGCCGGAATCGGAGGTGCAATAATGATCGGGATTGGTTCGGGGTTATCTGCTTTGGCTGGTTCCCTTTTGACCAAGGAGTCAGGTCCCTATCCACTTTATTACATAATGTTGCTATGTGTCATTTTGGGTCTGATTAGCGGGTGGTATGTTGTTATCCGAGGTCGAAGCAACCCTAGCAATCAAGATTGATATTCCCGGTTATTTCAAGATCATTTGGTCTTGCTTCGTAGATAGTAAACTGCTTCTCTCCAGGCCAGAAATGTTACCGAACCGATAATAATGGTTCCTCCCAACATCACCCATAAATCGATTGGTTCAGCAAATAGCAGGGTACCAAGCATCGTGGCCCAGACAAGTTGTAGGAAGGTGACCGGCTGGGTTGCTGTTACGGGAGCACTGTAGAATGCCTTGGTCATGGTATAATGGCCAGCCGTGGCAAAAAAGGCGACAAGGAACAACAAAAAGAGTTGCTCATTTGTGGGAGGAATCCATACAACAGCAGCAATGGGAAACAAGCCAACCGTTACCGTGAGGGATAACATCGTAATGATCATTTCGGGATTGAGGCGACCAGTAACCTTTTTGGCAATCAGGTAGGATACAGTGAAGGAAACAACAGTTACCATCATGGCTAGGTGACCGGGTGACAATTCCCGGAAACCTGGACGCAATATCAGGAGAGTACCAAACAGGGCAATGAATATGGCCATCATTCGTCGCAAGGAAAGTGATTCTCCCAAAATCATGATTGCAGCCAGGGAAAGAAATACCGGGGTGAGGTAATTCAGTGAGGTAACCTCGGCAATCGTGATTTCGGTCATGGCATAAAACCAGCAAATGACTCCAACCGTATGAAAAACCCCTCTGACTGCAAACAATATATATTCTTCCTTGGTAAAATTGGTTTGAAAGAACTCCTTAAGAACAGGGATAATGAAAACCAGGCCAAGAAGGTATCTGAGAAAGGCCGATTGGGCAGGCGGGACAGCTGTACCCAAGAATTTGACGATTGCTGTGACTCCCACAAAGCATAAGCCAGAAACCACCATCCAGAAAACCCCGACCAGGGTTCCCGATTTTCTGAGTTCATCAATTTGCATCACGAAGCAGGACTCTCGTTACATACTACTGGTACATCAAATCACATGGGAAAACCCACAGGCCAATTCAAATATACTGTAAAGGTTCAAATGGATTTCAAAGCTGATCGAAAAATTCTTCGGGAATATCGAAATTGCTGGTTACCTTCTGAATATCATCATCTTCTTCCAGGGCATCAATCAACCTGATGACCTTTTTGGCATTCTCCAGTTCGAGACTTGTTGTGGTCGAGGGTTTCCAGATGAGTTTTGTGGAGGTTGTTTCACCCAATGCCTTTTCCATTTCGTTGGAGACTGAGGCAAGGTCGGTATCAGAAGTATAGATTATGTGGCCATCGTCACTTGATTCGACATCTTCGGCACCGGCTTCCGTGGCAATTTCGAAAACGAGATCCTCGTCTCCAACTTCAGGTGAAAATACAATTTCACCCTTGCGTTCGAACATGAAACTGACCGCGCCGGTTTCTGCCAGATTACCACCTAGTTTTCCGAAAGTGGATCTGACAAATGAAGCAGTTCGATTCCTGTTATCGGTAAGTGCTTCGACGATTACGGCCACGCCAGCTGGGCCGTAACCTTCATATCTTACCTCTTCCAATGCGTCTGAATCGCCACCTGTTGCCTTGGTTATTGCCCTTTCAATCACATCCTTGGGAACTGAATTGCTTTTGGCTTCCTTGATTGCCAAGCGAAGCCTGGGATTTTTATCCGGGTCTGGATCACCCATTTTTGCAGCTACCGTAATTTCCCTTGACAGCTTTGAAAAAAGCTTTGATCTGGTGGCGTCCTGTCGTCCCTTGCGGTGTTGAATGTTGGCCCATTTCGAATGACCTGCCATTTTATTTCTCCAAATACTGGTTTAGATTACCTAACTCATCTAAATTATTCTTAATGCTCATTTATTTAAATGGAGTTGAACCGAACTATTCAAAGATCACTGAATTTGAATTTATCCAGTAGTGTTTGAATGTTTATACCACCAAGTAAAATCGAAACGAGCCAAAGCTAATACCATCTGGATAAGTAAGCGCAAAGACACTTACCAGTCAAATTCGCTAACCTGATAAATTATGATTTTGAAACAGGACTCCACATGAGATAATTCAATCAAACGCAGGATTGTTTTATATGATAATATTATGGTTTAAGGTGAAATGAACAAATCCAGAACAGTTATCAAGGTTGGAGGTGAAGATACCCTCGATTTCCTTCAGGGTTTGGTAACGAACGATGTATGCAAGGCAGATAATAATCTTGTTTATGCAGCCTTGCTGACTCCCCAGGGCAAATATTTTGCGGATTTTTTCATCTTCCAGATCAAGAATTGCTGGTATATTGATGTTAATTCTCTTTTGGCGGATGCACTCGTCAAGCAATTGTCATTTTATCGGTTGCGCTCCAAGGTAACGATCGAGAAGTCTGACCTCGGGGTTGTTCGGGGATTGGGAAAGGCTTTGGAAGGAGCATATTTGGATCCTAGACATCCTTCTTTGGGATGGAGAAAATATTGTGAAAATGCAAACAATGCTCCAGAAGTTGATTGGAATCGAATCAGGGTCAAATACTGCATTCCTGAAACCCTGATTGAACTAATTCCAGAAAGTACATTTATACTGGAGGCAGGATTTGAACGACTGAATGGTTTGGACTTCAAGAAGGGATGTTATGTTGGCCAGGAAGTGACCTCAAGAATGAAGCACAAAACACAACTCCTGAAAGGGTTGGTTCGTGTAAAGGTGGATGGTTCAGCACCAGTTGGAACCGAAATCAGGTCGGAAAAAGGGCCAGCAGGTTACTTATATACCCAATGTGATGGTTTCGCTCTTGCTCAGATAAGGTTTCGACAAGTACAAAATGCTCCATTGAAAGCAGGAGATGCATTGGTGCAACTGGATCAGGATTTTGAAAAATTTACATGAAATGATCAAGAACAACATCCCTGAATCTTTCGAAACCCTTGAATCCCGAACCCAAAAGTCCTTTGGTTTCATTCAAGGGATGGGTTAAACCACCAGACTCAAGCAACAGGAGTTTGGCCGGGGCAATATCAATGCTATCAACCATCGGTGCGATTGTACCATCGATTTTACCTGACGCCAGATTTATCAAATCTAGAGAAGGGTTGCCTGTTGATTTGATCTGTTTGAATGACTTTAGCAGATGTTCAAGATTACGTGGTACGGTTGTATCATACTCAAATCTGAAATCCAGGGCCACAACAAATTCTTCAACTTTCTGGATGGGAGCAACTCGAAGCTTCATATGCCTTGAATAAGCACCATCTCCCTTGATGACCTTAAATAATTCGTTTGAACAGGGGTAGTAAATTACACTATTTACCATTTCACCCTTGTGTTCCAAACCAAGTGAAACTATCCAGTTGGGGTTACCCCTCGAAAAATTTTCCAATCCTGAAACCGGACTTATCAACCACTTTCTAGTGTCATCTTTCCCGGTAATATTACCCGATAAGGTACTGTGATGGCCGTAATTGGGCCTTGCTTCCGTGAGTTCGAAAATCAATCTGTGATTGGCCCTGATCAAAGCCTTGCGAGTTAATTTGCCAGCTCCTTCCAATGAGGCCTGCAATCTTTGAATCTCTTCAAAGTCCCTATGAAGTACATCACCTGCTGAAAGTACAGCCTTGGTCATTACATTAAGGTTGGCAGAATGATTTAGCATTGGCAAGAAGCCTTATAATTCAAAATAAAATTGCAAAACATGAAGTTGGTAAGGTTGCAATATCTAGTTGAGAAAATATTGTTTTTCATGTTTGGTAAAACTGATGAACTTATAATGTAATGGGGAAAACCATGGAACAAGGGGCTGGTTCAGTTTATTCATACAATAAGGAAGTATCTGAGTTGACAGGGCTGGAAATAATTCAGGGTATGCTGAGAGGGCAATTTCCACCACCTCCCATGGCAGAGCTGTTGAATTTTGCCCTCCACAATGTTGTCAAGGGCAAGGTGGTCTTCAAGGGAACTCCAACATGGGAATGTACAAATCCGATGGGAACAGTCCATGGCGGCTGGTACGGAACAATTCTTGACAGTGCCATGGCATGCTCGGTAATCACGGAGCTGCTGCCTGGCAAACAATTTACGACTCTTGAATTTAAAGTGAATCTGATACGCCCGATTCCCCTGGATTTGGAAGTGTTTACCGAAGGAAAGGTGATTCACCTTGGAAAAACAACCGCCGTGGCCGAAGCCAATATTAACGATTCTGAAGGCAAGATCTACGCGTTGGGTACTTCAACGGGTATTATATTCTCGCCCAGGATATGAAATCGACCCCCAAAAATACATCCTACAGCCGTTCCGAAAACTCGAATGTTTCGGTATTGACCGCAATTTCGGTACCTTCTGATATGTAGGGAGGAATCATTATCTTAATTCCATTGTCCAAGGTGGCGGGTTTGTAACTGTTGGCTACTGTTTGACCTGAAATTACCGGTTCGGTTTCAACAACGGTACAGGTGACTTTTTGTGGAAGGGTTATCCTCAGAATTTCTTCCTCGTAAAATTCCGCTGTCACCACTATGCCTTCCTGCAAGAAGGATAGTTTATCCCCAAGAAGTGAACTGCTTGCGTGGGTTTGTTCATATGTTTCCATATCCATGAGAATCAGTGATTCACCTTCGGAATAAAGGTATTGTTGATCCCTTTGCTCAAGTCTTACCTTCTCTACCTTGTCGGCTGAACGAAACCTTTCATTCAATTTTGAACCGTTTCGGAGGTTTCGCAGTTCAACCTGAGCAAAGGCCCCACCCTTGCCAGGTTTGACATGTTCAATCTTTACTGCCGACCAAAGCCCACCCTTGTGTTCAAGGATGTTGCCTGGCCTGATTTCGTTTCCATTGATTTTAGGCATTAAAAAAAACTCGTAATTTTGTTGCAAAATAATATTGTATCTGGTATACCAAAGTGTTAGATTTGGTTTCAATTGTTCATGGAAACATAAACTCGGGATTAATTGACCGAATAACCAAAACCGGGTTTAGAGTGTCCTGAAAGATAATAGTGATAATTAGGGGGGAATATATCAATGGCAAATTACGATGATGTGGCTTTTAATTTGGAGCAAGGTGCAAGATCGAGAAAGCTTTTTGCCGCAGTGGTTCTGGCAGCACTTGATGATGCCATATCCGATAATTTGCGATTTGGTAATGGACCAGAAATCATCGCCAGATGGGCTAGATCGAAGGATGGCAGGGAAATTCTCACTTGTGCAGGAATTAACCCCAGCGAACGTGTTGTAATGGGTTTGATGAATTTTGTATCACGGGGTATTAGAACGAGCGTTGCCTTGTCCAGGGACGAGGCCGAGAAAAGTAATCCACGGGCCAAAGCCGCATAAAGCCGGTGGTTTAGTTATACCACACCGGTTATTCGGTTGGATATTCCAACTGTTTGGTTTGCCGAAGCGAAAATAATTCATTCACGGATGAAAGTGAGTTTGCACAACCATTCTTGGTCGTGGCTCAATTAATTTGAAAAACGGTTTTTTTTGAAGATGGGAATGGTAAATAACAGCGCATTACCAACCAATATTTGAAGATGAGATTGAAAATGCCCAACCCAATGACATTGCACCCCCCCCCTCACTAAATTAACAGCCCTTCTGTTGCTAGCAGCGCTGGCCATGCCGGTATCGGCGCAGAACCTTGTTATTCCAGCAACGACCGGGACCGAGGCCTGCACGGAAGGAGGCTGGTCAGAGTTACAGCCGGCGGCTTTTAGCCGTGTTGATACACCTACGCTAAACAGCGTGACAATGCGCTTGCAAGGGTTTGCGCGTGGTACGGTAAGGACATGGGGAGGTAGAGGAAGTTCCTTCAATTTGAACATAGCGGTGCAAAAAAACACGAGCGGAGCCCCAGATGAAACCAGGAACATTGGCCAAATAACTGCAACTACCGTCATACAATCCCGGGATTATACATTCTCGAACCTGGAAAAGAATACGCGCTATGTGGTGACCATTTACAACAATAATGATCATGCAAACCCTTATGTAAGGCGCTGCTTCAAGACGCGGGGCGAGTATACGAATGCGGAGCAGAATCTCAACCCCGATGGAAGCAGGCCAGACAAGGATGGCCGTTTCGGATGCTTTGCGGTTGCCAGCACGCGGCAGGACATTAGGGACTGCCTGTGCGGCCAAAGAAGAAGCAATGGTGTGTTGGGCAATGTCCTGGGCGATAGTTACCGGACCAGTCTGGGATGTTCTTAACCATAATTCCTCCTTCCATTGATAGAGGCACTTGACGGACGGGAGGTGGCTTGTGGTAATGTTTTATGACCGACATCAAACTGGTGGTTCATGACAGAAGATGCATTGATAAAGCTGAAGTCACTTCATCTATCACTTCAATGATGGTGATATACTAGTTTGATCTTAGTACCCGCATTCTGCCAAAGCGGGTGTGAAGGATAATTTTTTGCAGTTGGTAATAGTTTTCCACTTTGGGTGAAGGCTCGTAATAGAGTTCAAACTTGAAGGATGGTTTTGACATATCATCTTCGGCATAACCAGATTTTCTTACGTATTCAGAGTTGCATTGGTATTTTCCCGAGCGAAGGCGTACCGGATTGCCGATAATTACCTCAGCCACCCTTTGCTCATCGGCCAATGTATAGGAAAATCCACATAAATCCTCTTCAAGCGTATCTCGTATAACGACAAAAAAACCTGAAAGATAATCGATGCCAGAATCACTTTGCCTTGTACCTTCTTCCTTGATTACCTTACCCTCTTTGAAGGTCAGAGTTTTTGTAGTTGTAATTCCATCTTTCATACGTTCAAGATGATAGTTTGTAGGAATGACGTTTTTTCCATCGATTCTCCCCCTGATCTTGGCTTTGAGTTTCATTTTGCCAAAAAAGTTGCCAACACCTGTCGAACCAACCAGCGAAGTTGCTGCATAAAGATTGCCTTTCGTATTTGAAGCCAAAATCATATAACCGATCCTGAATCCGAGTAAGCTGATGTTGAATTCTGCCCTCTCCTCTCGAATTTCATCGGCAATGGTTGTTGTTACGGCTAGCGAAACCACAAAAATTACGGTTATTAATAACTTTTTCATTTTTTAGAAAGCAGGGAAAGAATTATTCAAGGTATATAAATATTTCTGATTTAGTTTAAATGTAAGTAATTTAAATCAATCCTTGAGACAGTATTAAAGTTGAAACAGTAATTTTCGCTAATTTTATTAATGCTTTTTTACGACCTTCAAATTAGATTGATAATTTGGTATCTAGGGGCATTTATTCCCTTGATCCATGTAACCGATTTTCAATTGATCATGTACCTAACGGCTTTGGGCAAAAAGATCCAGATGACCACGAAAAGGTATGTTAACTAGCTCTTACCTATTCATTGCCATTTATGGTAGGGAAGTAAACGGAAAATCTTTTTCTAACTGTTGAGTTATACACATGTGGATCTCAATCGCATCTGGTTCAGATTGATATGCTTTTATAATAAGGTTGGATCCGAGCGAAATTTGATTATACCATGTTATATTTAAACTCCCTCACCTCAAGATTTAAAGTGAGGTAAAATAGTATCAATCACCCGAATATGATTGCCGACGCTGGGATAAATAATGCCGAAATGTGATACCAACTACACTTCGTTGTGGAATTGAACTTCCTTATAACGCTGATTCGTCATGGGTGAAATTTAACTAAAATGTCGAAATAATTTCTTTCAATAGGTAGCAAAGGTAAAATATTTAGGCCATTTCAGTCAAAATATTGGGCTAGTTTTCCTTTGTACTACTTAATGTACTTGGTATCAATATATTTTCAAATTTTGCTTCAAGCCAAGATGGTATAAGATCTGTTTTCTTATATTCAGCAACAGCTTCAAGAATTTCATTGTGAGATATTGTATCAAAGAAATCCACCTTAGGTACCAATGCATTATTTATGTCATTTGGTTCAAATTTACCTAAATCATCTCCATAATACCTTGAAACTTGAGCAACTATTTTTCTACCAATGTCAGAGGAAAGGAATAAAAAAAGATGATCAACATAGTTTAATCCAAATAAATTCGGATAAAACCCATGGAAACATGTCAAATTCAGGGCTTTGCTAGTGTTTCGAATCACCTTATATTTCCCACGAGTAAATACTCCAAATAGAAGAGGAGCAGGTTCTCTATTTTCAGATTTGTACCAAGGTTTCCTGTTTTTTGTAACATATCTTTTATGAAGACCTTTGGATTCTCCCGTTTTGATGTAAGACCTAACTTCAGGACTAGCAGTAGAATGTGCAGAAAATAGAAAAACCGGTTTGTCGTCATTCATAAGTGTCAGCAAGTCATCCATCTCAAAGAATGGTTTTCTGATTTGAAAGCTTTTAGATATACAAGCTTTACAATCTAAAGATTCATTTATGCCAATTTCTGATATTTTACTTCGATTTAAGGAAAAGAAATTATTGGCTCCTGTCGCTATACCACGAGTGAACCGACCATAATATAAGAGATTGGTCATAACGCATTTGTTGATTTCAACCTTGTTTTTATTGAAATACGGTTGCCATTTATCCCTTTCGTTAATATTTCTAATGGATATCTCAGAGATAGGAAATGTATGCTGAAAGTCCTCAATATCTCTTATTCTAGAAAAAGAAAAGAACTTAACAGATGATGAGGATTTTGATTTATCTACCAAAATAATACCCACTGAAGTGGTGGCATCAGGAAAAATCTCTTTTTCACAATTAAACTGGATTATTCCCACCAAGTGGCCAGTTTCCAATAACAGTTTTTTTACATAGATACCGTAACCAGAATTTAGAAATTCTAATGGCATTATGTAGGCAAGGCGCCCCCCTTTGTTTAATTCACTCAAGGATTTAACTAAAAATGCCGATGCTACATTTGTATATCCCGACAATTCTATATCCAAATATTTTTTGAAATTGGAAAAAACCTTTTGACGCCCCACAAATTTTTGAAATCTCATATAAGGTGGGTTGCATACAATATTATCGTGCTTCATTCCCCACGAATGCAGATAATTTCCACAAGTCACAAAATCGCTTTTACAACCAGTTCTTTTTTTCCAGAAGTCAAGTATTTTGAAATCAATTTCCATTGCCGAGTAGGAATTTTTGCAGGCATCAGGTGATTGTGTAAAAAACTCACCTAATCCAAAAGCCGGATCAAATATAGATTTCAAACCGGATTCGATTACCCATTCAATCATGAAATTGGCAATGGAAGGATGGGTAAAGTACTGTCCAAAACTTTTCCGGTGTTCTGCTCCGATATAATCTGTGTAATCATGATTCATCATTGATTATAACTCGCTCAAACCGCTGAATATCCAGATAACCTTTTCCCACTTCAAAAGTAACATAATAGAGCAACCTTTCACGGTCTAACTCCTTTAGAGCAGGTCGATGTTGCGGGAAATCAATTTTGCCCAATAATTTATTACCTACCTTTACATTGATCTTACAAGTAGTTTCTGGGGCTTATGAAGATGGGTTGACAAAAGGTATTTTTAAGTTGAATTGACCTAATGCTTACAATATCTAGATTCAATGACAGAAATCAACATTCCAAATAGGACGATCTTCTGCAAGGACAATCTCGATGTCATGCGGGGCATCAATTCCAACTGCATTGACCTGATCTACCTTGATCCTCCGTTCAACAAGAACAAGAAATTCACCGCGCCGATTGGCAGCAGTGCGGAGGGAGCGGAATTTTCCGACATCTTCAGGGAGGAGGATGTCAAGG
>JAPORQ010000041.1 GCA_026710155.1 Paracoccaceae bacterium
TGTGCGGCCCACCGTGGATCCAGATGCTTTTCAGGAAATGGGGGAACAGGCATGCAACCACCCGAAAAAAGATGTGTGGATACGGTTGGTCATGAATGGAAGAATGGGTTCCTGTGGCCTCCCAATCGTGAAGGAGACATGCCATTCCGGGGCAGGACCGGTTTGAATTGTCTTGACAGGCTGGTGGATTGATTCGTGGTCAACCTATCTTTACAAGGGCCAAAATTATCTTCATTAAGACCTTCTGAAATTGGAAAAATGTGAATTATTTTTGTAACTTCGTCATTTTTAGCGGGATAATTATCTTCCAAATGTTTTTTGAATGTGAAATACAAGGCAATTTATCCCTATCCACCTTTCATCTACTTGGGAAAGGAAATGACCAAAGATTGTTTATCGAATGTGGGGTTGGATTTATATTCCGAGGGGAACAATAGGTGAATTACTTGCCGTTATGGACGAAGAGCCATTTTTGTTTTCTGGAGTGTAGATGAACATATAATTTTAATTGGAGATTACATACTTGTTTCCCCATTTTTGCAACCGGCCTCTTGACACCGGGAAGCGATACCTGTAATTGGCACTGTCAGTGTCCGGCCTTCTGCGTCTGCCAGTCCGTGGCGGGCCGGTTTGAAATACGGCCGCGATGGCAGCGGCCAGCACAAGGAGAGACCCATGAAAACAATCATCAACTACCCCCCCCCAATTTTTTATTAAATCAACAATCCTTTTACTGCTTGCGGTGCTGGCCGGGCCGGCATGGGCGCAGACAAGCGTGACCAGCAGCGGGCGGGAAGGCCCGACGGCCTGCGTCGGCTCCGCTGAGATCGATGCCGCGAACATGCCCATCACGGCCCTGTCCACATCCAGCGTGACCATCACGGTACCGCAGGTGACATGGAGCGGATATGTCCCACGGTTCGGAGATGGTAATCGGCCTACCGGCAGTGCCACTGTTGGTGCCGCCGTCTACAACGCTGAAACGGGTGTCCGAAGGGGTGGTGCCCAAAGTTTCGCATTTATAAGCAGTGGTTCGCCGACCTATGCCGGTGGGAGCGCCACCACAACAGGTTTGGATATGAAAACTCGCTATTATGTTGATTATTATGTAGCCAAATCCGGTTTTGCTGACCAGGTGTTCGCCCGGCGCTGCTTCATGACGGGCGGCAGCTACACGATGGCCGTCGATCCCGCGGCCGGCCAGACGAGCGGCTGCTTCTCGATCAGTCCCCGGACCATCCAGGATGTCAGGAACTGCTTGTGTGGTCGAGGAAACAACAGCCCAAGGGTTTTGGGATTGTTCACCGATGAAACCCAGAACCAGGCCTTGCGCGATTCCCTGGGCTGCCGGTGACGGACAGTATCAATCAGGCGCGCACGGGGCGGTCACGGAATCCGCCGGCATGTCCCCTTTGGCTGGCCCGGAAACCCGCTGGCCGATTCCCCGGGCGGACACGGCAGGGCCGGATGCGCATTCACTGTGCAGTGATGGCTTTCACCCTGCCGGAAGGTGGACGGGGAATTTTCAAGCCGACCCACCATCAGGAATCGCATGGGCGTTCAATCCCGGGCAAACAACCGTGAGTCAACCGGAAAAGGTGGGGAAACAGGTATATAATCGCCATTTAATTACTGATTGAATTAATTTTTTTGTTATGCAATGTACGGCCTCGGATGCCCCTGCTTTTTTAGCATACTACCGAGGTCAAGCTTTTTACGGAACAACGTACCATTTATGGAACCTCCTTCATCTCAATTTTGAGTTCTTATGACTTTCATAAAAGGGGTTTAATTCCTTTTTTCAGAACATTAATTGTTTTTGAATACTATCACAGTCTACCTTTGGAACCTTTTGCCAAAAAAACAGTCAAAATAACTTATGGCGATCTCCTTGAGATTGTTGTATTTTGCAGGTTCGGTTGATTCAGGTAAAATGGCGATTTAATTATATGTAGTCGGGATTGATGTCTGAACCCTTAAAAGTTTGTTTTTGGGTTTATACATTGTTAGAAATTGTCAATGCAATTTTTATCAACCCAAAATTATTCTGGATAATAATGGATATATTTTCTGAAATCAAGTCGTTGATTGAGGCCATGATCCTGGATTTGATTAGTGAAGGAGCGATGCCCGGGGATGCAGCAGGACATAATTTTTCGGTCGAGAGGCCCAAGAATAATGATCACGGTGAAATTTCAACCAATGCATCTCTGATTGTTGCCGGCAAATCCAAATCCAGTCCGAGGAAAATTGCCGAGTTGTTGGCTGAAAAATTGAGGGATCATGAAAGGATAGAATCTGTTTCGATTGCTGGACCAGGTTTTATCAATTTGGTTCTTACTCCAGATTATTGGCAGAGCATTATTGGAGACATTATCAACCTGGCCAATGAATATGGTCGCAAGGATATTGGTAAGGGCCAAAAGGTAAATCTTGAGTTCGTTTCGGCCAATCCAACGGGACCTCTGCATGTCGGTCACGCCCGAGGGGCGGTTTATGGTGATGCTCTTGGAAGATTACTTGAATTTTCCGGCTATGACGTCACCAGGGAATATTATGTCAATGACGGGGGAGCCCAGGTCGATACATTGGCCAGAAGTACCTATCTGAGGTATCTGCAGGCAAATGGCATGGAAATTTCCTTCGGACCAGACAGCTATCAGGGTAATTATCTTGTAGACATTGGTGAAAAGCTCAAAGACAAATTCGGTAATCGATTTGTGGACAAACCGGAAATGGCATGGTTGGAAACCTTTCGGCAATTTTCCATCAGCGAGATGTTGAAGCTGATCAAGAATGATCTCCTGTCACTCAATGTTGTAATGGATCAGTATATTCATGAAAAATCCATTGTTGAGACAGCCAGAATAGATGAGGCTATTGAACAATTAAGGGAAAAGGGATTGATTTACTGGGGGGTTCTTGAACCACCCAAGGGCAAAATGCCCGAAAATTGGGAAGCCCGTGAACAAATGCTGTTGAAGTCGACCGCATATGGCGATGATGTTGACAGGCCAATCAAGAAATCGGATGGTTCCTGGACCTACTTTGCACCTGATATTGCCTATCATTATGACAAGGTCTCAAGAGGGTATGATGAGTTGATAAATGTATTCGGTGCTGATCATGGAGGTTATGTCAAGCGATTGACTGCTGTAGTTGATGCCCTCTCCGGTAGCAAGGTAAGTTTTGTGATAAAACTTATTCAGATGGTGAATGTCATCTCGGAAGATCAGGTGTTGAAAATGTCCAAGCGGGCGGGCAACTTTGTTTTATTGCGTGAAGCCATTGATGCCGTTGGCTCGGATGTTACCCGTTTTGTGATGCTGATGCGTAAAAATGATGCAAATCTTGATTTCAATTTTGACAAGGTTCGTGAACAATCCAGGGACAATCCCGTTTTTTATGTTCAATATGCCCATGCCAGGATATGTTCTCTGCTCAAACGGGCCAAAGAAAGTGGAATGGACACCAGAGATCAGGCTTTGCTTGATTTCGATGGTAAGCATCTCCGGGAACCGGAACACATATTCTTTATCCGTAAACTGGCCGAGTGGCCACGAATCATTGAACAGGCTACAAGCCATAGGGAACCTCACCGGATTATTTTCTATCTGATAGAGGTCGCGTCCGGATTCCACAGTTTCTGGTCATCAGGCAGGGAAAAGGACAGCCTTCGAATTCTTCAGGAAGGAAAACCTGAGATGACCCTTGCTGGATTGGCATTGGCAAGGTCAACCGGCATAATCATTGGCCAAGGGCTGGAGATGATGGGAGTCAAACCCTTGACTGAAATGTGATCTTTGTTTTGACAATCCTTCTGGCATTCCAATGAAACACACAATCCCGGATTATTCTGCTATCAGCAAAGGGCCGTTTGTGGCCAAAAGGGCATTTCAGGTGTTGATTGTTCTGGTATCCCTCGGCATTCTGCTGTTTCTGTTTCAAATTGTCTTGCATTATGACATTACGGGTAATCAGGATCAGTCGAACATACCTTTAATCAAGGCAGAAACCAATCTTTGGGTCAAGCCTGAAGATCCTGGTGGCAAGGAATCCAAACATACCGGTTACACGGTAAATGTACTGGTTCATGGTTATCCGTTCAACGAAAAGTTGGTCACCACCGGTTATGCACCCAGGCCTGTGGAACTTCCAGTCGATCTGCTTTCCTTGCATTCCAGGGGCATTCCCTTGGAGCTGGAAGAAGAATTAGAAGAGGGTGATGCCCCGTCAATGAAAACAGGCAAGGAAATTCTGGATGATTTCTTCACCCAGGTCGAACAGGGTGAAACGCCTTGGGAAAAGGAAACTGTTCCTCCTGAATCAGAGAAAGCAGAACAAAACGAGGATGATCACACTCTGGTTATAACCGGCAGGGAGTTAATGCCTGCCGAAGTGCCTGAGGGAAAAATCATTGCCTATATAGGGACTTATGCCAATCATAACCTGGCTTCAAATAACTGGCGGGAGATTTTCAAGAAGTACCCTCGGGACCTTGCCTCCAGGGATTGGGTAATAAAAACCTTTGAAGGTTCAATATCTGTTTCGTATAGACTCTATGTTGTGGGTTTTGATTCGGAGGATGAAGCCGACTCCTTTTGTGCCAGAATTGAGGCGGGAGGACATCCTTCATGCATAAGGACTTTGATGGGCCAATGAATTACGGCGGATACATCTTCGGTTGCCAGGGTACAGGTTTGTCTCAAGACGAGATTGCCTTTTTCAAGGAGGTGAAACCCTTTGGGTTCATACTCTTCAACCGCAACCTGAAAAAAAAATCCCAAATCAGGAAACTCACTGATGAACTAAGGGAGACGGTCGGATACTTTGCTCCAATTCTGATTGATCAGGAAGGGGGTAGGGTACAACGCCTGTCGTCACCACACTGGAGGGATTGGGAGCCGGCACTTGATATTTGTACCCGATTGCCATTGAAGGTAGCAAAAAAACTGATGTGGCTGCAATACCGATATATTGCTACAGAACTGCTTGAGTTGGGAATTGACACCAATTGTGTCCCGCTTGGTGATCTGGCAGCAGAGAATACGCACCCGGTCTTGAAAAATCGATGTTATGGATTCAGCCCTCAAGTGATTGTTGCCATTGCCGGAGAAGTGGCTGATGCTTGCCTTCAGGGTGGTGTTTTGCCTGTTCTAAAACATATTCCGGGTCATGGCAGCACTACGAAGGATAGTCATGATGAATTGCCGGTTTGTCATAAAACAAAGGCAGAATTGGAGGAAAGTGATTTTTTTTCGTTCAAGAATCTGAATACCATTCCCCTTGGCATGACAGCCCATGTGCTATATCCTGATATTGATCCTGTCAAACCGGCCTCAATCTCTGCCAGGTTGATTGATATCATAAGAAATTCAATCGGTTTTGATGGCTTGTTGATGACAGATGATCTTTCAATGAATGCTTTGGGCGGGAGCATTAAATCAAGGACAAGGGAGTCCATTGATGCAGGGTGTGACATTATCCTGCATTGCAATGGCAAAATGGGCGAAATGATTGATATTGCTTCTGAAACCGGAACAATGAGCAATTTGGCCCAGAAAAGGGCCGAAAAGGCCCTGTCCCTTCGTCAAAAGCCCAACATGGTCGATTTGGAAAAGCTGTTGAAGGACTATACGTTGCTGGCGAATTTTCGATAGGAATCAATCGGAAACCTTGAAATGCCTCGACAGTTTCAGGCTTTGGCCCTGATAATTTGAATAATTCTTTGAACCATAGGGATTTTCTGGTTCTGCCATCATTTTTTCAAATACCAGTTTGCCCATTTTCTGGCCATGCTCGAGTAAAAACGGAACTTCATGACATCGTACTTCGAGTACGCCCCGGGAACCAGCACCACCAGTTTTACGATATCCAAAACCGGGATCGAAAAAACCGGCATAATGTACCCGGAATTCACCCACCATAGGTATGTAAGGTGTCATTTCAGCGGCATACCCGGGTGGAATGGTGACTTCCTCTTGGCTGGCAAGTATGTAAAAGGAACCGGGATCAAGGATAATATGCTGGTTGAAGGAGTAAACCGGATCCCAGAACTCCTTGTGGGAGTAATTGTTGGACTTGGCCAGGTCAATGATTCCGGTGTGTTGTTTGGCCTTGTAACCAACCAGAGTGTCTTCCAATTTGAGGTCAACCGAAAAATCCAGGCCATCTTCAATATTCACCTTGCCCGAATCAATTCCATTGGCCTTGCAAATCTGGTTGCAATCATCCTCAGACAATTGCCTGGTCCCATTGCCAAACCTGATCTGGTTCAAAAGGGTTCCCTGACTGACACAAACCGAAAAGGAACGTGGGCATACTTCAGCATACAGAGATCCACTGTAACCATCTTCAATACGGTCGAATTCCGATCCATGATCGGTAATCAGCCGGGTAAGGAGATCCAGCCTTCCGGTCGTGCTCTTGGCGTTGGCCACTCCGGATATACCCTTGGGGAGATGTAATGATTCCATCAGGGGTATAACGTAAACACAACCCTTTTCCAGAACGGCACCATCTTCGATATTGATGGTATGCATGCCGAATTCGTCAATTCGATTTTTTATGCGTCCCTGTTTGTTGGTCAAAAAGGAAACCCGTACCCGGTGGGCAATATTGCCCAGTCTCAAATCCAGGCTGGCAGGCTGGATTTGACTTTCCATGAATGAATGGGTGGCCTGAATCAAGCCTTGGTCACACATCTGCTTGATCATTCGGTCAGGCAAGATGCCTTTTGGTTCGAAAAGGTTCTCTTCCATTAGCAACTTGTTCTTTTGACCGAATTTGTAACTTTAATGGTCGGGCCAGTGAGATTTGAACTCACGACCTCTCGCCCCCCAGACGAACGCGCTAACCAGGCTGCGCTATGGCCCGACATGGTAGAATTTTTGATTTCTGCCTTCATTGGTGAGATATATTATAATGGTGCATATGTTCAAATATTCAATCATGCCATTCCCGAATAAATTTTTTCCAGCTTTCCGTAAAGTTGTTCCAGCTTGTCCCTGGCTGATTTATCCAGGCCAACCTTGCCATCTTCGGGTAGACCCAGACTTATGCCGAAACTGGCAGATTTAAGTATCCCCCACAGGTTGGAGAGATCAACAATTATATCAGCAGTTTCATTCTGGATTTCGTTATCAGCCACGATTTCATGATCGCAGGGCAAACTGTCCCGCACCTCTTCTGTGTCTTCTGCCTCAGGGATTGCATGTCGTATCAAGGGAAGTTCTGCTATCTCGATGATATGATCCCCACCCTTTTCCTCAATCAATCTTTGAACTCGCTTTGTGGTATATCCCTTCTTGGTAATCAGCAAATTAATTCCCTTCAAGAGGGTAATCAGAGCCTCATCATAAAATCGCTTTTTATCCTGAACATGTGGTTTGACGATCGAAAATTTCGTTTCCCAGTACCTGAGAGTTGATTGATCTAGTCCCAATTCCTTGGAAACCGAACCTATCTGCTTGTATTTTGTGTAATCAGGGGTCAATTCAAAACCGTTTCCGGGAAATTACCCGTTAATTTTTTCCTTGAGTTTTTTCGAGGGTATGAACTTGACCTTGTAATGGGCACCAACTGTTCGTTCCTCTCTCGTGATCACATCCAGTATTTCCTGACTTGCCCTGAATTTCAGTTGAAATGTACCAAATGATGATATCTTGACCGTTTCTCCCCGAGATAAGCTCTCAAGCATATTCAGGAAAATGGCATCAACAAATTTTTTCGCAACAGCATAGGTGAGACCGTATCGGGTACGAAGAATTTTAATCAGGTCATTCTTTGTTAGTACTTCATTATCCATTCATTTTTCCTTGCGCTTATGTAAAGTATGGAGACATTCTAACAGATGGATGCCAATTGAAAAAGACATTTGGAAATTCGGGAAACAATAAATCACATCAAAACCAGATGGTTTTTACCACCTCAGAAGGAAGGAACCCCAACAAAGTCCTCCACCAATTGCATGAGACAGAATTAAGTCCCCTTTCTTGAATTTGCCTTCCTCATTGGCAATTGACATCGAAATGGGAATTGAGGCAGCTGATGTATTGCCATGGTTTCGCAAGGTAACCACAACTTTTTCAATGGGTATTTTCAATTTTTGGGTCGTTGATTGAATGATTCTTACATTTGCTTGATGTGGTACTGCCCAATCCACCTCGTTACTATTGACATTGGCCTTTTCCATGACTCGTTCAGTGGAATTCACCAGTTTTGAGACCGCATGGCGAAAAACTTCCTTGCCCTTCATTCGCAAATGGCCTGATGTCTTGGTGGTGGATACGCCACCATCAACATAGAGGATATCCTTGTAACTCCCGTCCGAATGCAAATCCGTCGCCAATATCCCCCGTTCTGAGGTACCATTGGTGGTTTTGGCTCCCTCAAGTACAACGGCACCGGCACCATCCCCAAATAAAATACAGGTTGTCCGGTCGTTTTTATCCAAAATGCGTGAAAAGGTTTCTGAACCAATCACCAGGGCCTTGGTTGCCTCGCCGGATTTAATCAGGGCGTTGGCATTGGCCAGGGCGAAAACAAAACCGGCACAGACGGCCTGTATATCAAAGGCATATCCTTGGCTAATACCCAAGCCATTTTGAATCTGTGTGGCGGTAGATGGAAAGGTATGATCTGAAGTGGAAGTGGCCAAAATGATCAGATCAATGTCCTCGGGCTTGCAAGCACTGTTTTCCAAGGCTTTGCGGGCCGCCTTGATTCCCATCGTCGACGTCGTTTCTTCGGTGGGGGCATAGTGTCTTGTCTTGATGCCTGTTCGGGTGGTTATCCATTCATCGGAAGTATCAATATACTCCTCGAAATAGCTGTTTGGCACTATATTTTCCGGGAGGTAATGTCCCGTACCGGTTACGACAGAACTGATGGTGTCCATTGGATTTCAAAACTCGAATTATGTTCAAACATTCTGTATATATCAAAAAGACTTCGACCTTGCCAATTTAACGCCAAGATCAATTGCTGCCTCAATGCCAACCGCATCTGACCCTCCATGGGATTTGATGACAATGCCATTCAAACCAAGAAATACGCCTCCATTTGCCCGTCTTGGATCAATTCGCTTGAAAAATCTTCTGAGCGAGGTGTAGGCAAAAAAGCCACCAATACGGGAAAAGAGAGTATGGGCAAAGGCCTGTCGGAGTTGATTCCTTATAACCCTTGCCGCACCCTCGGAGCTTTTGATGGCCGTGTTTCCGGTAAAACCATCGGTTACAATGACATCAACCCTGTCCGAGAAAATTTCGGTCCCTTCGACAAATCCCACAAACTCATACCCATTCGGTTCCTCATGCCCGGAAATGAGGTCATAGGCGGCTTTTATTTCCGACCGCCCCTTGTGGGATTCTGTTCCGACATTCAATAGGCCGATACGGGGTTTATTCAACTGCAGACCATTCTGGGCAAATTTGGAACCCATGATGCTGTAGCAGAGGAGATCCTTTTCATTGGCCTTGATATCGGCACCTACATCCAGCAACACGTTGAATCCACTGGCATTGGGCGAGGGGCATAGACAGGCTATGGCAGGTCGGGAAACACCCGGAGCCTTTTTCAGATTCAGCATGGCAGTTGCCATCAGAGCGCCCGTATTTCCACAGGATATCGCCACGTTGGCAAGACCGGTCCTGAGTGTTTCGATGGTTGACCACATTGAGGAATCCCTACCGTTTCGAAGGGCGGTACTCGGCTTGGTATCCATGGAGATTACCTTGGTGGTGGGTTTTATTTCATATCTGTCATTGAGTGCTTTGTATTTTTTTAAGCGCTTTTTCAATTCGTCTTTGTTCCCATGAACGACGAAGGTTACATCCGGATCCTTTTTAGCCACTCTTGCCATACCGGCAACAACGGGAATTGGACCCTGATCTCCTCCCATTGCATCAATAGCAATAACAGTAATTTTCTTCCCTATAAATTTACTTTTGCATAGTGAGATGTAAGAGGTTGGAGTTATAGATCCTCATCCTCAAATTCTGGTTCTACAATTTCCATTACGGATTTACCATTGTAATAACCACATGCGGGGCACATGTGATAGGGGAGCTTCAATTCCCCACAATTATCACATTCAACCCAAATTCCCGCTTTTAGGGCATCGTGGGACCGCCGCTTGTTTCTTCTTGCGCGACTAACCTTGTTTTGTTGAACAGCCATAACCATTACCTGAAAATACCATAAACCATTGGTTCCAAGAACCAATCAGCAACCAAATTGCAGGGTTCACCCACAGATTTTGACGCTTCAAGAAAATAATTCAATAACTGATAATTTCAAGTGATCAAAGATTTAGTTGGTGCCATTTTACGAATTGCTTCTGGCAAGGACAGCAAAGGGGCTGTCCCGCGTGTCACAATTGCCATCATTGATGGAAGAATCAAACCTTGAATCCGAACTAGTGGGATAATCCGGCACTTCAAGGAAAAGGGACTCCTTGGCAAGTTCATGAAGATCATAGGTTGGCTTGAGCAATTCAAGCGTTTCGTCCTCGGGAATAGAGCAATCCTTCTGGGGTGATAGCAGATTGGAATCAGCAACAAATCTTCTTTCAATCCTGGTGTTCAATGACATGGGGAAAGGATTTAGGGTTAGTCGGCATTCAAGCGTCACTTTTGATTTCAGGAAAGCGGTCAAATGCCAGTCATTTTTGCCCGATGCTTCGATGTAGCCATGAATTCTGAAATCATCTATTGAAATAATGCCTGGTTTTCCGACCAAATCAGCGCGGGAAGCCTGATTCAGATAATAGCCAAACCAGTTTTTACTGTCCCTGCTCAATTCGGAGAAGATGATCTTCTTCCAGTAAGGGTATTTTTGTGAAGATTTCTTGGACACCAAATTTCGTAAAGTTTATCGGTTGATGAAATTCAATATACATGTTGATAAGAGATTTGTCGGGATAACTCAAGGTTTCACGATAAAATTGAAGGATCTTTATCTGTAATGGTAGGTATAATCACCTGTTAACTGGTTAGTAAGCTGAATTTTTAGTTAGAGTTTGTTCCATAATTCAGGAAAGTTGAAAGCGACCTGGTTCGGAGTCATGCA
>JAPORQ010000054.1 GCA_026710155.1 Paracoccaceae bacterium
GGGCAGATGCAGTTTGAATATCATCCTGACAAAATGGTGGATTGATTGTCAAACCCTGTAGATTCAAATATGTAATCCCCAAAAGTTTTGCTCTCAGAGTCCTCAATAGGTATCTTCTCTTGAAAGCAGGATATCGGACTGACGCTTGAGTCAAGCGCCGCCAATTCGTTTTCGAGCCTTTCGATGGTGCCTATGATTTCATTCCAACCTGGTTCCCATTTAAGGAAACCGGTAGCCCAACGTCCGTTTGCACCTACGAAATGGGCAAATGGGATCGCATCTTGATAAACTTTGATGCCAGTAAATATTTTGGTGTCTGCGATCATAGCATAGGGTTGATCTTTGGTGCTTCTCGCTTCTTCGAAACTTTCCAGGATTTCGGGAATGCTGTTGCCGTTAATCTGTCGGGCTTTGAAACCGAATGCCTCCATCTTTTTCCGAACTGGTTCAACCGCCATAACATCCGATGTTTTACCAGTGGCCCCAAGATCGTTGTTGTCAATGATCACAACAAAGTTGGACAATCTATAGTGAGCAGCAAACATAAAGGCTTCCCAAACACTACCTTCGTGAAGCTCTCCGTCGGACAATAAACAGATGATCCGCTTGTCTGATCCTTTCATGCGTTCACCAAGGGCAATTCCTGCCGCCTGAGAAACACCAGTTCCTAAAGAACCCGAGGTAATCTCGAACCCTCTTGCGCCTTCAATTGGGCTTTGATCAATTGTTGATCCATCCGCACCCATTGTGCGTAATGCTTCCATTGAATAGATTCCCATTTCGACCATAGCTGCGAAATTGATGATGGTGTCGTGACCGTTGGAATTGATGAAGCGGTCGTGATACCAACCGTCTCCATCAGAACGCATTTCATCAAAAAAGATGCAGGCTCCGACATCGGCTAGGGCAACGCCTTGCCCGGCGTATCCGCCTCTTTGCATACAAATGTCGACAACATTTCGCCGTATTTTTGCAGCCCATAGTTCAAGTGTTTTGATGCGCTTGCCAGAGTTGCTGATCATGCCTTTACCCCTGCAATACGCTTGGCCAAACCATCTGGGTCCAATGTAAAGTGTTTGCGGATGTGACCTATCGATCCTCCCGGTGCCCAACTATCCGGTACACCAATTCGAGTGATACGGGGCGCTCGACCGACTTTTGAAGTGATTTCGCATACAAGTCCACCCAAGCCGGTTGATATTTGATGGTTTTCGATTGTGACGATTTCGTCGTGGGCAAAGCAGTAATCGATGATTTCCTGTTCATTCACAGGTTTGATCGTCGGAACATGCAAAAGTGAATGATCAACACCTTGATCAGTCAGAATGTCAGATGCCTCAACTGCCCACTGGGAGGCATGGCCGCAAGAAATCACACCAATATAGCGTCCAGTGCGCAGCGGATAGGTTTTTCCAAGCTCAAACTTGAAGCTGGCAGGATCAAGCCATTTCGGAGTAGTACCACGATGTCCCCGCATATATACAAGGCCAGGCGTATCGCAGGCGATGTCTAACGCCTGATCAAAATCGGTGACATCCATGGGATCGATGACGGTGGCATGAGGAATCGCCCTAAGCATACCCAAATCTTCGGTCCCCTGATGGTGAATGGGAGCCGGGCTTGATATGCCAGGCGTGAAGGCCAGGCATATCCCTGTATTTTTGCTGGTTCCCATACAGATCAGCATTTGGTCAAAACAACGACGAGAGGCGTAGCTACCAAATGTGCTGGTTACCGGAATGAATCCAGCTTTGGCAAGCCCTGCTGCCACACCAACCTGGTTTTGTTCGGCCATACCGACTTCAACATATTGGTTTGGTAAATCCTTGGTTACTTTGTAAAGATCACAATAATGCGCCAAGTCAGCGCTCATCATTATGACATTTTTGCGTCGGTTACAAAGGTCAAAACTAATATCATCAAACGCTGCTGGCACCATTTTGCGATGTTGAAGTTCCAACAACATCAACCCATTCCCCCTTCTGAATGAAGAACTATTTCCCTGCAAAGCCACCCAAGACTGTTTTTCCGATGGCGGTCCCACTGGTTTGGTGCACCAAAGCAGCCCTGAGGTTTTCAGCGTTCAATGATCCATAGTTTTTGTTTGCGGTGGTAATTATCTCACCGGCATCAACCAAATCAGCCACACGCGACAGAAGTCTGTGTTGTGCAATCATGTCGTCAGACTTGTGCAATGATCGTGCGAACATGAATTCCCAACTGAAAGTAAGTGCCTTCATTTTCAAAGGGCCAATCACCACATTTTGTGGATCATCGATCATTGCTATGTGACCGCGTGGTTTGATCATTTCGATGATGGCGTCGAAATGATCATCGGTGTTAGTCAATGTTGCAACATATTTGGGCGCAATTCCTTGGCCAGACATCTCTTCAGCCAAATTGTTGCGATGATTGACTACATGGTTTGCCCCCATCTTCTTGACCCATTCAATGGTGTCCGGTCGAGATGCAGAAGCAACTACGGTCAGTTGGGTGAGTTTTTTTGCAAGTTGAATAAGTATTGATCCCACTCCACCAGCACCTCCGATTATAAGCAAAGCTTCGCCTTTACCCCCTCCTTCTTGGACACGCAGGCTCTCAAAGAGCATTTCCCACGCTGTAATGCATGTTAGTGGTAAAGCCGCCGCCTCTGCAAAACCAATTGTGGTAGGCTTACGACCAACCAAACGCTCATCTACGCATTGTAATTCGGCATTGGAGCCATCTCGCGTAAATTCACCCGCGTACATGACTTCATCACCGGGCTTGAATATTGTCACGTCTGAGCCAACAGCTTGCACCACACCAGAAGCGTCCCAACCCAGAATTCTTGGACTGCCCTCCGGCGGCGGCCTATTCGCACGAACCTTAAAATCAACAGGATTTACCGATATACCCCAAACCTCAACCAATAAATCATTTGGACCTGGTACTGGATCGGTAGTTTCAAATTCTACGACAGAACCAGCGGATGTCACTGGCCCCTGTTCTGAATATCCCAAAGCTTTCATAATTATTTGTCCCTAATTTACTTGTTTATGGAAAATTAAAAGGTTATATATATTCTGTCAAGTACCTACATTTTTGTAAGTAATAGTAATTTTGGAGATACACTATGGTTCGAAAGTACAATTGGAGGACTGGTTGTGACGTTGAAGCCACTTTGTCTGTCATCGGCGGACGCTGGAAACCTATATTGGTTTGTCGGTTATTATCTGGACGGAAGCGATTTGGTGAACTCTGCCGTCTTGCCCCCAATGCAACCGAACGTATGATCACTTTGCAATTGAGGGAGCTTGAAGCAGACGGAATAATATCAAGGCACGTCCATGCCGAAGTGCCCCCTCGGGTTGAATATGAAGTTACCGAATATGGCAGAAGTCTTCAACCGATTATTGAGACGATGCAGATTTGGGGAAGCGAATTTAAGGCTCGGAAAACAGCTGAAGAAGCAGTCAAATTAGCAACATCGAAGGCCGAAACCGACTTCAGGTACAATCAAAAAGCTGCAACTGGATAATATCATGCAATCGGATTAGATGAGTGACAAGACCACTAGAAAACAAGATCGCGATAGTCGCTGGTGCGACTGGTGGAATTGGCGTAGCGACCGTTGAACGTCTCTTGGCGGATGGTGCAACTGTTATTGCATCAGGCCGCAACCAAAAACGGTTGGATGAACTAACTGAATTGAGCCACCGCGTCGTTGGGCATCAATTTGATGTTTCGATTGAAAATGAAGCTCGCGAACTTGTCGAAAGGGTAATGAGGGATTTCGGTCGACTAGACCTACTTTTCAATGGTGCGGGTATCGTCGGGGAAAGCAATCTGATCGAGGATCAGTCGCTTGAGAATTTCGAAAATGTCATGTTAATCAATGTCACAGGTACTTTTCTGATGATGAAATATGCGATCCCTGCTATGCGGAAAAGTGGTGGCGGTTCAATCATAAACGTGTCTTCTGCTGCTGGCGTCCAAGGTGGACGAGTAACAATGCCTGTCTATTGCGCAAGTAAACATGCCGTGATCGGGCTGACTCGCGTCGGAGCAAAAGCTCATGCGAGTGAAGGGATCAGGATTAACGTTATTGTACCGGGCCAGATTGACACCGATATGCTCGCGTCAGTTGAAGCAGATGCCTCTGACGGTGATCCGTTTGAGGCACGAAAGAAAGTGATCGCCGCAATCCCGGCAGGTCGCTATGGCGACACTAGCGAGGTGGCTGCTTTAGTTGCGTTCCTATGCCGAGACGACGTCAATTTCATAAATGGAAGTATATATTCTATCGATGGAGCATTCACACCATTCTGATCAGTACTCAAACAATGGGGATTAATTTATGTCGCATTTCGAAGTCTGACAGTATCGGGTTTGTCACGGCAAAATGGCCGAATGGATCGAGTTTATTGAAACCAAGGTTGTCTAATTCATGGTAGCACGAGGCACGGTAATTACCGCTATGTTCCAAGGTGAAGAAGATGAACGCATGTAACTTTGGGGATGAAGCGCACCCGGAGCAATTATACGCTGCAGTCTATGAAAAAGAAGAAGGGCAGACTAATTTCAAACTTACGGTCAGACAACTTGTAGATGCTGATAAAACTGTCGGGGGGGGGCGTGTGACCGGTACTCCATATTCACGAATGCGATGAGCAAACTACCTTCATGAAAAACTAAAAGGAAATCAAATGGATCTTAAACTCAAAGGCAAGAACGCGGCTGTTGTCGGCGCAACTCGTGGCATCGGTCGTGCCATCGCAGGAATGCTGTCCTCAGAAGGATGCAATGTTTCAATCTGTGCACGAACTGAAATCTCAGTTTCTACTGTAGTCAAAGAACTAAGTACCGAGGGTGTACAAGCCATGGGGACAACACTTGATGTGTCCGACAGCGAATCTCAAACTCGATGGATCAATGAAACAGCAGAAAAATTCGGTGGACTTGATATCTTCATTGCAAACGCGAGTGCAATGAATCTTGGTGTTGATAATGAGGCATGGCAACAGAGTTTTGAAATTGACATGATGGCGACTTTCATCGGAGCTGAGGCTGCAACACCACATCTTAAAAACTCAGACGCTGGGGCTATGGTATTTATCTCGTCCATCGCTGCACTCCATACTCCTGGTGGGCCCAAACCTTATGGTGCTATGAAGGCAGCAGTGATCAACTACGCCAAAGGAATGGCAAGGTCATTGGCTCCTGAAGGTATTCGGGTAAACTCAGTTTCACCGGGAAACATTTACTTTGAAGATGGTGTGTGGGGACAAACCGAAAAATCCAACCCAGAGTTTTTTAAGAGCCAAATTACTGCGAACCCGATGGGACGCATGGGTCGTCCAGATGAAGTTGCCTCGGCTGTAGTGTTTCTCGCCAGCCCTGCTTCAAGTTTTGTTTCTGGTACAAACCTTGTCGTGGATGGCGCGTTGACGCTTGGGGTGCAATATTGATGTTTTACCTAGATAAATGACATAGAGGTGCCTTGGACATGCTCAGTCATCAATGAAGAAATTTGGTGGCATGCAGGTGAGGACCAAAAAACGCCGCAAACTATCAATTGCTCCCTGACAAGTGATATTGCTTCATAAAGTCGTGGAATGCACTAGCATTGGACTGGGACACCTCTGAAAATTGTTAAAATGCTATGAACTTTGTAGACGACATGTTTTTGGGATATCAAGGACCATCTTTGTGACTTATCTGAGGGAAGTGACCCGCTGGAGAAATTATCGTTGTTGGTGGTTTTTGATATTTTTACCTTATTTTGATGCTGGTCGTGCCCAGTTCTGCTGGCTCCAAAGTCGGTCGCTGTGGCTTTGATCCACTCTTTAATTTCAAGGCTGGTTTTGCAGAGTCTTTATAGCCTCTGCCTAGCCCAAACAACTTGCATGGTACGCTACCTTTTATCTTTGATGCACTTTGTGGATTAATGCCAGATATACGGTTCCGGATGAGAACAAATTGTGGTATTTCCATGCAATTCTTATTAAGGTGATTCTGGTAATGTGTTTGTACCTTTTACTGCCGTTCTAACAGGTGTTCAAACCTTACCTGATGATCACTTTTCGACTTTTTCCCTTAGTTCCAAACCTTGGCAAGACCCAAAACATTCAGACTAGTAATGACTGTAACACACAAACCGTAAATGCAGGGAAAGTTTACACATTTATGTGGCATGCCATTTCAGTCTGACAAAATCCAGCGTTTAGCCAGTTGCAGGGCCAGCAGACGTGAATAAAACCTTGCTTGGCTAAGATTGCCACCTGTCATCCATAAACCTTTTTGAGCGGTTTCTACCCACATATTTCGCAATTCTCCGATCCAGGGACCAGGATCCCCCTTGGTGCCAGAACCATAGCCCCAGCAAGGACCCACACGCTTGGCCGTATCCTCATCAATCAATAAGGCAATCCAGTCGGTCATGTTCCCGTAACCTGTTGCATATATGATCGTTTCGGTTTCGATTTCCTCACCACTTGTCAAATGAACGGCATTCTTTGAAAGATGTCTTACACCATGTCCCGAGCGGATATCGATTCTGCCATCAATCACCATTTCAGTGCCACCTACATCAATGTAGTAACCGGAAGCTGTACGGCGGTATTTCATGCCGAGACCGGTTCCGTCCTCGGCAAAATCCAGGGTAAAACCGGTATCAGTTAACCGCTGATAAATACTCTTGCGGTCCCTGCGAATGCCATCCCAAATGGCTCGATGTCTTGATTCCAAAAGGCGAAGGGGTACTGAGGCTTGCAGTATATCTGCCTTGTCAACAGTGATGCCTCCTGCCACAGCCTTGGCTGAATATAGTGATCCCAAAATCCTCTCACAATAATCCTGCCGGCCGACCACCAATGTTGAAGAGCGTTGAATCATGATTGGATGCGTTCCACTCAAGACCAGATCAGAGGCTATATCATGAGCCGAGTTGTTGGCTCCAACAATGACAACGGGTTTGTCAGTATATCCCCTGAGATGCTTATAATCGCTGGAATGTAACTGAGAACCAGCAAATATATCCTGTCCTTCAAACCTTGGAACTTTTTGAAAGCCTGAGATTCCAAGTGCCAACACCAAATGGGTGGGTTCCAACATTTCTGTCCTGCCATCCCTTCTGATTGCGGCATGCCAGCAACCCCGCAATTCATCATAACTAGCCCCGATCAGTACGGAACTGGTCCTGATGTTGAGTCCGAGTTCTTCAGCATAATCCTCCAACCAGTCAGCCATCATGTCTTTGGGAGTGAAGATTGGCCATCCCTTGGGAAATGGCTTGAAGGGCATGTGGTTGTACCAGACAGGATCATGTAACACCAGACTGTCATAACGCAATCGCCACTGATCTCCCACATGTGGATATCTGTCGATGATCTGGTATGGCACCCGGAGTTCTTGCAATTGGGCACCCAAAGCCAGCCCTGCCTGGCCTCCCCCTACAATTAGTACGAAAGGTGTGGTCTCTTGAGTCCCCCGATCGCTTTTGTGTGGCAAATCATTGAGCATGGTAAACAGTGTGGTGCACAGGCCATCTTGTAGATTTAGATACCCTCGTCCCAGCCCGTCCCTGGTTTGAAATCGAAAGAAACCTTCATTGTCTTCGGGCTTCCCTTCGAATTGTGCAGCCTCGAAGCCAGTTATTGCCCCATAATCAGAACCAAACTTTGCAATGTCTTTACGCCCCTCAATGGTTTGCAGACTCCAGCCAAAAGATAGATAATCCCGCCAGAATCCTCCTTCAATGAACAATTGGGAGATATCTGCCCCGTTTCCTGTGGCAACTATTTCTGCAAAACCAGCTAACCAGTCAGCGGCATGTTTCATGTTCTTAAATCTGATCTGCAAAGGTTGTGAGCATTCTGATAGTTGGTGGGTGCACCAGACCAGGGTCAGAAGGTAATTCGACTTGCCCCCCTTCAATGGCAATCACATCACCACAGAGCTCGGTACGTAAAGGGTTGTCGTTTACATCCACCTCGCAAGTGGAGCTCTTGCCCACGGCAGCACTTATTGACAAGGCAGCAACCTGACCCACGGCAGTTCCCATGAAATGCGGCCAGATTAATACATCCTCGGACACGGTTTGAGCCAGATCAAGTGCACCAGAAACTCCACCCCATTTGGCTACATCCGGTTGGAGTACCTTAAGACCTGCTTGGGTCATGGTGAGGAAATCTTCAATTCCATAGATATTTTCCCCTGCTGCAAGTGGGATTATCGTAGCTTTTGCAAGCTCTTCCCAGTCCGAGAGAGGTGCATCGGCACGCAGTGCTTCCTCGGCAAAATAGGGCTCGTATTCCTCAATATCCCTTAGTGCCACTTTTGCCTGTTCCAGCGTCCAGGATTGATTGCTGTCGACCATGATACTCGATCCATCAGGGGCCAATTTGGAGGCGTTTTCAACAATATGTGCATTGCCATGCTCGACAAAACCAATCTTGAGCTTGAAATAGGTATGTCCCATTCCCGCATGGAGCGGAATCAGCCTTCCCAAGTCCTCGGCATTGATGGAGGAGGCATAGGATTGTGCCCAGGAAGATGGAAGTCCCATGAAATCGGTAAAAGAAACACCCTTGTGGCGTAGTGTCAGATCCCAGAGTGCCATATCAATCCCGGCCAGGATATGCTCGAACACTTGTGATTGGCCAATATGAAGAAAGAAAATGGCCAAGGAATTGCGCAATGCCTCTTGGACTTCGCGTGGGTCTGAGAAGCTAAAGCCCAGTAAATTGGTCTCAATTACATCCTCGACAATATTTGCCTTGTGGGTGTTGGCACGCGTTGGAAAATTTGCCCAGATTTCTCCCCAGCCATAACAACCTGAATTGTCTTCTATCTTGATCAGGAGGGCCGGACGGGTTGGCATGATTCCCAGTGCCATTTTGGGTGAGTTACCTCTCGAGGTACGGATTGGAAAGGTTTTGACCCCAGCAATTCTTATGGTGTCCTGGAAGTTCATCTCACCTGACAACATAGGCAAAATGTTTGGGGTTGAAATCAACAGCCCTTGATCCTGCTGAATAGAAACGAATGCCTGATTGCTCGAATGGACTAGCAAGAGTGAAGGAGTCAAAACCCACGATCTATCCTTTCTTCTCCATGACCTGATGCGCGGCCATTGCTATTGCCGATGCGTCCAGACCAAACTTTTTCATTAGATAGGAGGTGGTTCCACCCTCACAAAATTGATCTTTGATACCCACTCGTTTGAAAGGTAAACCAATACCTTCCTCAACGATAATTTCTGCCACAGCAGATCCAAGCCCGCCAATGATGCTATGGTTCTCGGCAGTTACGATCGCGCCGGTTCTGGCAGCACTTTCAAGAATCAATGCCTGATCAATCGGCTTGATTGAGGCCATGTCAATAACCCGTGATTCGATACCCTCATTATCAAGATTATCTGCTGCTGTAAGAGATTCAGCCAAACAAAGCCCTGCAGAAATGATTGTTACATCGGAACCTTCACGCCTGATAATGCCCTTGCCAATCTCCAGGCTTTGGGGGGTAAATTCATCTGGAGTTGTTTCGGGACGTTTCATGCGCAGATAGACGGGTCCGTCCCAATCAAGTGCAAGTTTGACCATGGTTGCGTGATATTCAGGTCCGGAAGGTTCGAAAATGGCCACGTTGGGAACAGAACGCATGATGGCAACATCTTCAATAGCCTGATGCGACACACCTAGTAAAGTAGCCACACCTGGCAGATAACCTACAATTTTAACCGGCAGGTTCGGATAGGCGGCCTGCATGGTGATCTGATCCAATACTCGTTTGGTAATGAAGGCACAAAAGGAATGGCAGAAAGGTATTTCACCACACCGTGCCATGCCACCAGCCAGACCGATCATGTTCGCTTCGGCAATGCCGACATTGTGAAACCGTTCGGGAAGTTCGTCTCGGAATAGGTCGGTTTCGGTTGGGGGAACCAAATCGGCACATAGGGCTACAATGCGAGAATCGGCCTTTGCTGCACTGACCAACGCTTCTCCATAGGCACGTGGCAATGGTTTGAACGAACGGTTGATGAAATCTGCCGCTTCCAATTGGGTCAAGGTCTCGTTCATAACTGCATTTCCAGTTCGGCTCGTGCACTGGCGGCCACCTCGGGTGGAAACCGAAGTTGGTGAAACATCAACCCTTCAAGCGAGGCAACCCCCTTGCCCATCAGCGTGTTGGCCTTGATGAAACTGGGTTTGTTCTTGGTTGTGCGTGCCATATCATAGGCAGCGAGCAGTGACTCAATGTCGTTGCCATCCACTTCCTGACAGACAAAGCCGAAGCTTTCCATCTTGTCCATGATTGGTTCAAGCGACATGACAAGATCCATTGGTCCTTCCGATTGGACAAAATTGTAATCAACTATTATACATAAATTGTCAAGGCCCTGCGTCCCGGCATACATCGCTGCTTCCCATACCTGACCTTCCTGCATTTCACCATCACCAAGAATTACGTAGAAGCGGCTTGCTCGACCTTGGCGCTTGGCGGCCAAAGCACAACCGATGGCCACGGACAGACCCTGCCCAAGCGACCCGCAGGTGGCCTCCACAAATGATCCCATTCGCTCGGACGAATTTATCTCAAGTGGTGAACCGTCGGTGACATAGGTTGCCAAATCAGCTACATCAAAAAAACCTCGCTCGGCCAGGGTGGCATAGAAAATAGCGGTGTTATGGGCAGTCGTAAGAAAAATGCGGTCACGATCGGGCCAGAATGGATTGGCAGGATCCATGGTTGCTTCGGCAAAATAGAGGGTTGTGAAAATATCCGCCGCCCCAAGCCCCTGTTGCACATAGCCTTGACCCGACGGTGCCACCATATCAACCACATGCAAACGCAATCGGGTAGCTATATTTGTCAATTCCTGCAGATTATGTTTCACATTCATGAGTAACTTGTGTTAAGATAAAGCACTATACCTTTATACCTTTGAAACAGAAGGAT
Organism: Paracoccaceae bacterium; assembly: GCA_026710155.1. Classification (GTDB taxonomy): domain Bacteria; phylum Pseudomonadota; class Alphaproteobacteria; order Rhodobacterales; family Rhodobacteraceae; genus MPNP01. Next base: position 10,945 of record JAPORQ010000054.1, read on the forward strand.
TGTCAAGATGGATCTTCAATCAATGCGACGAACGGCTGTTCCCCTTCATGCCGAAGTTGCTGAAGTGCTGCGTCACCAGATCTTGTCGGGCAGTCTTGTGGTGGGAACCCGCCTGCCTACCTTGCGCAAGTTGGCTGAACAGTTGGGTGTGGCCCGAATGACGGTGGTACAGGCGATGAATACACTTGAAGAGGAGGGTTTGATCGAAAAACAATCCGGTCGGGGTACCTTTGTCAGGGATGTTGAACGGCCAAGCAAGCATACGCTTCACCTCAAAATGGAGCTTTCACAAATTTATGACATGGTTGATCAAATGAAGGTGTCTGTTCGCAAGCACTTTGCCACTATCGAAAAAACCGAGGATGGCCGCTATTTCCGTTATTTGCGTCGTATCCATGCCAAATGGGGCAAACCTTTTTGTCAGGTGGATATCAGGTTGGATGACCGTATTTTCGAAAAAGCCCCCGAGCGATTCGAACGGGAAATCGTGATATCTGTTCTCAAGGATTTGGGTGTTTCAATTACCAGGGCCAGGCAGAATGTAACGATTTCCTATGCTGATTTTGCCATGGCCGAGGCCCTTGGCATCAAGGTCAATTCAGCGGTATTTCGTGTAACAAGGGAATTCATGGACGCCGATGATCATCTGATTTATTGGGCAATACTCTATTATCCCAGCAATCTATTGGAGTTTGATATGGAGTTTGCCGTTGACTAAACCTTCACTTGTTGCATTAAGAATAGTGTCTTGACATTTAACATTTCAAATGCAAAGATACATACATCTAGACCATTAAGACATTTTCGTTGGAACTTCTGGTGAGTTTATCTGGAAATACTGGCCTTCAAATTGGGTTGATGAAACTGTTTCGAATTTTTCTGATGGTGCATGATTAATTTAGGAGTGTTCAAAGTATGGAGGATAAACTATGAACCTGATCAAATTTGCCGTTTCGAGTTTTGCGGTTTTGTGGTTGAGCATGGGTGCCGCTTTGGCTGAATGGCCAGATAAACCCATCACCTATGTTGTCAGTTTTGGAGCTGGCGGAAACGCCGATATTGTGGCTCGAATGAATGCCGATGTTCTTTCACGAGAGCTGGGCGTTCCGGTCAACGTTGTCAACAAACCTGGTGGGGCACATATTCCGGCGACAATGTCCGTGGTCGAGGCCCCTGCTGATGGTTACACCTTGTTCAACTGGTCACCTCCATCCTTCATGATTGTTCCATTGACACGCGAAACACCATATGAACCGCTTGAGGATTTCATTCCTCTTTTTGCTGGTATATCGGCCTCAAACGCACTTTATGTACGTGGTGACAGCCCCTACACCACATTCGAGGAGTTCCTTGAGGGTGCCAGGGAAAACAAATTGACCATCGGGGTCAACAATCTAGGTGCACCACCCAACCTGTCAGCGGTTCAGTTGGCGAATGAGTTTGGGCTGGAGTTCAAAACCCTGGCATTGAAAACCGTACCAGCGACCATGGCAGGATTGATTGGCGGTCAGGTTGATGTTGCCGTTGGCCAGGTTGCTTCAATCCATGCTTATCAGGACGGAGAGGTTCGACCCTTGATTATCCTTGATAATGCACGGCAACCTTATATGGCAAAAGACCTTCCTGGCGTGCGAACCGTTGGAGAAGCCTTCCCCGGAAAGGAAGCCGGTGTCTGGGTCCATGGCGGTCTGGCCGTGAAGGCGGGAACACCCCAGGAAATTGTGGATAAGTTGCTGGAAGCATCCAAGCCCATGGGTGAAGAGGAGTTTATCTCGCAGGTTCCCAAATCAGTCGGATACAACTGGGTGCATGGAGTGGATGAAACAACAGCCTTGATCCAGGCCGGAATTGACCTCTATTCACCAATCCTTGATGGGCTTGGCCTACTCCAAAAATAACAAGGGTTGTAAAATTGGACATTGCACTCAATGGGAGAAAGTGCGGTGTCCATAATTTGAGGAGGTAATTCATGCTCAGCCAACGAATTGCCAACACTGTCTTTGCGCTTTTGGTCATTCTGATCAGCTTCTATTTTGCATGGATTGCCGAAGGGTTTGAAGCTTCCGGCCTGTTGGCGAGTTCCGGCTTGCCTTCAAAATTTTTTCCCCAATTGATACTGGGTACTATAATAGCCTGTGCCATCATCACCTGTTACCTATATGGAATCAAGGGGGAAGCGGGGGGTGATGCTGGAGAGACAGTCTTTGACAACGCAGGAGATGCGCGTCGAGGAATCTTAATGCTGATTGTCTCGGTCGTGTGCTATCTCTCGTGGCGCAGCTTTGGTTTTATTCCCATGGCAATCCTGCTTGGACCTTTGTCATTGCTGGCCATGGGGATTAAACAACCATATATATATGCAACCGTTTGGGGGCTCACGGGTTGTGTCTATCTTATCTTTACCTATCTTCTCGGGATTCAACTGGTGTGATCCAAGGTGTTTGATCTGAATGCACTCATGATTTCACTTGGCCTACTGGCCGACCCACTAACCATCACATTGTTGGTGGTGGGGATTGTTCTTGGAATGATCATCGGGATTTTGCCGGGCTTGGGGCCGCCGATTGCCATCGCATTGGCCCTGCCCTTCACCTTCTATATGGAAACGATCCCCTCGATGATTCTTTTACTCGGAATTTATTCAGCCGCCATTTACGGTGGTTCAATCTCTGCGATCGCCGTTGGTATTCCCGGAACCGGTGCGGCCATTGCGACCGTACAGGACGGACACAAGATGTTCAAGGCAGGAAGGGGAGGCGAGGCACTTGGATTTTCGTTGACCGGCTCTATCATCGGCGGGCTGTTCAGTGTCGTCTGCCTGGTTGTGATCTCTCCCCTATTGGCAAGTCTTGCCGTCAAGTTCGGTCCTCGGGAATATTTGGCCATCAGCGTATTCGGCCTGATTGTTGTTGTCCGTGTTGCAGGCAAAAGCCTTCCCAAGGGACTGTTAATGGGAACATTGGGGATTTTCCTGACCACCTGGGGTCTTGATGAGTTGAATGGAACCGAAAGGTTCACCTTTGGAACCTATCATCTATATGAAGGTCTGCCTCTCGTGCCATTTCTGGTGGGCCTGTTTGCTGTATCAGAGGTTTTGATCGGATCAGAGCGGGCCTTGCAGAAAACTAGATTCAATATGGACAGTTTGAAGGTAAAACTACCCGGTTTGAAAACCCTGGCAGGACTTAAGGATGTGATCTTTCGATCCTCAATTATCGGGACAATCATTGGCATTATTCCGGGTGAAGGTGCTGCAGTTGGTGCTTTTTTTGCCTATTCGGAAGCCAAGCGCCGTTCAAAGACACCCGAAGCTTATGGCACCGGAATCCCGGAAGGGATTATAGCACCCGAGACTGCCAATAATGCAACCGTTGGTGGAGCCTTGGTACCAACTTTAACTTTAGGTGTACCGGGGAGTCCAGCGGCAGCAGTATTGCTTGGTGCCTTGTTGATTCAGGGTCTTACCCCCGGGCCCAAGCTCTTTAGCGACCGGCCTGACCTGATGTATGCGATATTCATCGGTTTGTTCGTGATCAACATTCTCATGATGTTCATTGGCTTATTGGCGATTCGCTTTGCAGCACGACTCATCATGGTTCCGACATCAGTTATTGTGCCAACGGTCCTGCTGTTGAGTTTTGTTGGAATTTACTCGGTCTCGTATTCATTCTTCAATGTAGGCGTATTAATGGGTGCCGGTATCCTGGGTTATGTGGTTCGTAAACTCGGCTATTCAATTGCCCCATTATCCATCGGTTTTGTCTTGGGGCCAATTTTAGAGAACTCCTTGCGCCAATCGCTTACCATCGCAGATGGATCATTTGTGGAATTCTTTAATTCACCTATTGGCCTGACCATCTATGCAACATTGGTGTTGACTATCTTGTGGGGACCAATTATTTCGCGTATCAGGAAAAATTCGACCAAAGCATGACCAGGCAACCGAACATTTTAATCATCTATGCCGACCAGATGCGTTATGATGCCATGGGTTGTGCTGGCAATCCGGTAATCAAGACTGCCAATATCGACCGGCTTTCGGAGGAAGGTGTCCATTTCAGCGAAGCCTATACGAGTTATCCACTTTGTTGTCCGTTCCGTGCTTCGGTACTGACTGGCAAGTATGCCCAAGGGCACGGCATGATACAAAATCATTTCCCCTTGCAGGGTGGGCAAGGTTTTCTGGCCGAGTATTTTCGTGATGCCGGCTATCGTACAGGATACATTGGCAAATGGCACCTGGAGGGCGGCCCCAAACCGGGTTTAGTTCCACCCGAGCGGCGTTTTGGCTTTGATCATTTTATTGGATTCAACCGAGGTCACAGCTATAGATCCTCAATTTATTATGATGATGAAGGTCAGGCTTATCATTCGGCACGCTATGAGCCGGATTATCAAACGGATCAACTGATGGAATTCATAGACACTGCAGTCAAGGCCAAGGATAGCAAGCCATTCCTGGGATACGTCAGCTATGGACCACCACATTTTCCAATGGACATGCCAGATCATCTGCGCCGGATTTACAAACCCGATGAGGTGCCTCTCCCACCGGGTGTACCGGATTCCGATTTACAGGCAAGGGTACAGAAGCATCGAAGCGAGGTGCTTTGTGGTGGTGACGCCAGGGCAGGCCACAAGAGCCATGCCTCTCATGAAGCCAAAAGGGTCGGAGAAGTTGAAACCGAGGCGGAAATCCGTGAATTCATGGCCGAGTATTACGGCATGATTCATAATATCGATTGGAATGTTGGGCGTATTCTCAACCAGCTTGACAGTCTTGAGATTGCTGGGGACACGGTGGTTGTCTTTATGTCCGACCATGGGGATATGTGTGGACAACACGGGTCATTTTGTGGCATCAAGAATCAGGCATACCGTGCCGCGATGCATGTGCCCCTGATCGTTCGTTACCCGGCACGTTTCAAACCAAAACATACTGAAGCAATGGTTGATGTAGGGGTGGATATGATGGCCACTCTTCTTGAACTCGCGGGAATTGGAATGCCGGATGGGCGAGATAGCCAATCCTATCTGCCTGTACTCGACGGTACAAGTGAAACGGCACGAGAATCTATATGGTACCAGGTCTTTACCCAAACCGGTGGGAATCCTCGTGAGTTTGCTCCCTTTGCTGAGCGTGGAATCCGTACCAGGGATTGGCTTTACATGCGCCGCAAGGACCACCGGGCAATGCTTTTTGATCAGCGAAATGATCGGGACGAACAGCATAATCTGGTCGGTGACCCTGCCCATGGAAAACTGATGGATGAATTCGATGCAGAATTGGATTCACATATGAAAATGACAGGGGATGATTGGGACATGGCCGCCGACTTCCCGCCACCGGATTGGGTTACACATCAAGAGGCCGAGGTGTATCTTCAAAAGGTGCTCTTGCCTAATGCCATCAATGTACCATGAGTAAATTATGCTGCTGAAAGGTGCCCATGGTTTTGACCCTGCACCATTTGACAAGATTAGCTATGATCTTTGCCAACGTCGCAAGGATGTGGTGATCCTGAGTGCCGATCTCAGTAAATATTGTCAGGTGATTCGTGTCAAGAACGAATTGCCGGAACAGCATCTTGATGTGGGTATGGCCGAACAAAACCTACTCGCCGTGGCTGCCGGTGTTGCTCGTTCAGGGCTGATTCCAGTAGCCACCTGTTTTGCCTGTTATATCACCAGACGTGCTTATGATCAGATGATGATCTGCATGGGTACTGGATCTGGCCCTGGAACAAATCGTGAAATTGGACCAACCAATATCGCCATTGGCTTTACCCCTGGTATCGCCAACCCGGCACGTATCCACCATCAAGCTGCCGAGGATCTTGGCATGGTACGGGCTATTCCCAATGCAACCGCAATTGATCCCATGGACTCTACGGATTTTCGTGCAGCCCTTGATGCCGCCGTCGATCAACCCGGCCTAACCTACATTCGTGGACATCGCGGTGATACGCCACGTTTGCTTGACAGCAGGGAATTTTCCTTTGAGATTGGCAAAACCTACCCGTTGAGGAAAGGTCAAGGAATCGGGATCATTGCGACAGGTCTCGGTACCCAATGGGCACTTGAGGCTTCGGAACTATTGAGTGAACAGGAGGTTGAACATTCCCTCCTTCATGTACCGACCATCAAGCCAGTCAATCAGGATGAGATCGTTGATTTTGCTTTTGCCCACAATCAGGTTGTAACAGTGGAAAATCATCAAATCGTTACGGGACTCGGATCATTGGTGGCCGAGATAATTTCTGATGTTGGCAGCGGACCGCGTGTCAAGCGCTTTGGCTTGCCCAATCGATGGGCACCTGGTGGAACCATGCCGTATATTCGAGCACAACTTGGTCTTGATGCCAAAACGCTCGCCAACGATATTGCGGAGTGTATACGGTGAGAAAGGGCCGCAGGATAATTGATTTGGAAATCATGGCTGCCAGAATCCGGCGCCATGTACTCGAAATTTGTCGTCAACGAGGAGGGTATGCCGCACAAGGGGTTGCTCTGGCCGACATTGCGGCTTGTCTTTATTTTGATGAACTGCGTCCGGATAATGAGGGTTGGTATCTTGACCGGTTTGTTCTGTCGAATGGGCATGATGCGATAATGACTTACGCCGCCTTGGCCGAATCCGGTCACTATACAGTGGAAGAGTTGCGAACCTACAATGCTGATGGAACCAAGGTGGATCAAAGCCCCATAGAAGGCCAGTTGGGATTTGAGATTACGGCAGGTTCGCTGGGGCAGGGACCAAGCCAGGCCGCAGGGCTGGCCTGGGGTTTGCGCCAACAAGGTATGGACCAGCGGGTCTATTGTCTCTTTTCCGATGGTGAGTTGCAGGAGGGCAATGTCTGGGAAGGAGCCATGTTCGCAGCTCATCAAAAGCTTGACAACCTTTGTTTTATTGTCGACAACAACGATATGCAGGCTTCTGGACATGCCGCAGATGTCATGGGGGTTGAGCCGGTGGATGAAAAATTTACTGCCTTCGGTTTTCGGACCCGCCGAATCAGCGGAACGGATATGGCTGAACTCCTTGACACCTTTGAAGAGGCACGCAATACAAAAGGCAAACCCTTTGTCATGATATGTGACACACGTCTATGGGATGGTATTGATTGCCTACAAAAGGCTTTACCCATGGCCCATTATACAGCCCAAAGTGCCGTCGATTGGGATAAGGGGATAAAGGAAATCGAAATGACATTGACCAGATTGGAGGCAAAACGGGATGAATGATTTGCCTTTGGGTGGCAAGATTGCCGTGATTACCGGAGCAGGACGAGGTATCGGCAAAGCGATTGCGTTGCGTTTTGCCAAGGAAGGTGCGGATGTTGCACTCTGTGCCCGGTCGCGGAAAGAATTGAGCGAGGTGAATTCGATTGTTGGCCGGCTTGGTCGCACCTGTTTGACCCTATCTGTTGATTTGGCCGACCCTACCCAAGTCAGGAGCTTTTGTGACCAGATCATTGACAAATTCGGTGCAGTGGACTTGATTGTCAACAATGCCGGCGTCTATCTCGAACGTGGCACCTTCGAAAATTCTGACCCTGAACTCTGGTGGAAAACCATGGAAGTGAACATACGAGGACCCTATCTCATCACTTATCATTTGCTTGCGGTAATGCGCCGGGGTGGGAAAATTATCAACCTCTCCTCTGGCAAGGGCTATAGTGCCGGGGCCAACAGCAATGCCTATCATGTCTCGAAGGCTGCGTTGAATATGATGACCGAGGGTTTGGCCAATGAGCTATGGTTGAGAGACATCGATGTAAACACGCTGGTACCGGGGCCAACTGCCACGGCGACTTTTGACAATCTACCCCCAGGTCAGGAACGCCCACCAGAGGAAATACTTGCCCAGGATCGCAGTTCCCTGCCCAAGGGTCTGCCTGCATGGGAACGTGTTAAACATCCCGATGAAGTGGCCGATTTTGCATTCTATCTTGCTACACGACCCGTTGGTGGACCTACTGGTCAGATTTATTCTTTGGCCCGCCGTCCTCTGTAGACATTTAAGGGGTAAGTCTGGTACTTTTCCGGATATGATAACGAGACTCCGAAATGACAGACCAATCTTCTGAAAAAGCAAGTTTCAAAACATGTTGCAGTCCAGCACGTACGGAAAATATGCGTGTCGATACAGTCAATCGTATGAAAAAGAAAAAAACATATTCGGATTTTGCCACTGTCAAAGTGCCAGGTGGCATTGCCTTTTTGGGTACGAATCAGCCTCAAATTCCGGATGATGGCGAAAGCCCCTTTTGCAAAAAACGATTAAAACCGTTTCGAATTGGTCGAACTGTCGTGACAAATCAGGAATTCCAGGAATTTGTAGATGAAACGGGATATGTGACCGACGCCGAGCAATTCGGTTGGTCCTTTGTCTTTTGGTCTGAAGTTTCTAAACTGGTAACCGCTACCCAAGGCGTGCATGGTGCTGGATGGTGGCGACGAGTGGATGGTGCGACTTGGAAAAATATCAATGGTCCGGGAACCGAGGCTGAAGTCTGGCATCCTGATCATCCGGTTGTTCAAGTCTCGCACGCTGATGCCTCGGCCTATGCGAGTTGGGCGGGTGGAAGATTGCCAAGCGAGTTGGAATGGGAACATGCCGCAAGGGCTGGCCAGAGTGATGCACCTTTTCCATGGGGTGATACCGAACCAAATGATACTGACAATTTTCCCTGTAATATCTGGCAAGGAGATTTTCCGTACTTCAATACGGGCATGGATGGTTGGAAGACAACGGCACCGGCAAAATCCTATCAACCCAATGCTTTTGGACTTTACAACATGGTTGGCAATGTGTGGGAGTGGACAGGGGATACCTATCGAGTTAAATCACGCAAAAAACATGTTCGCCAACGGATGAGCCAAATGCGGGGATTCAAATTGCTCAAGGGAGGATCATTCATTTGTCATCGGAGCTATTGTTACCGATACCGGATAGCGGCCCGAACAGGCAATTCACCCGAAAGCTCGACTACCCATCAGGGTGTTCGAATTGTGTGGGATATATGATGTTATTCAGGGTGTTCGCAATCTGATTGACAGACCAGATGATCTGCATCGTTTGCCTATCCCGATCGGGTTTGATTTCTCACAAGTGCCGCCATACGGTAAAATCCATGTATCATTTTCGAGTATGGTGTAACCAGGAAAAAGGTTAGTACCGTTCCAAGGTGGATGGGCAGAAACCATTCAACCAAAGCCGTTCCAGTAGCAGCATACAACATGAGCCCCGTGGCACTTACCGAGAACAGCAACAGAATGAATGCCATCTCACTGCCCCAAATCCGGGCGGCACTCAAACTTGGATCTGCCTTGGTTTTCAACCAGGCCAGTCCCCCCGTCCCAAGGCAAAGCAACACTCCACCCGGCACCCCCAGTAATTTGGGCAAAGAATACCAGGAATAGGGTGCTTCAAGCCCAAAGGCATAATGCAGGATTGTACCGGAACTGGTTGAACCAAAGCACATCATGAAGCCCCAAAAGGTCATTTTATGCAATGCCGAACGTGTCTTGGTAAAGCGGTCCTCGTCTTCAAAATTACAGCCTTCACCATGTCCTCCCTTGAGATTTCTTAATGTAACCGCCTCCAGGCTGGCCTGCCAAAATTCTGTCAATGTCATCCTCTTGCCGCCGATATATCGCCAATAACGATTGATGGATACTCCAGTGGCAATTAACGGCAACAGAAAGGAAGGTAGAAAGATCATCACCATAAGTCCATGCGACATGTGGGCATAAAACCCTTCGCCATCTTCGGGAATGAATGTATTTATCAGCCAAAACAGTAAGGCCAGTGAACATGCCAAAACCACCACCATGACCATACCTGACCGATCAAACATGCTGGCAAATCCCCCAGGCCAGGAGAACTTCTTCCAACTGTCATACCTTACTTCATCCAGAACAGCCGGTAAATTGATCGCAAACTCATGGGGAGGAGTATATTGACAGGCATAATAGCAGCCCCGGCAATTGTGGCACAAATTTGCCAATTGGATTATGTTACCCTCAGTGAAGTTTTGTTCGGCAAACATGGCAGGAAATACCGAGCAATAACCTTCACAATAGCGACATGCGTTGCAAATCTCGGCTTGTCTTCGTGCTTCCTTTATCGACTTATCTGACATGTTCTGCTGCTCCATGCCCGGCAAGTCGGCCAAAAACCGTACCGATAGTCATTCCAAAACCCGCCAGGTAACCTTCACCAAGGATTGAACCTGCCATGATTTCACCCGCGGCCCAGAGATTTTCCACCGGACCTTCCTTGCCCTGAACCCTGGCCTGCTTATCCACTTTCAAACCCAGATAGGTGAATGTAACACCAGGACGCAATTCATAACCATAAAAGGGAGGTTCATTGATCGGACGGGCCCAATTGGATTTGGTTGGATTCAATCCCCTGGTTGACACCCCATCAAGTTCGGTTGGATGAAAATTCCCCGGCTGACAGGCTTCATTGAATTCATCAATGGTCCGACTGACTCTCGATGAGGGCAGTTGCATTTTTTGCGCCAACTCCTCGATTGTGTTTCCCTTAACCGGTGGAAAGACGGATGGCATGAAAAGATCAAGCGATTTTGAATCGATGATTGCATAACCTACCTGCTCGGGCTGTGCTGCAACCAGGCGTCCCCATATTGCATAACGCTTTGGCCAGACATCCTCGCCTTCATCATAAAACCGCTCACCGTTTTTGTTGACCACCACGGCAAATGGAACACAATCTAGACGGGTAACGATACCGCCATCGTATTTGGGTGCACGTCCGTCAATTGCCACCGCATGGCATTGGGTAGGATCACCTACACTCATTATGCCTTGGTCAAGAAGGTTTTTCAACACCACACCACGGTTATATGGCGTACCCCTTATCAAGAAATTACGTGCCGCTTTTCCCCAGGCACTCGCCAACCAGTCAATATCTGCCTGGAATCCACCCGAAGCAACAACAATCGCTGCAGGTGTCAATGTGACATCCCTGTTGTTTATTTCGGCAGTAACTGATTTGATCCGCCGGTTTTCATATTCGAGATGTTTGACCTTGGATTCATAGCTGACATCAACACCCAAATCCATGGCCTTGCGGTAATAGGCATTCAGAAGTGCCTTGCCTCCTCCCAGAAAAAAGGCATTCGTACGGCTCAGTGAAAGCGTGCCTGAAAGCGATGGTTGAAATCTTACGCCATGTGAATGCATCCAGCCATATGCATCTTGCGAAGAGCGAATACACATTCGGGCCAGATCTTTGTCGGTCTTGCCCTTCGTTACTTTCAAAAGGTCATCGAGATATTCCTCCTCCCCATAACTTCCGGTCAATTCCCCCAAGGGCTCCGAATGCATGCATCTGAAATTCCTGGTATGTCGACTGTTCCCCCCTCGGTAGGATTTAGGTGCACTTTCTAGGAGCAAGACAGGTGCTCCTGCCTCCTTTGCCGTGATTGCAGCACACAGTGCTGCGTTACCCCCTCCAATTATCAAAACATGGGGTTCGGAAATATTAAAATTCTCAATCAATTGTATTTAGACCAGGTTATAAAGTGTAACTATTCAGGTACCAAATAATATCATTATATGGATCATGTTAACTCTGATCGTCGATCAGGGATATAAATATCAGATCTCCTCACGAGGGCCCACAAGGTTTTGTCAAAATGACTTATCCATTCAACTGCCACAAGGATTAATAGCCTTTCGATATTACTTGCCTAGCTGTTTGGTGACCTTTATAATTTTCTCATAAAAGAAGAGATTTACTTTCTTTTTCCAAGTAGATTTTAGATTGTAAATTATGTATCAATACTTATTTAGAAATTGTGTAAAACACTAATGCCGAACTGAGTTCGGCTATCCGTGGTTACAATGATCCCATGACAGGATTTATAGATCGGAACGGGATGCAATTTCATCTCCACAACAAAAATGTTCAAGATTATTGACAGGAACCAAAGTATGTCAGAAGCAGGAAAAGTAAAGTCCAGATTGATTTCAAAGTCGGGCAACCTTTCTGATTTTCTTGAAAATGCTGGAATGAGCAAAGAAGAAAAGGAAGCAATAAACGAAGCAGACAGCTTGGCTGATGAATATTCAGATATAAAACCTGATCAACTTACCATTTCAGGCAAGCATCTGTTCCATCTAAAATATTAGACTCATGAACAATAACTAACCTCATAACGGTTTAATCGAGGATTGCAACCCCCATCATTCTCTCCCGTAAGAACAAGGCATTGGCATTCGATTTCGTGCAACCAGGGTTTCATTTCCGTACCGGCATAAATCTTGAAAACATTCAGAAACACGCCGGAATTTGTGGCAATAACCTGATTCAAGCGCTTTTTGACCACCCCAGGATGAAATTGGATAAATTCGTCTGCAAACCACCGATCGGTAAGTGTTTCCAGAATTTGTGGAATCCCTCTTGACTCCATTGCCTGCACAACCTTCCACACATTGGAGGAATCATCACTTGTTCTGAAAGCTGCGGTTGATAACAAACCCAATGAAATAACTCTTTCAGGATACTTCCTTGCATAGGCGGTCCGATCATGCCCCTAAGGAATGACCAACAAAATGAGCGCGATCGATATTAATCTCACAACGAATCTATTCCAGGTCATCAACAAGATCACCCAAACTTAACTCTTTTCCGGGTAAAGATTCTAACCCGTGTCCTCTTAGATCATAAGAAATTACCGTGAAGTGGTTCCTGAGTGTGGGTACCAGATTGTTCCAGGCAATACGGGAAGCCCCTATTCCATGGATAAGAAACATGGCTGGACCCATTCCTTCAATGGTATAGGGTCAAGTTTCTACTTTGGGCAGCACAACGATTTAAAACTCCTCCTACTGAAAATGTGGCATAACTTCATCTGCAATCCGGTGGACATTTTCAATCATTTCCGAATGTTCGGCACCAAAATTTATATTCATGATTATCCTGTCTATCCCCAAATCAGAGTATATTGACAACTTGTCTATCATTTCCTGTTTGCCACAAATCAACAAGCTCTCTGCCAATTCCTCCACGGTTTGATTCCTTGGTAAGGGTTTTATCATCCCATGTTCAACAATCCCAGGGCCGGTAAACACATTATCAAAGCGACTGTAATAGGTGTAAGCCAGGTCGATTTTGGAGAGTACATCTTCATCGCCCATCGTAAAATGGGCAAGTCTCGACAAGCTGAGTGTTGGACAGTTTTCAGTTCTTCCCAGATCCTCCTTACCTCTATTGGGATATTCTTACAGTATTCACCGAATACCAATTCACCAGTAAATTACAAAACAAACCACAACAGGTGGAATTGCGATTCACCTTTTCTTGTCTCAAGACCAAGATATTCAAATTGATTGATTCAACAGGCTACAACTTCAACAATTTATCCCTATAAACCGTAAAGTAACGATTATCTAAGTAATAACAGCTTCAATAAAGCCAACGTGATTTTGCAATCTGATCAGTTGCTTGGACGGTCTCCAAAGCGATTGAAATATACCGCAATTGCATGATCGAGTTCATTGTAAAGCTGCTTGCCGTGGCGGCTTGCCCAGATGACGCTCTGGAGTCTCAACTCGCGGTTGGAAAAATCAATCATACCAGTTCTCAAAAGGTAAATTGCTATATCAAAATTCCTGTTCTTGATTGCTTCAATAAGGGCATTGTTTCTGCCAGTCTTGTCTGAAACATTGACATTGGCACCATAGATGACAAGATAACGGGCTATATGTGCATGCCCCTTGACGGCAGATTGAATCAAAGCCGTACGTCCATAATAATCAGCCTTTATATCTACCTTGATCTTTGGATGTCTTAACAAGGTTTCCACAACATCAATGTTTCCACTGGTAACGGCCAGCATGAGAGGTGTACACTGCCATTTGTTTCTGGCATTTACATCAATTTCGGGATGTTCAAGCAATTGTCTGACCAAACTGCGGCTTTGTTCCTGAACAGCTAGATGGAGTGCTGTCCAACCTTCATTATCGGCGGCATTTACATCAATTTCGGGTTGCTCCAGGATTAATCTTGCCAATCCACGATTCTGTGCCTTCACGACAAAGTGCAGGACTGTCCAGCCATCATCATCGGTAGCCTTGAGATCAGCAGTGCCGAGAAGTGATGAAACTGCTTGTACATCACCAGCAATCACAGCACTGAAAAATTCATTGTCATTGTTGGATCGATCTTCTTCAACCATGGTTCAATTTTCTACCGGAATAAAATTAAAATCAAGTGAAATTCTTGTGAAGATTGTAGCATATTATTTTTGCACAACACTAGAAAAGTGTTAACAAGGTTATCTGCCAGCTTCAATTAAACTATATTGAATGCCCTAGAAATAATTGATGTTTTTTGGTCTAACAAAATACAGATACTGAAGCATTCATCAACTGATGATGATTGGTTGCATTTTGCCTTGTATAATTGGATTGGAGAATTCAAAAAATTCCCTTCACATTCTCTTGACACCAAGTACCCCCTCTGCTTGATATCAATGGTGAAATGCTCCAAATAAACTTGGAACAGACCTTCCCTGTTTAGCGAGTATCAACTTCATCATGACCATTAATTCAGACAAATGACAGGAATTGCTTTTTGAAGAATTCTTTGAAATTCAACTGGCACCAAGCATCGGTATTAAGTGGAAAAAATTTTTCCCTCAATGCCGAAGATGTAAACAAAAGAGTGTACCAAAACCCTGATCCGTGCACTCTGCCTGAACAACCGTTCGTGGCTATCAAACTCAATACAAACCTGTCTTCAAGTATTATCAACCTGTTTTGTTCCGTAAGGGGAAATTGTTGTTTCAGGCTAACCTCCGAACACTTCCCAGAAGGGGAAACCATCAAAACTGACCATTGTTCATATGCACATGACCCCACTAGTTCCCCACCATGTTTTATCGTTCAGACAGGTGGGACTATCGGCCCGGCAAGGAAAATCCTGAGATTGCAAAGTACCTGGATAAAAAGTTTTCAAATCAACAAACTCCTTTGGTCGATTTCAGCCAAGGATAACTACGGTATCCTTGGTGATTTAACACATTCAATCTCACTCTATGGCTTAATGGAAGGTCTTTGTATTGGTACGAATGTAACCCTTCTGGGAGAATGGCTTCCAAAATCTCAACTCGATGAAATCTCCGCAAGGAAAATATCGGTTCTCTATGCAACACCCATTCAGTTGCAATTGCTGTTACGTGCCTTCGAAATCCACAAAATGAAGCCCATAGCCTCTTTGAGAATGATTGTCGTAGGCGGTTCAAAATTGACCTCCACCAATTCATTGAAGTTGAAAGAGGTATTCCCGCAGAGTGAATTAGTAGAATTTTATGGTACTGCCGAAACAAGTTTTATTGCAATTACTTCTTCTGATTCTCCCAAAGGTTCAGTAGGAAAAGCATATGAAGGAGTAAAGGTCAGGGTATCCGATGATTCTGGAAAATCCCTGCCCAATGGAAAGGAAGGTAACATTGAAGTCTCATCCCCTTATCTTTTTGAAGGATATGTTCATAATGATACCATTCACCCACACCAAAATGATTACTTTCAAACTGGCGAATGTGGTTTTCTTGACAAAAACGGATATTTGTTCCTCAAGGGTCGCAGGGATCGCATGATGAGCATTCATGATGTAAACATCAATCCCGAGGAAGTGGAAAATTTTCTATTGACCGTGGAGGGTGTTGAAGCGGCTTACGTTTATTCGAAACTGGACAGGTTTAAATCAAACCAGTTGCACGCCTGTCTATTTATCAATTCCTCCAAACCAGATGTGAAGGAAATTGCCAGTATGTGCCAAAGGAATTTGGGATTCAACCTAACCCCAAAAACATTTCTATTGATTGATGAAAATCCGCCTCTGCTTCGTTCCGGCAAATTGAATTTGGCTGCCATTCAAAGGATTTTGGAGACAGCCTGATGAGTGTCGAGGCCTACATTGTCTCTGGAGCCAGAACACCTGTTGCTCCAAGAAATGGCTTCTTGAAGGGCATTGATATTTACACCTTGGGAGAGGCAGCAGCCTCTTGCTGTTTGGTAAAGGCTGGTATTGCGTCTGATAAGGTTGACGAAATTATTGTTGGTAATGTTCTGGGTCCAGGAGGAAATCCGGGACGAGTAATCAGCCTTCAATTGGGGCTTCCTGAAGCTACTCCCGGGATAACCATTGATCGTCAATGTGCAAGCGGTCTGGACGCAATTTTATTGGCCAAGTCACTGATAACAAGTGGATTGGCAGAGATTGTTTTGGTTGGAGGCGTGGAAAGTTATTCCCAGCGTCCAAGAGTTTATCTCCAGAAAAATGGTGAATATGAGGATAGTCCAATTGACCAGGCACCTTTCACCCCTTGGAGTGACAGGGATCCTGACATGATCAAGACAGCTAGTGATTTGGCTGAAAAATATTCACTAACCAGGGAAAGTCAGGATTTATGGGCGATTGATAGTCATGAAAAAGCACGGGCAAACAAGCATCGATTACAGGAAGAAATGTCCATACTTCTTGGCATCCCCAGAATGGATCAGTTTACCAGAAACCTTACCTTGGAGACCTGTCAAAAGATTGCCCCGATTTGTGGAACGATCACTCCGGCAAATACCTCTGTGGCGGCAGATGGCGCTGCCTTCGTTCTTGTTGTTGCGGAACAAATTGCAAATGAATTAAATGCCCCCAAAGTGAGGATTGCAAGCGGATTAACGGTTGGAAGTGATCCGATGGTACCAGGTTTGGCAACAATGCCTGCCATCAGGAAAGTTCTGAAAATGGAGGGGTTGAACAGTGATGGTATTCTCGTCTATGAAATCATGGAAGCATTTTCAGCACAGATATTGGCCTGCCTCAAGGATCTGGACATTGATCCATCAAGAGTAAATACTGGTGGTGGATCCCTTGCCAGAGGACATCCTATCGGGGCGTCAGGGACCATTTTGGCCGTTAGATTGTTTCATGAATTGTTGGACACAGGCGGGTTTGGACTGGCATCCATACCTTCGGCAGGCGGCATAGGTACAGCCATTATATTTGAAAGGGAATAACTCATTGTTTGGTTGAATGATCAACATTATCCTACCATTCGGTCTGTTTTTGATTTATTTTCTTTTCCAAATATGTAAATGACCTTTAATCTAACCATTTATTGTAATTTATATTTGGACATTTTCACTTATCAGGATGACATTATGACTACCGAAACAACAATGCCAAATGATCTTTCCTCTTTTTGGATTCCCTTTACTCCAAACCGGCAATTCAAGAAATCTCCCCGATTGTTGGTTGAAGCAGAAGGAATGTACTACACATCTTCAACCGGGTACAAGGTCATTGATTCAAGCGCCGGACTTTGGTGTGTCAATGCTGGTCACAAAAACCCGAGAATTGTCAAGGCCATACAAAACCAACTTACCGAACTTGATTTTGCACCAACATTTCAGGTGGCTCACCCAAAGGTATTTGAACTGGCAAACAAGGTCAGGGATCTGGCGCCAGAAGGCATGGAACATGTCTTCTTTACCAATTCAGGTTCCGAAGCCGTTGAAAGTGCTCTGAAAATAGCGCTTGCCTATCACCGGGCCAAGGGTGAAGGTCAAAGAAACAGGTTAATCGGCAGGGAAAGAGGTTATCATGGCGTTAATTTTGGCGGCATCTCAGTTGGTGGAATAGTCAACAACCGTAAGGTTTTTGGTACTCTTCTTGCCGGTGTTGACCATCTGCGTCACACCCATCTTCCAGAAGTGAATTCCTATTCAAGGGGGCAACCTGAGCATGGCGTTGAGTTGGCTGAAGATCTGGAACGAATCTGTGCCTTGCACGGTCCTGAAACAATTGCCGCCGTGATTATTGAACCGGTTGCCGGTTCAACCGGTGTACTTGTACCGCCCAAGGGTTATCTGGAACGGGTTAGGGAAATCTGCACCAAATATGGCATATTGCTGATTTTTGATGAAGTCATAACGGGATTTGGACGTTTGGGTGATTCGTTCGCTGCCGTGCATTATGGAATTACACCCGACATGATCACCTGTGCCAAGGGCTTGACAAATGGTATCATTCCAATGGGAGGTGTTGTCGTCAAAAAGGATATTTATGATGCCTTCATGACCGGTCCGGACTACCTAATAGAGCTGTTCCACGGATACACCTATTCCGGTAATCCGGTGGCGAGCGCTGCAGGGATTGCCACGCTTGAAACATACCGAGAAGAAGGGTTGTTCGAGCGTGCCAAAAACATGACCCCGTATTGGGAGGATTGTGTACATTCTCTCAAGGGACTGCCCAATGTCATTGATATCCGAAATGAGGGCATGATCGGAGCCATCGAGTTGGAGCCAATACCTTATGCGCCCGGCAAAAGGGGTTTTGACTTGTTTGTTGATGCTTTTGAAAAAGGTCTTTTGATAAGGATTACCGGCGATATCATTGCCATGTCACCACCATTGATCGCGGAAAAATCCCATCTGGATGAAATCATCGGTATACTGGAAAAGGTTCTCAAGGAAGGAAAATAGTCTTTGTTCCAAGTAAAACTGGAAATTGCAGGAAAAAGGTGCTATCAATAGCGCCAATACCCTACAATCTTTATACTGGGTAGTTAACTTGCCGAATAGGAAAATAAGAAAGGGTTTTGATTGAAAATAGGGGTCAGGTTTTGATATTTGATCTTTTTTGTTCCCTCAAGGGAGGGCTTCTTTGGCGATAGCACCTTCCTCCATGGAAAAGAGGATCGAGTTCTCGGATAATCAACGATTGATTGATTTGTGCGGGGTTTGTGATGAAAACCTCAACAAGATTGAGAACAGTTTGGGAATACATATAATCAGACAGGGGAACTCCCTTTCCCTGTTGGGTGGTCTTGCGCAAATTGAAGTTGGAAACCAGGCCCTGCAATCATTATACGAGAGGGCCAGTCAGGGTCTTGCCATCAATGAGGTTGAAGTGAACCAGACCTTGGAAATGGCCTTGAGTGATGGTGATGTGCCCAAAACCTTTCGGGATCAGAGCGAAATGGATTTCAGTTCAGAACTTGAAATCAGGACCCGAAAAAGAATCATTGCACCCAAATCAAAAGCCCAGTTCGAATACCTCAAAAACCTGTCATCCCGAAAGATCACCTTTGGAATTGGACCGGCAGGTACAGGCAAAACCTACCTTGCCTTGGCCGTGGCCGTGGCCAGCCTGCTTTCCAAGGAGATCGATCGTATTGTCATGGCGAGACCAGCTGTCGAGGCTGGTGAAAGGTTGGGTTTCCTGCCAGGTGACATGAAGGAAAAAATTGATCCATATATGCAACCACTTTATGATGCCTTGCATGATTTTCTACCCTCAGGCACGATTGAAAAGCATCTGGCTTCCAGAACCATTGAGATTGCCCCATTGGCCTTCATGAGAGGCAGAACCCTGGCCGATTCATTTGTTATTCTAGATGAAGCCCAAAACACAACTCGTATGCAAATGCGGATGTTTCTAACCCGTATGGGGCAGGGCTCAAGGATGGCCATTACCGGTGACATTACCCAGATTGATCTGCCTCGTGGTCAGGAATCCGGTTTGGTTGAAGCACAACAAATCCTTGGCGATATAAAGGGCATTGCCTTTTCGGAACTGACAGCCCGGGATGTCATGCGCAACAGGATTGTTGCCGAGATCATCAAAGCCTACAATGACAGAACCATCAGAATTTCCCCATAGGGTTTGTCTGGTCATTGAAGACCAGCGCTGGAAAGATGTCCAACTTGAGGACATTGCCGCCCAAGCCATCAATTCTACTCTCAGGGAATATGATGCCAACCTTATACCCGTTGAAATCCACTTGCTTGCCACCAATGACGAAGCCATGCAAAAATTGAATTCCAGGTTTAGGAACGTAAGCAAACCAACCAATGTTCTGGCCTGGCAATCCGGAGAATTGTTTTTTCCAGATGCGCTGGAAGAAGAAGGAAACTGGCATTTTCTAGGAGATATAGCTGTATCCTTTGATACACTCCTGTCGGAATCCGAGGGTTACGGGTTGACTTTGGACAGCCATCTAAGTCATTTACTGGTGCACAGTACCCTTCACCTTGTTGGATTTACCCATGACCTCAAGCATGATGAAATGAAAATGAAAAGCCTGGAGACAAAAATTCTTTTCTCCATGGGGATTGCCGATCCATACGACAGCACACAGATATATGTTTAGTTCTTACCATGTTACAAAAATGAATCAATTGCCAGCAAACAAAAAATCCGCTCCCCATGGGAGTGGTAACCTAAAGCCTGAAATCAGCAAATCCAACGGTCTTAAAAAAATCCTGAAACTGTTTGCGGGCTCATCCCAAGGTGAAGAAAATGGCAATGGGGATGACGACGACATACCATTATCCGGCAACCATGAAAATATCAAATTGGAAGGTTCAATGGCCAAAGAAGGAACGGTGGAAGATGTTGTAGTTCCCAAGGCGGATGTTGTCGCGGTATCTGACAGCATATCCCTTTCCGAACTCGTCAAGGTTTTCAAGGAAAGTGAAAGGACAAGGATACCGGTTTTTCATGAAACCCCTGACAATCCCCTGGGGTTCGTACACCTGAAGGATATTGCCCTCAAATATGGTTTCAATGGCAGCGCCAGAAAGAAATTCCGTATCAGGGATGATTTGCGGGCTCTCCTCTTCGTTCCTCCCTCAATGCCGATCAACGAACTTCAGGCAAAGATGCAGAATGGCCATTGTCATATGGCGCTTGTCATAGATGAATACGGTGGTGTGGATGGTCTGGTTACCATTGAGGACCTGTTGGAACACCACTTTGGAGAAATCATTGACGAGCACGATACCGAGGAAGAGAACGCCCAGGGCATCATGGAAATTGACCAAAACCTCTACCATTGTCCTGCCAAGACTCCTCTAGAGGAACTGGATGAATTGCTCAATTCGGATCTGACCAATAACCTCGAAGAGGAAGTTGACACCTTGGGAGGATGGGTTTCAACAAAAATCAACCGGATCCCCAATCAGGAAGAAGTGATCACATTTGAGGATTTGGGGCTGGTAATAAAGGTCCTGAAGGGGGACAACAGAAAAATGGATCTGCTGGAAGTAAGGATAGTTTGAGGAATCCGGTTGTCATCCCGAACTTTGCTACCCATTCCAGCTTGGGGACAGAGACTTTAATTCAGGAATTAACCTAAACCGGGATGTTATGATTCTAGCCTTCCGTCCTATCTTTCCCTTTTTGGCGGGTCTTGTTGCTTCCCTGGGTAATGCACCTGCATCCTTACCTCTGATTACCCTTGCCGGAGCAGGTATTGCGGTATATCTGTCCTTTCGTGAAACCAGTTTCGCATCCACCTTCATGATAGGCTTGCTCTTTGGTTCAGGATATTTTATCCTCACCCTTTCCTGGTTGATTTATCCATTCCTCGTAGACCCAGATCAAACCAGATGGATGGCCCCTTTTGCCCCACTTCTGACTGCATTCGGACTATCCCTGTTTTGGGGACTTGCCTTCGGAATGCCTTCCCTGTTGACTGATAACACCAGTGACAGAGTGCTGGTATTGTTGATAGGTTGGATTGCCCTTGAATTGTTGCGGGAACATCTGTTTACGGGTTTTCCATGGGGCATGTTTGCTTATACGCTTGATGGGACACCCATCATGCAAGTAGCCTCACTCATTGGGGCAAACGGCCTTACGGCTCTCCTCATCAGTCTGGGGATCATGCCGTTTCTTGGAAAGCATTTATGGCAGGGTGTGGGTATTTCGGTGGGACTATTGGCCTTGATCTGGATCTGGGGATCGTATCGAATTCCTCCCAAGGTTGAACTAACTCCTTCTGATGAAACGATCAGAATCATCCAACCCAACATACCCCAGAATGAAAAATGGGATCCAATGCTTCAAAGCGCTAATATCAATCTTTTGCTGGAACTCAGCAACAGGCCAAGTGAGAACGAGATTGATCTGCTGTTGTGGCCAGAAACAGCAATTACGGCCTTTGTCAATGAGGAGGATATGGCCTTGATCTCCTCGAGGGTGAACAATATTCCCTTCATTGCGGGTTTCAGACGCTTGGCTGACAACAGGATGTACAACAGCCTGATGGCACTCGGCGAACGGGGTGAACTGGAACAAATCTATGATAAACAGCATTTGGTACCCTTTGGGGAATTTATTCCGTTTGAGGGCATGCTGAAATGGCTTCAGGGCTCAGGCTTGGCGAATGATGAAATATGGGATTTTTCCGAAGGGTACGGCTCAAAATTCCTCAACCTCCCTGTTCTGGGCAAGGCAAGGGCACTTATATGTTATGAGGCCATTTTTCCAAACGAGGTCAGAACCAGAGAAAGGCCAGACACCCTTCTTCAGATTACCAATGATGCATGGATCGGCAATTCATGGGGGCCCAGACAACATTTTGCCATTGCCAAAACCAGGGCCATAGAACTTGGCCTTCCCTTGATCAGGGTTTCAAACAATGGTGTTTCGGCTGTCACGGATGGCTATGGTCAACCCATAAAGATGCTTGATGTTGGAACAAGAGGTGTACTGGATGCCAAAATCCCCACCACACTCCCACCAACCTTTTATTCCAGGGTTGGGGATTGGCCCCTGTTGATTGTCTTATTTTTGTCAGCGGTGTCCTTGTTAATCAGGTCAAAAACAATTACCAATACTCATTGAAACAAACTGAGTATTTTTGAAAATCAGTTTGCAGTTTTGGAAATACAGATAGATTTGAAACCCAGGAGTTGTTATGTCGATAAACAAGGGGATATTTACATCTGAATCGGTGTCACGTGGCCATCCTGATAAAGTGTGTGACCAGATCTCGGATGCCATTCTCGACGCCTTTTTGCATGAGGAGCCCGAAACCCGATTGGGGTGTGAAACCCTGGTCTCCAAGAATACCGTTATTGTAGCAGGTGAATACCGGGGCCCCGAAAACGTATGGAATTCACTTGAAGACATAGCTCGCAAATGTGTCAGGGACATTGGCTACGAGCAGGATGATTTTCACTGGAATACCTTCGGATTTCAAAATTTCATGCATGGACAATCAGCTGATATTGCCAAGGGTGTTGATGCCTCGAAGGGCAAGGACGAGGGTGCTGGTGATCAGGGCCTCATGTTTGGATATGCCGTCAATGAGGCTCCTGAATACATGCCTGCACCACTTTACTACGCACACAGGATTTTACAGGGTATCGAGGAATTCAGAAAGAAGGATCAAACGGACGGACGCAAACTTGGACCCGATGCCAAATCACAGGTTACCCTACGCTTTGATGAAGGCAAGCCGGTAGGGTTGGAGAGGGTCGTGATTTCTTCACAACACATTGCCGGGCTGGATTCCCGAGATGTTAAGGACATGATCAAGCCCATAGCCTCTGCATTGCTGCCTGCAGATTGGGTTGCCAACTTGCCTGATGAAGAATGGCTGATCAATCCGACGGGCATTTTTGTCAAGGGAGGGCCTGCCGCCGATTGTGGCCTGACCGGACGCAAGATCATTGTAGACACCTATGGTGGCGCCGCTCCACATGGCGGTGGGGCGTTTTCAGGCAAGGATCCCACAAAAGTTGACAGATCGGCAACTTATGCCGCTAGGTATCTGGCCAAAAACATTGTTGCTGCCGGTCTGGCAGGCAAATGCCTGATTCAAATCTCCTATGCCATCGGGAAACCAGAACCAACCTCACTTTTCCTTGATACCTTTGGGACAGAAAATCTCGCACCAGAAAAAATAGAGCAAAGGCTTTTGGAAGTGATTGGTGATAGAATGAATGGGTTGACGCCAAGGGGTATCAGGGAACATTTGCAACTCAACGCACCCATTTATCAGGCTACCGCTGCCTTCGGTCATTTTGGTCGAACCCCTGGTGGAAATGGTGATTTCACCTGGGAGAATACTGATCTTGTCAGTGATTTATCCATGTGAACAAGGTTTCAAGCTACATAATTCTCAAGGTGAAAAAAACAGGGATTGCCGACAACAAGCCAAGCCATAACTTTTATGGCAAGCGTCTGGGCAGAAAACTCCGAAACAGGCAAAGGGAATATCTTGAGGTTGATCTCAAGCAACGCAATATCCTGAATTTTCTTGGAGAAACTCCGGAAGGTAACAAGCGGCTGGATTTAGCCAGGGCCTTCAATGGAAAGACTTCAGTATGGCTTGAAATTGGTTTCGGTTCAGGTGAACACCTGATACACCAAGCCAAAGCAAATCCAGATGTTGGCCTGATCGGTTGTGAGGTTTACCTCAATGGCGTCGCTTCACTTCTAGGCAAATTGCGTGAGGACAATCTAGACAACATATTGCTGTACCAGGATGATATCAGATCGTTATTTCCTTATATCCCTGATCAGTCTATTGAACGGGTCTTTGTCCTCTATCCCGATCCCTGGCCCAAGAAAAAACACCATAGAAGGAGATTTGTAACTCCCGAACATCTGGTTCCATTGGCAAGGATCATGAAACTCGGAGCTCGCTTGAGAATAGTCACAGATATTTCTGATTACGCCCGTCAGTCTGTAGAACAGCTAAATCTAAACCCTCATTTTGAATGGGAGGCTGAAACCCCTTCTGATTGGAAACTACCATGGAAAGATTGGCTATCAACCCGGTATGAGAAAAAGGCATTGCTAAACAAAAGAGTACCCATTTATCTTACCTTCCGAAGAGTTTAGCAATATTCCGTGAAGATTTGTCTCAATTCACTAGTACTCCGATAATCAGGTGATATTGTTTTATTCCCCAAATCATATAAAAATATAATCCTTACTTTCCGTTATCCAGCTTTCCAATAATTCCGGATAAATGCCCTAATCCCTACATACAAGGTTTAAGGCAAGAAATACATATTACCCTTTTTGACTTGATATATTCTTGGAAGGGCTTATTATTATCAATGGAAGTTCTATCAGGTGAAATCTCTCTTGGTATGACTGCCTCTTTTTTGAACCTGCTGCCAATCCACTTTGTAAGGATTTGGAACGAAAGTGAAGCCAAATGATTCAAAGTCAGGGTTATGGTGTTGAAGGTTAAAATATTTGGATACGAGAGTAAAATTCTACTTCTGAATATTTTTTTGTGATCCCAGAAAATCGGGATTTTCCCAGACGGATTTATGACCTCAGAAGGGGATCAACACCCGTCTGGTAACTTATCTTTTCAAAACAGCCAGAAAGGAGACAGTATCATGTTTCGTTTTCACTTCAAAACCGACCGCTTAAGAGAGATAGGCCTAATCTTGGCAATGGTGGTTATATTTGTTACCTTAGCTTTGGTGGCACTGGTCCCGATGATCAAGCATATCTTGTGGTGCATTGGGGCTGCTGCCGACTCCGGTTCAGCCATTGCCTTGCTTATTGTCGGATTGATCATTCCACCGGTAGGCTGGATACACGGTGTCAGCCTCCTCTTGGGATTTGGTGGTTGGATTTTCTGATAATCGCCAAATGGTTATTGCCATTAAGGTGGGACTGGGTAGTTCATTGACTTGCAAGCCCAAGATGTGAACAAGATTTTATCCCGTTTGTAATTCTGTCATTTAGAAACGGTGGACGGCTGTAAGCCTATACTGAAAACCGGGCGGATTCGAACGATTCCAGAGTGATCCTCTATCTGGTGATGGTATTGGTTAACAGGAACAAATTGGCAGTGGTGAAAAACCAATTCATCCTATCAATGGGAAGGTCACAACACCTCATATGAAGATTGATCGGAATCATCTGTAATGGATATGTAAATGAATACGCTCTTTACCAATGGGTTGCAATCAAGCCACTACTTCTTCAATCCTGGCTCCAATCCCAGCCATCAATTCTACAAATTGTGGAAAACTTGTGTTTATGGCACTCCCGTCATCCACTTTAATGGGGTTATTTGACGTTAAGCCAAGACATAGAAAACTCATCGCTATCCGATGATCAAAATAGGTTTTTACGGTTGTATCGCCTTTGACTGATCCCCTACCCTTACCATGAACCACAAAACCATCATCGTATTCGGTAACATCTACACCACAGGATTCCAAGCCTTGGACCATGGCGCTTATTCGATCGGTTTCCTTAACTCTTAATTCCTTGACCCCTCGCATGATCGTATCCCCTTCAGAGACTGCAGCTACAGCTGCAAGTATTGGGTATTCGTCTATCATTGATGGTGCTCTCTCTGGTGGGACCTCCATACCCTTTAGATCTGATGATTTGACATGAATATGTGCCAATGGTTCGCCAGAACTGTTTTCAATCTGTTCGTAATGTAGATTGGCCCCCATTTCTTCAAGGGTCTTAAACAAACCTATTCGGGTTGGATTCATACCAATATTCCTGACAGTTATAGAGGAGTCCTCAACGATCAAGCCCGCTGATATGATAAATGCTGCCGATGATGGATCACTTGAAACTTCCAATTCTAGGGGATTCAATTCAGCATACCCATCCACGGTTATGGCTGTTCCTTCGTCACTTTCCTGGATTTCAACGCCAGCCCCGAATGCCTTCAGCATTCTCTCGGTATGATCTCTTGTTTCCTTTGGCTCAATAACCGTGGTTTTGCCCGGTGTATTCAAACCTGCCAATAATACTGCTGACTTTACCTGGGCTGAAGGTATGGGAAGTTTATACACAATTGGAACAGGTTCATCTGTACCAACAACAGTCATGGGCAGGAAGTTACAATTTCGTCCGTGGAATTCAGTACCGAATTTGGACAGGGGTTTTGTAATTCGGTTCATTGGTCGTGACCTGAGAGAGGAATCACCTGTGAATGATGCCGTTATGGGATTGGTTGAAACAGCTCCAATCAACAAGCGAACTGCAGTACCCGAGTTGCTGCAATCGATGAAATTGTTAGGTTCAAGGAATCCACCGGTTCCGACACCAAAAATGCTGTAACTTCCTTTGGAATGACGTACAACGGTTGAACCAAGAAGTGCTACCGCATTCAGGGTCGCGAGGACATCATCAGACTCCAGCAAACCCTTGATTTTGGTTTCTCCTACAGACAATGCACTTAGTATAGCGGCACGATGCGAGATAGACTTGTCTCCTGGAATGGAAACACTTCCTTTCAATTTGGTTGATGGAACTCCCATCAAGGGTTTTTGTTCACCTGAATTCATACAATGGTGTCCTGGAAAGTGAATATACCTGAATTATTATTGACCACAGATATAGGAAAATCATGTGTCTTAAATGTTAATTATCATCAAATATAGGTTCAAAATTTTCAAATGTCACAATCGCTTCATTTGTTTTCATTTGCTGTTCATACCAGGATTAGCCTCTCGGCGTTTGATTCTAGCTATCTCCTCTTGGCCAAACTTCTGGTTGATATGGCTGAGTTCACTGTAGGCTACTTTCACATCTTCAAGTCCAAGCTTGCATCCCCGGACAGGAATCGTTTTCTGAAATGTTCGTATCGGACCCCTTTGCAGTACCTCCATCCCTTTATCCTTGCTGAAATCTTCTAATTGCGCCGTTTTATCATTGTACCCCATACAGCAAATGCAGTTCGGTCTCTTGGTTCTGATTGTTGTAATTTTTTGATGGTATCTTCAGCAGTATCAAAGTCGTTAAGAATCCCATTCCGTGCAAGTATACACAGAGGGTTAAAGTTACCTGATAGAAATTTTCCTGAAGTACTTCAAATTTGAATGCTGTATCCTGAATTATGAGCTGGTACCTTCCTCGGCATGGGCCAGCATGTAGCTTCGTAAGACCGCATTAATGCGGGTCTGGTAGCCCTTTCCCTGGGCCTTGAAAAAGTCGATGACATCGGCATCCAGCCGTACCGATATGGGTTGCTTAGGCCGGGGCATGGCAACCTGCATGCGGGACCAATCGATGGTACCCTCTTCCGGGTCGGGTTCCGGCTCAATCCCAGCGGCTTTCTCCCGGGCCAAGGCCTCCCAGTCAGTCTGGTCATCTCCCTTGTTACGGAGAGCTTCCTCCAGAGTCATTGTCCTGATATCTTCTTTGTTCATCTTCCTTCAACCTCCGGGCCGATATGATCCTCTTTCTTGAACCCCGCCAAGTCCAGACCACCATGATCATCCAACCGTTCAGTTCTCCTATTGTAATCCATCTTTCCTCGCCCCAGTAACCTGAAGGGACATGAACCGATGGTTGTTCAAAAATCCTGATTGCACCCCTGAAGTCAATCCTGTGTTTTTCCAAATTTATAAGACGTTTGTTTTCGTCCCATTCGAATTGGTCTTTCATGAACAAAGTTCCTTTCCTTGTTTATGTTATGGTAGTTTTTCATTTCAATCTCTCCTATAGACCTATAAATTTGTGGTTATATAATATGTATATACCTATTGTCATTAAATCAACCTTGATCTGAATAAAATAATAGAAATTCACCCAAAAGGGATACGGAGACGCCCCATTCAGTAAAAAATAATAATCGGGAAACTGCTAAAGATTTCACTCCCTCACCACTCCACGTCAAACACCTTCAGGCAGGCGCTAGCCCGGTAAGAATTGTCCCTGGTAATGTTAAAGATTAAACATCAATTGTATAGTTTTTTCTGGGTAAGATCAGGTACAGACAATGATATATTAATGTCGGAAAGTAAGTTCATTGATGAATAAAGACAAAATTACCAATACAGAGAAACTAGAGGTATCCAAGAATAACTCGGGGTTGTTTCATTATACCAATCTTGAGGCACTTAGGGGGATTTTGGAGTCAGGCACATTATGGGCTACGGATGCCAGATACCTCAATGATTCATCCGAATTTCAATTGATGTGGGACAAGATCCTGCCATACTTTAATGACTATTATAGTAAAGCAGGACAGAAATTAAGGAACAATACGGACTTGATCAGGATACCTTTGCAAGATTTATAGCTCAAGATTCATTGAATACCACTCGAATTCTTAAATCCATCCTATCAGAAGAACTATCCGTCCCTTTATAGCTTGCTTCACTACCCATAAGGACAAATACGTAAGGGAAACGGATTGCTCAGCCAGTGGCGTGGTTACGGCCATGACGGAGTAGCAATCGTTTTTAATAAATACAAACTGGAAGGATTGCTTCTGAAAGAGCAGAACCAGTACCAACTTTACCCTTGTTCATTGGAGCGTGCGGTTTACGACGAGTGCGAATGTAATTTGGTGAGTAGGTTTCCATGTCTTTTTGAGAAGCTGATGAAATTTGCTGGTGAATATGCTGCTAGATTAAATATGGAGAATGAGAGTATCCAAACAGCCATGATGGAATTAAATACAGAACTGTTTCTAGCAGCAGGACGCTTGAAGCATAGGGGTTTCGAGGTAGAAAATGAATACCGTATAATTTTCGGTATCTCCCAAAATAGCAGTATTGACAAATTTTCTCATCAACCAATTAATCTTTCATGCCTATAAGAAGTCCACTTTAGAAAGGGGGAATGTGGTTCAATCCCCTACGTCAAACTTTTTGAGGAATTAGGAGATCTGCCGATAACAAGGATACTGGTTGGTCCCTCAAGAAATCAGGAGGTCAATGTAGGCAAGGTAAGGGAATTGTTGCAAAATCTGGCAAGAGAACAAAATATACAATTCACAAGGTCTACGATTCCATATGTGAGCACGGCTTAAACCTTGCCATTTGGGTCTGGTAACCTTACCCCTCCTTTGAGCAAGAATCCAACCACGAAAAGAATATTATGTCTAATGAGTAAATCCGGTTTGATTAGAAAGTACTATTGGGTTGCAGCACTGACACCATTAGAAGCCTTTCTTGCACCGGTTGTGGTCGTCTTTTATCTTGATTATGTTGGCATTAATTTTGCGACTTATAGTCTATTCATTGCCTGTTTATTCATTTTAAATGCCCTTCTAGAAGTGCCCTTGGGAGCAGTTTCAGATTTCATTGGGCGTAGGAAAGCATTGCTGTTGGGAAATTTATTTGTTCGCTTTGGACTGTTAAGCATTGTACTTTTTCCGGGGAAGGAAGTCCTCTATTCAGCATCTGTGTTTATTTCAAGCGGTGGAACCCTTGCCAGTGGAAATCTCAACTCAATAGGTTATGAAGCGTTTCGCGACGATGAAATGGAAAAGGAGGAGTTTTCTCGCTTTCTGGCAAAAATTTCCACACTGTCTATCTCAGCAATGGCTGTTGCAGCCCTCCTAGGTGGGATAGTAGCGTCAATCAACATAGCTTTGCCAATGTTCATTGATATCTTTCTCATAATGATAAAGACATGCATTGGTTTTTTCTTCTTTGCTGTTCTATAGCCCGATGAGGAGAAGAAGATTCAGAAACCAGAAAAACTACTTTTGTCTCGGGTAGAGTTGAACGAAGTAATCGGCATTCTTAAGACAGGTTCATTTGCAGTTGCAATGCTATTGGGTGTGACGACCTTTGTACTCTTGCGTACCAGCCTTAATTTTTATCAACCCATGCTCAGTCTTAAAGGTATTTCAGAAACACAACTGGGTATACTGTTTTGTACGGGAATCCTGGCCTCTGCGATGATATCGCGTGTTCTACTCAAGCATCTGCAGGTTGATCTCAATTTAAGGGCAGCCATTCTAATATTCCTTGGGTTGACAAGTGCTTCGGGTATCTTTTTCTGGTTGGATATTGGAAATAGTTCTCTGATTGTGGCAGGCTTTTTTCTACACCAGTTATTGCGTATTTTCGTTCCTGCGGTAACCATGTCTGAAATGCACCGTGCAATCCCTGACGGGCATGCAAGACGCACTACTATCATATCCGTCACCTTTTTTATCCAAGCCATTGTGGCTGCTTTGGTAGTCGCAGCAACAGGATTTCTGGCTGATCATGTTTTTAGTTATAATTTAACAATGGGCGCTCTCCACCTGAGTACATTAATCTTGATTGGTATCATAGCTGTTTTAGGTAGTACAAGCAGGCCGGCAAATGCTTAAAACACCTCACCAAGCAACACTATATTTGACAGACCATTGCCAATTCTCCTGTGATCATTGCTTTATTAATGATATGAGGAAATTCAGTACGAAAAATTTATGCCTATTAACTTTCAGGAATGACTGTCCATGAAACCATTTGTTGTCGCAATTGACGGCCCTGCAGCTTCGGGCAAGGGCACCATTGCAAGAAAGCTTGCAAAACACTTTGATTGGCCTTATCTCGATACGGGGTTGGTTTATCGGGCAGTAGCTAGGAATCTTGTCAAAAAGCAATTGGATCAAAATCCCCTGAATGCCGTTAGGGAGGCAAAAGACCTGAGTATAGAGGATTTGCAGCAGGACGGATTGAGGGCTCCGGAAATATCCCAGATTGCTTCCGTGGTTGCTTCCATTCCCGAGGTAAGGAAAACCCTGGTTGAATTCCAGCGCAGCTTTGCACGCAGGGATGAGGGTGCCATACTGGATGGGAGAGATATCGGTACCGTAATTTGTCCAGATGCCGATATAAAGTTTTTTGTGACGGCAAACCAGGAGGTCAGAGCCAATCGAAGATATCAGGAACTCGTGGACCAAGGCGAAAAGGTAACCTATCAGGAGGTATTTGATATGCTTGTGGAAAGAGACCTGAGAGATTCCACCAGAAAAAATGCCCCCTTGGTCCAATCTGAAGAGGCAATTTTGATTGATACCTCCAACCTGAACGCAGAACAATCAATTGAACTGGTGATTGCCAAGGTTGAACTTGGATTAAGGGATACCTAAGTTAATAGTCCCTGCAAATTGCAGAAGCAGTATTAATTTTCAAGACCGTCGGAATCAACCGAGGGCCAGTAAAAACATTATTTAGGAGCTCAATTAAGTGCAACAAGAAAACACTATGGAGGAGTTTGAAACACTCCTTGATGAATATTTTACCCTTGAAAGTCCCAAGGTAGGGAATGTTGTAAAAGGCAAAATCTTAGCAATTGAATCGGGGCAGGTCATTATTGACATTGGTTCTAAGGTAGAAGGACGTATAGACTACAAGGAATTCACCGGACCGGGCAACCTGGAAGAGATCAAGGTTGAGGATGAGGTAGATGTCTATTATGAAAGTGTTGAGAATGGCAGTGGACTTGCTGTCATTTCACGGGAAAGAGCTCGCCGTGAGGAAACTTGGGAGAGGCTACTCAAAGCCCATGAAAACAACGAAAAAATCGAGGGTTTCATTGTCAACCGCGTCAAGGGTGGATTTACGGTGGATCTGGGTGGAGTCATAGCCTTCCTGCCGGGTTCACAGGTAAATATCCGACCGATGCGAGATATCGAAACACTCATGGGAACCTTGGAAACATTTGCCATTCTGAAAATGGACCGGGACAAGAACAATATCGTTGTTTCAAGAAGAGCTATTCTTGAAGAAAGCAGGGCTGAACTGCGTGCTGAAATTGTCAATAAACTCACCGAAGGGGAAATAATTGAAGGCACCGTCAAAAACATTACCGACTACGGTGCATTCGTTGATCTGGGTGGTGTTGATGGATTGCTTCATATTACCGATATGTCCTGGGGTCGAATCAAACACCCTTCCGAAGTGGTCAGCATCAATAAAACCGTCAAGGTCAGGGTAGTCAGTATCAATCAGGAATCACAGAGAATTTCACTTGGCATCAAGCAACTCAGAGACGATCCCTGGCTTACTGTTGAGGAAAACTTTCCGGTTCAAACCAAGCACAAGGGTCATGTAACCAATATTACCGATTACGGTGCTTTTGTTGAACTAGAACCAGGTATAGAAGGGCTTATACATATTTCTGAAATGTCCTGGAGCAAAAAGAACTCTACCCCCAGCAGACTGGTTTCCACATCCCAGGAAGTTGAAGTGATGGTACTGGACATAGACAAGGATAAAAGGAGGATTTCACTTGGTCTCAAACAGACCATGCCCAATCCCTGGCAGGAATTTGCCGAAAAATATCCTCGGGGCACCAGACTGGAAGGAGAAATCAAAAACATCACTGAGTTCGGGCTTTTTGTCGGGCTTGATTTCGATATAGATGGCATGATTCATCTTTCAGACCTCAGTTGGGACAAACCAGGCAGTGAACTTGTCAGCGAATACAATCCGGGAGATGTGGTCGAAGTTGTTGTTAGCGAGATTGATGTGGACAAGGAAAGGGTAGCGCTTTCCATCAAGGATCTGGAAGCGGATCCGTTTTTGGAAGCAACCAGCGGGCTTTTCAAGGGTAAAACGGTCACGGTAAACGTCACCGAAATTCTTGATAATGCCATTGAGGTGGAACTCAAGGGAATTACCACACTCATCAAGCGAAACGATCTTGGCAAGGATATGGACAATCAACTTCCCAGTAAATTCAAGGTAGGTCAAGAGATTGAAGCCCAAGTCACCCATGTGGATTCTTCCTCAAGAAAGTTGGGGCTTTCCATCCGTCTGCTTGAAATGAAGGAAGCCAAGGAAGCCGTTGAAAAATATTCTTCCAATGATACTGGTGGACTTCTTGGAGACATTCTTGGAGAGGCTCTTGAAAGCAAGAATGAGTAAATCCCTGAAGTCGGAAGATTTGGCAATAAATGAATTAAGGTTTTGATTTATTGTTCGGAATTCCTTATTCTGGATTACATTCGGATCCGAAACTGGCAAAAAAAATGGGGCATACATGCCTTGTTGGCCTGGACTTACTCCACTTCGGATTGACCTGTAAAAATGCCTTGGACGGACTTGTGCTGAACCTATACCGATAATTAGCGAGGAAAATGGTATGAATCGTTCTGATATTATCAAGAATCTATCATCTGAATTCGATTCCATTAACAACAAGGTTGTTGAAGAGATGGTTAAGACTGTTTTTAATGAAATAAGCAACGCCCTGGCCGAAGGGAAATCCGTACAGTTGAGAAAGTATATGAACTTTTCAACCAAACTGGATCATCACACCATGAGAAGAAATCCCAAGACCGGTCATACCTTCAGGGTTAAGAAATGCAAACGGGTTACATTCAAACCCGGAATAAAATTGAAGACGTCTGTGAGAAACTACAACACGGATAGCTGAACTGAGTTTGTTTGTGCGGTATTTAAAATACTGTTTTTTGATATTTCTTGGTGTAATCCTTTGCTTCATGGCACTTGCCAACAGAGATCCCGTTACACTTCGTCTTTTACCTGATTCCCTGACACCCATCTTTGCCACCCCGGTTGTTGTTGTACCTACATTTATTGTCGTTCTGGGGGGAATTATCTTTGGATTGTTCATTGGATTCTTCTGGGAATGGTTGCGTGAACATCAACACCGTTCGAAAGTAATCAAAAAGGATAGACAAATAAGGGAATTGGAGCGGGAAGTTTCAGGTTTGAAAAAAAACAAAACCTCAGAGGATGAGATACTGGCCCTTCTGGAAAAATGATTTGCAGGGAAAATTTAACCAATTGAAAGTCAAGATTTGCGGTTTGTCTACGCCCAAAGATGTTTCTACAGCGATTGAAGCAGGTGCCGACTTGGTCGGGTTTGTTTTTTTTCCAAAATCTCCAAGGAATATCTCCCTCGAACGGGCCTCGTCCCTATCATCCTTGGTTCCCTCGAATGTAAAGAAAGTCGTTCTTGTGGTGAATCCGGAGGATTTCTTTCTGGAAAAGATCATGACCGCTGTCGATCCTGACATGATTCAGTTGCATGGCCATGAAAAGGTATCAAGGGTTTCAGAGATTCGTGACTTGTTCAACCTGCCAATCATGAAGGCGGTTGGAATCAGGAACAGGAACGATTTGGGGGTTCTCAATGAATATTCTCACGTTGCAGATCAATTATTGGTTGATGCCAAACCGGTAGAGACGAATTCACTGCCGGGTGGTAATGGCATAGCCTTTGATTGGAAATTGATTTCCGAATTTGACTGGGAGTTACCCTGGATGTTGGCTGGAGGGTTGAATTCAAGCAATGTTGCAACAGCCGTCAAATTGACTAATGCAAAACAGGTGGATGTATCTTCGGGTGTTGAAAAAAGCCCTGGAATCAAAGATCCCGAGGCAATTAGAAAATTTATTACAGCAGCAAAGGCAAATGACAATGGACCAGAATCTGATTAACAGCTTTTTCTCAGTACCTGATGAAAGCGGATGCTTTGGAAAATTCGGCGGACGTTTTGTTTCCGAAACCCTGATGCCGCT
The DNA here is from genome assembly GCA_026710155.1 of Paracoccaceae bacterium. GTDB lineage: Bacteria > Pseudomonadota > Alphaproteobacteria > Rhodobacterales > Rhodobacteraceae > MPNP01. The sequence continues at coordinate 46,003 of JAPORQ010000054.1, forward strand.
CATCCTGGATTTGGAAGAGGAATATAACAGGGCCAAGGATGATGAAAGTTTCTGGAATCAAATGGATTACCTTTGGAAGCATTATGTGGGGCGTCCTTCTCCCCTGTATTTTGCCGAACGGTTAACCGATTATCTGGGTGGGGCTAGGATTTACTTCAAGCGCGATGAACTCAACCACACCGGTGCCCATAAAATCAATAATGTTCTTGGTCAAATCCTTTTGGCCATGCGTATGGGTAAAACCAGAATCATTGCTGAAACAGGTGCTGGCCAGCACGGGGTTGCCACTGCTACGGTCTGTGCCAGATTTGGACTTCCCTGCATAGTCTATATGGGAACGCATGATGTGGAACGTCAGGCTCCCAATGTCTTTCGTATGAAATTGCTGGGGGCGGAGGTTGTACCGGTCACTTCCGGGCGTGGAACCCTCAAGGATGCCATGAATGACGCGCTCAGGGACTGGGTAACAAATGTCAACAATACCTTTTACTGTATTGGAACAGTAGCCGGTCCCCACCCCTATCCGGCCATGGTAAGGGACTTTCAGTCAATTATAGGCAAGGAAACCAAATCCCAAATGATGGAAATGGAGGGCAGATTGCCAGATACTCTCATAGCGGCCATAGGTGGTGGCTCCAATGCCATGGGTTTGTTCCACCCCTTTCTTGATGACAGGTCTGTTGACATCATAGGCGTTGAGGCGGGAGGCAAGGGTGTCGATGAGACAATGCAACATTGTGCTTCTCTCACGGGCGGGCGCCCCGGTGTACTCCATGGCAACAGAACCTATCTTCTGCAGGACCTTGACGGTCAAATTCTGGAAGGTTTTTCCATATCTGCCGGTCTGGATTATCCTGGTATAGGCCCCGAGCATTCATGGTTGCATGAAACAGGCAGGGCAAGCTATGTATCAATTACTGATGAGGAAGCACTTCAGGCCTTTCAGGTCTGTTGTGAACAGGAAGGAATAATTCCTGCCCTTGAACCCTGCCATGCCTTGGCACATGTGATGAAAATTACCGGTGATTTACCCAAAGACCATATCATCTGCATGAATATGTGTGGACGGGGAGACAAGGATATATTCACCGTGGCCAGAGCTCTTGGAATCGAAATGGCTTCTTCCGACTAGTTCAAATCTATTGCATGTTCCTTCAATACTTCCAGAGGTACTATTTCCGTAGACCTTATATGAGTGGCCCTGAGAACAATCCTGGGGGCTTTGCCTTCCTGATAAGCCTGTAAAAACCTCGCTGCACACAGGCACCATTGATCACCAGCCTGCAATCCTGGGAAACCAAAAGCCGGTACCGGCGTGGACAAATCATTGCCGGCTTGTCGGGAGTATGAAAGAAACTCATCTGTCATGATGGCGCAAACGGTGTGACTACCCACATCTTCCTCTGAGGTTTCACAGCATCCGGTTCGGTAAAACCCGGTTTTGGGATTATGTGAACAAGGAATCAGTGGTTCCCCGAAAACATTTACCTGGTCTTGAAGTACCTTGTTCATTGCATCCTCGATTGATTAATTATGAACCATATCAATGGCACAATAATATCATTGTAGTTCAATACGATTAAAAGGGGCTGAATTCTCTTTATCCTTGATTTCAGCTTTTGGCAATTGCTTCATGACCCAAAGAATTTCGAAAGCCTGGAGAATATCCCGTCCGCTTTCTTGGCATTGTCTGTCGATGCAACATCCGAACGCTTGGAAACATTTGCCGTTTTTGGCTTGGTTTGCAACTCAAGGTTGATTTTGTTGAGGAATTGTGTGTGATTGCCATCCACCAAATAGGAAAATCCATTTGTCAAACCTGTCAACAAGTCACCCAGCCAGCCCTTTTGGTCTTCTTTGGAGAAATTTCCCAAAACGTAATCATGAACCATGTCCTTGCTCCCCGGATGTCCGACACCCATTCTGATTCTTGTAAACTCCGGACCAATGTGCTTGATTATTGACCTTAATCCGTTGTGTCCGGCATGGCCACCTCCAGACTTTATCCTTACCTTGCCCGGAGCAAGATCGATTTCATCGTGGAAGACAATAACCTGATCAGGTGGAATCTTGTAGAATTTGACAACTTCACCAATTGAATTCCCGGAATTGTTCATGAAGGTTTGCGGCTTGAGCATGAGAACCGTTTCACCTTTGATTGTCCCGTCAACAATTTGACCCTGAAATTTTTTCCGCCAGTTATTGTCAATGTATGAATCAGCAAGTGAATCCAATGCCATGAATCCAATGTTGTGGCGATTCATGCAATATTTGGAACCAGGGTTTCCAAGCCCTGCAATCACTAACACCTTGTCATCCTTTAACTGCAATCAAAAAGATCAAAAAATTGGAGAATACTTCAGAATGGCATCAACCACCTGGCAAAAAATATTTCCGAGAGTACCAGATTGTATGCGGTGACCCTAGCAAATCACCTATTCTGCTTCCTGTTCCTCTTCTTCGGTTGTTTCTTCGGTTTCCTGATCCTGATCCGCTGACCTCAGACCCGACGGTGCAGAAATATTGGCAATTACAAAATCCCTGTCGCTGATGGTCAGCTTGGTTCCTTTCGGAAGCTTGATCTTTGATATGGTAATAACATCACCAACATCCAGACCTTCCAAATCGGCTACCAATGATGTGGGTATGTCGCTAGCGGTAACAATCAACTCCACCTCTCCCCTAACGACGGTAAGAACGCCACCACGCTTTATGCCAGGGGATTCTTCCTCGTTGATAAACTCAACAGGTATGAACAGATTGATTTTGGAATTCCTCCTCAATCGCATCAAATCCAGATGGGTGGGAAGGTCACGTACAACATCCCTCTGGACTGAACGGCAAATCACCCTGACGTCTTCCCTATCCTTGATTTGCAGGTTGAAGAGTGTCGACAGGAACCTGCCTTCCCGCAACTTCTTGAGTAATTCATTGAAATTGATGTTTATGGTTATCGGATCCTCACCCCCACCATAAACTACTCCGGGCACCAAGCCCTCTCGCCGAGCTTTCCGAGCGGCCCCCTTGCCTGTCCCCGGTCTGATTTCTGCTCGGAGATTTGGTATATTATCTGTTACCATCATTATCTCCTGAATAAAATAGGGCGGACAACCTCCAAGGGTGCCTGTCCGCAACGACACAAAGATATATTAACCAGAATCCATAAATCAACTGTTGAATTCAAACCTTAAACGAATTGAGTAGGACTTTGGCTTATACTTTATTGGCTCTTGATTAATTTTGGCGGGTAAAATTTCTCTTTATTTGAAATTTTCCATTATCTAAGTGGAAGAAACTTTCTGTAAAAGTTGTGGAGGGAACTTCTGATGATGTTGATACCGCTGCTTTGGCACCTCAACAAAAATTTGCTCCAACTTATCCACTCAAACCAATTCCAACCAATATTGCATTTGGCCAGAAGGTCTATTTTCTGGGATTTTCTATGGGCCTTATAAAGATAGGTTGAACACGAATCAATCCACCAACCTGTCAAGACAATTCAAACCGGTCCTGCCCCGGAACGATGCCATGGCCATGGGGAAGTGCCCGCCATGGGGGAATCCCTGTCCGGGTAAACAGGCATGCCATTCCCTGAGCCAGCCGATGGCACCCCTTGGCAGGCACACAGGGGAGGTGGCCCTGCACGGCCTTTCCTGTTTTTTTCCTTGACTTGCACGGATTCCCGTGCTATGTTAATGTCATGGAAAGGCATCCGCAAACATCAAGGAGGAGAACCGACTCATGAAACGACTGTTGAATACCCCCCCCCACTTTTAATCTGATCGCCGCCCTTCTGGCCGTGGCGTTCGCCGGACCGGTCTGGGCACAGACCATCACCGCCCCGGGGCTGGTCGGCCAGCCCGCCTGTGCAGGGACGGGCGAGACTGACAACCCTTTAAGCGGGTCCGTTTCGGCTATAACGGCCAACTCTGCAACCTTAACTCTTGACGCCTATAATAACCTGTATAGCGTATTGTCGGGGCGAATAGGCGATAGGTCCACGCCGACTGAATTTATTATTAAAGATAGGGTCCAAAATTTGCGTACAGGCCTTATTTATGAAGGCAACTTTGCTACGATAAGTTCAACCAATCCGAACCTTTCCAGTTCGCCCGATCCGGCAGTTTTGTTGTCCGATAAAACGCCTCATGTTTACGAGATCTATGTAGATGAAATATCGGACATCTTGCTGAGGCGCTGCTTCATGACGGGTGGCACCTACACGCCGTCGAACGAGAG
>JAPORQ010000038.1 GCA_026710155.1 Paracoccaceae bacterium
TATTCGTTATTGCAAATATAGTATTTAATTTTGTAGATTCAAGTATATAATCCCGAAAATTTTCCTACACAGAATTTAAAAAAATGGTATGAAGTCAAGAATAGAATAGCAAGCCCCGAAGGCAAGGTTCGTGTCGCCGTGGTAGGTAAATATACAGGCTTGAATGATGCCTACAAATCTATAACCAAAGCACTTACTCATGGAGGTATTGCCAATCGTGTTGACGTTGAGAAGAAATGGATACAAGCAGAGGTTTTTGAAGAGGAAGATCCTGCCCCATACCTTTCCGGTTGTCATGCGATTCTTATTCCGGGTGGATTTGGTAAGAGGGGGGCTGAGGAAAAGATAGAGGTTGCCGGCTTTGCCAGAAAAAATCTAGTCCCTTATTTTGGTATCTTTTTGGGTATACAAATGGCCGTGATTGAATTGGTCAGGGATTTGCTGGGTATTGACAGTGCTGGTTCAGAAGAGTTTGGTCTTGATGAAAAGCAAAATTCTGATGAGGAGTCACCCCCCGTGATTTTCTATTTGAAAAAATGGATTCAAGATGGAGAGAAGGTCACACGGGAAATAGGAGATGATATGGGGGCTCCAATGCGGTTGGGGGCTTATCCAGCCGAGTTGATGAATGAAAGCCTGGTTGCTAAAATATATGGCAACACCAAGATTTCCTAACTTCATCGTCATAGATATTGAGGTTGACATAAAATACAAAGAGATGCATTGAGTCCAAAGGGGTTATTTTTTCGGGGATGTCACCTGATGGTAATTTGCCAGAAATTATGGAACTAAAAAATCATCCTTGGTTTGTTGGGGTACAATTTCATCCCGAACTTAAATCACAACCGTTCTCATCACACCCTTTGTTTGCAGGTTTTATTGAAACTGCCATCAAGCGGTCAAGATTGGTATAATGGGAACATTAAATTACGTAAATTCATGGAGTAAATATGTTTAGAAAGTTTATTCTCACTTTTTGTCTAATGCTTGGCCTGACGGTCACGGGGGTATATGGTAAACAACCACCAATTTATGCCGAAGACGGTGTGGCCATCAATGGTTATGATCCGGTTGCCTATATTGAAACGATTTCTGCCCAAGAGGGTAGTAATGAATTTACCCATGAATGGATGGGAGCAATCTGGAAATTTACTTCGCAGGAAAATCTAGACAGGTTTGTTGCTTCGCCAGAGGATTATGCACCTCAATATGGAGGGTATTGTGCCTATGCCGTCGCCAAAGGTCATACAGCAACAACCGTTCCTGACGCTTTTACCATTCATCATGGCAAGCTCTATCTAAATTACAGCAAGCGGGTTGAGAGAATCTGGCGACAGAATATGAATAATTTTATTGTCAAAGGTGATGAAAATTGGCCTGGGGTTCTGAATTAGGTTGCAAGAGGAAAATTCCATTGTAACGCTTGAATCAGGTGTGACCCTTTTCGGCGGGGGTTGTTGTTCCCTAGCCGAGTAAAACCCAGCTATCAAGTATACTTCTTTTTTGGTTGGTATGGATGGAGGTGCAGACACCATCCTTGCTCACGGTTTTGAACCCGATCTGATCATTGGAGATTTGGATTCTGTAGCGAAAGATACGAGGAGAAGGTGCAAGCAAAAGATTTTTGAAAATCCTGATCCCGATCGGACAGACCTCAACAAGTCTGTTGGTACCATTTAAGCACCTTTTTTTGTGGCAGTAGGAGTTCTAGGGGACCGAATAAATCATGGATTGGGGGCATGCAATGTTCTCCTAAAATATCCACAAAAAAATCTCTTGTTGATGAACAATTCTGATTTGTGCTTTTTGGAACCACCAAAAATCAATCTCTCGCTTCCCTTTGAAGAAAGAATTTCGCTCTTTCCCTTTAAAATAATGAAGGGTAAATCAAAGGGTCTGCATTGGGAAATTTGTGCTATCGACTTCAATCCTAATGTGATGACAGGTATTTCGAATTATGCTGAAAAGACCAATATAGATTTGGAGTTCGGTGATCCATAACATGATGATCATTGCATCCATGTTGGACAGAATCAACCCCAAGGTCATCAAGTCTGAAGTTATAGTCAATTAACGATTAGTGATTCTGCAAGTCTTGTGAAAAAAACATTGAGAAACATGAATTGACGGTTTTATATTATTGATATTAGTTTTTGGAGTTTATCGGTTTGAATAGAAATACCTACACGATTGAAACGGTTCAGAATATGTTAAGGGAGGTTGATTACCTTTGTGGTCGTTCCCTTGCAACAACTGTATTTCTGACCTTGCAACTCAACAGGCCTCTATTTCTTGAAGGAGAGGCAGGCGTAGGTAAAACGGAAATTGCCTTGGCAATATCCCGGGCCCTGGGAAGAAAGTTGATTCGTCTTCAATGTTATGAAGGGCTTGATACCGGATCGGCCGTTTACGAATGGAATTTCCCTGCCCAAATGGTTGCGATTAGGACAGCCGAGGCTTCTGGAAAACTTGAACGGAAAGACCTTCAGGCAGAATTGTTTTCCGAGGAATATTTGATATCAAGACCAATTCTGGAAGCTCTGAGGTATCATGAGGAAGGCCCTCCGGTACTGCTAATTGACGAAATCGACCGAACAGACGAACCATTTGAGGCTTTTTTACTTGAGGTGCTTTCGGAGTTTCAGGTCTCCATTCCCGAATTGGGTACCATCAAATCCAATGAACCTCCAATTGTCATACTCACTTCGAACCGAACAAGGGAAATCCATGACGCCCTGAAACGTAGGTGCTTCTATTATTGGGTGGATTTTCCTGACTTTGAGCGTGAACTCGAAATAATCAAGGTAAAGGTCCCCGAGGCAAGTGAATCTTTTTCAAGGGAAATCGTTTCCTTTATTCACACCTTGCGAAGTGAGGAATTGTTCAAGAAACCAGGGGTTGCAGAATCCATTGACTGGGCAAAATGCCTGTTGACCCTTGATGCCATTTCACTTTCTCCAGAAGTCATTTCTGATACTTTGGGAGCCTTGTTGAAATATCAGGATGACATTGCCATGATCAACAGTTCGGAAAGCCAAAGAATCCTGGAACAAGCCAGATCAAACCTGAAGGAATTTGCCTAGAATGGTAAATGGGGGACAACATCATTCATTTCTAAATCTGTTGAGTCATTCTACAGCGAACATGGATTCATGAAATCAGGCCACGACTTTGAACAGGGTACTCTGGTTGATAATATTACCCATTTTGCAAGGGCTTTGAGAATTTCTGGCTTACACATTGGTACAGGCCAAACCGTGAAGGCAATCAAGGCAGTCGAGACGGCTGGATTGCAAAACAGGGATGATTTTTTCTCAACCCTGCAATGTTGTTTTGTCAACCGACCCGACCAAATGGTTGTCTTTGCCCAAACCTTCAAACTCTTCTGGCGAGATCCGAGATATCACGATCAGATGATGTCCTTGATGTTGCCCAGTATTCGGGGAACACACGAAAAAGGGAATCCTGAAGCAGGTATGAAAAGAGCCGGACAATCACTGATGGGCGAAAGTCATAATCCAATAAATTACCCAGAGGGTGATCAGGAAACGGCTGAAGAATTGGAAGTGGTATCTACTGGAACCACCTCTTATCAGGACCGGTTCAACTCCATGGATTTCGAGCAGATGTCCACATCGGAAACCAAAGAGGCAAAACGAATCATTGCAGAAATTGAACTGCCTGTAAAGCAGTTGATATCCAGACGATACAAGCCCAATCCAAAGGGCAGGGTTTCCGACTGGAAGAGCACCATGAAGATGGCAGCCAGAAACGGAGGCGACATATTTCAATTGGGATACCGCAAACCCACCATCCGCCATCCCAACATCGTCGCGCTTTGTGATATATCGGGAAGCATGTCGACATATTCCAGAATGCTTCTGCATTTTCTCCATTCTGTAACAAACTGCCGTAAAAACCAATGGTCCAGGGTACATTCCTTCACCTTTGGTACAAAATTGACAAACATCACCCGCAATCTGGCCATCAAGGATATTGACCAAGCACTTGAATCCGCTGGCAGGGAAGTTTCTGATTGGGAAGGGGGAACAAGAATCGGAGAATGTTTGAAGGTTTTCAATTACAAATGGTCAAGACGTGTAATGGGGCAGGGGGCCCTGGTACTTTTGATGACCGATGGGCTTGAGAGTGGAGACATTACTCAATTAGGCCAGGAAATGAAACGGCTCAAGTTGAGTGCCCGCAGATTGATTTGGGTTAATCCACTTCTTCGCTGGGACAACTTCACTCCCAAGGCAAGAGGAATTAGTACCATGCTTCCATGGGTTGATTGTTTCAAATCTGCCCATAACATCAATTCTCTCGTCGGATTGTCAAAAGTACTTCACAATTCTTATGATGATGGTGATAAAACCAGATTGATGCAGACTTTGCATTAACATTAATATTGGCCAGATTTTCAATTTAACAACGACTTCGAGTTTTACTCAAGATGAACAGACCTGAACATGATAAAATTCCGGAAACTGCACTGAAATGGCATCAGGATGGTGGCTCGGCGATTGCTACTGTTACCCAGACCTGGGGGTCGGCTCCAAGACCCATCGGAAGTCAATTGGCAATAAACCTGGCCGGTGAAATCGTCGGTTCGGTTTCAGGTGGGTGTGTGGAGGGTGCTGTTGTTGCCGAAGCTCTGGATACCATGGAGACCAGGAAACCAATATTACTGGAATTTGGGGTGGCGGATGAAGATGCCTTTGCAGTGGGTTTGGCCTGTGGGGGTAAAATCAAGGTAGTGGTTGAACCCATTGCCGGTCCCTTGGGAATAACAGAGGAAATATTGCATGAACTTGTAACCTGCAGGTCAGAAAATACTCCAGCCATTGTAAAAACTTCCCTTGATAACTGGGAAAGTACGGTGATTCCCTATGGTTCTCCCTACATGACCGAGGAACTTTTAAACGCTCTTGAACTGGACCGGAGTGGAATGATTGACGACACCTTCATCAATGTGTTCAATCCTCCTTTGAAACTGATTGTCGTCGGTGGAGTCCATATAGCCCAACCGTTAATTCAGATTGCCCGACATTCCGGGTATCAGACGATGATAATTGATCCAAGGGAATCATTCGGTTCGAAAGCAAGATTCCCCGGTGAAAGGATCAGCAATGAATGGCCAGACGAGATCATTAGGGAAATTTCTCCTGATCTTAGAACGGCTGTGGTAACACTAACTCACGACCCCAAGATTGATGATCCGGCAATACTTGAAGCACTCAAAACACCGGCTTTTTATATTGGATGTCTGGGTTCAACACGTACACATGCCAAGCGGTTGGCTAGATTGCGGGAGAAAGCGGTTGTCAAAGATCAACTTGCAAGGATTCATGGCCCCATCGGCTTGGATATAGGATCTCGCAGTCCTGCCGAAATAGCGATCGCCATCATGGCGGAAATCACCTTGACCCTTCGCTCGGGGAAAAGCAAAAATGAAATTTGACACCTGTCCCACAAGTGAAGGGCTTGGGCATATATTGGCCCATTCAATTCATGCAGGTGTTAAAAAGGTGAAAAAGGGCAGGATCCTAAATCGGCATGATATAGAAGCATTCCTGAATTCAGGCATTCAGGAAATCATGGTGGCACGACTTGAGGAGGGTGATATCGGCGAAGATGAAGCCGCATCCTTTTTGGGGCAGAAATTGGTTGCAATCGAACCATCATTGTTTGTCTCTTCACCATTTACAGGCAGGGTGAACATTTATTCATCATGGACTGGCTTGATCTTATTCGATTCAGACCGTATTACGGAATTCAACCTGGTTGACGAAGCCATTACACTTGCCACTTTGCCCAGCCTTGCCAAGGTTGAGAAGAACCAGTTGGTTGGTACGATAAAAATAATCCCCTACGGTGTAGCCAGGTCCAAGGTCATTGAGGCCGCTGGATTATTGGAAGGGATTGCTGGATTCAGGCGAGTGCAATTACATCAGGCTGATTTGATAATCACAACCCTAACGGGTCAAAAGGACAAACTTTCAGAGAAGGGCATTGAAGTTACGAGAACACGTTTGAAGGGGCTTGGCATTACACTCAAACAAGTTGATATTGTTTCCCATGAAACAGGAGAACTGTCTGCTGCACTTAAGAAAGCCAGTTCCTCCCTGATTCTGGTCATGACTTCAACAGCAACTTCAGATGCGAATGATACAGGTCCGCGTGCCTTGCGATTGGCTGGAGGAAAAATAGTCAGGGTTGGCATACCGGTCGACCCAGGTAATTTGCTCTTTTATGGGGAACTTGGTTCTCAAAAGGTCATAGGACTACCAGGATGTGCCCGTTCGCCTGCCTTGAACGGTGCAGATTGGGTATTGGAAAGAACAGTCTGCGGAATTGACATATCCCCTGCCGATTTTGCTTCTATGGGGGCCGGTGGGTTGCTGAAGGAAATACCAATCAGAAGACAGCCAAGAGACAGAAGAACAAGTCCATTAAAACCAAATGTTCAAGCGATATTAATTGGTGATTCGAAAAATCAGGCTTTCCATTCCCAACTTTCAAAAATACTTGCTTCCCAGGTTGATGGCATAAGTATCACAGGCAAATTGGCCAAGAAAATTATGGTCAAGATTGACAATGGGGAATCAATCAGAATGGTTAATTTGGAAGGCAGATCGGACAAATCGAATTTGGTGTCACTTGGTATGGCTTCGCTTCCCAGAAAAACTGATGCGGTCATATTCGTCAATCTGCTGAATGAGGAGATTTCCTCTGACCAGTTGAATCGCCTGATCAGCGCATTCAGTCCCGAGGACGGGAGGGAAATCTGCAAGTTCGGTGGAGAAAATTTATCCCCGGGGCCACCAATTCTTTTTGGTAGAAGATTCTTTGAAAATCTGAGAGCCCTTGATGCTGGCCTGAGACCCAATGATCTTTTGAATGAGAACAGGGGTTTTCTGGTCGAGTTGGATTTGGGTTAGAAGAGCAATTTGGAAGGTGTGATTCCCGTATTGCGGTGCATTTTTATCTTCAAGAGGCCCTCTTTTTTTGGTCAAGGGATAGAGTTGTGGTGTTCCCGATCCTTCCCCGAAAAGCCATGATTCTACACGTTTGGACCTCTTGGGTAAGGAAAATGAACACAAAAGGATTCGGACTTGAACGAATCAGCCCAAAAAAGGGCGAAAGCGCCAAATTCTGGCTGTTTCATGGCAAAATTCACCGCAATAACAAAAACACACCCAATTTGGATTTTTCATTTGGCAAGTGTGAAAATTATTGTTAATATGTTCAACTAACCATTCTGGAAGTGAAATTTTTTGGAGGTAATAAATGTCTACAGTAACCATGACGGTAAATGGCAAATCGGTTTCCGGGGAAGTCGAGGGGAGGACCTTGTTATCGGATTTTGTCCGTAATAACCTTAACCTGACAGGAACCCATATCGGTTGTGATACCAGCCAATGTGGGGCATGTGTCGTTCATGTCGGCGGCAAGGCTGTAAAGTCCTGTACGATTTTTGCAATTGAAGCAGAGGGAAGTTCTGTCACAACCATTGAAGGAATGGCCAATCCGGATGGTTCACTGGGTACTATCCAGCAGGCTTTTCAGGATAATCATGGATTGCAATGCGGTTTCTGTACACCGGGCATGGTGATGTCTGCAGCTGCGCTTCTGGAAGAAAATCCCAATCCGACAGAAACCGAAATCAGGGAATATCTGGAAGGAAATATTTGCCGATGCACGGGCTATCACAATATCGTCAAATCAATTCAGGCTGCTGCAGCTGCCTAGCCGGGAATAGAAACAAAGTATGTATTTGACCAGGAAAGTATCAGGATAGAATAGGAGAATCACATGTCAGACAAGGGTATTGGTGCCAGTTCAAAAAGAAGGGAAGATGTAAGATTTCTGAGTGGCAATGGAAAGTATACGGATGACATCAATGTACGAGGTCAGAAATATGTACACTTTCTTCGATCCGACGTGGCTCATGGCAAAATAAACGGTATTGACACAGGTGAAGCAGCCTCCATGCCGGGAGTGGCGGGAATCTTTACGGGTGCCGATTTCGCCGAAGTTGGCGGGTTGCCTTGTGGTTGGCAGGTTACTGACCGTTTTGGTGAAGCCATGAAAGAGCCGGCTCACCCGGTTTTGGCCCAGGGCAAAGTTCGGCATGTGGGAGATCCGATTGCCGCTGTTGTTGCCGATTCGCTTGAACAGGCGAGAGATGCCGCAGAAGCAATCGATGTCGATATGGAAGAATTGCCTGCCGTAATGGATATGAAATCCGCTGTGGCAGGTGGAACCCTTGTCCATGATGAGCTCGAAACCAACCTGTGTTATGACTGGGGCTTTGTGGAAGAAAACAAGGATGCCGTTGATGAAGCCATCAAGAATGCCCATCATGTTACCACCCTTGAGCTGGTCAACAACAGATTGGTTCCCAATGCGATGGAACCAAGGGTTGCCATTGGGGATTATGACGCATCCAATGATGAATCCACCCTTTACACGACCTCACAAAACCCTCATGTCATTCGTCTGTTGATGGGTGCCTTTGTTCTGCAGATCCCCGAACACAAACTAAGAGTTGTTGCTCCCGATGTGGGAGGAGGTTTTGGATCCAAGATTTTCCATTATGCCGAGGAAGCCTTTTGCACATTGGCCGCCCGAAAGCTCAAGGTCCCGGTCAAATGGACGGCCAGCAGGTCGGAAGCCTTCATAAGTGATGCCCACGGGCGGGACCATGTAACTAAGATTGAACTGGCCCTCGATGAAAAGGGCATGTTCCAGGCAGTCAGAACGGACACCTATGCCAACATGGGTGCATACCTTTCAACCTTCTCGACATCAGTACCGACTTGGTTGCATGGAACCCTGATGGCTGGAAACTATAAAACCCCCTTGATCTACGTCAATGTAAAGGCGGTCTTCACAAATACCGTTCCAGTTGATGCTTACAGGGGTGCTGGACGACCAGAAGCCACCTTCCAATTGGAACGGGTAATCGACAAGGCTGCCCGGGAATTGGGGATGGATCCCATCGAGATCAGGCGAAAGAATTTCATCCAGAAGGAAGAATTCCCCTATGCGACGCCGGTGGCTCTCGAATATGATACGGGAGATTATGTGGCAACCATGGACAAGCTCCAGGAAATTGCCGATTTGGACGGCTTTGAAGCCCGAGCCTCTGAATCCAGGCAAAAGGGATTGCTAAGGGGATTGGGCATAAACTGTTACATTGAAGCATGTGGAATTGCACCCTCAAATCTGGTTGGAATGCTTGGAGCAAGGGCCGGACTTTATGAAAGTGCAACGGTCCGGGTTAACGCAACAGGATCAATTACGGTGATGACCGGTTGTCATTCGCACGGGCAAAGTCATGAAACCACCTTTCCCCAGGTTATAGCTGACATGATCGGTATTTCGGAAGATCAAGTCCACATCCAACATGGTGATACCTCCAATACTCCCATGGGAATGGGTACCTATGGTTCAAGATCCATAGCCGTGGGCGGTGCTGCCATGGTTAGGGCAACCGAGAAAATCATAGCCAAGGCCAAGAAGATTGCAGCCCACCTCATGGAAGCATCCGCAGAGGACATCGAATTGAAGGATGGCAGTTTTTCCGTGGTTGGAACCGACAAGTCCGTTGGGTGGGGAGATGTTTGTCTGACGGCTTATGTTCCACACAATTATCCCCTTGACCAATTGGAACCGGGATTGGAGGAGACAGCCTTCTATGATCCGGCCAACTTTACATACCCGGCAGGAGCCTATGCGTGTGAGGTTGAGGTCGACCCTGAAACGGGGAAAGTTGATATTTGTTCCTTTGCCGCAACCGATGATTTTGGCAATGTCATCAATCCCATGGTTGTCGATGGTCAGGTTCACGGAGGTATAGCCCAGGGAGTGGGACAGGCCTTGCGAGAGCATGCCGTATACAATGAGGACGGTCAATTGGTTTCGGGGACCTTCATGGACTATTCCATGCCGAGAGCAGATGATTTGCCCAGTTTTGTTGTCGATCATTCGTGTCAGACACCCTGTACACATAATCCACTGGGTGTGAAAGGGTGCGGGGAAGCAGGAGCAATCGGTTCTCCACCTGCGGTTGTCAATGCAGTTCTGGATGCCCTCAACAAGGGAGGTTATAACGTCTCCCATATTGACATGCCATTGTCTCCCTCAAGGGTTTGGTCAGCAATCAATGGATAAGTTCAGAGTAATTTTCAATTTCATATCTACACAAGAAAGTTCAACAGGAGCATAGCACATGTACGATTTTGCCTTACAAAGACCTCAAAGTCTGAATGAAGCGATAGAAGCACTTTCTGTCGAAGGTGCACAGGCGTTGGCCGGTGGACAAACCATGATTCCGACCCTGAAAAACCGATTGGCAAGTCCGGATGTACTTGTTTCGATTGGGGGAATCTCGGAACTGCAGGGTGTTTCCGAAACCGATGGTACCGTTTCCATCAAGGCAGGTACAACGCATGGAGTAGTGGCGGCAACCGTTGAAAGCTATCCGGCTTTGGCTTCCTTGGCTGGGAACATCGGTGATCCTGCCGTCAGGAATCGTGGAACCATTGGCGGGAGTTTGGCCAACAATGATCCATCGGCATGTTATCCCGCAGCTGCATTGGCTTCCAATGCATCAATAACAACCAATAAGCGGACGATTTCGGCTTCCGACTTTTTCATGGGGTTGTTTGAAACTTCACTTGACGAGGGTGAATTGATAACCCAGGTTGATTTTCCGGTACCTGATGCAGCAAATTATCAGAAATTTGATCAACCTGCTTCACGGTTTGCACTGGTTGGTGTTTTTGTAGCAAAGTATGGCAATGATGTGAGGGTTGCCGTCACAGGTGCTTCAGAGGATGGGGTGTTCAGATGGTCCGAAGCAGAATCAGCCTTGGCAGGCAATTTTTCTTCGTCAGCCATTGATGGTCTTGAGGTTGACCCCGAGAGCATGATTGAAGACATCCATGGATCCAGGAGTTATCGGGCTAATCTGGTCAAGGTAATGACCAAAAGGGCGGTTGCTGCCTGTTGACCTGAATCCTCTGATAGGTGAGGAGACTTGATCTCCTCCCTTTTGATTACAAAACTGTTTGATTTGTCAGGAAGGATTGTTCCAGCCTGCTTCCAGAGCCAGCAAGCTTTCCTTGACGGGTAATCCCCAATGATATCCACCCAAATTGCCATCTCTTCTGATAACCCTGTGACAGGGTATGATCCAGCTCAGAGGATTCCGACCAACGGCAGTTCCAACAGCTCTCGAACTTCTTGGAGAGCCGATAAGATTTGCCATGTCTGTATATGTGGTCACTTCACCTTCAGGTATTGAAATCAAGGCCTCCCAAACCTTGATTTGAAAAGGGGCGCCTGAAACAAGGGCTTTGGTTGAACCCTTCAACTCCAACAAGGGATGAACAAGGTGATCAATAATTTCCCCTCCCTGATGGAAACTGGCCCGTGGCCACCTAGAACTCAGGTCCCGCAAGGCTTTGTCCTTGCCCATGCAGGAAGTAAAGGCAATACCACAGAGACCCCTGTCTGTACCCATGGCAAGCATTTCTCCAAATAGACTGGGATACCATTCGTAGTACATGGCCAGTCCAGCCCCCTTTTTTGAATACTCACCTGGACTCATGGCTTCCCATTTGATAAACAGGTCATGGAGTCTGCTTTTACCAGAAAATCCTAGAAAATCGGCGGTTTTCCCCATTTTATAATTGAATTGCAGCAGTCTGCGTGCATGGATAAGGCTGAGGTATTGTTGATATCTTTTGGGTGAAACACCAACCCATCTGGAAAACAGTTTTTGGAGATGTCCCTGACTCATGCTCATTTCATTGGCAATGTCTTCCAGACTCAATTCAGCCGATTGGTTTTGTTCAATATACCGTAAAGCCCTGCTGATGACCTTGAAGTGGTATGAATTTTCCAGTTCCATGTTATCTTGTCCCATTAATGTAAAAGTTTAATTTAATAAGTTAGTCCATAAATGTGTTCGAAATCTTGTGCAAAACAATGAAATTGGGAATAATCGCTGAATAACGGGATGGAGTGATGAAAAAACTGGTGGATTATCAAACGATCTTGGAAATATTCACACGGTTCAGAAAGCAGAATGCTCAGCCGAAGGGAGAATTGGAGCATACCAATGCTTTTACCCTTCTGGTGGCGGTTGTCCTGTCAGCCCAATCAACTGATGTCGGTGTAAATTTGGCAACCCGAAAATTGTTTCAGGTAGCGGATACACCGGAAAAGATGCTGGAGCTGGGTGAAGAAAGGTTAATTCCCTTCATCAAGACCATTGGTCTCTACAAAAACAAGGCCAGGAATGTGATCAAGCTGTCCAGTTTGTTGATGGAAAAATTTGATGGTCAGGTACCTTCATCGAGGGAAGCATTGGAATCATTGCCCGGTGTAGGAAGAAAAACGGCCAATGTTGTTTTGAACATGTGGTTCAAGCATCCTGCCCAAGCGGTCGACACGCATATTTTCAGGGTAGGCAATCGAACAGGGATTGCACCAGGCAAGGATGTCTTGGAAGTTGAAAGAGCCATAGAGGATCGTATTCCGGCTGAATTTCAGCAACACGCTCATCACTGGTTGATTCTTCATGGCCGCTATGTGTGCAAGGCAAGAAAACCCAATTGTGAGGAATGTATAATAGGGGAATTATGTGCCCTGAATGGATTGTGAATCCCAATAGGGTCTGATTCCTGTATTGCGATGTACTTTTTTTGGGCTTATAAAGACAGGTTGACAACGAATCAATCAATCCACTGGTTTGTCAAGTTGGTATATCAAACTGTCTCTACCTCAACTCCCGTTCCCCCGTCAATTCCTGCCAGCAATCCAGCTTTCCAACAATCACCAGCTGTTCCTCGATGGAAGGGGGCTGATTTCAAGATTTTCAAGAACCGCCTTCCGAAGCTTGGGAATGGCATGTCACCTTCCCAATTGGAATGCCCTGCCTCTTCTTCAATACATGAAATAGCTGTCCTGTCAGAACATCCGGCGTTTTCGACGCTGCAACAAAACAATGGGGCCCTGCCCAAGACCGAATGGACATGAAATCCATATCGCCCGCCGATTGATCTGAAGCCTCATGGCAATGGAATCCGGTTCGGGGTTGCGTTGATTGTGACCGCCGGATGGCTTGACAATCCCGTTCATGACAGGATACTTCCCCGTCATAACCATGGAGGTTTTGTTCAGCTGGGTTCCGATCCGGATATCTGCGACATCTCCAAGCTTCATCAGGCGGGATCATTCAGATCCGGGGTGAGAATCAAGCCTATTTTCCCGAATCAGATTCTTGAATGAGTTTATCAACCTGTCTTTATAAGCCCCAATTTATTGGTCGGGAAAGTTCAGGTTAAACAAATTAAATTTTCCTATTCAGTGATAATTTTTGGAGATTATATACTTGTTTCCCCAAACACCAACTTCAACCTATTTTCTTCTTTCACATCACCCTTCAATTCTTCTTTGAAGAGTGCTTCATTATGACCTTGACATTATTCTGGGGGACATCCTTGAAAATGGAAGATTCTTTGTGGCACTGTGCATGTTTCACCTTAAGATTTAGATACTCTTTTAGAAAATGGGGAAACAAGTATATAATTCCCAAAAAAATGTAAAAGAAAGGGAAATCCGGACCGGGATCAGACAAAGATTTTCAATCGTAAGGATCCGACCCCTTTTGTCGCTCCGCTCCAAAAACCTGTTGACCCCACCCAATCCCGCGGTGGCATTTATCCAGAATCCCGTCCAAGAATAATTTGCGGCCTTCGGCCTGTATTGAATGAAAGAGTGGGTGGATTGGGTGGGGAAGATCCCCTGGAATTGCCGCCTGGGCTTCACCAGATTGGGCTGAGGGGTCAAGGATTGTCCAGGTGTTTTCGCCGGGCATCTTGAAATGATCGCAATAGAGAAGAGATAGGGAGGGGGAATGCAATTAGACAAAACAGGAAACACTGCTAACCGTCCACGGCAAGAGAGCAGCCTTGTCTGGCGCTACGGGAAACTGGGACCCGCCAAAGAGGCTGTCAAGACACTTGAAGAAGCCGATTACGGGCATGGTGTTTTTCGCCGAACCTATGAGATGGAAGAAATGATTGAGATCGAGGAAGAATCCATACGACAGCGAGATGTTCTGGGAAAAAAAGTTCTTGCCAACAATTTTGATTTGATGAATCCTGATGGTCAAATCGAAGAATTTGGCCTTTTATCCTAGCCGGTCAACCCGTTTGTCGAATATCTGTGTCATTTGGCCAAGGAAACAGGCAATGAGACCATCAGGATTGTTGGGGAAGACGATGATGAGGAAACTTCCGGTGTTAACTGGACCGCGAGAAGCATCATGGGATCGCTTGTCGATTTCAGCATCAATGCAAACGAGCTGGACCGTCTGGTTGATGATAATGTATGAGCCGCCCGGGCCTTGAAGTGGGGTTGTGTCCAGATCAAGGACATTCCGGAGGAACTGCTGGGTGACGAAACCCTGGAGGAACGGGTTGACTGGCTTGCAAAGCAGATTCCAAAAGACAGGCGCACTGAATACGAGGCGTATTGGGATGACCTGCGAAAGAGTATTGGAATCAATCTGGATGACGATGGCAGGGAGAATGAAGATGAAAACTGATTTTTTTTGCATATGAAGCCGGTAAAATACTTTGGCGAAAGCCTTGAATCTGTTTGATGGAGAAACCGAAGGAACCACAAATGAAAGACAAACTGGACAGGCCACCACACCACGAACCGAAAATAACAATGTCTCCGCGCCTCAGGGAAGTGTACATTTGTGATTTTCCACCAGCTGAATGTGCTCATCAAGGTGAGTTTTACAGAACCAGGGAGAAGACAAGACGGCCAGTGGTTATCATTTCGAAAAACAATAGGCTTGATGATGTTGTCACCGTTCTTGCCATGACTACCAAAAGGCAAACAAGTGAGAAGCATTTTGTCAAAATAGAGTCCCCCTTCCATGATCACAAAGCCAGCATGGTTATTTGCAACAAACTCATGACGATAGCTACCACAAGGTTGGAACAACCGACAAAAAGACCCCTGCCAAGGGTTTCGGAAGAGGATTTCACCCGAATCATGATGAAGGTCCACAACAATATCTGTGGCTATTACTTTCCGGTGGATATTCAAGGCAAGCTCGCCGAGGTGGTGGGATCCCAAAAGGAAGACAACCAATCAATGCTCGATGCCATACGGGACATGGGAATGGAAACATTTCCCCCAAAGGAGATAGGGTGAGTCCAAGACCCACCCTTCCCATCTGTCGATTAGGCGGTAATTGAACAAATTCCGCATCTTTCCTTAATATAGTTGTTCAGGGTACTTCTGTCAACAAGAGATTTCTACAACTGATTGCACTGAAGGCAGCCCCCTCGAAAAATTGCAACGGTCTTCTTGATAATCCCTGCTGGAATTTGGAAATGCCGGGGGAACCAGCTCTGGATCACGACCATCAGGATACCGACTCCAGTTTTTGCAAAACCCAATCGTTTACCAGGGATGACCCGGGAATGCCACGCAGCCTTGCCTGCCGGTCAATCTTCTCGACGCCCACAGGGGAAGGGTGAGACACACGCGTTTTGTTTCCATGCCCGGACGGCGGACCCTGGATCAGTCGATTGCATTGCCAAGTTCCTGGCCCTCGTCGAAACGGCGGTCGAATTCAGCCGTTGTCATTGTTGTCTTCATACCTGTCAATCTCCTCGCTCCGGTCACGGCACACGGAAATGATTTGGAATGGTTATCTTGCCTTTTCAATGTTGGTCGGATGAAAATTACCATGGCCAGAGTTTCACCAAATTGGCGTATAGGTAAAAAAACAAACCGTTTTTTCAACTACTGGTTTTACCAGGAAGCAAAGGAGGACATTCCAATACCATGATTGGCCTTTTGACATATCCGGGCATATCCGGTTCCTTGCGAAGGAGGCCGTTTTCCGGCCTCAGCTAGTTTAATTCGCAATGCATAATCCGGAGGATTATTTTCACGAAACTGGCAATAGTGGGATGCTTCGCGCCCCCGTTTGAACCCCCCAAGCCATAACGGAGACTTGCCATGCCTGCAGACACCGGCCAAACACGGAAAACCACCCGCCGCGAGAAGCTGACCAGGGGAGTTGTCTTCTGGGTATCATCTTCTACCTATGCCGCCTACCGGAATTCGGCCCTGGAAGCCGATCAGGGTCTGGCCGACTGGACCCGCTTGAACCTGCCGGTGGAAACGCCGCCCACCAGACGCCCATCGCCAGGAACGGCCAGGCATCGCGTCAGGATACATGCCGATCCCGAACTGCTCCGCCAGCTGGCAGCCCTTGGCAACAACCTGAACCAGATGGCCCGGGCAATAAATGGCGGGGCACTGGCAAAAGCATCGTCGATTCAACAAACACGATGGCTGCTTCACCTCGGCAGGATGGAGATGCATTTGTCGGATCTGCAGGGCCAGCAAGCAGCCAATTACCTGCTGAAATCCCGGGATCACCGCGGGGAACCCCCAGGGAGGAAATCAGGGTCCTGATTGGGAACCCGGAAGCCGATGCCAAACTCATCGACAACCTGACCTTCAGGAACCGCTATTCCTCCGGTGTCATTGCATGGGCTCCGGAGGACAGGCCAACGGACGAGCAGGTAATGGCGGTTCTCCATCGCGAAAAGGGTGGCGGGGTGCATGTGCATGTTGTCGTACCGATGGTGGAACGCAGAGCGGGAAAAGTTTCAATGTGGCACCGCCCGGTTGGTTCAACGATCTCAATCCGGTGGCTGAAATGCACAATTTCCGCCATGGCTAGGCCAGGCCTGATGATCCGGCTAGGAGAAGGCTGGTGAAACCAGGACCGACTGCAGGAGATGTTCGACGGGCAGAGAAGAGATTTCGAGAGGCATGTGAACGCAGGCGTCAACGAAATCTTGAAAGATATCGACCGGGAATCGCAAAGGACCCGGAAACCATTCCGGAAGCTGCAGCTCCGGAGCTGTTTCATCTCGATGACCGCAGCCGGATCGGTGGTGATCCTGCAGCTGGCGATCGGGAACATTCAACTGAACTCGACATGGATACGGGATTCGATATGGTCCCCCGTCCGGAATGGTGTGGTGGAGATCACCAGGGACGAAAGAGGCAACCGGTGGTTGCAGATGAACGCGAACTGGCAACCGGACAGCTGGACATGGCAGGACGAGAATGGCCGGTGGTATGTCCGGTTGGAATGAAAGGAGAAGGAAATGGACGCAAGAACAGGTATCGAGCAGGCGCTGCTGGACCGGATTGGCAGGATCCAGAAGGATTGGGACGAGCGGGAAGCCCGCTTGACCATGCTTGTGCAGAACTTGAACACCAATCTGAAGGGCTTGTCGGGCAATTAGAGCGATTGGACAGGCAATCCAAAGACGGCTGAAGAAGGTCAGGAAAGAGCGGGAGAAACGCCCGGATGATGAATGGACCAATCCGTTTTCATTGGATTTGAAACCGCCTTGGCATGAATGATGATTGAAAAATCATAACCAGTCATTCACAAGGGAAGGTTGAAGAAAATGATTTTATGGATGAGAGAGGACACATATAGATATAAGGCTTGACATATAAGAAATAAGATTTAATTATTGTTGATAGCTTAAGTTACTGTAAAGAGCATTTTGTGAAAGTATCACCTGCCAATCGGCTTTCACGTTAGGACGGGGGACTCGGCAAGGGAGTCTTTTCGCAGGACACTTCGGGTGGTTTCCGAACCCAATGAGCTAAGGAAACGTTGCTACTGCGAGAAATGAATACCGCACCGTACCTGGTACCGTGCGGTTTTTCTTTTTCGATCAAAGAATTGTTCCTACAAATCGACCTGCTGGATTTTTTTCAGGGAAGACAGTAATAATCGACCAGTGCTTGCCGTACTTATTATTTTCCCTCAATTCGAGTATTCCCCTTCCATTCTGATTCCACGCAAGCAGGCGGCATTTGGGCCATGATTCAGCTGTGTAGTAGAGTTTGGTATCCGGTCTTACAATTGAGGCAACATATTCCGGTATAAGAGTACCGAGTTTCCGTATTTCGTTTCCATGTTCGTGTTGTCGGTTTTCGGGAGTATCTATTGCCACCTCATCGGCATTGGCAACAGCAAAGAATGGTGGTATCCCGCCGGCACCTATGATGTTTTCGCCTAGTGTTGCCATGCAATTCTTGAAATTTGATCAGTTTGCTCGGGGATGAGCAGACTTGTAAACATCCAATAGCAGTGAAGTTTCGATTTTTGTATATGCCTGGGTGGTGCTTAGGGAACTATGACCCAGAAGATCCTGTATGACCCTCAGATCCCCACCGGCATTCAATATATGTGTAGCAAAGGAATGACGCAGGGAATGGGGCGTGGAATTGGCCGGCAGTCCAAGCGATATTCTGGCTCTTTCCATGGTTTTCCTTACAGCACGCTGATTCAATAGGCCACCACGGACGCCAAAGAAAAGGGGATCCGTCCTTTTACCAATAAACGGACACAATTGTGCATACTCTAAAACAGCTTGTTGACAGTATGGAATGACCGGAATGACACGTTCCTTTTTGCCCTTGCCGATTATGCGAATGGTTTCACCAAGGGGAAGTTCCCTTTGTTTCAGGGCAAGGGCTTCCGAAATTCGCAATCCACATCCATACAAAAGCGAGATAATTGCCACGTCACGTGTTGCAACCCACGGTTCACCTGATTTTGTACCAACATATTCCAGGACCTCCCTTGTTCCCTGCTCCGTTATTGGACGAGGAAACCTCGACCTGAATCGGGGAGTTTTGGCCGTTTCAACATAAGTGTTTTCGAAACCGTATTCCTCCCCCAGCCATCGGTAGAAATTTTTCAATGCGGAAAGTTTTCTGGCCAGTGATCTGGAAGATACACCACGATTGCGTTCATGTGTCATCCAGGATCTCAATACCCTCTTGTCCATATCCTTCAAAACCTTCAGGTGAAGGGCATTTCCAAAATAATTCTGGAGAAAATCACAAAAGTCGGTAACATCCCTCTTGTAGCTGTTATAGGTATTTTCCGACCGGCCTGCAACTTCTACCCTCGCAGCCAACCACTTTTGAATTGTTTCACCGTAATCCAACTTGTTTCGAATATTACCATCCGAAACCTTGGAATTTGTAACAAGGTTGGAAATCGTCACTTGTCCTTATCAGAAAATCACGCAATCGATTTTCTTGCCTCAATGTATGTTATTCTATTTAGTGGTGGCTCCTGACACCTTATGTTGAGCCCAAAATAGAGCTTGCCTTTCAAAATGTCAACTAAAACAATCAAATGCCCTTAAAATGGACAGATTTGATAACTGAGCATGTATCTTATTTCTTCAGGAACAGCTCAATGATCCTGGTAAATCCTGACCCGAACCTTTCCAGTAAATCCGTTTCCATACCATCTTCAAA
The DNA here is from genome assembly GCA_026710155.1 of Paracoccaceae bacterium. GTDB lineage: Bacteria > Pseudomonadota > Alphaproteobacteria > Rhodobacterales > Rhodobacteraceae > MPNP01. The sequence continues at coordinate 19,420 of JAPORQ010000038.1, forward strand.
CATATCCGGCAGAGTCGATCCCAGTACAAGAAAGGTGAGTGTAAAATCATGGTCAGAATCAAGTGAGAGATCAATGATCGCTTCTGATTTGACATGCCTGGCAAGATTACCGTAGATATTGGTATCGCCCCTTGAAACAGTTCTCATGGCCACCCCTTCGTCGTAAAGATCCTTGCCCTCAACCCCAAGATATGAATTAAGTTCGTCCTGGGCCAGGTTTTTTATTGCCAAACTGTTGATGTCAACCAGTGGTGGCAATGAGGAATTGCCGGTCAATTGAATAAAACGAACATAATCAACATTGATGATCTTCGGGACCCTGGTCAAAACCTTGTGAAAAAATTCATCTAGATTCCTTGCTTCAAGCAATATGAGTATGGCATTGAGCATGCTTATGGCCCCTTGGAAATTCTCGTTTGCAGCCTGAAGTGCAACTCGATTGAATTCCTCGGTTTCAAACAGAACCTTTTCCAGTTTATTTATGGCGACGGTACGAATGTCAATGACTTTATCACCCAATACAGGATTCTGGGCTTTGCCCAAATGCAGTAAAATTTCTGGATCATCAAGAACTATTTCAGGGTTGGAAAGGATTTTCTGCTTCAAACCCAGTTTGGAGATATTCCTTTTTTGTCTGGGTTTCATTTGTGAGGAATTTTTGCTCAAACTATTTTCATCCCTGTTTTGTTCCAATCAGCCAAAAAACTTTCCAAACCCTTTTCTGTCAGGGGATGCTGGGCAAGTTTCTTGATGATTGCCGGGGGTACAGTAACAACATCAGCACCAGCCAATGCCGAATCTCTGACATGTAATGGCGACCTGATGGAAGCAGCCAATATTTTTGTATCAAAATCATAATTGTCGTAAATGATTCTTATATCCTCAATCAATTCCATTCCATTCATGCCGAGATCATCCAGACGACCTATGAAGGGACTTATGTAGGTTGCTCCAGCCTTGGCAGCGAGCAAAGCCTGATTTGATGAGAAACAAAGAGTTACATTTACCTTCCTGCCTTCAGAGGAAAGTATTTTACAAGCCTTCAATCCCTCTAGGGTCAAGGGGACCTTGATAGTAATGTTTGAGCCAATTTCGGCAAGGCGTTGGCCTTCGGAAACCATTTCCCTTGCTGTCAAACCAACAACTTCAGCACTTACCGAACCCTTCACCATCTGACATATTTCGGACAGTACCTGGAACACATCACGCCCAGATTTTCGGATCAGGGAAGGGTTGGTTGTTATACCATCAATCAGGCCGAGGTCGATCAGTTCTGCAATTTCTTGTGTTTCTGCTGTATCAGCAAAGAATTCCATATCTTTTCCAGTCGATTTGGTTGGAAGTGTAAAAATTTAAGTTTAAATCTAAATGTCCCAACAGGACTTTTAATTCAATATTAGTTTTAATTATTTCTCCAACAAAGAATAATTTAATTGTGGATAACCATAGCACCAATGGGAGTGTTTGTAGAAGCGGATACTTCCCTGAAAAAAGACATCTATCATTCTGGCATAACAATAAGGCATGGCTCTTGTTTCAATTTCAACCGGTAATTGACCCAATCCATACCCGAATTCAATCTTCCTCTCCAATGACGGATGGGATAGCAGAAATTGGCCGTTGAATTTGGCTGGGGAATTCAAATCGGGTGATTTGGTAGGAGTATTGCCTTCCGCACCAATTGATGGCCTGTTGGATTACCGGGTTTCCAGATCGGGAGTAGATGCTGGTGCTTTCGTATTGGTACCCTTGGGACCAAGAAAGGTAGTTGGAGTGGTATGGGGTAATGGTGCAGGTAATTTTGATCCAAGCAAGATCCGGCCAATCATCAAGGTTTTGAATGTACCTCGGCTTGATGACAATTTTCGGCTGTTTTTGGAAAAGGTAGCTGAATACAACCTTGTTTCGCTTTCATCAGCACTGGCAAGACTGACTAGATTGCCGGAACCAACAGAAGGTCCAAAGGTTGAAAAGAGTTGTCGATGGAATGGCAATCTTCCACCTAAAATAACTCCAACCCGTGAGAAGGTATTCAAGTTTCTAAAGCCAGGAAGGGAATATCTGATAAAGGACGTAATTACCAGAACACATGTTGGAATGGATGTACTCAGGCGCTTGGAATCAGGAGGATATCTTCAATTTGCTGAAAAACTGATCAAGGATGAGGTCCCTGTTTTCAATCTCGAAGGCAATACCATTGAATTGAATGATGAACAAAGAAGAGCAACGGACGATATTTTTCGCTTTTTGGGTCAGGAAGAATTTTCACCAATTTTGCTTAAAGGAGTTCCCGGAGCAGGTAAGACGGAAGTTTTTCTTGAAGTCATAGCCAGGACATTGAAGGAAGGGAAGCAGGTATTGGTTTTGTTACCCGAGATTGCCCTGACTTCACAGATTATAAAACGGTTTAATGATAGATTTGGCGAGCCACCATTTGAATGGCATTCATCTGTCAGCAAGGTCCAAAAGAGAAAAATCTGGCGAATGGCTGGTGAAGGCACTGCCCAACTTGTGGTTGGTGCCAGGTCAGCCTTGTTTCTCCCCTTTTCAAATCTCGGTCTCATAGTTGTTGATGAAGAACATGACAGTTCATACAAACAGGATTCCGGAATAATATACAATGCAAGGGACATGGCCGTTTTGCGGTCTTCCCTATGCAAGGCAAACATAATTCTGGTTTCAGCAACACCCTCGCTGGAATCTTTGGTCAATGTAACCAGGGGGAAATACAAAAGGGTTGATTTGCTTTCGCGGTTTGGGGATGCCACCCTTCCCGAAATTGACATTATCGACATGAAGGGTGAGACTGACACATCCGGAAAATGGATTTCAGGGGCTCTGATAAAGGAAATTTCCGACAGGTTGCAAAAGGGTCAGCAATCACTTTTGTTCCTTAACAGAAGAGGTTATGCACCAATTACAGTATGTGCCAATTGTGGCAATCAGGTCGGTTGTACCGATTGTGATGCCCGATTGGTCGAGCACCGTTATTACAATGAGATGATTTGTCACCAATGCGGAGCCAGAAGCGTGGTGCCCAAGAAATGCCCGGATTGTCATGCCGAAGGGATGATGGTTCCCTTGGGACCTGGTATAGAGAGACTTGCCGAAGAGGTGAAGTCAATTTTCAAGCAAGCACGGATCGAGGTGTTGTCTTCTGATCTGGTCGAATCACCCATGCAGTTGAAGGATACATTGGAAAAAATCTCCAAAGGTGAAGTTGATATAATTATAGGAACCCAGATTATTGCCAAGGGCCATAACTTCCCTTACCTTACACTCGTGGCAGTAATTGATGCCGATGTGGGATTGCAAGGTGGTGATTTCAGGGCAGCAGAGAGAACCTTTCAGATCATCCGGCAGGTCACGGGTCGTTCTGGGAGGGCTGATATTCCCGGTATAGCCTTGTTGCAGACATGGAATCCCGATCATCCTGTTATCCAGGCCATAACTTCCAACAATGACGAGGCCTTCTGGGATGCGGAAAGTCGAGAAAGGGAAGTTACGGGAAGTCCTCCCTTCAGCCAGTATATCGGAGTGATAGTTTCCGGCAAGAATGTGGAGGAAGTTGAAGGTTTCAGTCAGGCACTGGCGCGTGATTCCAAACCGTTAATGGATGAAAATTATGAATTATATGGGCCTGCTCCTGCCCCGATTGCCCGTATACAGGGACGGGTACGATACAGGTTATTGATCAAGGCCGAACGGAGTTTGCGGGTACAAAGAGCCATACGGGCCTGGTTAAACCAATTCAAAATACCCGGAAGCATAAGGTTGACCATAGATGTCGATCCCCAGAGGTTTCTTTGAGTCAATTAAGCCCTCCAATCCTTGCGATAATATATTGGGCACATTGTATTCCAGTTTGGTTACACTCCTGAAAAAAAGGCTAAATCACAACTTGTCTATATGGAATGGTTCTTTTTTTACTTTTCCGGACCAAATAACTATGTTTCGTTAATGCCAGAACCAATTCATTATTAATTGTGATTCATGCAGTAGAACACCCATTGTGAATATGAAGGATTAGAAATAGTGTTTGAACGCGTTTCCTTGATAGGTGTCGGATTGATTGGGTCCTCAATCTCTTTGGCAATCAGAAAACATGACCTTGCCAAAAATATAGTCGGGCATACCAAATCAAGCGAATCCACCAGATTGGCTCTGGAACTTGGATTGGCCGACAAGATGTATCCTTCTCCAGAGGAAGCGGTTGAAAATGCCGATCTAACAATCCTGTGTACACCTGTAGGTACCTTTGAGGTTATTGCCAGCAAAATCGGCCCCAAACTCAAACCTGGTTCAATCCTGACTGATGTGGGTTCAGTGAAACGTTTCGTCATTGATAAGGTCGTTGGCCATATACCAGACAATGTACATTTTATTCCCTCACATCCCCTTGCTGGAACGGAATTCTCCGGCCCTTCATCAGGTTTTGCCGAACTGTTTGAAAACCGTTGGTGTTTGATGACACCATTAAAGGGTACAGACCCGGATAAAATCACTGAACTTGGTAGTTTTTGGCAAACCTTGGGTTCCAAGGTCGAAATCATGGATCATGATCACCACGATACGGTTCTCGCGGTTACATCCCATGTACCCCATCTGATTGCATATACCATGGTTGGTACCGCCGATCATCTTCATAGAATCAGGAATTCCGAAGTTATCCAATACTCGGCTGCAGGATTTAGGGATTTTACGCGGATTGCAGCATCGGACCCAACCATGTGGAGGGATGTTTTCCTTTCTAACAAGGAAGCAACCCTGGATATCCTAGGTCGATTTACCGAAGAACTCTTTGCCCTGCAAAGGTTGATCAGAACGGAAAATGGACCGGAGCTTTTCGATTACTTTGAAAAGACCAGAGCCATTCGCAAGGGAATTATTGAAGCTGGTCAGGACACTGCTTCGCCAGATTTTGGGCGTTCAACAAGTGATATCAGCAAAACTCGGGGAAAGAGTCAAAAATCTTGAAATCAATAAAATTCAATAATTTGATGTTTCCATCAACGATCTGAACTTCATAACTGTCTATCGGTAATCTTGAAATCAAAGCAAACTGGGCTTGTGAGAGAAGGCCTATGGTTTCCAACAGTTCAAAAAATTTAACTTTTTCACCTACAAGGTTAATTACCAGAGAGCCATTTGGCAAATCGAACTCATTCTTGATTTCACCCTCAAGTTGAAGATCGAATTCCTCAAAAACGAATTTTGAACTAAAATCTACTTCTTCAATGGAAATACATTGGCTGGGGTCCGAACCCGAAAGTAGTAATTCACCACCACCTATAAAATCAAAAGGTTCCAGCGCAAGCTGGGTCCTTGTGTTTGATAGGGCAATATCATTTAAATTCAAGTGAACCCGAAAAGTATCTGGGTCAGTTTCATCCGGCTTGATTGCAAAGAGGCCAGAATCCAGGTTCAGGTTTGTTTCCTTGGATGTGGTTACACTGGTTTCTTTTATTTCGGTAATAAATGAATTCAATGGTATTCCTGATCGATTGTTCAAACTTAGGCTTGAACGAGGATAGTCAGAATCCACAATGTATTCCACACCACCGATCAAGGTACTTTGCAATGGGGCAAATACAACTATGAAATCATTCCAGTTGTAAACCAAACTCAATATGTTCAAATCCCCCAACATCAAATCGGTTGCGTTATGCCTATTGGTGATTCTCAGATCATGTATCCTTAAATCTGTTCGATTTGGAAATCCTCGTATTGAAATATCAGAATAGTCAAAATCCCAATCGTCATATTCGCTATCAAGGTAAGATTGAACGAAACTTTCAGTTATATTTCCCCTAACAAACCAAAAAATGGACCAACCTACTGAAAGCAGGGTGATTGACACAACCAAAATGAACAATTTATTTCGTCGCATATCGTTGATTTACTCGAGGAATAATATCAGGGAAAGTAACTTTTCCCTATAAAATCGGCTCTTCGTCCAAAATGGTGGGTAATTCACCTGTTGAATTCCTCGGGATATAAATCCTGCCCCAAAAAATTCTATCATACCAGTGGTTTCTTGCCATTATGGACAATTTGTATTCGTACCTCCTTCGGGACAAACTTATGGTTACCAACCTGTAAGAGCCCGTTCCAAAAGTCGAAAAATGTAGCAAATTCAATACATTTTCAGACAAAAACCATTTTCGGTTCCAAATCAGTTATGAATTTCAGGTCAAACAGCATCATTCTTATTGTTTTTGTGACTTATGATTCAAGCTCTAAGGACACAATGGTTTCAACTTTTTCTTGAAAAGTGTCGGCCTCCATTCCATAAACTTCTTGTAGTCATTATTCCTTTCCCAGTTGTTAAGATAGTTTAGGCAAAAAATGATTGCTCTTGATACAAATATTTTGAACAAAGCAGTGAAAAACCTGCCATTTTCTGCTCCAAATCAGTTTTGTGAACAATGGATTCATAAAAAAGACAAATGATATCACCGAAACAATTTCAAAAGCGATAGCCCTGCAAGATCCCTTTGTATTTTACAAGATATACAAAATTTGTATAAAATTTATTGGAAAAATTATACTTTTAGTAATCAACCATCTTTCCCCTTTACCTTTAAATAACTGTGGTATCAATATGGATAGTTTATTTCCCCTAGATAATACCAATAACATTGAAAGTGACTTGCTCACACTAAATGCCGCTGCCGAATGGGCATCAGATTACCTTAGGAGAGAGGTGAGTGTTTCTAATATTGCATATTTAACCCAATACGGAAAAATTAATAAGTTTAAACAAGGGACAAATTCTGTAGTCAGTAGAAAGGAACTTGAAGCCTATTACAAGAAGTACACAAATGATCTAGAAAAAAAATGGTCTACTGAAAATTGTGAAGATATTCATTGGCAATTGGCATTTGATTTATATAGAGAGAAAGATACTACAAAACATGTCCATAGGCTACATCCTTATAAAGGCAAATTCATACCACAATTAGTTGAATATTTTTTAGATCAACATACTGATGAATTGAAACGGGAAGTTTACTTTAACCCCGGGAATTTGGTTATTGACCCCTTTTGTGGTAGTGGAACGACACTGGTTCAAGCAAATGAATTAGATATTGATGCAATAGGAATTGACATATCGCCATTTAATACACAAATTTCAAATATCAAAATAACCCCTCTGTCAATAGAAAATTTAAAACTTCACGCTGAACATCTTGGTTGCAAATTACATGAATATGCTTCACGAAAATCCACAAAATCATTTGATGCCGAACTAAGGGATAGATTGAGTGAATTCAATAAGGAAGCATTTCCTTCACCTGAATATAAACGTTCTGTTCAAAAGAGGAAAATCAACGAAGAATCTTATTCCAAAGAAAAATTAAATGAGTTCTTATGTATATTTTACGAACTGAAGTCAAAATATGATATTTCTATAAAACAACAAACTAACAAGAACTTTTTGGATACATGGTATGTAAAACCAGTAAGGGACGAAATTGACTACCTAAATTCAAAAATCAAGTCAGTTAAAGATGATTCAATTAAACAGTTTTTGGAAATAATATTTACACGTACTGTTCGAACTTGTAGAGCCACAACACACACTGATTTAGGAACCCTAAAAACACCTACTATTGAACCCTATTATTGCAAAAAGCATTACAAGATTTGTAAACCTCTATTTACGATTCAAGATTGGTGGAATCGTTATTGCAAAGATACGATTACAAGATTATCCAATTTCGAATACTTACGTACCCAATCACAGCAAATTTGTCTAGTTGGCGATTCTAGAATTATAAATATAGAAGAACGTCTCAGTAAATCACATCCAAAACTTGCATCAAAACTTAAGGTTGGAAAAGCTGATGGAATTTTTAGTTCGCCACCTTATGTTGGTATGATCGATTATCATGAGCAACATGCTTATGCTTATGAGTTGTTAAGTCATAACCGAAATGATAATTTTGAAATTGGTCCGTTATTTAAAGGACAAGGTAAAGCTGCTAGGGAATCATATGTTGAAGGGATTTCCCAAGTACTTAATAATTGTAAGAAGTTTCTCAAACCAGATTTTAATATATTTTTGGTTGCAGGAGATAAGTATAATCTTTATCCAAGCATTGCCCAAAAGGCTAATTTGGAAATAGCGTTTGTTTACAAACGTCCAGTATTGAACAGAACCGAAAGAAATAAAAACGCATACTCTGAATCCATATTTCACTTAAAAACTAAAGGAAATTAAGGCAATGAGTCTTGATAATAACCAAAAAAGTAAAATTGAAAAAATAATTTCAGATGCTTTAAGAAAAAAATTAGTTGGATATAAACCTGAAACTAACCACAAACCTTTTCATACTAGATTGTTAAGTAAAGATTGGATGGCAAAGTATTCGTTTGTCCAATCACTAAATACGACACTTGGAGTCTCCATTTATGAACAAGTCGGAGAGATAATTGCAAGCAAAGAGTTTGTATATGTTGAAAAACAATACAAAGTTGGTGGAATTATGTATTCCAAAGCACAAGAAACAATAAATGATATAATGAATGAATTGTCTAAAAACGAAGATACAGGCTCTGATAAACTAAGCGAAACCAGCAGAATAAATAAAGTTTGTCAAACAGGAGCAGAAGTATCGCTCAAACCAGTAAAAGCCGACCTTTATCTGAAAGACAAACATGACAGAATATTCTTGATAGATATAAAAACAGTCAAGCCAAATAAAGGAGATTTCCAAAAGATGAAGAGAACTCTTTTAGATTGGCTTGCAATTGAATTGGCAAAATCACCCAATTCCGATATTCATACAATGATTGCAATACCATATAATCCCTATTTTCCAAAGGATTATAAACGCTGGACAGTAGAAAATATGTTTGATTATGAACACGAATTAAAAGTAGGTGAGGACTTTTGGAATTTTCTTGGAGGGCCAGATACATATTATCAACTATTAAAATGTTTTGAAGACATTGGTCTAGAATTTAGGGAAAGATTGGAGGAGCATATTGAGATGCTCGGAGGGGATTATCAATATTGGACTAATTCATAAATGATTCATCCAAATCCTTTCAAGTAAGCGATGATGATGAATCGACCTTTGTTAATTGAAAATGGTTGATAGTTGGAACTAATTTTAATCGGTTTCGCAATAGACGGGATAGTTTTGGCTTAGGAAGAATAAAAAAGTTAAAATTGATATGGAAACAGTGGGAGAAATTAGTTCCTTTTCAGGGGCATCGACCTCATGAACAGGGTGTTTCAGTAAAAAAAATGTCTGAAGTTAAGAAACAAAAACATTTCAAAGTGATAAACCTACCATAATCAGTATTCACTGCTCTATTGTTGGTTATGAACGATAAAATATGGGATAAATTCAAGGAAGATAATGCAGATCTCTGGGTTTTTGCATATGGTTCCCTGCTTTGGAACCCTGGATTTGAAATAGTTGAAAGTATTCCCTCGGTTTTGTATGGTTATCAAAGATCATTTTGCATGTGGTCCGTACACTACCGTGGTACACCGGAAAATCCCGGTTTGGTATTGGCACTCGAAAAACGCAAGGGACAGAATTGCCAGGGAATGGCATTAAGATGTAAACGGGAAGATAAGCGGAAAGTCCTGTTGTATCTGCATGCAAGGGAATTGATATCCTATGCCTATATTGAATGTACGGATAAAATCAATATGAGTGATGGCAGAACCCCTACTGCACTGCTATATGTTGTCAACACTGACCATTCGCAATATACTGGGAACCTGTCCCTTGAACGGCAAGCTCGTATAATCTCTAGTGCCAGAGGGGATGTTGGGCCGAATTGTGATTACCTCAGCAAAACTGTCGATAGATTGAACCAGTTGGGAATTGCAGATGCCAACCTGGAGAAACTGAATAAACTGGTTAGGGAGCGTCTTGATTAGCAAAGGGCTGTACTATCAATAAAGAATCGGTAGAATCTACAACCTTGACTTTCTTTATGGATTTATCATCAACAGAAACACCTTCCTGCAAACGAAAATGCCAACGAACTCCACCAAAAACACCGATTCCTCCGTTTTCATCCAAAGAAATAACAGTTCCTATTTCGCCAATATTTCGTCTAGTAGGATCGTTGAGAATTGATCGGTTCCTTCCACCAGAAATCTTTTCAAATTTTGGTAGCAGGTATCGCCCAGCAAGCGCCACAACCACGGTAAGAATCAGAAACAGCAATATCTGGGTGATAAAATCCAGATGCGTCATGAACATAGCAATACCTACCAAAAAGGCGGCAAGGGCCGGCCAAATGAAAATGGTGGTGGTTACTAGTAATTCAACAATTCCCAGTAGAAATCCAACGGAAATCCATACCCAGGGAGACAATTCCGTCAACAGTTCAGGCATGTTTCTTCCTTTCGAGATCAGGCATCATCAGGTTTTTTTGTATCTCCCTTGACCAAGTCGACGATACCGGCAATAGAACCAAGCAGATTACTTGCTTCAAGCGGCATCATGATGGTTTTCGAGTTTGGTGATGAAGCGACTGATTCCAGGGCCTGGGTGTATTTCTGGGCAACAAAATAGTTCACTGCCTGAATATCACCATCGGCAATGGCCTTTGAAACCATTTCAGTTGCCTTGGCTTCAGCTTCGGCAGCTCTTTCACGTGCTTCGGCATCCAGAAAGGCTGCCTCCTTCCGACCTTCGGCTTCCCTGATCTGTGCCTCTCTCAGACCCTCAGCCCGTAAAATGGCGGATTGTTTTTCTCCTTCTGCTTGAAGTACTTCGGCACGTTTATCCCTCTCCGCCTTCATTTGTCGGGCCATAGCTTCCGATATATTGGGAGGAGGGGTCAGGTCCTTGATTTCTATTCTGGTCACCTTGACTCCCCAGGGTTTGACAACTTCATCGATAACCATCAGCAACCGGTTGTTTATCTGGTCACGGTTCGAAAGAGATTCGTCTAAATCCATTGACCCTATTACTGATCTGATATTGGTTTGGATCAGGTTTTCCAGGGAATTGACCAGATTCCTTACTTCATAGGAGGCCCTTTCAGCAACAATGACCTGATAGAAGGCAATGGCATCTGCCGAAATCGTGGCATTGTCACGAGTAATGACTTCCTGGGCGCCAACATTCAGGACATTTTCCATCATGTTGACTTTATTTCCAACACGCTCGATTAATGGTACTATGAGTCTTAGGCCGGGTTGTTGAGTTCTGGCAAATCGGCCAAATCGTTCGATTGTCCAGTTTTCCCCTTGTGGTATTGACTTTACCATCATAAAGAAGAAAATCAGAAGGAACAGTCCAATTACTATTACTAATCCAATATACCCCTGAAACAAAACAGCATCCATGACAACCTCTTTAAAGTTATTTTATTCATGGATTATATAATTAAAGGGTTTCAGAAAGTAAGTGTTATTATTAGTTTGTTTTTGATTGCTTGCCGTCTTGAAAGGTATCTAAAAGTATGAAAATATTCAACTTTCCATTTGGGTCTCGGGAATCATCTGGTGACATAGGTTCACAAGATAACACCCAAGGGGGAGAATTTTATACATATTTCGAGCAACCATTCACCCAGATGGTATCCATGTTGTTGGTGTTGTTGGCGGTGATATGCGGTGTTTACATATTTTGGGAAAACATCACGGAATTTTTCTATCAATCCAAATATTCAGGTTACATTCTGGGACTGATCATTTTCGTCTTCCTTTGGGGAGTGGTAACAAGTTTCTCACAGATTTTTCTCATTTTCAAGTCGGTCGGGTGGATCGGTCTTTTCATAAACTCTAGCGGTACGGATAATCTTCCTTCGGCACCAAGCCTATTGGCTCCCCTTTCAAGTTTGTTGGGGTCTACTTCCAAGAGGTTGCGTTTAACCACTGTTTCAGCCCAATCACTACTTGATACAGTGGCATCGAGAGTCGAAGAACATCGTGAAAGTACCCGCTACATTACCAACCTGCTCATTTATTTGGGGTTGTTGGGAACGTTTATTGGACTTGCAATTGCCATTCCCCAGATCTCGGAATTTATCCAGAGTCTTGCGGAAGACAGACCAACAAGCAACCTTTTTGAAGTTATAATAGTAGGTTTGGAAGGACCCCTTGGAGGTATGGGACTGGCCTTTTCCTCATCACTGATGGGCTTGATTGGTTCCCTGGTGGTTGGGTTGCTGGATTTGTTTGTCAGCAACAGCCAGAACAGGTTTTATCGAACCCTGGAGGATTGGGTTTCAAAAATCACCAAAATTGGTGTCAGCCAACCGGGAGTGGAAATTCAGGATGAGGCTTACTCCACAACACCCTATTCACAGGAAATCTCGGATTTGCTTGTGGAAATGAGGAATTTGTTCATCATTTCCGAGCAGAACAAGTCTGAAACAATGGAAGCGGTCAGAGACATGAATCTGATGTTCTCCAGAATAATGGAATATACCGAGGCCAGCACCCAGGATCTTGAGTCAAGGGAACAACAAAGCCAAAATATGACCAATTCCCTCTACCAAATTGTGGAAAATCAAGCCCAGCTATCCGAAACACTGGAAAAAATTGCCTTGGGTATCGGGGATTCGGAAACTCGATTGTTGCTAAGGAGCATCGAACTTCAACTGCTTAGGATACTCGAGGACAATGCCAATGCCAAAGGTGAGATCATCCGGCAATTGGGTTCAATTTCAAACTGACCGGAAAACTGAATCCGGTCATTAATCATCCTGAGATTGTATCAGGAAGTAATCAACCAACCGGCTGTGCTCCATTACGAAATCTCCATTCGGCAGGTCATTTTCATGAAGCTTGAAACGGATGGATTCCTCATCCAACCCATAGTATTCCCATCTTTTCCTTAGCCTATCCTTGAGCACATTTATGGGTGTTTTGATAAGAATTCGCAGGTCAAAATATTTGTTGAGTGAATCCCAGGGAGAAATGTCGCATAGAATATAATTTCCTTCGACAATCAATAAATTTGTATCTTTGGAAATAATACTGGCACCAGCCCGGGCTATTTCCAGGGACCGATCAAAGAACGGTACAGCAACATCTTCGGCTGGAAAGCCATTCAATCTCTTCAGAGTATTTTCCATACCTTTTACATCAAAGGTATTTGGAGCTCCTTTCCATTTCAGCAGGTTCATTTTGGTCAGGAGAATATTATCAAAGTGGAACCCGTCCAGATAGAGGGCCTGCGCCTTGAATTGTGAGTTTTCATTAATTTCCTTGACCAACCAGTCGGTCAAGGTGGTTTTGCCTGCTCCTGGAGGAGCTGCGATTGCGACCATGTTTCGTTTGTCAGTGTGCAGGTTACCGAGCTTTCCCAAGAGCTGTTCCTGAGTAATTTCATTTATGGTTGATTTATCAGACATGGTATGAACAGAAGGAGTATAGTTTAATATGTATTTTCAGGCCTCGTTAAGAAACTAAGGCAGCCCGGTGCCCATTTCTTTTGCCAGTGATTAGTCATCTTGACTCAAATCCAAAATTTGAAACTCCTGTTATGTTACTGTTTTTGAATATTTTTACCCTTTTTGAATAGCTTAATGGAAAAACAGAAAATAAATCAGTCAAAATGTTCATAGAAAAGTTACATTTTAAATCGGCTGCGTTGTTTATATTTGAGGGTTTTCCATCACCAAAGTCAATATGATCCGCTTCCGTTCGGTGGGTTTATCCGGTATTGCACTATCATAAACGGGAGTAAATCATGTTAAGGGGAAAGAATGTTGTTGTCCTCCACAAATTGAGGCAAAAGGGTCTGTCTATTAGGGAGAATCCCTACCGGGCCGGGTAAACCTGCAGGTTTTCGACTTTGAATGGTGAGGGATAAAAAAACTTCTTGAAACAAATTGAAAATACTGTATATTGGTAACAGCCACCCCTAAGGCGTTGTCTCTAGGGTGCGGGGCATTAGGCCCCGCTTTTTTTTGAAAGGAAAGCTATGCGAACCCATATATATGTTGATGGTTTCAACTTGTATTATGGGGCCTTGAGATAAACACCATACAAATGGCTGAATCTTTCTGCATTGTTTCGCAACATGCTTAACCTACATCACACAGACCTGAAAATAAAATACTTTACGGCCAGAGTTGAAAGCCGTGAAAACGATCCGGGTAAACCGCAACGACAAGACTTTTATCTCCTTGCCTTGCGGGCCCATTGCCAAGACATTGAAATAATCGAGGGAAAATTCAGGACAAGGAGATCCAGCCTACCTTTGGTTGAACCGCCACACAGGAAGGTCAGGGTATTGAGGACCGAAGAAAAGGGTTCTGATGTCAATCTTGCCGTCCACTTGTTGAACGATGCTTGGCGGGATAAATATGACTGTGCCGTAGTGGTCTCGAATGACAGTGACCTGGCCACTGCCCTGAGACTAGTAAGGGAACAGAGGGAAAAATGTCTGGGTCTCATGACACCTGGCAACAGGCATCCTTCCCAAGACTTGACAGAGTATGCAAATTTTCACCGGAATATCCGCAGGAATCTATTGGAATGCAGCCAACTCCCCGACCTGATTCCAGGTACCAATATCAGTAAACCTGAGGAATGGTAAGTAAAGGGAAATGACAAACCATGTTCACGGGATAATATAAATTCAAGCTTTTTTCACCGCTGTTTTGGAAAATTGAATGATAAATGATGTGCCATAAAGATGAAAATATAAAATTATTGGGACAGATGAATATCCGACAAAATTGAAATCAGAAACAGATTGGGATATCTATATTGACTTCAGATCAAGCTTAAAGTTACAAGTAAAGCGTTTACTTGAAAACGTAAAAGATTACGGAGTCCCGGAAATGTTTTTTGCTCCCAATGATGATCCAAGAGAAAGATACACGGAATTCCAATCACTCTATACAAAAACAAAGCCAAGACACAATGATGGTAGAATTTATGTTCTGAATAGTTCCGTATGTTTCAGGTTTCAGGTAATTTTAATACCGATAGTAAAGCATAAAGAAAATGAGTGAAGCAACAAACTTCAAACCTTCATCAGTTCCTATCCGAAATGCCTTGATCTGTGTTTCCGACAAGGCCGGATTGATTGAATTCGCCCAAGAACTCCAAAAGAGATCAATAAGAATCCTGTCAATCGGAGGAACTGCCAAGTTTCTAAGAGAGTCCGGAATTACAATAAGTGAAATCACGGATTACACCGGGTTCAAGGAAATCATGGATGGCAGGGTAAAGACACTTCATCCGTTGATCCACGGGGGAATACTTGCAAGAAGGGGTCAGGATGAGGAAGTTATGCAGGAACATGGTATTATCCCCATAGATCTTGTCGTGGTGAATTTTTACCCATTCGAAGCCGTGGTATCCAATCCTGAAGTATCCTTGTCCCATGCCATTGAAAATATTGATGTAGGAGGGCCCGCCATGATCAGGGCTGCCGCCAAAAATTGCAAGCATGTAACGGTTGCTGTCGACAGAGGAGATTATGACCTTATTCAGGTCAGCATGAATAATAATGCCGGTGCCGTCGACGAGGAAACTAGGCATGCCCTTGCCGTCAAGGCATTCGAGTATACGGCAAATTACGATGGCATCATTGCCAATTTTCTTGGTCGTTTAAATCCGCAAGACAATCTTCGGTCAATTGATGAATTTCCAGCTGTTTTGAATCGAAGATGGTACTATCGTCAAGGTATGAGGTATGGAGAAAACCCTCATCAGAAGTCTGCATTTTATGTTGAAAAGAGTATCCCCTCTGGGAGTATTTCCAATGCAAAACAACTTCAAGGCAAGGAACTGTCCTACAATAATATTGTTGATACCGATACAGCCATTGAATGTGTACGCCAGTTTGATGAAGCCCCCGCATGTGTGATAGTTAAACATGCAAACCCATGTGGTGTTGCCATTTCTGATAAATTGGCTGATGCATACAACAAGGCATATTCAGCCGATCCCGAATCTGCTTTTGGTGGAATTATTGCCTTTAATCGAGAGATTGATGAAGAGACATCCAATAAAATACTCAAGCGGCAATTTGTTGAGGTGATTGTAGCACCATCCATATCCGAACCTGCCAGGCAGGTACTTGCCAGCAAGGAAACAATAAGGGTGTTGGCCTGTGGTCAATGGCCTTTGGATTCGGATTACATGATGTACAAGCATGTATCCGGAGGGATGTTGGTTCAGGAATCAGACTCACAACTGTTCAAGGAATTGATGGTTGTAACCAAAAGAAGTCCCAGTACAAGGGAATTGGCTGATCTTCAATTCGCATGGCAGGTTGCAAGGATGGTCAAGTCCAATGCCATTGTCTATGCCCGGGACAAGATGACCATTGGAATCGGGGCTGGTCAAATGAGCCGCATAACCTCCTCGCGTGTTGCTGGTATCAAGGCACGGCAAGCCGGACTGAACATCAAGGGAGCAGTAATGGCTTCAGATGCGTTTTTTCCTTTTCGGGACAGTATTGATAATGCAGCTTCCGAAGGTATCTCGGCAGTGATCCAGCCAGGTGGATCAGTACGTGATGATGAAGTGATTGAGGCTTCCAACAGGCATGGCATGGCAATGATATTCACCGGCATCAGACATTTCAGGCACTAGGTCGGTTTTCATCGCCATCGGGTTTGACCCAGTATAACAGAATCAAGCCAATCAGGGCCAGAAGAATCACCGGTGAAATGCCCAACCGCTGGTCACCAGAAATATTGGTAATAACAGCAATCAAAAATGGTGCCAGAAAAGAGGTTGCCTTGCCGGTCAGGGCATAGAGCCCGAATGCTTCGGTGTATCGACCCTTGATGGCCTGGATCACCATCATCGTACGTGAGGATGCCTGAAGAGTACCACCTACGGCGCCAATTAGGCATCCGCATATCCAAAATGATATATGGGGAAGGGAGGATCCTTCCTTTACTGGAATAAAAAGTACTTCTTCCAGTGAAGTGGATAATATGATCATTCCAACCACTATCAGGACAATGGTTGATATTATGATGACAATTTTCGGACCAATCCTTTTGTCATAATACCCTCCGATAATTGTGGCAATCATACCGAAGACCAAGGCCAGTATTCCAAAAACACCCAATCGGGTAATTGACCATCCCAATACTCCTGCGGCATAGATTCCTCCGAAAGCAAATATGCCAGCCAGCGCATCTCTGTAGAACATTGATGAAAGAAGATAAACTGACAGGCTTCTACACTTTGCCACATTGGAAAAGTTGGCTACAATGGCCTTTAAATTGACTCTGACCATTTGGTAAAGGTTGCTTTTGTTTCTCTTCACATCATCAATCATCCGAATTTTATCAGGCCTTAGCCACATGAAAAAGGGAATCATGAAAATCAGGTACCAAAAGGCACAAAATGGACCAACAAAGCGAGTACCCTCTCGTTTTTCTGCATCCAAGCCAAATAATGGATCAATGTTCAGGTATGTTTTGCCAGTCTCGGTTTCTGCAAAAAATAGCATCATTATTGCCAACGCAATGATGCCGCCCAAATAGCCAAACGCCCATCCGTTGCCTGAAATTTGACCGACATCCCTTTTGGGTCCAAGATCGGGCAGCATTGAATTGGTGATGATCGTGGCAAATTCTATGCCCATAAGACCAATTCCGAAAAAAAGCAAAATCAATGCAACCTGGCTGGAATTTGGAACCGCCAGCCAGAGATAGGCTGATCCAACAATGATCATTAGTGAAAAGAGTATCATCCATGGGTTCTTGGAAGGACGATTGTCGACAACTGAACCCAATACCGGAGCAAACAATGCAATCAGTATTCCTGAAATTGCCAACATCCATCCCCAGTATTCCTGAGCAAGGACAGAATCATCCATTACTTCAGAAACAAAATACGGTCCAAAAATGAATGTTATGAGCAAGGTATGGTAAGGTTGGCTGGCCCAGTCAAAAAACATCCAACCCCAAATCCGTTTTTTATTTGTAGCCAAACCCTTGTTCCCTCAGAATCTGATCCATAAGTCCAAAACCCATTAAATCTTCAAATAAATTGCCTGGAAGGATTGATTTTGATATCAAAATTGTTCCTTCATTAGAAATTCACGGCTTCTATACGTTAATCCTTTGGCTACTGATTCAGGCAGAGCAAAATATTTATTTACCGACATAATTTTGATTATTGGTTCAAAGTAAAACCTTAGTTACTATTATACTATCAAGGACAATTTTGTAATTGCATTTTCTACAGGTTGACGTGCATCCTGAGTTGATTTAATTTAGTGGCTTGTATCGATGGATTGGAAGAATAACGATCACAAATTTAAGAATGGCCATAAACACTCGGCTTGTTTCAAGGTACATTCATACAATGCCCATTTGATCTTGGAAGTATTGGTTTAACCAATGGTAAAACCAGGTACAGCTGCCCTGGCAGCAGCGGCGTGGATGATGGGGGCTGTTGTATCCTTCAGCCTGATGGCCTTATCAGGTCGTGAAGCATTGATCCAGCTAGATACCTTTGAACTCATGCTTTATCGATCCCTGATTGGGATAATAATTGTCCTGACCATGGGTGGTATTGCCGGAACCCTCGGACAAATCAATCTACAAAACATGAAATTGCACATCACACGCAACCTGTTTCATTTTGCCGGTCAGAATCTGTGGTTCTATGCCTTGGCGTTGATTCCCTTTGCCCAGGTGTTTGCACTTGAATTTTCCTTTCCGATCTGGGTTGCTCTGGCGGCACCATTGTTACTTGGCGAAAAGCTTACCAAACCGAGGATCTTTACTGCCATTGTCGGTTTTGCCGGTGTCCTGGTTGTGACAAGACCCGGTATGGCGACCTTTGATTTTGGTGTGCTTGCAGGAGCACTCTGCGCAATTGGGTTTGCAGGATCATATATTTACACGAAAATGCTCACCAGAGTTACATCGGTAATCTGTATCCTGTTCTGGATGTCAGTCATTCAGGCTATCCTGGGTTTGATGTTTGCCGTATTGGATGGTGAAATTCCGATACCAGAACTGGCAACCATGATTTGGTTGGTGGTCATTACATTTACCGGCCTATCTGCGCATTATTGTATCACCAAAGCACTGAAATTGGCGCCAGCAATAATAGTTGCTCCCCTGGATTTCCTCAGATTGCCCCTGATTGCCGTAATTGGAATGCTGTTCTATGGAGAAATCATCGACATTTTCATAATTACCGGGGCAATCCTGATTGTCTGTGCCAATTATGCGAATGTTTATTGGGAGAACAAACAGCAAAAACGAATGCTGGCAACCAATGGGAAATAAACAGCACCAGGTACAATTTACATACCCGTTGGACTGCATCGGATTTCCTCGGGTTTAGTGGGGAATAAGATTTGGTACGATGGTTACGACTTGAGGGAAAAGACTCAATAGTCCCAACCCAATCACCTGAATTATGACAAAGGGAATAACTCCGCGATAAATGTGCCTGGTTGTGACTTCCGGTGGAGAAACACCTCTCAGGTAAAAGAGGGCAAAACCGAATGGTGGTGTCAGGAAAGAGGTTTGGAGATTAACGGCAATCATGAT
This sequence comes from Paracoccaceae bacterium, assembly GCA_026710155.1. Taxonomy (GTDB): domain Bacteria; phylum Pseudomonadota; class Alphaproteobacteria; order Rhodobacterales; family Rhodobacteraceae; genus MPNP01. Next base: position 38,902 of record JAPORQ010000038.1, read on the forward strand.
TGTAACCCATTTCGGATCCAATGTTCCACCATAAATGACAGGTCCGACAATCGGTATGACGATATATATGATTTCAAGAAAATCCAGCACAAAACCCAATACGAAAAGAACGATCATGACGATCACAAATACGACCCATTCCCTTTCGAAGCTTCGTAGAAACTCTTGAATATAGTGCTCGCCTCCAAACGAGATGACCACCAAATTCAACAATTGGGAACCGATCAGGATTGTAAATACCATGGAAGTGACTTTGGCTGTTTCCCTTACGACAGGTGAAAGAACCTTGGTTTTTAGTAATGTCCAACAGGCGTACAACAATCCCAAAATGCAAATATGATACATGGCCAGGGCGATAAATATGGCAATCCATTCCTCCACAAGAATGACTTCCTTACCTGTTCGCAAATCAAAATTGACACCAATTAGGATCATGATGACCATTGCGAAACTGGATATCAGGATGATACGTCCGGACTTGTTTTGATCATGGAGTTTTCGATAGGCGGCAAGCAAGATTGCACCACCTGCACCAAGCGCGGCAGCAGGGGTTGGATTCGTTATGCCACCAAGAATCGAACCCAAAACGGCAACAATTAGAATAAGCGGCGGGAAGACCACCCTGAGCAATTCATTCTTGCCGAGCGTTGTCAGGGCATGCCTGCATCCGTAAACGGCCAGGGCCAGCGGAATGACAAGGTATACAACAGTCAAACCAGGTGAGGTGGTTGGACTGATCAACAATATGTCAATCAGAATGGCCAACACCGAACCACCAAAACCTATATAAAGGGGCTTGGGATCGGTTGCAATCGATATGCCTCTTGCGGTGGTGAGAATCAATGTCAAAAGCAGAAACAAAACAGATACACCTGTCCCGATCAGAGGTGCATTTGCAATTTTATCCTGAATGGCCTGCTCCAGTTCCTCTGAGGATAATTTCCGACTTTCTTCAACACCTCCGGCTTCCCTTATCTTTTCTGCTTCGGCGACTGCCCTGTCCCAGCGTTCCTGCCCATGCAATTCTATCATGGATTCCTGACATTTTTCCGATACATTGGTCCTGAGATCAGATGTAAAGGTTACATCTGTCATTGAGTCCACGACAATGTTTTGGCTGCCTATCAATCCAACCTGCATCAACAGTATTGTTCCCCCGATCAAGCCAAAGGGCACACCCAGAAACCAAGTATAGGCAGTACGTTTGGTAATTGCGCCCTCCCGTGAATAATCAGTGGTAACAGGCGGGGCATTCTTGGGATTGATCATGGCATATCCAAAGGCATAGGCGGCATAAAGAAATGCAAGCATTATGCCTGGAAGAATGGCTGCCTGGAAAAGCGTACCAACTGAAACCACTGCGGCTTCACCCAAATAGGTAAGGGCATCTGAACAACCAGCGGCTTGTGCTCTTGTCTCCTGTGCAGTGGAATAGAGATCCCCGGCCAATGTACCCAACAGTACAATAACAATGGATGGCGGAATGATCTGACCAAGTGTTCCTGATGCCGAGATGACACCAGTAGCCAGTTCCGGTGAATAGTTATGCCGCAGCATGGTGGGAAGCGAGAGCAATCCCATTGTAACCACCGTGGCACCAACTATACCGGTGGATGCTGCAAGAAAAGCCCCTACAACCACCACAGAGACAGCCAATCCCCCGGGCAGTGGTCCAAAGATGCGGGCCATGGTTGTCAGCAAATCATTGGCTATTTTCGATCGTTCCAGCGTTATTCCCATCATCACAAACATGAGAACGGCCAACAGGGTTTCGATCGACTGCCCTGCCAGAACCCTTTCGTTCATTCGGTTGACAATGAAACTGAGGTTTCGATCGACTGCAACTTCCCATCCCCGTTCAAACAAGGGTTGGGCAATTACCGGCAAATCGGGATATTTGAATTTTGAAATGTCATAACTGGAAATACCAGAATCCACCAAAGCCCGGTATTGGGCACTTGAGGTATCAAGTGCCTGATGGATTAGCAATCCGGAATTGTCTAATGCTGCCAGTACGCCAAAGGAAATTACGGCTGATCCACCTATTGCAAAGGCAACTGGGAAGCCAGACATGATTGAGCCAAACAGGGTCATAAAGACTACCAGAAGGCCGATTTCCACTCCATCGAGACCAAGAATCATTTTGTATTTCCAGTCTCCGAGGCAATTGGACCAGATTCATCAATCGTGGTTTCCAATATATCCTTGTCAAGGTATTTGCTGTCTGATCCTTCACCTTCACGATATTCAAGAAATGATCGTTGGAAAAAGGCAACTGCCTGCAGGAACATGAGGCCGGCGAAAAGCAATAAAAGGACCTTGAAGAGAAAATACGCATCAAAACCACTTGGTGAGAAGCCGATGGTTTCAACATTCCATTTTGCTATGCGCGATTTCCTAAGCAATACTTCAAGCGTGTCGGTGGCGGAGACCTTTGGAGTGATAAGATGTCGCCACATGAAGTACCATGCATACAACCAGATCAAAGACATGGCCGGCATCATGAAGAAAAGGGAACCGAGCATGTCAATGATTTTCTTTTTCCGTCGGGTAATTCCCGCATAGAAGAGATCTACCCGAACATGACCTCCCTGAATGAATGTATAACCGCAACAAAGGCATATCACAATGGCATTGTAGAACTTGAGCTCTTCTGCCCACCAAGCCAGATCCTTGGAAAACAGCATGTTGGTCGTTCCCAGGAACAGGTCATATCCAAGCGGCGAAGTAGGTCCGAGTGAAATTTCCGAAACCCTGAATATTCTCTGCAGAAAGACGATAACGATTTGTTGCAATACCATCAACAGGCCAGCCCATGCTGCGATACGCCCGATTCGGTTGCCTGTGAATTCGAGAATTCTAACAGACCACCACATAACGGGGCGATGATAAGTTCCCACCGCAGTGAGGATAAAAAACACCAAAATTACGGCCGTAAAGAATTCAAATGATCCACCGTAATATATGAACCGCATCAGGGACTGTTTGTCAGTCCAGTCCAGCCAAAGCTGGGGGTTGGTCAAGGCATAAAATATATTGTAGAATGTTAGAGCGATACCCTCAATGAAGGATGAAGCAAAGTCAATCATCAATCAATCTCGGCAGGGAGGGAACTGCCCCCGAATTTCAGGGGCAGTTCTTGATTTTTCTATGAACCCATTACCCGGTCACGTTGGGCGCGGTAGGCTCCGGTTGAACTTGTAAGCCATCCGGAACTGTCACTCATGGTTGCTTGATAGTCAGCCAGAATCTCTGCAAACAAATCATCCTCTGAATATTGTCCGTAAAGTTGCATGGAAGCGGAGCCAAAGGCATCCCATACACTATCAGGAAACTGCAGAACCTTAACACCTTCGGCCTGAAGACGCTTTAATGCTGCACCATTGTGGAACAGGTATTGGCTAAGGTTCCATACATTGGCATGGCCAGCAGCAACCTCAATCATGGTTTGATGTTCTTTCGAAAGATTGTTGAACACTTCAAGATTGGTTACCAGACTCAGACCGGCAGCCGGTTCATGAAATCCTGCAGTGTAGTAGAATTTGGTGATCTCCTGGAAACCTGCTTTTTCATCAGCCCAGGGTCCAATCCATTCAGTTCCATCTATCGCACCTGATGCAAGAGCCTGATACACTTCAGCGCCAGGTATGTTCTGTACCGAAGCACCCAAAAGACCAAGTGCCTGTCCTCCCAATCCGGGCATACGGAACTTGAGACCATCAAAATCCTCAGGTCCGTTGATTTCCTTACGGAACCAACCACCAGCCTGAGTACCAGTGTTACCTGCCAGGAAGGACTTTAGACCAAAAATTTCACCCAGGGTATCATGATACATCCTACCATTGCCATGATAGTACCAGTTATTCAATTCGGTGGCCGTCATTCCGAATGGAACTCCAGTAAAAAATGCAAAAGCGGGATGCTGACCCACAAAATAATAGTCAGCGGCATGATACATATCTGCCTGACCTGAAGCGACAGCATCAAAAACTTCAAAGGCACCCACAAGTTCACCGGCTGCCTTGACGTCAATTGTCAAGGACCCACCAGACATATTGTTGATATTATCGGCACACTTTTGGGCAGCGTCAAAGACTCCTGCCAGTCCCCTGCCCCAGGATGTAACCATTGTCAGCTTGACATTGCCTTGGGCAATAGCTGGAGCAGCGAGCCCCCCCCCGGCTGAAGCAACACCAGCAACTGCAGATGTTTTCAGAAAAGATCTTCTGTCCATATTTTCTTTCTCCTATAACGAAATAAATCTGGGGAAATCACAAATCCTCCCCGAATTAAACTAGAAATGTTAAATTAAATCACAGGGAAAATAAAGTCAAATAAAACAAAATTTATTTTTTTGAAAATTACTCCGCCAAAAACCAATTGCCGATTTGGCAGAAATTTGACAATGCTTGAATGTTAAAGCATCTTGGCAATCAAACAAAAGCCCACCTAATTCCCCAGTTGTTTACCGTGTCAGGGTGTATTTCAAATAGTCCTGATACATTCCATTGGCATTTTGCATTATGTGATTATTCTTCGGGATGGCTTTTCCAAAAAATAAAAATGTATAAATAACCGTAGTGGATCAATTCACTGATGTTCTACATTTCGCTGGATTCAGGCATGGATGAAGATACCAAAAGAATTAGGAAAATAGATTGTTGAGAAGGAAGCCTGTAACTCGAAGTACCAGTAATATTTGGACGGGTTTTGTCGATATTTTGACAGCCTTGCTGCTTGTCCTGGTCTTCATCATTACGATTTTTATACTGATCCAGTACGTTTTTTCCACCGAAATCAATAACCTTGAGGGTGAAAAAACCGATTTGTCCGAAGTAATCAAAGAGCAGGACTCAAGAATTCTTCTGCTGGATACCAGGATTGAGGAATTATTGCTGGAATTGGAGGAACTTCAATCGGAGAAGGATCAACTGAATACTGATCTGGAAAATAGGGATGCCCTGATAGTTATTCTCAATGGCCGCATAGATGAAATTATTGCGGAGGTAAGAAACCTCCAGCAGGAAAGAGTGAATCTGGAGGAGAGTCTTAGCAAACGGGATGAAGCAAACCTTTCCTTGGCAAGTCAAATTGACGAACTGCTTAACGAAATTGTGGAAGCACGGTCCGAAATGGAACGGCTTGATGATGATTTGGAAAGCAGAGATACGTTGATTGTCATACTCAATAGCCGTATCGGGGAAATCATTGCAGAGGTAAGAAATCTTCAGCAGGAGAGGACCCTGCTGGAGGAGAATCTCAGTGAAAGAGAGGCAATCAATCTTGCTCTGGCAAGTCGAATTGAAGAATTGCTCACAGATTTGGATGAAGTTGAATCCACGAAGGACCAACTAAGCTCGGAATTGGAAAATAGAGATGTCCTGATAGTCGAGCTGAATACAAGGATTGAGGAAATCAATTCTGATGTTTTTACCTATCAGAGTGAGCAGGAAAAACTGGAATCGGAACTGGTTGATTTAAATGAAGAAAGAGTCCTTCTTAAATCGTTAATTTCGAATCTTCAAGAAACCATCGAGGGTTTGCAAGCAGATTTGAATACTATGGGAATTGTTAATTCCGGCAATCTAGAAGCAATCGATGAAAAAGAAAGATTGATTTCAGACCTGACAACCCAGCAGGGGATACTCAGGAAAACGATTGCCAATCTTGAACTTGAACTTGCTGAAATCAAAAAGCAAAGAAACGATTTGACAAGGGAATTGCTAGCCCTTCAAGGCGAATTGGCTCAAAATAATGAAAGGTCCGAGGAAATCCTGTCGGATATTACCGCTTTGAATTCTGAACTAAACGATTTGAATCGGACCATCGAGGCCAAGAACAAATTTATTGCTGAATTACAGGATAGGGCCATAAGCCTTCAAAGTGAAATTCGGGTTAACAGTGCACTAATTAGCGTGAAGGACGATGAATTAAACCGTTTGCGAGAGGACAACAAGGCATTGATTGATACCAGAGTCAGCCTAGAAGGAGAAATTGCAAGGAATAATCTGGTTAGAGAGGAGTTGGAAGGTAAACAAAAAGCACTTATTGAAGAAGTCAACAAAAACAATTCGGCAATCCAGGAAAACATTGCCCTGATTGCGAACCTTCAATCAGATAAGAGCAACCTTGAGGAAAGTATTTCCAAACTTAACGAGACTATTGAAGGTTTAAGAAATGATTTAAGGAATTTGCACCGCAAGGATCAGGAAAGACTTGCTTTGATTGATCAATTGGAAAGGGAAAAAAAGGAACTGTTGTCTCAATCGGAAGAATTGAATGAACGAATTGCAAACCTTCTATCTGAATTTGATGAACTTACAGAGGAAAAAGGAGAATTGGAGGAAAATAACAGGTTAATACAGGCTCAATTGCTTGCAAATGAGACCAGTCAAGATAACAATATGACGAACCAAAGAAAGTTGGAGAGTGAAATTGAAGAGCGTTCAAATGAATTGATTTTGACTCAAAAGGAACTTGAGGAAGCAGAAAAAAGTATTGAAGAATTCAAGAATATCATATTCGATCAGTTGGGAGGATTGATAGAGGTCGAGGATTTAAAGAAACTGGATACAGTCCAGGGAATCAATCAGGTTGCAGAGAAATTGACCGAGTTTCTTGAGCAATATTCAGATGCCGACAAGCAAGTCAATACATATTTCGAGAATGAGCGTACCGATGATTCCAGTTTGGGTGGACTACTTAATGCTTCATTGGCAACCAAGGTATTGGAACTTATCAAAGATTTGAAGAAGCAGGAAGAATTGATAGCGGAACTCGAAGCAGAATTGCAAGAAACAGCAAATAGGTTGGCAGAAACAGAGCTGGACCTGCCTGATGATCAGGAAGAGTTGGGATTGTCCAAATACCAATCGCAATTCCTTGCGGATCTACGTGATCTCGTAGAAAGGGTTGATGGTGTTGAAATAACCGGGGACAGGTTTGTTTTTTCGAGTGAAATTTTATTTGCTACAGGCGAGGCACAATTATCAGACAAAGGCAAGGAGGAAATAAAAAAAGTAGCAGCCATCATCGAGGCCCTCGGTATACCTGATGATATTAGTTGGGTATTACGGGTGGATGGGCATACTGACAATCAAAAAATCATCCCAGGCAGTGAATTTGAGGATAATTGGGAATTGAGCCAGGCACGAGCGCGTTCTGTTGTGCAATTTTTAGTTGAGGAAAATAAATTACCACCAGAAAAACTGGCCGCGACCGGTTTCAGTGAATATCAACCTGTTGATGATAGAAATACTCCTGAGGCAAGAGCCAGAAACCGCAGAATTGAACTTAAACTGACTGAACCCTGATATATTTTGTGGTTGATTTAAATCAACAAAAACGAGTTGCTAGAAATTAATTCGAACTGAGACAATGTCAGATGGAACTGAAAATAGGTGTGAAACACAACTTTCATCAGATAAATCCTCTGATGACCTGCAAACTGTATCAGGAACAGTAAAAAGGATTGTCTTCAATAATCCTGAAAATGGCTATCACATTCTTCGGGTGACATTGGATCAGGAAAAATTTGAGTCGACCGTCGTTGGTGTAGGTTTGGGAACCATAGAAGCAGGAACTCATGTTACGGCCTATGGAAAATGGATTAAAGACCTCAAGTATGGCAAGCAATTCAAGGCCCAATCCATTCAAAGCAGATTGCCAACCCGGCCTGATGCCATAGAAAAATACCTTGCTTCGGGTATTTTCCCGGGTATTGGCAAGATCCTTGCTGCCAGGATAGTAAAGATGTTTGGCAATCAAGTTTTTGAGGTACTGGAAAAGGAACCGCAAAAGCTGGCCAAGGTAAGAGGGCTTAACAAGACGGTATCCGACAATCTGGTCAAAACCTGGGATTTACAAAAAGAAGAATCACAGGTTACAATTTTCCTTCACGAATTTGGACTTTCGAAATCGTTAATTCGCCGGATTATAAAACGATATGGATATAACACCTATAACGCTGTAAAGGAAAACCCCTTCCAATTGATTGAAAACATATGGGGTATTGCTTTTACCACTGCTGATGACATTGCAAAAAAGGTAGGCATCGAAAGAGATGATGCAAGAAGAATCAGAGCAGGTCTCAATTATACCCTCCAACTAGCTGCTCAGAATGGTAGTTGTGGGTTGATACTTTCGGATTTGCTATCGGAAACAGAGGTTCTTTTGAATGTACCTCGGGATGCAATATACAAGGCGCTGAAGGAGGAGGTGCAATCACACAACCTAGTTGTCGAGAATCAGTCAGGTATACAGTCGGTCTTTCACAGATATTATTTCGATCTGGAAAACCTTGTCGCCAAGTTGATCAAAAGGAAAAACCACGAACCTCCTGTCTTCGAGTTTAATAATTTCCAGCAAATTTTTCAGACCATGGAATATAACTCCAATATCGTGTTTTCAGAACAGCAAAAGGAAGCAATAAAGGTCGCCTGTACAAATAATGTGTCCATTATTTCAGGTGGGCCCGGTGTCGGCAAGACGACAATCATCAATGCCGTGTTGAAAATTTTCCAATCACAGAACCGGGAGGTGAAGCTGTGTGCACCAACAGGTACTGCAGCCAAGAAAATGGGATTGGCAACTGGCTATTTTGCTTCAACCATCCACAGTTTGTTGGGTATAGATCCCATCAGGCAGGAAATGAGATTTGACGAGCACAATCCGGTGGAATGTGATTTGCTGATTGTGGATGAGGTTTCGATGATTGATATTGAATTGATGGCCTCCCTCATGAAAGCAATAGGCCCTTCCACTGCGGTATTGTTTGTTGGGGACAAGGATCAGTTGCCATCAATAGGTCCAGGCAATGTCTTGAAGGATCTCATCCTGTCCAGATCTGTTGAAGCTGTTTTCCTCACCGAGATTTACCGTCAGGCACAGGGAAGCAGGATAATTGCCGTTGCCCGGCAAATTCTTGCAGGGAACATTCCAAATTTGAAAAGTGATATCAATGATGATTTTTTCTTTATCGAAACCAAAGATCCCCAGAAGTGTCAGGATTATGTAAGTCTTATGGTCACCGAACGTATTCCAAACAAGTTTGGGTTGAATCCGGTTCGTGATATCCAGGTACTGGCTCCCATGAAAAATGGCCTTGTAGGAATAAATGCCCTTAACGAGGTACTCCAGGAAAAACTCAATCCCAAGGCTGGCCAGAAAGTCATTCATGGAACCAGAAGTTTTTCCAGAGGTGATAAGGTCATACAGAACCGCAATGATTATGACAGAGAGGTTTTCAATGGGGATATCGGTTTCATACATGCAATCAACAGTGCAAATAACCGCCTTGAAGTTGATTTTGACGGCAGGGCCGTGGAATATGAATTCGAGGATTTGGACTCCCTTGATCCCGCCTTTGCCATAACCATTCACAAAAGCCAGGGATCAGAGTACCAAGCGGTGGTCATACCCCTCATGTTGCAACATAGAATCATGCTTCAAAGAAAACTGGTTTACACTGGTATTACACGTGGCAAGGGTTTGGTCGTTGTTATCGGTGAAGCCGAGGCATTGGCCAGGGCGGTCAGAAATTCCAGCATTGGCAGAAAAACCACCGAAAGGGTGACCCGATTGGGCCAATTGTTATTGACCAATTGAGGTGCATTTCGAGCATGAGCGAAATTTTTTTTGCAGTGCAGCATGTTTTCCCTTGAAATG